>NZ_AKJA01000168.1 GCF_000282575.1 Herbaspirillum sp. YR522 | reverse complement strand
GCCAGCTGCTGGTGGCCTACGTGGCGGGCGAGGGCATCGATGAAAGGGCGGTACGCGCAGCACTGGGCCAGCGCCTGCCGCAATACATGGTGCCGGCGGCGATGGTGCAGTTGCCCCGGCTGCCCTTGAGCACCAACGGCAAGATCGACCGCAAGGCCTTGCCGGCGGTGGAGCGGGGCAGCGAAGCGGCGTATGCCGAACCGGTGGGCGAGATCGAGCAGCAGTTGGCGGCGATCTGGCAGGAGGTGCTGGGCATCGAGCGTGTCGGGCGCCAGGACAACTTCTTCGCCCTGGGCGGGCACTCGCTGCTGGCCACCAGTGTACTGGCGCGCTGGCGCGCCCGCGATCCGCAATCGGCACTGAGCTTGCGCATGCTGTTTGCCACGCCGGTGCTGCAGGCCCTGGCAGCGCAACTGGCACAGGCACCGGCGGCGGCGTTGCAGGCGCTGGAACTGCAGGCCGTCCCGCGCCAGCCACGCATGCCGCTGTCGCCGATGCAACAGCGCCTGTGGCTGGTCGACCGGCTGCAGGGAGCGTCGGCCGCCTACAACATGACGACCACCCTGCAACTGGACGGTCAATTGGACGAAACGGCGTTGCAACGGAGCCTGCAGGCCCTGATTGCGCGCCACGAGATCCTGCGCACCGGTTACCACGAGGACGACGAGGGCGAACCGTTTGCCAGCATCGCCGCCGCCGGTGCCGGCCAGCTGCAGGTGGTGGACCTGCGGCATCACGACGCAGCGCGCCAGCAGGTCGAGCTCGAGCGTGAGATCCAGCGCCAGGCCAGCCTGCCGTTCGACCTGGCGACGCCGCCGCTGGTGCGCGCGGTCCTGTTGCGCCTGGCCCCGGACACCGGCGGCCAGCCG
>NZ_AKJA01000167.1 GCF_000282575.1 Herbaspirillum sp. YR522 | reverse complement strand
GATTGGCTTTTACAACAACCAGCGGCCGCATCAGGCCCTTGGTATGAAGACCCCGGCTGAGGCATTTGCGTTAGCCGCATGAAGTGAGCAGGTTTGGCTGGGTCATTACATATCTTCATTCCGGGCCGATGCTTGGTCACCCCGCGCCAATCTGAGAACGACATAGCGCAAATAGACCCGACAAGCCCAAACTCATCAAAAAGCTAACCCAGGTAAACCCGTCCGGCCCCTTATACCCAAACCAAAGAAATAAAAAAAACGCTGAAAAGATGGTGGACTTAAGCCAATAAAAAAACTTATCACGAAATGAGTTTTCTACCTTTTGACCGAAAAGAATATAAGTAACAAATAGTGATAATAGAATTATGGAGATAATTCCAAATTCGAGACTCATTGTTTTTCCTGTACTAAATTTAAGAGATTTCTTAATCCCCACCAAGGATTTGTTGAAGGATCGAACAGCGGATCAATTGAGCCACCTAAATTTGCCGCATTACCGAAGTTAACTCCAACTTGTTTTGCTCCAAAAACACTTCCCGTCTTTGTTGCAAAGAGCGTAGAACTTTGCATAAAAGAATTCGTACCGCCCGCCCACAATGCTAGATTTTTAGCATACAAGCCGCTCAATACAGCACCATAGGCCCCGCCGATGACGCCAACTGTTGTGACTTCAGTGCCGGTTAAATAGCCAAAACCAAATGTCATACCTAATCCTTTAAAGGCCGATTGACATACGGTTGGTCCCGCTAAAGCACATCCGGTAAGAGCCAAGGCACCCTTCCCAATTCGTTCTGAAATAATATTCTGCTTACGAAATTCTTGATCACTTACCCCTATACCAAGGTTACCTTGCGCCAAGCGGTATGCATTTTCATTTACTAAAATAAACTCTGAGTTGTAATCGTGATTAGCGTACTGCGTGTCGTCTTTATAGCCATTGCAATTCAGCATTTTGCAGCCGACCAAACTGATTATCTCGTAATCATGAATTGCACCCGCAGCATCTGCAGTCTGCTTATCAGAGTTCCGCAGCATTTCTGCCAAGATACGAGCTTCTGCTTCCAGTTCGCTAATATTTAGTTTTTGTGCCACGAGCTTGGAATTTTTCTTGGCGAAATCATATTCGCTTTGATGCAACTGCCGATTATTCAAATCCACATTAAAGCCGCTAGCAGCGCCTGTGTTACCGCCAACCGCTGCGCCAAGCCCGGCTGCGGCCGCCAGAGACAATGCGCTTTCCACCTCTTGAGGTAGCTCCATCTTCTTTATCTGGGTCGCAATGTCGGGCATGAGAGAAGCACTGGCCATCGCACCCAGGGCGCCCCCGACACCCCCTGCCAACGCTCCAATTGCCGCGTGCGCCGCTACTCGATAAACACCACCATCAGCCCACTTCGCCGCTTCCGCGTTCAAACTATCTGCCGATTCCTGGTCTCCACCGAGCGCAGCCTTCGTTGCTGCCTGTCTGAGCTCCGTCTCTTTGGCGCCGGCATAGTCCCCAATCGCCTTGGCCGCCCGCTGTCCAAACGCCTGCGTGATCTTCGCCTGCGCCTCGACCTCGTCACGCAGTTCGTCGCCGTTCCAGTTCTTGTTCAGCGTGTTGCTGCTGTCCTTGCCGGTGCGTACATCCTGGTTCAGCAAGGCGATGGTCTGCTCTGCGCTTTGGCCCGTTTTGTCTTGCTGGGCCTGCGTGTCCGTGATGGTGACGGCCGCACCTGTTACACCGTTTCTGGTTACGCTGGTCTCGCTGCCGGAGGTGCTGCCGATACCGATTC
>NZ_AKJA01000166.1 GCF_000282575.1 Herbaspirillum sp. YR522 | reverse complement strand
GCGGCAGCGGCGGCCTGTTCCACCAGCGCCGCATTCTGCTGCGTGACCTGGTCCATCTGGCCGATGGCCTGGTTGACCTGTTCGATGCCGTGACGCTGCTCTTCCGAGGCAGACGAGATTTCACCGACGATGTCGGTCAGGCGGCGCACCGCGCCCACCACCTCGCCCATGGTCTCCCCGGCCCGCGCCACCTGCTCGGAGCCGCTGCCCACGCGCTGCACCGAGTCCTCGATCAGTTCCTTGATTTCCTTGGCGGCCTGGGCGCTGCGCTGGGCCAGGCTGCGCACTTCGGACGCCACCACCGCAAAGCCGCGCCCCTGCTCGCCGGCACGCGCAGCTTCGACCGCCGCATTGAGTGCCAGGATATTGGTCTGGAACGCGATGCCATCGATGACGCCGATGATGTCGGATATCTTGCGCGAGCTCTCGGTGATGCCTTCCATGGTCTGCACCACCTGCCCGACCACGTCCCCGCCCCGGCTGGCGATGTCGGAGGCGCTATTGGCCAGCTGGCCGGCCTGGCGCGCGTTGTCGGCGTTCTGCTTGACCGTCGAGGTCAGCGAGTCCATGTTGGAGGCGGTGCTGGCCAGGGAACCGGCCTGTTGTTCGGTGCGCGACGACAGGTCGAGGTTGCCGGCGGCGATCTCGCGCGCGCCCACATCGATGGCGTCGGTGCCCAGGTGGATACCCTTGATCACGGTGGCCAGGCGCTCCCGCATCGATGCCATCTCATACAACAGGCTCTTGGTGTCGCCGGGGCGTGTACTGACCTTGACGGTCAGGTCGCCCGCGGCGATGCGGGTGGCAATGTCGACCGCATAGGCCGGCTCGCCGCCCAGGCTGCGGGTGATACGGCGGATGATGGCCAACATCATGGCCGACACCACGCCGCCCACCACCAGCAGGATCGCCAGCAACTTGAACAGGTCGTCGCGGAACTGGGCTTCGACGTCGTTGATGAACACGCCCGTCACCAGGTACCAATCCCAGGCTTCGTTATGCACCAGGTAGCTCAGCTTGCGGGTGCGGTTGGTATCGTCGGCGCCGGGCAGGCGGCCCATGTATTCGACAAAGCCCTGCTTCTGCTGCTTGCCCACGTTGACCATCTCGACGTAGTACTGCTTGCCGTCGGAATCCTTGCGATCGGCCACGTTCTTGCCAACCACGCTCTTGTTGGTGGGGTGCATCAGCACCACCGGTTGCGAGTCGAACACGAACAGGTAGTTGTCGCCGTCGTAGCGCATGGCGGCGATGCGTTCGAGCGCCTGCTTCTGCGCCTCGTCCTTCGATACCCGGCCGGCGGCGACATCGCCGACGTAGCTGGCGACGACGCCATTGGCCGCCTCCACCACCCGGCGCAGGCCATCCTTGCGTTCTTCGATCATGTTGCCACGGGCGCTGATGGCGGACCAGGCAACCAGTACCAGCAGCCCTACCCACATCACGACCAGGGCTGACAGCAGTTGCGCTTTGAGACTTTTCATTGTTTTTCTCCGGATGGGTTTCTGCGGGGGTGCCAGGCGTCAACCCACGAATTCAGTATTTGGCGAGTCGATACCTTAAGCCATGGACCTGCCACCCTATCCGTCGAATACACGGGCTGGCGCCCCCTTTTTTACGATTGCAGCATCGTTGCGGCCCGCTTGCGAGCGGTTTTGTTACTCCCTGAGCAACGGTTTGCGATGCCAGAGTGTCATGCCCGTCGCACCGCAGGCGCCCATGAATGGTGCCAAATGACGGTATAATCGCTAGCTTTTCCAGCCCCCTTGCACAGGTCGCACGCGCGCGACCTGTCGCCCCGGGGCTTTTCCCTTTGCGCGTCGCGAATCGCTAACTCCGTGAATCCCTTACTCGACCAGTTACAGCCCTACCCCTTCGAAAAGCTCAAGAAGCTGTTTGCCGGGGTCACGCCCGCGGCCGGCTATCGCCCCATCAGCCTGGGCATCGGCGAACCGAAGCATCCGACCCCGGCGTTCATCCAGCAGGCGCTGGCGGACAACCTCGGCGGGCTGGCCAACTACCCGGCCACGCTGGGCAGCGAGGCGCTGCGCGGCGCCATCGCCGACTGGCTCGAGCGGCGCTACGCGATCCCGCGCCCCGACCCGGCGACCCAGGTCCTGCCGGTCATCGGTTCGCGTGAAGCCCTGTTCGCGCTGGCCCAGACCGTGGTCGACGCCAGCCGTGCGGGGGCGCTGGTGATGTGCCCCAACCCGTTCTACCAGATCTACGAAGGCGCGGCCTACCTGGCCGGCGCCCAGCCTTACTTCGTCAACTCCGACCCGGCGCGCAATTTTGCGCCCGACTTCAGCCAGGTACCCGACGAGGTCTGGTCGCGCGTGCAACTGCTGTTCGTCTGCTCGCCCGGCAATCCCACCGGCGCGGTGCTGTCGCTGGACGACTGGAAGGAACTGTTCGCGCTGTCGGACCGCTATGGTTTCGTGATCGCCTCCGACGAATGCTATTCGGAAATCTATTTCAACAACGACCCGCCGCTGGGCGGCATGCAGGCGGCCCAGTTGCTGGGCCGCGGCCAATATCCGCGCCTGATCTCGTTTTCCAGCCTGTCCAAGCGTTCCAATGTGCCAGGCATGCGCTCGGGCTTCGTCGCCGGCGACGCCGAGATCCTCAAGAAATTCCTGCTGTATCGTACCTATCATGGCGCCGCCATGAGCCCGTCCATCCAGGCTGCATCGGCGGTGGCCTGGCAGGACGAGCAGCACGTGGCCGACAATATCGCCAAGTACGTGACCAAGTTCTCGCAGGTCACGCCGCTGCTGCAGGAGGTGCTGGACGTGGCCTTGCCCGATGCCGGCTTCTACCTGTGGGCGCATGTGGGCAAGCGGCTCGACATCGACGATGTCGAATTCGCCCGCCGCCTGTACGCCGAATATAATGTCACCGTCCTGCCGGGCAGCTACCTGGCGCGCCAGGCACACGGCGTCAACCCCGGCGCCGGGCGCATCCGCATGGCGCTGGTGGCCGAGGTCGAGGAATGCCTGGAAGCGGCGCAACGCATCGTCGCCTTCGTCAACCGATTGGCCGTGCGCTGAGCGCATACCACCCTTTTTTACCCAACCGTTCATAGAAATCAACATGACACAGTCCATTCAGCAAATCATCGATCAGGCGTGGGAAGACCGCGCCAGCCTGTCCCCCAAGTCCGCGCCTGCCGACATCCGCAGTGCCGTGGCCGAAGTGATCGCTGGCCTCAACGATGGCACCCTGCGTGTGGCCAACCGCCAGGCCGTGGGCCAATGGGAAGTCAACCAATGGGTCAAGAAGGCGATCCTGCTGTCGTTCCGCCTGGAAGACAACGTGCCGATGTCGGCCGGCACCGGGTATCCGCAGTTCTACGACAAGGTCCCCACCAAGTTCGCCAACTACACCGCCGAAGACTTCGCACGCGGCGGTTTCCGCGTGGTGCCCCCGGCAGTTGCGCGCCACGGCTCCTTCATCGGCCGCAACGTGGTGCTGATGCCTTCCTACGTCAACATCGGCGCCTATGTCGATGAAGGCACCATGGTCGACACCTGGGCCACCGTCGGCTCGGCCGCCCAGATCGGCAAGAACGTCCACCTGTCCGGCGGCGTCGGTATCGGCGGCGTGCTCGAACCGGTGCAGGCCGGCCCGGTCATCATCGAGGACAACTGCTTCATCGGCGCCCGTTCGGAAGTCGTCGAAGGCGTCGTCATCGAAGAAAACTCGGTGCTGTCGATGGGCGTATATATCGGCCAGTCGACCAAGATCTACGATCGCGAAACCGGCGAAGTGCACTACGGCCGCGTTCCTGCCGGTTCGGTGGTGGTGCCGGGCAACCTGCCTTCGAAGGATGGCAAGTACAGCCTGTACGCTGCGATCATCGTCAAGAAGGTCGATGCCCAGACCCGTTCGAAGACCTCGATCAACGAACTGCTGCGCGGCGAGTAATCGTCCACATGGCCCGTGGCGACGGGCCGTTCCCCCACGCCGCGCCGGATGCCATGTTCCCCGGCGCGGCGTCGCATTGCAAGACTGTAAGACGAGGCAAGCATGACAATCACCCTCTACGGCATCCCCAACTGCGACACCGTCAAGAAGGCCCTCACCTGGCTCACCGAGCAAGGCATCGACTACCGTTTCCACGACTTCAAGAAGGCCGGGCTCGACGCCACGCAGGCCCGGGCCTGGCTCGAGGACGTCGAACGCGACGTGCTGGTCAACCGCAAGGGGACTACCTGGCGCGCGCTGCCCCAGGAGCGGCGCGATGCGATCACCGACGATGCCGCCGCCGTGGCGCTGATGGTGGAAAACCCGTCGGTCGTGAAGCGGCCGGTGCTGTTCGACGGCAAGCAATATCACGTCGGCTTCAAGGCCGACCAGTATCAACAACTCTTTGGCAAATAAATCATGAGCAAGACGCTGGCCCTGACCCAGGAACTGATCTCCCTCTCTTCGGTGACCCCCGATGACAAAGGCTGCCAGGCCAGGCTGGCCGAACTGCTCGCGCCGCTGGGCTTCGTGTGCGAAACCATCCAGTCGGGCGAGGTCACCAACCTGTGGGCACGACGCGGCACCGCCCAGCCGCTGGTGGTGTTTGCCGGACACACCGATGTGGTGCCGACCGGCCCACTGGAAAAATGGCAATCGCATCCGTTCGCGCCCACCGTGCGCGATGGCCGCCTGTATGGCCGCGGCGCATCCGACATGAAGACCTCCATCGCGGCCATGGTGGTGGCCTGTGAAGAGTTCACCGCGGCCCATCCCGGGCACCGCGGTTCGATCGGATTCCTGATCACCAGCGACGAGGAAGGCCCGGCCACCGATGGCACCGTGGTGGTGTGCAATGCCTTGCAGGCGCGTGGCGAACAGCTGGACTATTGCATCGTGGGCGAACCGACCTCGGCCAGGACGCTGGGCGACATGATCAAGAACGGCCGGCGCGGCACGATGTCGGGCAAATTGACCGTCAAGGGCATCCAGGGCCATATCGCCTATCCGCAGCTGGCGCGCAACCCGATCCACCAGGCCGCGCCGGCGCTGGCCGAACTGGTGGCCGAGCAATGGGATGCGGGCAACGAATACTACCTGCCGACCTCCTGGCAGGTCTCCAACATCCACGGCGGCACCGGCGCGTCCAATGTGATCCCGGGCGAGGTGGTGATCGACTTCAACTTCCGTTTCTCGACCGCCAGCACGGTCGAAGGCCTGCAGCAACGGGTGCACGCCATCCTCGACCAGCACGGCCTGGAATACGACCTGAAGTGGACCGTGAGTGGCCGTCCGTTCCTGACCCCGCGCGGCGAACTCAGCGACGCGCTGGCCCGCGCCATTCGCGACGAAACCGGGCTGGACACCGAGCTGTCGACCACCGGCGGTACCTCGGATGGCCGCTTCATCGCGCAGATCTGCCCGCAGGTGATCGAATTCGGCCCCCCCAACGACAGCATCCACAAGATCGACGAGCACATCGAATTGCGCTACATCGATCCGCTCAAGAACATCTACCGCAAGACGCTGGAAAACCTGCTGGCCTGAGCCGACCCGTCGCCGCGCGCGGCGGCCGGCCCGCGCCGGGTACAGGCGCCATTACCGAAAGAACCCATCATGACCACTCCCCGCTTGTGCACCGTACGCGACCTGCTGCGCTACGCCGTGACCCGCTTCAACACCGAACAGCTGTTCTTCGGCCATGGCAGCAGCAATGCGCTGGACGAAGCGGCCTACCTGATCCTGCATACGCTCAAGCTGCCGCTGGACCAGCTCGATCCGTTCATGGATGCGCGCCTGCTCGACGACGAGATCGCCGCCGTCATGGCCGTCATCGAGCGCCGCAGCAAGGATCGGGTGCCGGCCGCCTACATCACCAACGAAGCCTGGCTAGGTGCGTATCGCTTCTACGTCGACGAACGGGTGATCGTGCCGCGTTCGTTCATCGCCGAATTGATCCCGCATCACTTCGCGCCATGGATCGACGATCCCGATACGATCCTCGATGCGCTGGACCTGTGCACCGGGTCCGCTTGCCTGCCGGTGCTGCTGGCCGATGCCTTCCCGCAAGCCCGCATCGACGCCGTCGACATTTCCGCCGACGCCTTGCAGGTCGCCCGCAGGAACGTCGACGGCTACCAGTTGCAAGAGCGCATCACGCTGGTCGAATCCGACCTCTATACGCAACTGGAGCCGCGCCGCTACGACCTGATCATCAGCAACCCGCCGTATGTCAATTCGGGCTCGATGGCCAAGCTGCCCGCGGAGTATCTGCGCGAACCGCAACTGGCGCTGGCCGGTGGCGAGGACGGCATGGACCTGGTGCGCAAGATCGTCGCGGGGGCCGCCGAACGCCTCACGCCGCAAGGCATCCTGGTGGTCGAGATCGGCAACGAGCGCGCCTTTGCCGAAGCCGCTTTCCCGGAGCTGGAACTGACCTGGCTGACCACCAGCGCCGGCGACGACATGGTGTTCCTGCTGACGGCCGAACAATTGCAACTGGCTTGATGGCCTACTGAAGATTTCCCCACTAAATGATTCGTTTCCAGCAAGTTTCCCTCATGCGCGGCATCAAGCCGCTGCTCGACAAGGCCGACCTGACCCTCAATCCGGGTGACAAGATCGGCCTGATCGGCGCCAATGGCGCCGGCAAGTCCAGCCTGTTTGCCATGCTGCGCAACGAGCTCCATCCCGACGGCGGCGATATCGATTTCCCGTCCCGCTGGCGCATGGCCTACGTGGCCCAGGAAACCCCTGCCCTGGACCGCCCGGCGATCGAATATGCCATCGACGGCGATGTCCACCTGCGCCAGCTGGAAGCCGAGCTGGCCCATACCGAAGCGCAACCCGACAGCGCCGAGATCGGCAACCGCATCGGTGAATTGCATGGTGCGCTGGCCGACGCCGACGCCTATACCGTGCGCTCGCGCGGCGAGCAGTTGCTGCTGGGCCTGGGTTTCTCGCTGGAACAGATGGAGTTGCCCGTGGCCAGCTTCTCGGGTGGCTGGCGCATGCGGCTGAACCTGGCGCAGGCGCTGATGTGCCCGTCCGACCTGTTGCTGCTGGACGAACCGACCAACCACCTGGACCTGGACGCCATCATCTGGCTGGAGGATTGGCTCAAGCGCTATCCCGGCACGCTGATCATCATCTCGCACGATCGCGACTTCCTCGACGGCGTGGTCAATGTGATCGTGCATATCGACGAGCGCAAGCTCAAGCGTTATTCGGGCAATTATTCGTCGTTCGAACGCCAGCGCGCAGCCCAGCTGGAACTGATGGCCGGCATGATCGAGAAGCAGCAGCGCCAGCGCGCCCACCTGCAGTCGTTCATCGACCGCTTCAAGGCACAGGCGACCAAGGCCCGCCAGGCGCAAAGCCGCATGAAGGCGCTCTCGCGCATGGAAGAGCTGGCGCCGCTGCGGGCGGCGGCCGAGTTCTCGTTCGAGTTTCGCGAACCGCTGGCCGCGCCCAATCCGCTGCTGGTGATGGATGCGGTCGATGCCGGCTACCGCATCGCCGATGGCGACGACACCATCGCCAAGGTGATCGTCAAGGGCATCGACTTTTCGCTGCAGACCGGGCAGCGCATCGGCCTGCTGGGCGTCAACGGCGCCGGCAAGTCGACCCTGATCAAGACCATCGCCGGCGAGATCGACCCGGTCAACGGCACCGCCCGCCTGGGCAAGGGACTGGTGATCGGTTACTTCGCCCAGCACCAGGTCGAGATGCTGCGCCATGACGAGTCGCCGCTGTGGCACATGGTGAAGCTGGCACCGACCGTGCGCGAGCAGGAGCTGCGCAACTTCCTGGGTAGCTTCAACTTCGACGGCACCATGGTGACGGCGCCCATCAAGCCTTTCTCGGGCGGCGAGAAGGCGCGCCTGGCGCTGGCACTGATCGTCTGGCAGCGCCCCAACCTGCTGTTGCTGGATGAACCGACCAACCACCTTGACCTCGAAACGCGCGAAGCGCTGACCATGGCATTGGCACAGTTCGAAGGCACGCTGATGCTGGTGTCGCACGATCGGCACCTGTTGCGTGCCACCACCGACCAGTTCCTGATCGTGGCCGAAGGCCGCCTGCAACCGTTCGATGGCGACCTCGACGACTACAAGGACTGGCTGTTCAAGACCAAGCTGGCCGAGCGCAACGACGCCAAGCCGGCAGCCGTGGCCGCGCCAGTCAAGAAGCAGGCCGAGGTCGCCCCCGCTGGCGAGCGCAAGGAACAGAAACGCCAGGACGCGCAACAACGGCAACAGGCGGCAGCCCAGAAGAAGCCGATCGAGACCCGCATCAAGCGCCTGGACGAGCAGATCGCCAAGCTCAACGCGCGCCGCGCCACCATCGAGACCCGGCTGGCCAGCCCGGATATCTACGACGCCGCCAACAAGGAAGAACTCAAGACGCTCATTACCGACCAGGCCTATTGCGCCCGCGAACTGGATACGCTCGAAAACGAATGGCTGGCGCAGCAGGAAGCGCTGGAGCAACTGGGATAGACAGGCACGACGGGCTTTCGCATAAGCAACTTACATCATTGTCTTAAGCGAGCCCTTGCGCTGCTCGAAATCGAAGGCATCATGGCGACCTGGCTGCATTTTCTGCCGCAGTCATTATCCTGAAAGGAAGCAAGCAATGAACAAGAACTTCAATAAATGGCTGCTGGCGGCCGCCGGCGCGGCGCTGCTGGCATCGAGCCTGTCGGCCTCGGCGGCCGACCTGCTGGAGACCATCAAGAGCCGCGGCACCATCAAGGTGGCGCTGGAAGGCAATTACCCGCCCTTCAATTTCAAGGATCCCAAGACCGGCCAGCTGACCGGCTTCGAGGTCGATGTGGCCAACCTGCTGGCCGCCAGGCTGGGCGTCAAGCCGGAATTCACCACCACCGAGTGGAGCGGCATCCTGGCCGGCCTGGGCGCTGGCAAGTATGACGTCATCATCAACCAGGTCGGCATCACCGACGAACGCAAGAAAGCCTTCGATTTCAGCGATCCGTACACGCTCTCGAGCGCGCAGTTGATCGTGCGCAAGGATGAAACGCGCCAGTTCAATAGCCTTGACGACCTCAAGGGCAAGAAGCTCGGCCTGGGCCAGGGCACCAATTTCGAACAGAAGGCCAAGGCCGTGCAAGGTATCGATGTGCGTACCTACCCCGGCTCGCCCGAATACCTGGCCGACCTGGCCGCCGGCCGCATCGATGCCGCGCTCAACGACAGCCTGCTGGTGAGCTACATCCTGAAGTCGACCAAGTTGCCGCTCAAGGGTGGCAGCCCGGTGGGCGCGGTGGACCAGATCGGTATCCCGCTGCACAAGGGCAACCCGAAATTCCTGGCGGCCCTGAACAAGGCACTGGCCGACATCAAGGCCGACGGCAGTTTCAGGCAAGCTTCCGAAAAATGGTTCGGCATTGACGTGAGCCAGCCGCCGAAAGCACAATGACGCACCGGGCCGCGTTCGGCGCGGCCAATCGATGCGCCATCGCGCCCCGCCGATGGATGCGCAGTCAGACTATCCCCGCCCGGCGGGGATATTTTTTTGAAAGAGCCTCATGGAGATCCTGGAACTGCTGCAACTGGCCGCCCCCACGCTGGCGCGTGGATTGGGCTACACCCTGCTGTTCGCGCTGTCGTCGATGCTCGGAGGCCTGGTGCTGGGATTTACGCTGGCGGTCGCCCGCATCGTGCCGTGGCGGGTGGTCCATTGGCCGGCTGCGATCTACGTCAGCCTGATGCGCGGCACGCCACTGCTGGTGCAGATCTTCGTGGTGTACTACGGCTTGCCCAGCATCGGTATCGAATTCTCGCCGCTGACGGCCGGGGTATTGACGCTCAGCCTCAATGCCGCCGCTTACCTGTCCGAGAGCCTGCGCGGCGCCATCCTGGGCGTCATGCATGGCCAATGGAACGCCGCCTACAGCGTCGGCCTGACGTGGTTCCAGACGCTACGCCTGGTGATCGTGCCCCAGGCCATCCGGGTGGCCGTGCCGGCCATGAGCAATACGCTCATCAGCCTGATCAAGGATTCGTCGCTGGTGTCGGTCATCACGGTCACGGAACTGATGCTGGCCACCAAGGAAGTCATCGCGGTGACATTTCGCCCGCTGCCACTGTACCTGGCGGCGGCGGCCATCTACTGGATACTCAGCCTGGCCTTCGAAGCGCTCCAGCATCGACTCGAGCGCAAGCTGGGACGCGCCCACCAGCCCTAGCCGGCCCGCACGGGGCAGGCAAAGAAACAGCCCGGATGACACTGGTCATCCGGGCTGTTTCTTTTCATTAATTTACGGCAAGCAAATCTTCATCCGTGGGGAATTAGCGACGATTGCGACGGTCACAGCGACCGTGGCCACGAAATCGGTCTCACTGGCTGGCGCCTTGCAGATCCGATTCAACGCTTGACGCGGTAGATATCCTGTCCGACCTCGTTGATCTGGCGACGCAATTCGCGACGCTCGTCGGCACTCAACTTGCCGGCGCGACGTTGTTCCTGCTCCGCAGCCATCTGGTTGCGATGATCGGCCTGGCTGAATTCACCGTTGGGATGCCTGAAGTCACCGGGCGGCCCTTGCATCGGCCGACCGCCCTGCGGCGGACCGGCCAGCGCCGTGCCAGAGGCACCACACGCCAGGGCCACGGCCAGACAGAGCTTGTTGATGACAGCAATCTTCATAACGCGTTTTTCCACAAGTTCCAGGAATCGAAACGATGATTTTCGAGATGATTCCAGTGTAGGTCGCCGGGCGCGATGGTATAAGATGATTAACGTAAGGGATGTAACAGTTTGTATCGATTCCTCGGCGGCATATTGCTCTAAATTGCGAAGACGCTACCATAGGCACCATGAACTCTACCCTCAGCAATAATACTAATACGACAACACCCGCCAATCAATTCAAAGTCCTGGTGGTCGACGATGACATTCGCCTGCGCGACCTGTTGCGCCGCTACCTCACCGAACAGGGTTTCAACGTGGTCACGGCCGAAAATGCCCAGGCCATGAACAAATTGTGGATCCGCGAACGCTACGACCTGCTGGTGCTCGACCTGATGCTGCCGGGCGAGGACGGCCTTGCCATCTGCCGCCGCCTGCGCGGTGCCGGCGACCAGACCCCCATCATCATGCTCACCGCCAAGGGCGAGGATGTCGACCGCATCATCGGCCTGGAGATGGGCGCCGACGACTACCTTCCCAAGCCATTCAACCCGCGCGAGCTGGTGGCGCGCATCAACGCGGTGCTGCGTCGCAAGGGCCCTGACGAGCTGCCCGGCGCGCCGTCCGAAACCCCCGAGACGTTCGAGTTCGGCGATTTCGTGCTGGACCTCGGCACCCGCACGCTCAAGAAGAGCGGCGAGACCATCTCGCTGACCACGGGCGAGTTCTCCGTGCTGAAGGTATTCGCGCGCAACGCCCGGCAACCGCTGTCGCGCGAGAAATTGATGGAAATGGCGCGCGGACGCGAATATGAAGTGTTCGACCGCAGCCTCGACGTCCAGATCTCGCGCCTGCGCAAGCTGATCGAGCCGGATCCGGCCAACCCGCTCTATATCCAGACCGTGTGGGGTCTGGGCTATGTCTTCATCCCCGAAGGAAAACCGCGCTGATCCCCGCTGCCAGCGCGCCGCAGCAGGCCCTCCGATGAAAGTACGCTCCCAGTCGGGATGGTTCAGCAATGGACTGTTCTGGCGCACCTTCTTTCTGCTGACCTTCCTGATCACCGCCAGCATGGTGGCCTGGGTGGCCAGCTTCCGCATGGTCGAACGCGGTCCGCGCGCCGAACAGCTGGCCGCGCAGATCGTCTCGGTGGTCACCATCACGCGCGCGGCATTGACCCACTCGGCGCCCGAGATGCGGCGCGAACTGCTGTTCGACCTGGCCAGCAACGAGGGCATCCGCATCTATCCGCTGGAAAAGAGCGACCGCGTGATGCCGCCCGAGGACTCGCCCATGGTGCCCGAGCTCGAATACTACGTGCGCCAGTCGCTGGACGAGAACACCCTGTTCGCCTCCAGCGTCAACGATGTCGACGGCTTCTGGATCAGTTTCAATATCGACGACGACCGCTACTGGCTGATGCTCGACCGTGGCCGGCTGGACCGCACCTCCGGCCTGCAATGGCTGGGCTGGGGCTCGATCGCGCTGTTCCTGTCGTTGATCGGGGCCGGCTTCATCTCGACCCTGATCAACCAGCCACTGGCGCGCCTGACCGCGGCCGCCCGCGCCATCGGCAAAGGGCGCCAGCCCGAGCCGCTGCCCGAGGCCGGGCCGACCGAGATCGAAGAAGCCAATCGCAGCTTCAACCAGATGGTGGCCGATATCAACCGGGTCGAATCCGATCGCGCCCTGATCCTGGCGGGCATCTCGCACGACCTGCGCACGCCGCTGGCACGCATGCAGCTCGAAGTCGAGATGGCGACGCTGTCCGATGAAGCGCGCGATGGCATGCATTCCGACCTGGCCCAGATGGACAGCATCATTGGCCAGTTCCTCGACTACGCCAAGCCGTTCGACGCCAGCAACCTCGACAGCGTCGACCTGTCGTCGCTGTTGCAAGACGTCATCGCCAGCGCCACGCGCCTGCCCGACGTCAGGATCACCAGCCAGATCGCGCCGACCAGCGAGGTCGCCGGCAACGCCACCGAACTGGCCCGGGTGTTCAACAACCTGGTGGAAAACGCCCGGCGCTACGGCAAGACGCCCGACACCGATTGTGCCGAGATCGAGCTGCGCACCCGCAACGAAGGACACCACGTCATCATCGACATCAGCGACCACGGCCCGGGCGTGCCCGAGAGCGAGTGCGAGCGCCTGCTGCGTCCGTTCACGCGGCTCGACGACGCCCGCGGCCAGGCCAACGGCTCGGGCCTGGGACTGGCCATCGTCAATCGCATCGTGTTGCGCCATAACGGCAAGTTGCTGCTCAAGGGCCATGACGACAGGCATGGCGGCCTGCTGGTGCAGATCACGCTGCCGCTGATGCATCACCGCCGCCATGCTTGAGCCGCGCCTGCTGGGCTGGTGTTGCCTGATGTGGGTGGCCGGCACGCACAGCGCGTGGGCGCAAACGGTGGAACGCAATCTGAGCGTCACGCCCCATGCCCGCGCCGCGCGGCCGCTGGTGATCATCGGCCCGGTACAGCCGGCGCCGCCACCGGCAAGCCCGCCCGCCGCCGCCCATGGCGGCGCCATCGGCTCCTATGCGGCCGATGCGCCGGGGCCGGACATCCGTGCCAGGAACGTCGACTACACCACCCCTTTCAGCGTGATCGAGCGCGTACCCGACGGCGCCACCATCAACCAGGTCGCATGGCGCTATGCCATTGCCGGCAAGCCGCCTGGCTTCGAAGCAGTATTGTGCTGGAAGGACGCCGCCACCTGCTGGACCGTGACCGATACCAGCAGCGGCAGCACCCGTTTCTTCAACGGCCGTGACGCCACCCAACCCTTCACCCTGCATTACCGGGTCCGTGGCAGCGGATCGCTGGCACCGCTCAAGGGCGAGATGAACCAGGTCATCGTGACCTACGACATACCGCGCCCGTAGGCGCGGCCGGCACCCGGCACCCTCTACTCAGTCGTCCAGCTCGTCGATTTCGCGCGCGCGCTGCAGGGCATCGTCGATGCGCTCCACCGCAATCACCCGGAGCCCCTCGATGGGCTGCTTGGGCGCATTGGCCTTGGGAATGACGGCAATCGAGAAGCCCAGCTTGGCGGCTTCGCGCAAGCGCTCCTGGCCGCGCGGTGCGGGCCGGATCTCGCCTGCCAGGCCGACTTCGCCAAACACCACCAGCCCGCGCGGCAGGGGCTTGTTGCGCATCGACGAGTTGATCGCCATCAGCACCGCCAGGTCGGCCGCCGGTTCGGTGATCTTGACCCCGCCCACGGCGTTGATGAAGACATCCTGGTCGAAGGCGGCGATGCCGGCATGCCGGTGCAACACGGCCAGCAGCATCGCCAGCCGGTTCTGCTCCAGGCCCACCGACAGGCGGCGGGCATTGGGCACGTGCGACGTATCGACCAGCGCCTGGATCTCGACCAGCAAGGGACGCGTGCCCTCCTGGGTCACCATCACGCAGGAGCCCGGAACCTGCGTGTCGTGCTGCGACAGGAACAGCGCCGACGGGTTCGAGACGCCCTTGAGGCCCTTGTCGGTCATGGCAAACACGCCCAGTTCGTTAACCGCGCCAAAGCGGTTCTTGAAGGCACGCACCAGGCGGAAGCTGGAATGGGTGTCGCCTTCGAAGTACAACACCGTGTCGACGATGTGTTCCAGCACCCGCGGCCCGGCCAGCGCCCCCTCCTTGGTCACGTGGCCGACCATGATGATGGTCACGCCCGAGGTCTTGGCCGCGCGCGTGAGCTGGGCGGCGCACTCCCGCACCTGGGCCACCGAACCGGGCGCCGAGGTCAGCGCATCCGAATAGATGGTCTGGATCGAGTCGATCACCGCCACTTCGGGCTTGTGGGTGGCCAGCGTGGCGAGGATCTTCTCCAGCTGGATCTCGGCCTGCAACTGCAGCTCGCCCGCATCCACGGCCAGTCGCTTGGCGCGCAGCGCGATCTGCGCACCGGACTCTTCGCCGCTGACATACAGGGTTTTCTTGAGACGCGAGATGTTGGCCAGCGCCTGCAGCAGCAAGGTCGACTTGCCGATGCCCGGATCGCCGCCGATCAGCGCCACCCCGCCCGGCACCAGGCCGCCCCCCAGCACCCGGTCGAATTCATCGATGCCGGTGGTGAAGCGCGGCACGTCGATGGCATCGATATCGGCCAGGGTAAGCACCGGCGCGGTCTGCGCCAGGCTTTGCGGCTGCGCCGAATAACGGTTGCCACCGGAGGCCTCGACCACGGTCTCGACCAGCGTGTTCCATTGGCCGCAGGCCGGACACTGTCCGGCCCAACGGGTGGTGACGCCACCGCATTCGGTACAGGTGTAATTGGTTTTTGCCTTGGCCATGCCTGGTTCTTCCCGGGGTTATTGGACTTCGCGAACGGTCACGCGTGGCGCCAGTGCGCACATCAATTCATAGCCGATGGTGCCGGCGGCAAACGCCACTTCGTCGATCGGCAAGCCCTCGCCCCACAACACCACGCTGCTGCCCACGCCGGCGCCCGGCACCGGCGACAGGTCGACCGCCAGCATATCCATCGAGACCCGCCCGACCGTGGCGGTGCGTACGCCGTCGACCACCACCGGCGTGCCATTGGGTGCATGGCGCGGATAGCCGTCGGCATAGCCGCAGGCGACCACGCCGATGGTCATGGCGCGATCGGCCACGAAGCGGCTGCCGTAGCC
>NZ_AKJA01000165.1 GCF_000282575.1 Herbaspirillum sp. YR522 | reverse complement strand
CGAGTCCCTCCGTGGGCACCAAAACATAAAAGGTCGATTGGCGAAAGCCGATCGGCCTTTTGCGTGTTGGGGCCCTCCTTCGGTACGCCGCTGCGCGGCTACTCAGGACGATCGGCTTTTCTGTCACCCTCCCACCCTTGGGACTGAGCCGCGCAGCGGCGTATCGAAGACGCACCCATACCGCCGCAACCGGGCGCATCGGCTTTTTCCCTACCTCCCAAACCGTTCGGACTGAGTAGCCGCGCAGCGGCGTATCGAAGACACGCCCGCGCCGCACGGAAGGGACGAACATCCCTACAACCTGAACACGCCCACCGTCTGCGACAGGGTCGCTGCCTGGTCCTGCATCGCGCGCGCTGCCGCGGCCGCCTGCTCGACCAGTGCCGCGTTCTGCTGGGTCGCTTCGTCCATCAGGGCGATGGCCTGGTTCACCTGCTCGATGCCGTCGCTCTGTTCCCGGCTGGCCGAACTGATCTCGCCCACGATATCGGTGACACGTCGCACGCTGGCCACCACTTCGTCCATCGTCACGCCGGCCTGCTCCACCAGGCGACTGCCGGCATCGACCTTGGACACCGAATCGTCGATCAGGGTCTTGATCTCACGGGCGGCCGACGCCGAGCGCTGCGCCAGCGAGCGCACCTCCGATGCCACCACCGCAAAGCCCCGCCCCTGCTCGCCGGCGCGGGCCGCCTCGACAGCCGCATTGAGCGCCAGGATGTTGGTCTGGAAGGCAATGCCATCGATGACGCCGATGATGTCGACGATCTTGCGCGAAGACGCATTGATCGAGCCCATGGTCGAGACCACCTGCGACACCACGCTGCCGCCGCTGACGGCCACCTCCGAGGCCGATACGGCCAACTGGTTGGCCTGCAGCGCATTGTCGGCATTCTGCTTCACGGTCGAGGTCAGCTCTTCCATGGCCGAAGCGGTCTCTTCGAGCGAACTGGCCTGCTGCTCGGTACGGTTGGACAGGTCCAGGTTGCCGTCGGCGATCTCGGTGGAGGCCGCGGCGATGGTATCGGTGCCCTGGCGCACCTGGCTGACGATGCGCACCAGGTTGTCGTTCATCTCGCCCAGGGCCTGCATCAACTGCCCGGTCTCGTCGCCCGACCCGGTTTCGATGCGGTTGTCCAATTGCCCACCCGCCACACGCCTGGCCACCTCGACGGCAGAGCGCAATGGTCGCACGATCGAGCCGGTGATGCCCCAGGCCAGGGCGATACCGACGGCCAGCGCCAGCACGCCCAGCGTGATCATCATCACGCGGGCGCTGCGAAAGACGGCGTCGATCTCGGTGGTCAGGCTCTTGATCCGGTCTTCCTGCAGGCGCGCCAGCTTGTCGATGGCAGCCAGGTAGACCTGGCCCTGGGGCAACAACTGATCATCGACCAGCTTGCGGGCGGCGTCTTCGTTGCCGGCGTCCTTTTCCTTGAACACGGCGGTGTTGGTGGCAATCACCGCCTTGCGACGTTCGTTGATCTCGCCCAGCGCGGCGCGGCCGGCGTCGTCCGTGATCAGGGCCTCCATCTGCTTGACGTACTCGGTGTTCTTGCCGATGGTGGCGACGATCTGGTCCTTGTAATACTTCTGCTGCACCGGGTCGGCGTTCTTGGCAGCGGCCACGATACGCCCCACATTGAGTTCGATCGACTTGTAGAACTCGCCCACCAGGCGCTCCTTGACCAGCGCGTCATTGACCATGGTGTCGTTGAGCGTGCCTACCGAATGCAGGCGCCAGACCCCGATCGCGGTGATGATGCCCATCAGTACCAGAATTGCGGCAAAGCCCAGCGCCAGCCGGGTCCCTATCTTCATGTTCTTCATCCGATTCCCCTGTCACCCCACAAGGCGCGGCCGAATGGCGCGGCGCCACCTGAACCTACCGTCCCCTCCCAGGGACACTTCATTCTAACGGCGGCTAACCGATGCCACTTGAGCCATGGCAACCCCGGCACCGAAAAACAACGGTGCCCGCTAGCTGCGCCGTCGTATCGCGGTCGTACAAACAGCGACCGGACCAAGCACATCCACCGGATGCCTTGCCGACAACATGCGGGCTGGCCGCCCTTGCCGAGCTCGTCTATCATCGCGCTTTGCCCCCCCGGACGCTGCCCATGCCAAGATTCGACCACTCCCTCGTATGGTTCCGCCGTGACCTGCGCGACACCGACCATGCCGCGCTCTATTACGCGCTGTCGCAAAGCCGCCAGGTGTCTTGCGTGTTCGTCTTCGATCGCGACATCCTCGACGCGCTCGCCGCCGACGGCGTCGGCCAGGACCGCCGCGTCGACTTCATCCTGCAATCGGTCACCGAACTCGACACCGCATTGCGCGGCGCCGGGGGCGGCCTCATCGTGCGCCACGCCAGTGCCACCGCCGCGATCCCGGAACTGGCGCGGCAGTTGGGCGTACAAGCGGTGTTTGCCAATACCGACTACGAACCGCAGGCGGTCGAGCGCGACCAGGCGGTGGCCGACCGCCTGAGCAAGGATGGCATCCTGTTCTTCAGCAGCAAGGACCAGGTGATCTTCGAGAAGGACGAGATCCTGACCCGCAGCGACACGCCCTTTTCGGTATTTACGCCCTACAAGAATGCCTGGATGGCAAGGCTGGCAGAGGCCGATGGCGATTTCTTCCTGAAGCCCTACCCGGTGGCCAGGTACGCGCGTGCGCTGGTGCCGCCGCCGGCGGCGCTGGCGCAGCCGATACCCTCGATCGCGCAATTGGGGTTCGCGCCCAGCAATTTGGACGAATTGAAGATTCCCACCGGCATGAGCGGCGCCGACGCACTGCTGGACGATTTTCTCGACCGCATCGGCGCCTATGGCACGGCGCGCGACTTTCCGGCGGTCAAGGGGCCATCCTACCTGTCGGTACACCTGCGCTTTGGCACCGTGTCGATCCGCTCGCTGGCCCGTGCCGCATTGCAGGCAATGCACGCCGGGCGAGGCGCCGCGGGCGCGGCCACGTGGTTGTCGGAACTGACCTGGCGGGATTTCTATTTCATGATCCTGCACCATCACCCGCGGGTGGCACGGCAGGCCTTCAAGCCCGACTACGACGCCATCGCCTGGGAGCGCGGCGCGCAGGCCGAGACCTTGTTTGCGGCCTGGTGCGAGGGACGTACCGGCTATCCGCTGGTGGATGCGGCGATGCTGCAGATCAACCAAAGCGGCTACATGCACAACCGCCTGCGCATGGTGGTGGCCAGCTTCCTGACCAAGGATCTCGGCATCGACTGGCGGTGGGGCGAACGCTATTTCGCCATCCACCTCAACGATTACGACCTGTCGGCCAACAACGGTGGCTGGCAATGGGCGTCATCGTCGGGCTGCGATGCACAACCCTACTTCCGCATCTTCAACCCGGTCACGCAGTCAGAAAAATTCGATGCCGAGGGCAAGTTCATCCGGCGCTACCTGCCGCAACTGGCCAAGCTGCCGGCCAAGCGCATCCACGCCCCATGGACCGCCACGCCCGATGAGCTGCGCCAGGCCGGCCTGGTGCTGGGCGAGGACTATCCGCGGCCGATCGTCGACCACGCCCAGGCGCGCGCGACCACCCTGGCGCGCTACGCGGTGGTGAAGAAAGCCGATCCTTCCCCGTGACCTGACCGCTATTCGGACATCACCGGCTCGACCTTGGCCTGCTCGGCGAACTTGATGCGCGGCACCCGGCGCACCATCCACAGGCCCGCCAGGGACGCCACCACGGCGATGGCGATCCCCATGTGGATTGCCCCCACCAGCGCATCGCGCGCCGCGTCCAGCAAGGCCGAGCCGTCATGGCCGGCCTGCATCAGCTGCCCCAGCAGCACCGACTGGATATCGTGGTTGACCAATACCTCGGGGTCGCTGAAGTCCTTGAGCCACTGCGCAGCGTGGTCGCTTTCGAGCGCCTTCTGCACGCCGTTGCCATACATCTGCCCCACCAGGGTGCCGGTCACGGCCGTGCCCAGCATGCCGCCGATCATGCGCAGCGACTGCAACAGCGCCGTGGCGATGCCCAGGTGTTCGCGGCGCGCCGCCTGTTGCGCGAACACGGTCAGGTTGGGCAAGACCAGCCCCAGGCCGAAACCGCCGGCCAGCATGGTCGCCAGCATGAAGCCACGACCGGTGCCCCGGTCGCACAGCACCACTCCCATACAGGACAAGGCCACCAGCACGAAGCCGACCGTCATCATCATGTTGGGATTGGGAATGCGGGTGATGATGCGGCCGTTGACGATGCTGGCCACGGTGATGCACGCCACCAGCGGCGTGATCAGCAGCCCCGCCTCGCGCGGCGACATGCCGAAGCCGCCCTGGAACAGCAGCGGCGCATACATCAACAGCGAAAACATGGCGAAGCCGGCCAGCACCGATAGCGCGAACAGGCTGGCCAGCGCCGGATCGCGAAACATCTCGAAGGGCAGGATCGGCTGGGCCGCGCGGCGCTCCCATTTCCAGAGCGCGACGAAAGCGACGATGCTGCACGCCAGCAAGGCCGCCATGCCCGGGCTCAGGCCGCGCTTGGGCAGCAGCTCGACCAGCAGTTGCAGGCTGCCCAGCGACAGCGAGATCAACAGCGCCCCCGGCCAGTCCAGGCGCATCTTGCCCTGGTGCTGCATGTGACGGATATGCGGCACGAAGCGCCAGACGAAGTACAGCGAGATCACGCCGATGGGCAGGTTACAGTAGAACACCCAGCGCCAGCCCAGGCCTTCGGTCAGGATCCCGCCCAGTGTGGGGCCGACGGCGGTGGCGATGCCGAACGCGGCCGACAGGATGATCTGCCAGCGCAAGCGCACCCGCGGATCGGGAAAGAGATCGGCGATGGAGGCAAAACAGGTGCCGACCAGCATGCCGCCGCCGATACCTTGCAGCCCGCGCGCCAGCACCAGGAACAGCATGCTGTTGGCCATGCCGCACAGCGCCGAGGCGCCGACGAAGACGATGATGGAGGCGATCACGAACGGCTTGCGGCCGAAGTAATCGCCCAGCCGCCCGAAGATCGGCACCGTGATCACCGAGCTCAGCAAATAGGAAGTGGCGACCCAGGCGTACAGGTCGAAACCCTTGAGCTCGGCCACGATGGTGGGCAATGCGGTGCCGACGATGGTCTGGTCCAGCGCCACCAGCATGATGACGAAGCAGATGCCGAGGGTGGCCAGCAGGGATTCTCTGAAAGGCAGGACTTGGCCGCTCGAATGGGCGGCTTCGGTATGTAGGGCCATGTTGGTTGGACAGCAATCGCTAAGGACGACCGTGGCGGTCAATGCTGCATTCTACCAACGCCCTGCATGACGTGCAGGGCGGTGCCGCACAGCAAGATCCCGGCCCCGGCCCTGCCCCGGATTCAGTCGCCGGCCACCGTCATGCTTTCGAGCAGGATGGAGCCGGTTTCCTTGGTGCCGCGTACCAGCGTATCGTTGCCGATGGCCACGATCTGGCGCAGCATGTCCTTCATGTTGCCGGCGATGGTGATCTCTTCGACCGGATACTGGATGACGCCATTCTCGACCCAATAGCCGGACGCACCACGTGAATAGTCGCCGGTGACGTAGTTCACGCCCTGCCCCATCAGTTCGGTCACCAGCAATCCAGTGCCCATCTTCGCGAGCATGCCTGCGAAGGTGTCGGCCTTGGTGGTCAGCGCCGAGGTCAGCGCCAGGTTGTGCGAGCCGCCCGAGTTGCCGGTGGTCTGCATGCCCAGCTTGCGCGCCGAATAGGTCGACAGGAAGTAGCCCTGCACCACGCCATCCTTGACCACCTGGCGCTTGACGGTGCGCACGCCTTCCTCGTCGAACGGGGCCGAACCGACGGCGCCCACCACATGCGGGTCTTCATTGATCTGGATGTGCCCCGGAAACACCTGGGTGCCCAGCGAGTCGAGCAGGAAGGTCGACTTGCGGTACAGCGCGCCCCCCGAGACCGCCTGCACGAACGCGCCCAGCAAGCCGGCGGCCAGCGGCGCCTCGAACAGCACGGCGCATTTGCGGGTGGTCAGCTTGCGCGCATCGAGGCGCGCCAGCGCACGTTCGGCGGCATAGCGGCCGATTGCCTCGGGCTCGGCCAGCAGCGCCGGGTCGCGCTTGGACGAATACCAGTCGTCGCGCTGCATGTTGCTGCCGCGCCCGGCAATCGGGGCCACCGAAATGGTGTGTCGCGAAAACGGGTAGCCGCCCACGAAACCACGCGAATTGGCGGCCACGAAGTGCGAATGCTGGGCGTAAACGCTGGCGCCTTCGCTATTGGTGATGCGCGCATCGGTATCGAGTGCGGCCTGTTCGCAACGCTGCGCGATGGCAACGGCTTGCTCGGTGGAAATATCCCAGGCCGAGAACAGCTTGAGGTCGCGCGGTTTCATTTCGAGCATGTCGGCGTCGGGCAGGCCGGCGCAGTCGTCGATGGCGGTGAAGCGCGCAATGTTGTAGGCCGCCTCGACCGTCTCGCGTAGCGCCTGCTGCGAGAAGTCCGAGGTGCTGGCGTTGCCGCGTCGCACCTGGCGGCCCTCGCCCAGGAACACGGTCACGCCGATGCCCTTGTCCTTGTTCTGCTCGATGGTCTCGATCTTTCCCTTGCGCACTGCCACCGACAGGCCGCCGCCTTCGCTGATATCGACGGCCGCGTCCGAGGCACCTTTCTCGCGGGCATAGCGCAACACATCTTGCGCCAATTGCTTCAACTGGTCTTGACTATGGGTAAATACGCTGTCGCTCATGAGCCTGTTTTCTCTGGAATACGGGGTAAAACGGTTATCATAGCAGCCGTTTAGTAATAATTTTCTGCAAAGCCATACTTATGCCTAATGCGAACCGCGGCGCAGTCGGATTCCAGTCGTCCGAATTCGAACAGGAATACGACCGCCCTTCCAAGTCCCAACTCAAGCGCGAAAGCGACGAGCTCCAGAAACTGGGCGAGGCGCTGGTCGCCGAACCGCGCGACCGCGTCAAGCGGGTGCCGATGCCCGAGGATGTGCGCGACGCCATCCTCGAATGCCAGAACATCAAGGCCCATGAAGGCCGTCGACGCCAGATGCAATACGTGGGCAAGAAGATGCGCACCCTCGATCCCGAAGAGATCGCCATCATCCAGAAGACCATCGACAGCTGGCGCGGCGCCTCCAAGTCCGAGACCGCCGCCATGCACGCCCTGGAACGCAAGCGCGAAAAACTGCTGGCCGATGACGACGCCCTGACCGCCCTGCGCAGCCAGTACCCCGAGCTCGACCTGCAGCACATGCGCACCCTCATCCGCAACGCCCGCAAGGAACAGGCCGAGAACAAGCCGCCCAAGGCCTATCGCGAGATCTTCCAGATCCTCAAGCAGCTGCAGGCGGGCGCGGCGCGCCGGGCCGACGACGAAGAACAGCCAGACCAGGAAGACCAGGACGATGGGCACTGAGCGGCGCCCACTGCTGATCGGCCTGGTCTCGATTTCCGACCGGGCCGCCGGCGGCGTCTATGAAGACCGGGGCATCCCGGCGCTGGAGCAATGGTTCGGCGCGGCACTGGCCAGCCCCTGGAAGATGCATACCCGCCTGATCGCCGATGAACAGCCGCTGATCGAAAAGACCCTGATCGAACTGGTCGACGAGATCGGCTGCGACCTGGTGCTGACCACTGGCGGCACCGGCCCGGCGCGGCGCGACGTCACGCCCGAGGCGACGCTGGCCGTGGCCACGCGCGAGATGCCTGGCTTTGGCGAGCAGATGCGCCAGATCAGCCTGAAGTTCGTGCCCACCGCAATCCTGTCGCGCCAGGTGGCGGTCATCCGCGAGACCGCGACGCACGCGGCGTTGATCATGAATCTTCCCGGCCAGCCCAAATCGATCAAGGAAACCCTCGAAGGCCTCAAGGACCAGCACGGCCAGCAGCAGGTAGCGGGCATCTTCGCCGCGGTGCCGTACTGCATCGACCTCATCGGCGGCCCCTACATCGAAACGGTAGAGTCGGTCTGCCAGGCCTTCCGCCCCAAGTCGGCGATGCGCCCAGCCCCCAACTGACCACCAGAGCGTCAGACCGTCAGACCGCCCGGCGGCCGGCTGCGCTTACCGCGGGCAGACGCCCTGGTCCTTGCCGCCGCACAGCGTGGCCGCATTGAGCAGGTCGAGATATTGCTGCAGCCGGGCCGGCGTGACGCGGTAGGCATATTCCTTGAGTTCGTTGGCGGTGGCAGGACGCCAGCCGAACTGCAGCACGAACATCCGTTCGCTGCCCTGGTAGGCCGCCACCACCGCCCCCTCGCCGTAGGGCGCGGCGCTTCCCGCACGGTCACAGAAGCCGCCCGACACCGATGTCGGCACGCCGTTGGTCACGCTGTCCTTCTGGCGCATGGCGACAAAGCGTCCCGGGCAGGCCCGTTGTACCGACTGCATCACCTCGCTGATGGCCACCTGCGCCACCGTCAGGTTGCGCGCCTTGATATTGGCCAGCAAACCGGCCTCGGGAAAACTGCGCCGCTGCACGCTCATGTAGCCCTCGCGCCAGGAGTCGTGCGCCTCGTTGGCCGGCATGAACTCGACCACATAATCGCCGGCCGGCTCGCCGTTCATGTACGCCAGGCGCCAACCGGGCGGTGGCGAGACCATCAGGTTCTCACCCGTGGGTTGGAAGATGGCCCCTTCCAGCCCTTCGGCGCCAGCCAGCGCCGGCAGCATGGCCACGCAGGCCAGCGCGGCGCAAATCGTTTTGGACAATGGCATCGGTGTTCTCCTGGGCGACGCGCAGATTTTCTGCCGCGTTCATCGTATGATGTGCGCTTTTCAGCAACACCGTATTGTGCCCGCGCGTGGCGTTGCGCACAAATCGCTGGCCCCTTTCCACCCTCACAGGACACCAGGACCACATCATGGCCACCCAGCTCGAGACCATCCAGATCGACACCGCTCCCAACCCCACCGCCAGCGTCATCTGGATGCACGGCCTGGGCGCCGACGGCTCGGACTTCGTGCCGATCGTGCGCGAACTCGACCTGGCCGGTTGCCCGCCGATCCGCTTCATCTTTCCCACCGCGCACACCATGCCGGTGACGGTCAACGGCGGCTACGTGATGCGTGCCTGGTACGACATCTTCGCGCCCGACCTGGTACGACGCGAGGACGAGCCCGGCCTGCGCAATTCACAGGCGCTGGTCGAACAGCTGATCGCCACCGAGAAGGCCCGCGGCGTGCCGGCCTCGCGCATCGTACTGGCCGGATTTTCGCAGGGTTGCGCAATGACGCTGCAGGTCGGCCTGCGGCATGCCGAGCCCCTGGCTGGCCTGATGTGCCTGTCAGGCTACCTGCCGCTGGCGGCCAAGCTGGCCGACGAACGCCACGCGGCCAACCAGGACACGCCGATCTTCATGGCGCATGGCACGCTCGACCCGGTGGTGGTGCTGGCGCGCGCGCAACAATCCTTCGAAACCCTGGCGGCGCTGGGTTACCAGGTCGAGTGGCACGACTATCCGATGCAGCACTCGGTATGCGGCGAGGAAGTCGAGGATATCGGCCTGTGGCTCAAGAAAGTGCTGGGTCCGGCCAGCGGCGCGGCGCGCGTGGAATAGGCCGAAACCGGGCGCGGGACTGGCCCGCCGCCTTCGCCACGACGACCGCCAGCCGCGCTTGCAAGCGGCAAGGCGCCCTGCCATGTAAAAACCCGTCGTGCCGGCCAATGCCGGGACGACGGGTTGCGCGATGAAGCCAGCTTACTTCAGGTGGAACTTCAGTTCCTGCCCGGCCTGGCGCATTGCCGCCTCGACCGCCGGCACCTTTGCCAGCACGTTCAACAGGCCGAAGTCGTGGATCATGCCGTCATACCGCACGGTGGTGACGGCCACGCCGGCCGCGGCCAGCTTGCGGCCATACGCCTCGCCCTCGTCGCGCAGCACATCCTTCTCGGCGGTCTGGATCAGGGTTGGCGGCAAGCCCTTCAACTGCTCCGGTGTCGCCTGCAGGGGCGATGCGGTGATTTCACGACGCTTGGCGGCATCGGTGGTGTAGCTGTCCCAGAACCACTTCATCATGTTCCTGGTCAGGAAGTAGCCATCGGCAAACTGGTTGTACGAACCGGTGTCGAAGTTGGCGTCGGTCACCGGCCACAGCAGCACTTCCGAGCGCAGGGCCGGACCACCCTTGTCCTTGGCCATCAAGGCCACCACCGCCGCCATGTTGCCACCGACGCTGTTGCCTGCCACCGCCAGGCGCTTGCCGTCGACCTTGATCTGGGCACCGTTCTCGGCCACCCACTTGGTCGCGGCATAGGCCTGGCTGATCGCCACGCCGTAGCCTGCTTCAGGCGAAGGCGTGTAGTTGACGAACACCGCCACCGCGCCCGAATTGGCGACCAGGTCACGCACCAGTCGTTCATGCGTGGGGAAGTCGCCCAGCACCCAGCCGCCACCGTGGAAGAACATGAATGCCGGCAAGGTCTTGGCCACGCCGGCCGGGCGCACGATGGTCAGCTTGATCTGCTGGCCGTCGGCGGTGATGGTCTTCTCGGACACGTCGGCCTTGGGCAGGATCAGCTTGACCCCGGACTGGGCGCCACTCAGCACGGCCCGCGCAGCGCTCGGCGAGAGCTGCTCGAGCGGCTTTTCGCCGCCCGCCT
>NZ_AKJA01000164.1 GCF_000282575.1 Herbaspirillum sp. YR522 | reverse complement strand
CGGTCCTGCGGACCTACTCAGTCCGAACGGTTGCTGGGTGATTGACAACAATTTATTTCCGTTCGGACTGAGTAGCTGCCCTGGCAGCGTATCGAAGGCGCAGATGCCGGTGCACTGGTGAGCCTCGAGGCCATCCTGCGGCTCACCTCGGTCCAGAAGGTTTCTCAATGCCCCAAAAAAAATGCCGCTCAGTCATCACTGAACGGCACTATCGGCATTGCCGGGCTTTTCGTTAGTACAAATCGGGCATCAGACCACGCCAAGACGGCGGCCGCTCGATTTGTTGTTGCTCTGGCCATCCGGCCCATAGAAATTGCCGGCGTGGGACTTGCCCTGCAAGATGGTCAGGGCGCTCTGGTTGGTGGCCAGCTTCTTGCCGATCAGCACGCCGTTGACGCGGTTCAGTTCCTTGGCATCCTGGGCCAGTTCGAACAGGGCAGCCCAGACTTCGCGGTCAGCCTCTGTGCCGTGTTCGCTCATCCACTGCTGCATGCCGGTTTCATCCTCGGCATAGCCGATGGCGGCCAGCATCTGGTGGCGGTGTCCTGCCAGTGTGGTCATTTCGGCAACGATCGTCGCTTTTTCGCCAATCAGGTCGGTCATGCCTTCGGCAGCCGTCTCGGCCAGCAATGCCTGCTCCTGGCGCAACTTGGCCACCAGTCGGGTCAAGGCCGCTTGTTCTTGCGGCAAGCTGCGCGCGGGCGTAGTCATGGTCGCTTCCATCCAGGCGCAAAAATCAATCAGGCGCGACGCGCGCTGATCAGGGTCTTGACGGTATCGATCAGGCCGCTGGCGACTTTTTCAGGATCGACCTGGAAGGTGCCGTTGGCGATCGCCGCCTTGATCTCGGCCACTTTCTTGGCATCGAAGCTGCCGCCGCCGTTGCTCACCTTGGTCTCCAGGGATTGGTAGGTCGCCGAAAGGCGCACATTATCCGACGTGGCGGCCGTGGCAGCCGCATTGGCGCCGGTGTTGCCGACATTCTGGTTGGCTGGACGATTGCTGGCTTGATCGCTGCGTGCGGCGGTCGATTTGAGGGCGTCATTGATGTTCACGGCAGTATTCCTTGTAGGGTGGGGGGCAATGCACCCGCCTGTCGCTTACTTTATCGGCGATAACACAGCAAACTTTAACATCTTGAAGCACTATTTGCGGGTCATCTCGCAATTTTCTTCATCGCCAGGTTGCCATCTATTAATAGTTGATTTCCAGAATGCCGCCCGAGCGGGCGATGCCGCTGACGACCTGGCCGGCGGCAGTGCGCGCCTGCGCCATCTGGCCCTCGGTGGCATTGGTCAGCGCCCGTGCCTCGGTCGAGATCTGGAAGCCCGGCCCGTTCGACACCACCCGCACCGACTGGCCCTGCTGCACCACGCGCTGGCTGCGGATCAGGTCGGAGCGCAACGGCGTGCCGGCACGCACGGCCATGACCGAAATGCGTCCCACGGCCTGGGATTCATCGGTCATGATGCCGGCGGGCAAGGTCGACAGGTCGCCGCGTACCCGCGTCAGGTCGCCGGCCGTGATGGTGTGGCCCTGGCTCAGCGGCACGGCGGCCACCAGGTAATCCGAGATGACCTGCACGCTGGCCCGCAGGTAGACGGTCCAGGGCGACGGCGCCACGCACTTCACGCCCACCGTGGTCTTGCCCCACAGGCGCGCGCCGTTCGGCATGAAGGCCTGGGGTTCCAGGCAGGCGGCCAGGTTCAGGCGCGTGTCGACCGGGTCGACCACCACCGTCACGCTGCCCGGCAGGGTGTTGGTCTGGTCCTTCAGGAACTGTTGGGCTTGCTGCTGCAATACGGCCAGGTCCTGGCGGGCAGGGCCGGACGCATCAGTCTGGGCCAACGCGCAGGTGGCGCTGAGCAACAGCGATGCAAGGCAAAGGCGGGAAAACTTGCGCAGGAAAGCGCTGGGTAAATATTTCATTTATTGCAACAGCCAGGGTGAGGCCTTCGGCGAATCTTGCAGGCAATGTTACGTCGCACGCGCGAGGTCAAAAGCAGGAACAAGGCACGCTTTTCAAGGCTTATCACGCGTTAGAGTTCGGGGCGCAAACGTATGATCAAGCCTACGTAATTCCATCATCGGCACAGCCTGTTCGAACTTGAGCAGTGGCCGGTATCTCGGGGAGGGTCTCGATGGTTTCCAAACTGGACGATTATTTTCGCTTCAATGAGATGGCGCTGAACCTGCGGGCACAGCGCCAGCAGGTCCTGGCGTCCAATATTGCCAATGCCGATACGCCGAACTACAAGGCGCGCGACATCAATTTTGCCGATACGCTGAAAAACGCCATGGACAACAAGTCCACCGGCTTGCCGCCGCTGACGCTGGCGCGCACGGCGGCCCTGCATGTGGCCGGCACCGCCGCGGGCGGTGAGAGCGGCATCGGCGGTTCGCCCCTGCAATACCGCACGCCGGCGCAGGGCAGTGTCGATGGCAACACCGTCGATCTCGATGTCGAGCGCAACGAATTCGTCGACAACGGCGTGCGCTACGAAGCCGCGGTCGGGTCGGTCAACGGCCAGATCAAGAACATGATCAACGCCATCCAACCGGGTTAACGCCATGTCACTTTCCAATATCTTCAACGTTGCCGGTTCGGCCATGAGCGCGCAGTCGCAGCGCCTCAACGCCACCGCCAGCAATATCGCCAACGCCGACAGCGCCACCGGCCCCGACGGCACGCCCTACAAGGCCAAGCAGGTGGTGTTCCAGTCGATCCCGATTGGCGGCATCAAGGACAGCGGCGTGTCGGTGGCGGCGGTGGTCGAGGACCAGGCCCCGCCCAAGCTGGTGTATGACCCCAAGCACCCGATGGCCGATGCCAACGGCTATGTCGCCATGCCCAATGTCAATCCGGTGGAAGAGATGGTCAACATGATCTCTGCCTCCCGCTCGTACCAGACCAACGTGGAAACCATGAATACGGCCAAGTCCATGTTGCTCAAGACCCTCACCATCGGCCAATAGGAATTTAGCCCATGACCACCGTATCCTCCGACCTGCTGACCGCCATGAACGGTACTTCCAGTACCAGTTCCACCAGCAGCAGCTCCAGCCTCAACGACAACAGCCCGGACGCGATCCAGAACCGTTTCCTGACCCTGCTCATCGCGCAGATGAAGAACCAGGATCCGAACAACCCGATGGACAACTCGCAGCTCACCACCCAGATGGCGCAGCTGTCGACGGTGTCGGGCATCAGCCAACTCAACAGTACGCTGTCGACGCTGATGGGCAACCTGAATTCATCGCAGGCATTGCAATCGGCCAACATGATCGGCCACAGCGTGCTGGCGGCCGGCAATTCGCTGCAACTGACGTCCGATACCACCAAGGCCGAAGACGGCACCGAGACCACCACGCAAAAGGCGGTGCTCGGCGTGCAGCTGGACTCGGCGGCCTCCAGCGTGAACGTGACCATCAAGGATGCCAAGGGCAATGTGGTACGCACCATGGACCTCGGTACCCAGGCCTCGGGCACCGTGCCGGTGATCTGGGACGGTACCAACGACGCCGGCGCCAAGGCTGCCGACGGCGCCTACACCTTCACCGTCTCGGCCGCCAATAACGGCGTGGCGGTCGGCGCGACCGCACTGGCCTTCGGCACCGTCGCCAGCGTCACCACCAGCACCGACGGCGTCAAGCTCAATGTGTCCAACATTGGCACCATCAAGCCGACTGAAGTCGTGCAGATTCTTTAAACGTTATTACCGACACTACCTAGGTAAGGGAGCATCAAATGAGTTTTCAACAAGGTCTGAGTGGTCTCAACGGCGCAGCCAAGAGCCTCGACGTCATCGGTAATAACGTGGCCAACGCCAGCACCGTGGGTTTCAAGCAGGCCCAGGCGCAATTTGCCGACATGTATGCCAACTCGATGAACCGTTCGGGCAATTCGCCCGTCGGCATCGGCGTGACCGTGGCCAACGTGGCCCAGGCGTTCACCCAGGGCAACGTCACCAGCACCAACAACCCGCTGGACATCGCCATCAACGGCGACGGTTTCTTCCGCCTGGCAGGCAGCCTGACCGACCTGTCGCCGGTATACGGCCGCAACGGCCAGTTCGAGCTGGACAAGAACGGCTACATCGTCAACCCCAGCATGAACGGCGCCTACCTGACCGGCTACAAGGCCGGTGTGACCGGTGGCGATGCCACGCCACTGCAGATCGACACCTCGTCGATCCCGGCCACGCCGACCACCAAGGTCACCACCAAGGTCAACCTCGATTCGCGCCAGGATGTGCCGACCATCACGCCGTTCGATCCGGCCAATGCCGATTCGTACAACAATTCGACCGGTGTGACGGCCTACGACAGCCTGGGCAATCCGTATAGCATCCAGACTTATTACGTCAAGAGCGCACCGACCGGTACGCCACCAACGACCACCTGGAATATCTACGCCGCAGTCGATGGCACGACCGTCACCGATACGGCCACGCCACCGGCACCGCTGTCGATCGGCACGATGACCTTCGATTCGACCGGCGCGCTGACGGCCACGACCGGCATGACGCTGAACCTGTCGCCGTTCGCCAAGGCCGGCGGCACCTTCCCCAGCACCATCGCCCTGAACTACGCAGGTTCGACCCAGACCGGCTCGGCCTTCGTCAACCTGGCGCAAAGCCAGGACGGCATGATGCCCGGTTCGCTGTCGAGCTTCTCGATCGCCAAGGACGGTTCCATCGTCGGTGCCTACAGCAACCAGCAGACCAAGGTGCTGGGCCAGGTGGTACTGGTGAACTTCGCCAACCCCAACGGACTGCAGCCGATCGGCAACAACCTGTACTCGGCCACCGCCGACGCCGGCGAGCC
>NZ_AKJA01000163.1 GCF_000282575.1 Herbaspirillum sp. YR522 | reverse complement strand
TTTTTTTTTAATGATACGGCGACCACCGAGATCTACACTCTTTCCCTACACGACGCTCTTCCGATCTGGCGCGAATAATCCTTCATGCGCGCGCCCAGCAGTTCGGGCTCCCAGGCGCCGGCGGCGGCCTCGAATCCTTCCAGTTGGGCCAGTAGCTGCGGCAAGGCCTCGCGCCCCTGCAGGCGCGTGTCCTGCGACACATGCTGCCAGTCCAGCAGGAAACGCATGAAGTCACGACGCTCGACCGGCTCGATCTCGCGCCGCAGATGGCCGATGGTGTAGCGATGGATGCGGGCCAGCAGATGGCGCTCGCACCATTGCTCGACCTCCACGCCCGGCGCAAACCGTCCACGCATGACGTAGCCCTCGCGCTCCAGTTGCGCCAGCGCAAACCCGGTGTCGGCCAGGTTCCAGCCCAGCGGGGCGGCAATGGCGTCGATGGCCTGGGGGCCGAAGCCGCCCAGACGCGCCCGCACTATCTCGACCATGGCCACTTCGCCACTCCATGGGTCGTGGTCCGGCGGCGGCACCAATGGCGGGCTCGCCGTGGCCTGCGGATAGGCCGCCTGCAGGCAGGCCAATCGCTCACGCGCCACCCACAGCCGGGCCGTGCCCTGCACCAGGCGCGTGGCGCGCCCGCCGCTCGCAAGCGCGCCCAGGTGCGCCGGCCAGCCCGGGTTGGCGGCAGCCTCGGCGTCGGTGATACAGGCCAGCGACATCAGCGCTTCGTGCATCTCGTCGGCGTTGCGCGGCTGCGGCCAGGCCTGGCCGGCGACGGCGGCAATCGCACCAGCGTCGAGCGCGCCCAGGTCGCCGGCTGCGGCCGGATCGCTCCAGCGGCGTGACGCCACGGCCTGGGTGCGGCGCTCTTCCAGCGGCGCGTCGTCGAGGAAGGCATAGGGCCGGGCGTTGAGGATTTCCATCGCCAGCGCCGACGGCGCCGGCAAGTCGCGCGCCACCAGGCGCACCTGGCCGGCTTCCATGCGTCGCAACAGCGCCAGCCAGCCCTGGCTATCCATGGCTTCATGCAGGCAATCATCGAGGGTCTGGTCGACCAGCGGATGACTGGGCAACTGGCGCTCGCCGACCAGGTTTTCAAGACAGGCCACCTGGTCGGGAAACACCGCGGCCAGCAGGTCGTCGCTGCGCATGCGCTGCAACTGCGGGGCCAGCTTGCGACCGCCCGAAAAACGCGGCAATGCCAGCGCCGTGGTGGCGTTCCAGCGCCAGCGCACATTGAACAGCGGGGCATCCAGCAGGGCCTGGACCAGGACCTGCTCTGCCGTGGCCGACTTCAGGTAGCGCCACACTTCGTCCAGCGCAAAACTATGACTGTCGGCCAACGACAGCACGATCGCGTCTTCGGTGGCGGCGGCTTGCAATTCGACATTGAAGGTGCGGCAGAAACGCTTGCGCAGCGCCAGGCCCCAGGCGCGATTGATGCGACTGCCATAGGGCGCATGCAGCACCAGCTGCGTGCCGCCCGATTCGTCGAAGAAGCGCTCCATGACCAGCGTGTCGCGCGTGGGCAAGGCCGACAGCGCCGAGCGCGCGGTAGCCAGGTAATCGACGATCTGGCGCGCGCCCGCGTCATCCAGGCCGAGCCGGGCGACCAGGTGATCCACGGCATGCTCGATGGCTGCGCGCGCATCGGCCCGCTGTTGCAGCAGGTGGTCGATCTCGCCGCGCAGGCGCGCCACACCCTGCGACAGCTCGTCGCTGCGCCCCGGCGCCTCGCCCAGCCAGAACGGGATATTGGGTGCCGCGCCCTGGGCATCCTCGACCCGCACCCGGCCGGCCTCCACACGCAGGATGCGATAGGAGGTATTACCCAGCTGGAACACGTCTCCGGCCAGGCTCTCGACGGCGAAGTCTTCGTGCACCGTGCCCACGGTATGGCCTTGCGGCTCGAGGATGACGCTGAAGTCGGCATTGTCGGGGATCGTGCCACCCGAGGTGACGGCGGTCATCTTGCCGCCGCGCCGCACCCGCAGCGTACCGGCCGCGGTATCGCGGTGAAGGTAGGCGCCGCGCACGCCACGACCGCTGCTGTAGCCATCGGCCAGCATGCGCACCACGGCATCGAAACGGCTGCGCGCCAGCGTGGCATAGGGCCAGGCCTGGCGCACCAGGTCGAACAACGCGTCTTCGCGCCATTCGCGGCATCCGACCTCGGCCACGATCTGCTGGGCCAGCACATCCAGCGGCGCCAGGGGTATATGCAGCAGGTCGAGCTCATCGCGTCGCACGCAGTCCAGCAAGGCGGCGCACTCGACCAGATCGTCGCGCGAAGTGGGAAACAGGCGCCCCTTGGGCAAGCCGCCGACCTGGTGACCGGAGCGACCGACCCGCTGCAGGAAGGCCGAGATGCTGCGTGGCGAGCCGATCTGGCAGACCAGGTCGACGTCGCCGATGTCGATGCCCAGCTCAAGTGAAGCGGTGGCCACGAGCACCCGCAACTGGCCGCGCTTCAAGCGTTGTTCGGCATCGAGGCGATACTCCTTGGCCAGGCTGCCATGGTGCGCGGCCACGTGTTCGCTGCCGAGGCGATCGGCCAGATGACGCGCCATCCGCTCGGCCATGCGGCGGGTGTTGACGAACACCAGGGTAGTACGATGCAAGACGGTCAACTCGGCCACCCGATCGTAGACGCGCTCCCATACGTCATTGCCCATGATCGGCTCCAGCGGCACCGGCGGCAGCTCCAGCGCCAGGTCGCGCTGGCGCACATGACCGACGTCGACCACTTCGCACTGGCGGCCGCTGCCGCTGAGGAAATCGGCCACCAGCGACAAGGGCTTTTGCGTGGCCGACAGGCCCACCCGCACCACCGCCCTGCCGCACAGCGCATCGAGCCGTGCCAGGCTCAGCGCCAGGTGGCTGCCGCGCTTGCTCGGGGCCACGGCGTGGATCTCGTCGACGATCACGGTGCGCACATCGGCCAGCATGGCCCGTCCGCTGTCCGAGCCCAGCAATACGTACAGCGACTCCGGCGTGGAGACCAGGATATGCGGCGAGCGCCGCACCATCGCGCGCCGCTCGGCCGGCGTGGTGTCGCCGGTACGTACGGCACTGGTGATGCCATGCGGCGGCAGGCCCATGGCCTGCAGTTGCTGGTCGATACCGGCCAGCGGCGCCAGCAGGTTGACCCGGATGTCGTTGGACAAGGCCTTCAGCGGCGACACGTACAGCACCCGCGTCTGGTCCGGCAGCGGCGCCTCGACGCTCTCGCGCACCAGCGCATCGATGGCCGCCAGGAAAGCGGTCAGGGTCTTGCCGGAACCGGTCGGCGCTGCGATCAAGGTCGGGTGGCCGGCGGCGATCAGCGGCCAGGCCTGCCGCTGAGCTTCGGTGGGAGCGTCGAAGGCGGCACCGAACCAGGCCGCCACCGCCGGGTGGAAGCCATGGTCGAGCTCGGATTGGGGGCGCGCGTTCATGTCGGGCATATGGGTGCGCCGAAGCGAAAATAAAGCCAGGAAAAAAAGCGCAGGAACAAGGATGGCCGACCGACCAAGCATCATCGGAAACATTCTCTGGCCAACTCATCCTTGGTCAATACGTCAGCGCCGCAAGTAATGGCGATCATCATCCTGCCCGACACCCAGGCCGACTTGAACTCGCATCGATGAAGATATCTACCTGCATGCCGTTGCCAACCATCGGCAAGACCCAATGACCTTGCCGGTGAAACGCCTGTTAAAAGATAGGCAACACGGAACTACAGCACCGCGGCCGACATTCATCACGCAGCAAGCCCTTTTTGTCCGTCAATGAGATGCCACTATGTCAATCAGCCTGCGGTTCGAACTAGACTTCCAGACACCCTCCTCCGATGTCGGCAACGGGTGGAATGCCAAATCCTCGAACTTCACGGTAGACACCAACGACGTCGATCCCTACGACATCGGCGAAGGTAACCAATCGCCGCAGGACAACAGCTACAACCAATCCTACGCGCAAACGCCCAACGACCGCCAGGCACTGATGGACTTCGTATCGATGGTGATGGCCATCCTGGCGCAGTTGCTCAATTCGAATTCGCAGTCGTCACCGTCCAAGGAAGAGAACCCGCCCGCTTCGTCCGGCCAGGGCCAGAACCAGGGCTACGACAACGGCGACCTCGACGGCAGCTTCCCGCCACCGACCTTCGTCGAGAGGAAAGCGGCCAGCGGCGACATCACCGACAGCCAGCCGCAACCGACCGGGCAAGATACGCCGCAAGACACGCCGCAAACCACGCCGACCCAGCCTGCGGCCAACGATCCGGTCTCCGGCCAGCCCGGCGTTTCACCGCAGAGTACGCAGCACGTGTCGACCGGGACCGGCACCGGCCATTTCTTCAATGTCACCAACAATACCGATCGCGAACAGACCTTCGCCTTCTCGTCCAACAGCAGCAACACCTCGGGCTATTCCAACAAGATCGATGCCGTGATGACGCTCAAGCCCGGCGAGACCGGCACCTTCGAGGCCGGCGACAATGTGCCGGGCATTCGCATCAACACCAGCGGACCCAATGGCGAGACGCACGGCAATGAAGCGCTCTACGAAGACACGATCGAGACCAATCCGATGGGTGGCGGTGGCATCGTGCACAACCCCGATGTGAGCAACGTCGCCGGCAAGCTCAGTTATGACGGCCGGCCGCAGAAGATCACGGTGTCCGATGGCACGCGCACGATCGGCGACGGCACCGAGACCGGCGTCTACGACTACGATGTCGAGGACACCGATCCCAACCGCGCGACCAACCCGATGAACATGGCCCTGAACCCGGCCAGCAGCTACGACATCGTGTTCTCGGACGGCTGACGGTAGCTGTCATTGGCCGCAGGCCAGGCCGCCAGGCCGGCGTGCCGCCTCGCCATGCGTGCTGCCACCCGGGGCGGCCCGCGCATAGCGCTGGTGTCGCGCTTCGCCCTGCTGCGACTGCCCATGCCCGCCGGCCGGCCTCAGGGCACCGGCGGACTGGCCCTGCCGGCGTCGTCGGTCTGGTTCAGTTCCAGCGGCACGAACACCCGCACCTGCGCCCGCTGGATCAGCAATGCCGCCGGGCCGGTGGCGTCGCGCGCCTGGCGGATCTGCTCCACCAGCGCCTCCACGGTGCCCACGTTCTCGCCATTGAACGACAGGATGACATCGCCGGCCTTGACCCCGCTGCGCAAGGCAGCCTGGTTGACCCGTTCGACCAGCAAGCCGCCCTCGACCTTCAGCATGGCCTGCTCCTGCGGCACCAGGGGCCGCACGGTGAACCCCAGGGACGCGGAAGGTCGGGCGACCCTGGCCGCCTGCGAAGCCGAGGTCTCGAAGGCATCCACCGAGACGTCCAGCTCGATCAGGTCGCGGTTGCGCCAGGCCTGCACCGCCACCCGCTGGCCGGGCGAACGGCCGGAAATATAAGTGAGTGCATCGACCGACTGGAACACGTCCTGGCGGTCGACCTTGAGAATCACGTCGCCCGCCCTGAGTCCGGCGCGCGCGGCCGCCCCGTACGGCACCACATGGCTCACCAGCGCCCCGGCCGGTCGCGCCAGCCCGAACGACTGCGCCAGTGCCTGGCTGACCTCCTGCACCGAGACCCCGATCCGACCACGCGTGACCACGCCCCTGGCCTGCAGTTGTTGCTTGATGCGCATGGCCACATCGATGGGGATGGCGAACGACAGCCCCTGGTAGCCACCACTGTTGCTGTAGATGCGTGAGTTGATGCCGATGACCTCACCGCGCATGTTGAACAGCGGGCCGCCCGAGTTGCCCGGGTTGATCGGCACATCGGTCTGCAGGAAAGGCATGTAGTCGGCTCCCGGCAGGCTGCGCCCCTTGGCACTGACGATGCCGGCCGTGACCGAATTGCTGAAACCATAGGGCGCGCCGATGGCCAGCACCCATTCGCCGACCTCGATGCGGGCCGGGTCGCCGATCCGGACCACCGGCAATCCGCCGGCGTCGATCTTCAGCAGCGCCACGTCCGACAGCGTATCGAGCCCCAGCAGGCGCGCCTTGTATTCGCGCCGGTCGCTGAGCTTGACACTGATGTCCGCCGCACGTGCCACCACGTGCGCATTGGTCAGGATATAACCGTCGGCACCGACGATGAAACCCGAGCCGAGCGTGCCATCCTCGATGCGGTCCTGCTGGCGCTCGCCCGGCTGGCGGGGGACGATCGCCTCGCGTGCCACGCCGATATTGACCACCGCCGCGCCGTGCGCCTTGACCAGGCGGGTGAAGTCGGGTACGCCCCGGTCGAGCGCGACCCGATCGGACGCGGCCCGATCAAACCCGACCGCATCGGAGGGCGTATCGCCGCCAACCGCCGCGTGGCAGCAGGCCACCGCCAGCGGCAGGG
>NZ_AKJA01000162.1 GCF_000282575.1 Herbaspirillum sp. YR522 | reverse complement strand
ATGGTTTTTTCGGTCACCCAAGACCGTTCGGACTGAGTAGGTCCGCAGGACCGTATCGAAGCCGCACCGACGCACCGGCATGAGCGCCTTCGATACGCTGCCAGGGCAACGAATCAATTCCCACACAAAATAGGATCCATGCCGCTTACTCGGCCGCCACCTCTGCCAGCCGATACCCGACGCCGATCTCGGTGACGATGTGGACCGGTTGGGTAGCGTCGCGCTCCAGCTTCTGCCGCAGCCGTTGCATGTAGATACGCAGGTAATGGTGGTCGTCCACATGCGAAGGCCCCCACCCTGCCACCAGCAACTGGCGATGCGTGATGACGCGTCCGGCGTCGCGCAACAGCGTCGACAGCAGCCGGTATTCGATCTGGGTCAGGTGCAGCGGCTCGCCGTTGCGGCTGACGCTGCGGGCCGGCAAGTCGACCAGCACCTGGCCCAGTCGATAACGACCGCTGCCGCCATCGCGCGCGGCGCCACGCGCATGGCGTCGCAACTGCGCGCGCATGCGGGCCAGCAATTCGGGCATGCCGAACGGCTTGACCAGGTAGTCGTCGGCGCCGGCGTCGAGCGCCTCCACCTTTTCCGACTCCTGGGTGCGCGCCGACAGGATCACGATAGGCACGCTGCTCCAGCTGCGCAACTCGGCGATGACGGCCTTGCCGTCCAGGTCGGGCAGGCCCAGGTCGAGGATCACCAGGTCCGGCTTGCGGGTGCCGGCCTCGACGATGCCGGCGCGGGCGCTGGTAGCTTCGTGGACGACGAAGCCTTCGTGTTCCAGGGCGCCCTTGACCAGCTTGCGGATGTGCGGGTCGTCCTCGATGAAGACGATGTTGCCGGCATGCTCCTGCATGATGTCCCTCGATATCATTGATGGCCCGGCAGCACGATATCGTCCTCCTCGGGCAGGTTCGGCTGGCGCTCGACCGGCAGTGCCAGCACCACGCTGGCGCCCACCATCCCGGGTACCGGTGCCGCGATCCAGATCCGGCCCTGGTGCGCCTCGACGATGGCACGACATATCGCCAGGCCGAGGCCGACCCCGGGGGTGCTCGATTCGTGCTCGCCGCGGGTGAATTTCTCGAACGCATGGGACGCGGCGGTGGCACCGAAGCCCGGCCCCTGGTCGCTCACGCTGAGCCACAGTTCGCGCTCGCTGCCCTGTTCGCGCAGTTGCGCGGCCACGGTGATGGTGGTGCCGGCCGGCGCATACTTGGCGGCATTCTCGAGCAGGTTGCACAACACCCGCTCCAGCAATACGGCATCGACCCGCAGCAAGGGCAACTCGGGCGCCATGCGTATCGCGATGCGGTGCTGCGCCAGCGCCGGCTGCAGCAGCCGTAGCGCCGCCCCCAGCACTTCCTCCAGCGCATTCCACTGGCGCTGCAGCGTGACGGCGCCGGCCTGCAGGCGCGCCATGTCGAGCAGGTTGTTCATCAGGCCGATCATGCGGTGCGACTGCTGGCTCAAGGTGCGTGCGCTGTCGCGCGCATCACCGGGCAGGCGGGCATCGGCGGCCAGCACATCGGCGCTGCCCACCAACGAGGTCAGCGGAGTGCGCAGGTCATGCGAGATGGCCGCCAGCAGCGAATTGCGCAGGCGCTCCGATTCCATGCTGACCAGGGCATCCTGGGCCACTTCGGCGTAATGCAGGCGCTCGATGGCCATGGCAATCTGCGAGCAGAATATCTCGAGCATCTGCCGGTTTTCGGGCAGCGCCAGCTGCGCCGCCGCCAGCAGCTGGTCTTGGCCCTCGCCCTCGATGGCAAAGGCCAACACGCCACGCGTGCGCATGGTGGCCGTCAGCGGCAGGTACAAGGCGCCGGCCGACGGTAGCGTGGCCGTGCCGCGCCCGGCGGCCTGGCCATTGTCGTACACCCATTGGGCCACGCCGTCATCGACGCTGTGCAGCGCCGGCGCGGCGGCGTCGGGTGCGGCCAGGCGCAGCTGGTTGGCGCTGTCGGGCAGGAAGAAGGCGATCCGGGCACCGAACACGGCTGCCAGGTGCCGACGGCCGATCTCCAGGATCTGGTCCAGCGTCAGCAGCGCCGACAGTTCCTTGCCGAGCATATAGAGGTTCGAGGCACGCGCCTCGCGCTGCATGGCCACGCGTGCCTGGCGCCGCATGCGCGCGGTCAACGAACTGATGAACAACGATACCGCCAGCATCACGGCCAGCGTCAGCAGGTATTGGGCGTCCGAGACCGAGATCGAGAAGCGCGGCGCCACGAAGAAGAAATCGAACGACAACACCGACAGCACCGACACCAGCACCGAGGCCGATCGTCCATGCCGGGTGGCCACCAGCATCACGCCGACCAGGTACAGCATGATGACATTGGCCGGATGCAGGAAATCGTTGAGCACGAATGCCAGCGCGGTAGTCACCGCACAGCTGGCCACGGCCCACAACGAGCCCTGCGTGCGGCGGCGCCTGGCCAGCGGATCGGCCGCCGCCGGGGCGCCGTCGTCGCCACGCTGCGCGCCGGGCTGGCTGCGCGCCACGCTATAGATGTCGATACCCTCGCCGCGCGCGGCCAGGCGCTGCGACAGGGTGCTGCGCCACCAGTGCGCCGCACGTTGCTGCCCCACCACCAGCTTGCCGGCATTACGTGCACGGGCGAACTGCAGCAGCGCAGCCGGCAGGTCGTCGCCGCTGATGCTGGCCGTCTGCGCCCCCAGCGATTGCGCCAGCTTCAAATGATCGAGCACCCGTTCGCGCGCGGCCAGGCCATGCCGCGCATCGGCCAGGTCGACATGTACCGCCAGCCATTCGGCCTGCAGCTTGGCCGCCAGGCGCGCGGCTTGCCGGATCACGCGCTCTTCGCCGGGGCCGCTGCCGATGGCGGCGACGATACGCTCGCGGGCTTGCCACAGTTGGGCGATGGAGCGGTCGGCGCGATACTGGCGCATGTCGGCGTCGACCCGGTCGGCGGTACGGCGCAGGGCGATCTCGCGCAGGGCGATCAGGTTGCCCTTGCGGAAGAAATTGCGCTGCGCGTGCTCGGCCTGCTGTGCCAGGTAGACCTTGCCCTGCTGCAGGCGGGCCAGCAATTCGTCGGGCGGGATATCGACCAGCATCACATCGTCGGCCTGGTCGAACACATGGTCGGGCACGGTCTCGAAGACGCGAATACCGGTGATCTGGCCGACCACGTCGTTGAGGCTTTCGATGTGCTGTACGTTGAGGGTGGTGTAGACGTCGATGCCGGCGCGCAGCAGTTCGTCGATATCCTGCCAGCGCTTGGCGTGGCGCGAACCGGCTACGTTGGAATGCGCCAGTTCATCTACCAGCAGCACCTGCGGGGCACGCTCGAGCGCAGCGTCGAGGTCGAACTCGGGCAACTGGTGGGTGCGATGCTCGAGCAGGCGCATGGGCAGGCGCGGCAGACCTTCCAGCTGCGCCTCGGTCTGGCCGCGGCCGTGGGTCTCGACCACCCCGGCGACCACGTCGATGCCTTGCGCGACCAGCACCTGGGCCGCTTCCAGCATGGCGAAGGTCTTGCCCACCCCGGCCGAGAAACCGAAGAATATCTTCAGCCGACCGCGTGCCTGGCGGTCTTCTTCGCGCATGACACGTTCGAGCAAATGGTCGGGATCGGGGCGGGTGGTCATCGGTTGCGGACTCGGTAATGGCGCATTGTAGCCGAGCTACCTGGCGCCGGCCGGCGCGACCGGCGCAGCTTCATCGAGCGCCAGGTTCAATGCCAGCACGTTGACCCGGGGCTCACCGAAGAGCCCCCATTGCGGCGCCTCGGTATGGTCGCGCACCACTGCGCGCAGGCGCTGCGGGTCGATACCGCGCGCCTGGGCCACGCGGTTGACCTGGTAGTCGGCCGCAGCCGGGCTGATGTGCGGGTCGAGTCCGCTGGCCGAGGCGGTCAGCAGATCGATCGGGATCGGGCCCTGGCTACCTTGGTCGGCTTCGTGCAAGGCCTTGGCGCGGTCTTCGGCGGCCTGCTTGAGGGCCGGATTGGTCGGCCCCAGGTTGCTGCCGCCAGACGCCATGCCATTGTTGGGATAGGTGCCGCTGGCCGACGGCCGGCCCCAGAAATAGGCGGCGCCGGTGAAGTTCTGGCCGATCAGTTCGGAGCCCACTGCCACGCCCCGTCGCTCGATGATGCTGCCGTTGGCCTGGTGCGGGAAGAAGGCCTGCGCCAGGCCCGTCACCAGCGCCGGGTAAATCCCGCCCAGCAGCACGCCGAGCAGGATGAACAAGGTCAGCGCGGGACGCAGCGTGGACTTGCTGGAAGATGCTTTCATGATTTTTCCTTGATCAAAGAGGGATTGCTCAGACCAGGCCGAAGCCCGACAGCAGCAGGTCGATCAGCTTGATGCCCACGAACGGCACCAGCAGGCCGCCCAACCCATACACCAGCAGGTTGCGCCGCAGCAGCACGGCCGCGCCCAGTGGCCGATAACGCACCCCGCGCAGTGCCAGCGGTATCAGCGCCACGATCACCAGCGCGTTGAAGATGACCGCCGACATGATGGCCGAGGCCGGGCTGGCCAGGTGCATCACGTCCAGCGCACCCAGTTGCGGATAGGTGGCGGCGAACATGGCCGGGATGATGGCGAAGTACTTGGCCACGTCGTTGGCAATGCTGAAGGTGGTCAGGCTGCCGCGTGTCATCAGCATCTGCTTGCCGATCTCGACGATCTCGATCAGCTTGGTCGGGTTCGAATCGAGGTCGACCATGTTGCCGGCCTCCTTGGCGGCCTGGGTGCCGCTGTTCATGGCCACCGCCACATCCGCCTGCGCCAGCGCCGGCGCATCGTTGGTGCCGTCGCCGGTCATGGCCACCAGCTTGCCCTCGCCCTGGTGCTGGCGGATCAGCGCCAGTTTCTGCTCCGGCGTGGCCTCGGCCAGGAAGTCGTCGACCCCGGCCTCGGCGGCGATGGCCGCGGCGGTCAGGCGGTTGTCGCCGGTGATCATCACGGTCTTGATGCCCATGCGCCGCAATTGGCCGAAGCGCTCCTTGATGCCGCCCTTGACGATGTCCTTCAATTCCACCACGCCCAGGATGCGGATCGGTGCGCCCTGGTTGATCACCGCTGCCTCGCTGCTCCATTCGACCACCACCAGCGGTGTGCTGCCACGCCGGGCGATGGCTTCGATATCGGTCTCGACCTGGCTGGGCAGGCGCTGCTCGGCCGAGCGGGCCAATTTGCGGATGGCGTCGGCGGCGCCCTTGCGAATGCGGCGCGCACCGACATCGATGCCGGACACCCGGGTCTGGGCGCTGAACGGGATGAACTGCGCGCCGAGCCCGGCCATTTCACGTTCGCGCAGGTTGAAACGGTTCTTGGCCAGCACCACGATGCTGCGTCCTTCCGGGGTCTCGTCGGCCAGCGACGCCAATTGCGCGACGTCGGCCAGCTCGCGCTCGGCCACGCCGGGCGCCGGGAAGAACGCTGCCGCCTGGCGGTTACCCAGCGTGATGGTGCCGGTCTTGTCAAGCAACAGCACGTCGACGTCGCCGGCGGCTTCCACCGCACGTCCCGAAGTGGCGATCACATTGGCCTGCATCATGCGGCTCATGCCGGCCACGCCGATGGCCGACAGCAGGCCACCGATGGTGGTGGGAATCAGGCACACCAGCAGTGCCACCAGCGCCGTTACCGACACTGGCGCGCCGCTGCCGGCGGCATTGACCGAAAACAGCGAGAACGGCAACAGGCTCACCGTGACCAGCAGGAACACCAGCGTCAGCGCCACCAGCAGCAGCGTCAGGGCCAACTCATTGGGCGTTTTCTGGCGCTTTGCGCCTTCGACCATGGCGATCATGCGATCCAGGAAGGCCTCGCCCGGATTGACCGATACCTTCACCACGATCCAGTCCGAGAGCACCCGGGTGCCGCCGGTGACGGCCGAGAAATCGCCACCCGACTCGCGGATCACCGGCGCCGATTCGCCGGTGATGGCGCTCTCGTCGACGGTGGCCACGCCATCCACGACGTCGCCATCGGCTGGCACCGTATCACCGGCCTCGACCAGCACCAGGTCACCCCGGCGCAGGGTGCCGCCTTCGACCACTTCACACTGGTCGGCCTTGACACCGGGCGTGCGCAGTTGGTCGGCGCGGCGCAGCTTCTTGGCCAATACGCTCTTCTTGACGCCGCGCAGGGCCGCGGCCTGGGCCTTGCTGCGGCCTTCGGCCAGGGCCTCGGCAAAATTGGCGAACAGCACCGTAAACCACAGCCAGGCGGCGATGGCCAGGATGAAGCCGGCCGGCGCCTCGGCCTGGCCCACCAATGCCTGGATGAACAGCAGCGTGGTCAGGATGCTGCCCAGGTACACCACGAACATCACCGGGTTGCGCCACTGCACGCGAGGCGAGAGCTTGCGCAGCGACTCGACCAGGGCTGGCTTGACGATGCGCGGATCGAACATCCAGCGTGCGGTCTGGGTGGCCGAGGGCATGGCCTCGGACGGGTTGTTTATCACAGGGTTAGTCATATCGATATCCAATTCACATGGCCATCATTTGCAGGTGCTCGACCACCGGTCCCAGCGCCAGCGCAGGAACGTAGGTGAGCGCACCGACCAGGATCACCGCGCCGACCAGCAAGGCCACGAACAGCGGGCCGTGCGTGGGCAAGGTGCCGGAAGTCGCCGCCAGGCGCTTCTTGCCTGCCAGCGAGCCGGCCATGGCCAGCACCGGCACGATCACACCGAAGCGCCCCAGCCACATGGCCAGGCCGGTGGTGGTGTTGTAGTAAGGTGTATTGGCCGACAGACCGGCGAAGGCGCTGCCGTTGTTGTTGGCGGCCGAGCTGAACGCGTACAGGATTTCAGACAAGCCGTGGGCGCCGGGATTGGCAATACCGGCCAGGCCTGCCTCCACCATCACCGACACGGCGGTGAAGATGAGCACCAGTGCCGGCGTCATGAGGATGGCGATGGACATCATCTTCATGTCGTACACGCCGATCTTCTTGCCCAGGTATTCGGGAGTACGGCCGATCATCAGGCCGGCGATGAACACCGCCAGCACGGCAAAGATCAGCATGCCGTACAGGCCGGCACCGACGCCGCCATAGACCACTTCACCTAGTTGCATCTGCAGCATCGTCACCAGCCCGCCGATGGGCGAGAGCGAATCGTGCATGGCGTTGACCGCACCACAGGAAGCCGCGGTCGTGATGGCGGCAAACAGGCTGGACGCGTTGATTCCGAAGCGGATTTCCTTGCCCTCCATCATGCCGCTGCCCTGTGCGTGCAGCGACGCCAGCATCGGGTTGGGTTGCGATTCGTAGTACATGAGGGTCGCCGTCAACACCACGAACAGCAGCGTCATGGCGCCCAGGATCGCCCAGCCCTGGCGGCGGTCCCCGACCAGCATGCCGAAGCTGGTGCACAGCGCGGCCGGGATGACGAGGATCGCCAGCATCTGCAGGAAGTTGGATAGCGGCGTCGGGTTCTCGTAGGGGTGTGCCGAATTGGCGTTGAAGAACCCGCCGCCATTGGTGCCCAGCATCTTGATCGCTTCCTGCGACGCCACCGGCCCCATCGGCAGGGTCTGGCGGTCAGTGCTCATGGCCTGCACCACCGGTTCGCCCTTGGCGTCCTTGAGCGGCTGGCCTGCCGCGTCCAGCTTGGGTACGGTGTATTGGGTGACTTCCAGCGTCTTCACCTCTTGGTAGGGACGGAAGTTCTGGATGCTGCCCTGCTGCACCAGGACCAGCGCCAGGATCACCGCCAGCGGCAGCAATACGTACAGGCAGGAGCGGGTCATGTCGACCCAGAAATTGCCGATGCCCTTGCTGCTGTGACGGGCAAAGCCACGAATCAATGCGAAGGCGACGGCGATGCCGGTCGCGGCGGAGACGAAGTTCTGCACCGCCAGCGCTGCCATCTGGGTCAGGTAGCTCATGGTGGCTTCGCCCACATAACCCTGCCAGTTGGTATTGGCCACGAAACTGATGGCGGTATTGAACGACGAATCGCTGCTGACGTTGGCCAGTCCTTGCGGATTGAATGGCAGCCATTGTTGCGTGCGCTGCAGCGCATAGACCACGAGCAGCCCGATGACATTGAACAATAGTACGGCGATGGCGTACTGCTTCCAGCTCATCTCATCGTCGCGGCTGATGCCGCACAGGCGGTAGAACACCCGTTCGACGCCGCCGAAGATGCGATTGACCTTGGACTTGCCCTCCATCACGCGGCCGATGTACCACCCCAGCGGCACCGACAGTGCCAGCATGACGACCAGATAGAGTGCCAGTTGGATGAGTGCGTTGCTGTCCATCTCAGAAGTCCTCCGGCTTGATCAGTGCGTATAGCAGATACGCCAGGAGGGCTGCCGACACCGCCAGCCCGAGCAGATACATGAGGTTCATTTGGCACCTCCATCCTGCCGCTCGAGGCGGCTGCACAGTGCCACGAAGGCCCACATCGAGAGGCCGCACAGCAGCAGCAGGCCTGCATACAAGAAATCCATTTCCCACTCCATTGTTCATGCCATCCGGATCGGAATCGGCGAGGCTTGAACGATAGATTCCGGGGCATCAATTCCGGGTAAAACTATGGGGAGGGGGTGTAAACAGGATGTAAACGGGCCGATCATGCGCGTCATGGCTCGATGGTCGATGCCGATCACCGGATCCGGCCGTGCCCGGCGGACGTGGCGCTCGGGCATCGAGCCAGGACCGGCGGGCTGGGTCGAGCTGTTCGGGAAAAACGCGACAACGAATAATGGAAGTGAACAGTCGCGCCAAGACTGGCCGATTGACTGAACAGCCGAACGGCTGCGTGAGTGGATGAATGGTGAAAACGGGGTCGCTGATTCAATGAGACAGCGGGGTGCCCGATGAAGTGAGCTACTGACCTGCGGCGGTCGCGGATCTGGTGGCGTTATTTTCCTGTTGACCTGCCCGGTGAATTTCGGTGGACACAAGCTTGCCGCCTTTTCAGCAGCTGTCGGCAAGTCTCCTGG
>NZ_AKJA01000161.1 GCF_000282575.1 Herbaspirillum sp. YR522 | reverse complement strand
CCTGCGGACCACCTCGGTCCGAACGGTTTGCGGGTGATCGATGATAAGCGTGCCATTCCCCGTTCGGACTGAGTAGCTGCCTTGGCAGCGTATCGAAGGCGCGCGTGCCGGAACATCGGAGCGCCTTGAATACCGCCCTGCGGCCCCCTCAGTCCGAACGGCCCGTTAGTGCAAAAAAAATGCCGCTCAGTCTCGACTGAACGGCATCAGAACCGAAGTTCCCCTTTTTAATTCACAGCGCCGCGCTCAAACCTCGGCCAGCGCCCGACGACGCGACAGCAGCGGCAACAGCCCGCGTTTTTTCGGCGCCTGCTCCAGCTCGATCTCGCCGCCATCTTCAAGCCTGAATACGCTCACCAGCTGCGTCAGCGAGCCTGCCTGGCCGCGCATGGCCGCCGCCGCTGCCGCCGCCTGCTCGACCAGCGCCGCATTCTGCTGGGTCATGCCATCGAGCTGGCCGATGGCGTCGTTGACCTGGCCGATGCCGGCGCTCTGCTCGTTGCTGGCCACGCTGATCTCGTTGACGATGGCGTTGACGTGCTGCACGCTCTCGACCACCCGCGTCATGGTGCTGCCAGCCTGCTCCACCAGGGCGCTGCCGGCATTGACCTTGGACACCGAATCATCGATCAGTTGCTTGATCTCCTTGGCGGCCGACGCCGAACGCTGGGCCAGCGAGCGCACCTCGGAAGCCACCACGGCAAAACCGCGCCCCTGCTCGCCAGCGCGCGCGGCCTCGACTGCGGCATTGAGTGCCAGGATATTGGTCTGGAAGGCAATGCTGTCGATCACGCTGATGATGTCCACGATCTTGCGCGACGAGCCATTGATCTCGGTCATGGTATCGACTACCCGGCTCACCACCGCGCCGCCTTCGCTGGCGATGCTCGAGGCCGATGCCGCCAGGCGGCTGGCCTCGTGGGCATTGTCGGCATTCTTGCGCACGGTGGCGATGAGCTGCTCCATGGCCGAGGCGGTTTCCTCGAGCGCGCCGGCCTGCTGTTCGGTACGGGACGACAGGTCCTGGTTGCCTTCGGCGATCTCGCCCGAGGCCACCACGATCGAATCGGTACCCTGGCGCACGTTGGCCACGATGTTGCGCAGGTTGCCGTTCATCTCGCGCAGCGACGACAGCAGCTGCCCTACTTCGTCGCCACGCTTTTGCTCGGGACGCTCGCTGAGGTCGCCCGAGGCGACCCGGCGCGACAGGCCGACGGCCTGCTGCAGCGGACGCACGATGCCGCGCGTGAGGAACCAGGCGCACAACACGCCCAGCAACACCGCCACCGCTTCCAGCGCCAACAGCAGTTGACGGCTCTGGTGCGTCAGGACATCGATGTTGGCCGATGCGCTGTCGATCTCTTCCTGCTCGGCCTTCTGCAACTGCTGCATGGTGTTCTGGAACTTCTTGGACATCGGCATGAATTCCTGGATCAGCACCTGGTTGGCACCGTCCTGGTCACCGGTGGACTTCATGTCCATCATCTTCAGGTAGACCTCTTTATAGGTCTTCTGGAATTGCTCGATCTGGGCGTACAGTTCCTTTTCGTTGGCGGTGTCGATCATGCCCGCCAGCTCTTTCTGCAACACCACGATTTCACGGTTGGCCGCCAGTTCTTCGTTAAGGAAATAATTGTTCAGGGTCGGGTCGGAGCTGCGCGACATCGCGATGGTGCGCAGGATCGCCGCGCGCAGCGTGCCGTACCAGTTAGAGATGAGTCGTTCCTTGCGTACCGATTGCGACACCATCTCGTGGGTCACGTCCGAGACCACCTGCAGGCGCCACACGCCGATTGCCATTACCCCCACCGACAGCGCCAGCACCAGCGCAAACCCGATCGCCAGGCGGCTGCCGATCTTCATGTTTCCGATGAACTTCATTTCTTTTCCTTGTTGTGATTGACGGCCCCCGAGCTGCCGCCCCGTATTTTGCCAGCAAGAAACGTTCCTGTGGGGTATGTGCGACTGCCAGCATGGATGAAATTTATTGTCCGTGATGGCAATGCAACGGGCCGCGCTCGGCGACCCGCTGCAATCATTGGACTAACTTACTGATAGGTGGTGGCGATCTTCTCGGACAGCGGGACGTTGAGCCACTTCTGGACGATCTTGTTGAGTTCGCCATTCTTCTTGACCACGGTGATGGCATCGTTGACCTTGGCCACCAGCGCCGGCTCGCCCTTGTTCATGCCGACATAGCAGGTCGAGACGTTGATGACGTACTTCAGCACCGGCTTGGAGGTCGGCAGTTTCTCGGCCAGCGAGATGGCCACGAAGTCGCCCGTGCCGACGATCTGCACCTGCCCGGACACATAGGCGGCGATGAGGCTGTTATTGTCTTCGTAGCGCTTGATGACGGTGCTCTTTGGCACGCTGTCGGTCAGCATCAGGTCTTCGAAGGTGCTACGGGCCACGCCGACGGTCTGGTTGGCCAGGTCTGCCGGGCCGGCGACCTTGATGCTGGCGATGCCGAAGACGCTATTGTTGTAGGGCGCATAGCCTTGCGAGAAATCCAGCACCTTCTCGCGCTCGGCGTTCTTGCCCAGGGTCGAGATGATCATGTCGATCTTCTTGGTCTGCAAGAAGGCCATGCGGCTGGAGATCGGCACCGGCACCAGTTCGACCTTCACCCCCAGGCCCTTGCCCACCAGTCGCGCCACATCGATATCGAGCCCTTGCAACTGCATCGACGAGTCGATCGACCCGTAGGGTGCGAAGTCCTGCGGCACGCCGATCCTGACCACGCCCGCCTTCTGGATGTCGGCCAGCGCGTCCGCCATGGCATTGCCGGCGTACACGCTCATCAAGCCGATCGATACGGCCAGCACGGTTTTAACGAACTTCATGGATTCCCCCTGTTTGAAAGCACGATGAAATGCGGCTTGAGCTTGTGCCTCGCGCCGCGTGGATGATTCTGCCCGCCACCGGGCTTGTGCAAGGAATGTGCCAGCGTGCGCTTGCATGGCGCTTATATGCTTGAAAGCTAAGCTGTTTATCCAGACAATACTGTCCCAGGTATAGGAGCGAACATGGAAATCCGGCATTTGCGTTACTTCGCGGCAGTGGCCGAACACGGCAGCGTGGCCAGCGCCGCGCGCAAGCTCAATATCGTGCAGCCAGCCTTGAGCCGCCAGATCCATGACCTGGAAGAACAACTGGGTACCGCCCTGTTCGAGCGCAGCGTGCGTGGCGTGCAGCTGACCGCCGCCGGTCGCCAGTTCCTGCGCGACACCACCAAGCTGCTGGCCGACCTGGAGGCCGCGCGCGAACGCGCCTTGCGCGCCGCCGCCGGGCTCGAGGGCTCGCTGCGCATCGGCATCTCGCCCAATCACACCTGGCATCCATTGATCCTGCAGCGCCTGCGCCGCTTCCAGCGCGCCTTGCCCAACGTGGCCTTGATGCTGGAGCCGTCGCTGTCGACCCAGCAGTTGAGCCAGATCAAGGAAGGCCGGCTCGATGGCGGTTTCGTCGCCTTGCGCGATGCAGGCGATACCGAGCTGACCGGCCTGAAGGTGCTCGCGTCGGGCCTGCTGCTGGCGGTGCCGTCGCACAGTCCCTACGCGCGCAAGCCGCCGCAGCGCCTGCGCGAATTGAAGGACGAACCCTGCGTATGGTTTCCACGCGAGCGCTCGCCGGTGTATCACGACTACCTGATTCACCAGTGCCAGCGCGCCGGGTTGTCGCCGCGGCTGGTGCAGATCGGCGCCGACGTCGCCACCACGCTGGGCATGGTGGCGGCCGGCATGGGCTATTCGATCGTCTCGGAAATGTCACGCTACAACTGCCCCAAGGAAGTGGTGCTGCATGCCCATCGCGACCTGCCCGACACCTACGACGTGGAGCTGGTCATGCGTGCCGGTGTCGACCATCCGGTGCTGTCCGCGTTCGCCCGCGTGATGAGCACGGCCGGCCCGCGCGAGAGCAAGCCGGGCTGATCCAATCGGCACCATCCTGTGCCCAAAACGCAATCGACGTCGCCGCGCCACTTCTATACTTTGCGCTCATCGGGTGCCGCTGAGCTATACCTTCAGGGCATGATATCTATGCATATAGAGTAGTTTTCATGCATAACCTATCCGCATACACTTGCGCCGGCCTTCAACGTTCATCCGGAGAACCGCGTGCTGCAACCATCGATATCGTCGCCATTGCCACAGTCGCCGCCGCCAGGGCTGCGCTTCGGATTTCCACGGGTCTATCTGGTGGCGCAACTGCGCGCCCGGCTGGAGCGCTTGCTGGGCGCGGGCGCCTGCCAGGTCGGGCATCTCGACCGTCAGGGCGAGTTCGTGGCGGTCGCCGCCGACGACGATTTCGATGGTCCCGAGTTTGCGTTGAGGCTGCGTCCGGACCCTCGAGGCGCCATCGCACGCGCGCATGTCGTGGCGCTGCAGGTGAGCATCCTGTACGGCCGTTATCACCTGCAGGTGCTGGGCCACGAGTTCGAGATCGCGTTCCTGCCGGTACTCGACGATACGCGCCTGACGACCGCTGCGCGCCGCATTGTCCACACCCTTGAGGGCGTCGCGCGCGTGCGCTGAGCCCTGCTCCGCTTCCCTGGCGACTTTAACTAGTCACCCTTTGTTGCCACGCCTTCGGGCGTGGCTTTTTTATCGCTTCGTTGCAAACGAATTATTCGAAATTCGAAATAAACGAAATCACTCGAGAAACCCGACCACAACCGCCAGCAGGAACGCAGCGGCTGCCATCCAGAACGTTGCCACATGCTGGCCCCCGGTCCAGGTATAGACCGCCGAATAGAGGTAGCCGCCCACCGCCTGGGCCAGCGCGAAGGCCACGGTCAGGCGGCTCCACATCGCCTCGCGGGCGTGCTGGTCGGGCACCAGCGCATGCATGCGCGACAGCCCCAGCGGCACCACGCCGGCAGGAAACGATCCGATCACCACCGCCAGCGCCATCAACCCTGCCACCTTCGCGGTCAAGGCCAGGCCGACCACGGCCAGCATCTGCAGCACCAGCACGAAGCGAATCGAGCCGCGTGCGCCCCAACGATCGGCGGCCATGCCATACAGCACCGGGCCGGCCATGGCGCCCACCCCGTAGGCCACCCACGCGGCCGACCCCAGCGCCGTGCCGTGGCCCAGCGAGCGGCTGACGTAGTCCACCAGGAACAGCATCTCCGGCACCAGGCCAAGCGCGCCCAGTGCGTATTGCACCAGCAGCACCTGCAAGCCGCGTGGCATGGCACCCTTGACGGCAGCGGGACTGCGCACCCGGGTGTGGTCGTGATCCGGCCAGGCAGGCCAGCTCAGTGCGGTCAGCACCAGCGACAGCGCCGCCAGCGACAACCAGGTGGCGCGCAAGCTGACTGCCAGCATCACCGGCACCAGCGTGCCGCTGATGGCCACGCCCAGACCGATGCCCAGGAAGATGGCGCCACTGGCCAAGCCTTTCTTGCCATTCGGTACGCGCCGTAGCACCACGCCCGAGACCAGCACCATGATGGTGCCACCGGCCACACCGGAGAGCAGCCGCCAGGCGAAGAACCACGTCTCCGACAAAGGAAATGCACAGGCCAAAAACGAGATCGAGGCCAGCAAGGTGGTCAGGCGGATCACCGTCACCGGCGACAGGCGCTGCGCCATCGCGCGCCCGCTCAAGGCGCCGATCAGGTAGCCGGCCAGGTTGGCCGCGCCCAGGTAGGCCACTTGCGAGGCATCGAACCACTGCGCATGGATCATCGCCGGCAGCAGCGGCGTATAGGCGAAGCGCGCCAGGCCGATACCGACCAGGCTGGCGGCAAGGCCGGCGAAGATCGCCGGAAAATAATGGCTGCGTTGTACCACGGGATGGGCGAGTTGCATGATTGAATCCTTTCGAGAGCATCGCTGCGTGTGACCAGAATAGCCGCTGCCGATGATGTATAGTTGCAGCACTTTTTCTCTTCAATGATGCGTTTTTGCATCGACTTTGGGATAACCATGAACTGGGACGACGCCCGCATCTTCCTAGCGCTATGTCGCGACACCACCTTGCGCGGTGCCGCCCGCAGCCTGGGCGTGGACCAGGCCACCGTCGGGCGCCGCATCGCCGCCATGGAAAAGGACCTGGGCAGCACGCTCTTCCTGCGTGCCTCGGATGGCTACCTGCTGACCGCCGCCGGCGAGACCGCGCAGGCCGTGGCGCGCCGCATGGAGAGCGCGGCGCTGGAGTTGCAGAGCCGGCTGCAAGGCCAGGACGATAGCCTGGCCGGCACCGTGCGCATCACCAGCACCGATTCGATCACGACCGATTTCCTGTTGCCGGCGCTGGCGCAACTGCGCCTGCTGCATCCGGGTATCAGCGTCGACCTCGACGTGTCGACCCAGATGCTGAGCCTGCCCAGGCGCCAGAGCGACCTGGCCATCCGCAACGTCAAGCCCGACAATCCGGACCTGGTCGTGCGCAAGATCACATCCTGGCCGGTCGGCCTGTTTGCCAGCGCCGCGTACCTCGAGCGCCATGGCGAGCCGCAGCCGGAGACCGAATTCGTCGGTCACCAGCTGGTCGCCTACAAGCCCTACGCCATGTCTTCCCAGGGCTTGCTGCTGCTGGACGAACCGGCCCGGCAAGGCACCGTCACCGCCCTGATCAATTCGAGCCTGATGCTGCGGCGGGCAGTGGCCGCCGGCCTGGGCATCGGTGAAATGCCGGTGTACATGGGCCAGCGCGAGAACCTGGTGCGCATCTGGCCCCAGCGACGGCGTCGCGCCGACTACGATGTGTGGCTGGTGACCCACCCCGACCTGCGGGCCACGGCCCGCATCCGCACGGTCGCCCAGTTCCTGACCGAAGCCATCCGCGCTGCCCACGGCAGCGCATGACGGTACAATCGCGCCCCAGACCGACAGCCCATCCCCATCATGTGCGTGAACTACAAACCCACCTCGGCCAAGGTTGCCGGGGCGCTGACCGGCGCCAGCACCGAAGGCATCGGCGACTGGCCGGAAGAAACCTGGCAGGACTACGCCGCGCCGCTGGTGCGGGCCGATGCCGGTGGCCGCCCGGAGTTGCTGGTGGGCACCTACGGCATGCTGCCCAAGCGCTTCCAGCAAGGCACGCCGATCTCGACCCTCAATGCACGCGCCGAGACCCTGTCCGAAAAGCGCAGCTATGCCAGCGCCTGGCGTGGCGTCCAGACTTGCCTGTTGCCAACCGAATGGTTCGTCGAACCCAATTACGAATCGGGCAAGGCCCAGCGCTGGGCCATCGGCATGGCCGACCAGCGCCCGTTCTGCCTGGCCGGCCTGTGGCGCGCCTGGGAAGAACCCGAAGGAGGACTGAGTTTTTCGTTTACGCAGATCACCGTCAATGCCGACCGGCACCCGCTGATGCGGCGCTTTCACAAGCCGGGCGAAGAAAAACGCAGCGTGGTGATCATTCCCCGCTCGCAATATGGCGCCTGGCTCAATGCCGGCTCCCCCGAGCTGGCACGCGCGATGCTGCGCCTGACGCCGGCGGCCTCGATGAAGGCCTGGCCGGCCGAAAAAGACTATCGCGAGACCCGCCAGTCTGACCTTTTCTGAAGCCGGTGCCAACCAGAGTTATCCCCGATTTATGTGCGCAAAACTGTGGATAACAGTCTGCAAGGCTTGCTATGTCATTGATTTCATTAGGAGTGCCGGTGCTGCCCGCATTTGAGGCAACCGCTAGCCGGGCGCCGCCAGGCGCAGCCGGTAACGCTCGCGCAGGGCGGCGTCTGGCTCACCCTGGCACACCAGCTTGCCCGCCACCTGCGCCGCCACCAGCACCCCATCGCACAACAGCAGGCGGTTGCCGGCCAGCGCCGGCACCTTGTCGCCCTCCAGCACGGTGCCGCACAGGTTGAGCGGATCGACCGCCGACAGCCTGACCAGTTCGTCCTCGGCAGGCCGGCGACGCATCTGGCGCAGTAGCGGTATGGCTTCGGGCAAGGCGAATTGCTCGCCCGACAGCCCGGCCACGAAGCGCCCGCCCCGAATCTCGCCACGCGCCTCCAGCCGGTGATATACCGGCAGCAACTCGCGCCACGACGGCAGCCACGACGCTTCGCGTTCGAGCAGGCGCCAGAACATCACGCCATAGCGTCGCAACAGCGTCATGGCCACGTGTTCCAGGGTCTGCGGCGCGATGCGCGGCTTGCGGCCCGGCACCGCCCTGGCCGGTACCGGGGCCACCGGGCCATTGTCGAGCGCGGCATGGTCGGCGGCAACGACGCCGGCATCATCGCGCCGGCGTACCAGCGCCCAACGTCCGGCCTCTTCCATCGATGGTCCGGCGCCCCGGTGGCGGTATCTATCCATGCGGGCGCGCTGGGCGCGCGGCTGGAGCATGGCGCGCAGCCCGTTGAAGCTGTCGGCGTTGACCAGGCCGGTGGCAACCAGTTCGCCCAGCACCGCCTCCAGTTCCACCGGCAACAGCCGCGCGTCCTGCGCCAGCTCCTCGAAGAACAAGGCGCCCTGTGCGCGCAAGGCCTCGACCACGCGCGCCGCGCGCGGCGACACGTCGACCTCGGCGGCGGCCGGCAAGGCGTGCCACAGGCTGGCCTGACGGCGCGGCAGCAACACCAGTGGCGTGCCGCGCACCGGGCCACCGGCAGCGCGTGGCGGCGCACCGAGGCGGGTCCAGACGATGCGTCCGGAGCGGCAGGCGTCATCGAGCCA
>NZ_AKJA01000160.1 GCF_000282575.1 Herbaspirillum sp. YR522 | reverse complement strand
TGTCCGAACTGATCCCCGACTGGAAGGAACAAGGCGCGCCCTTGAATGTGCCGGTCAGCGAAGACCGCTTCCTTTTCCTGTCCGCCAGCAAGGCCTACCGGACCCCGTCCTGGCTGTTGCCAGCCTGCTTCCAGAACCACGGCAACTACGTGATCTCGCTATCCAACGTGACCCGCTGGCTGGGCCAGCAGGCCGAGGCGCTGGGCGTGGAGATCTTCCCCGGCTTTGCCGCGGCCGAGGTACTTTATGACGAAGACGGGTCGGTCAAGGGCGTGGCCACCGGCAACCTGGGGCTGGACAAGCAAGGCCAGCCCACCGGCGAATTCCAGCTGGGCATGGCGCTGCACGCCAAGTACACCTTCTTCGCCGAAGGCGCGCGCGGGCACCTGGGCAAGCAATTGATCAGTAACTATGGCCTCGACCAGGGGCGCGACCCGCAGACCTATGCCATCGGCATCAAGGAGCTGTGGGAGATCAAGCCCGAGCTGCATCGACCGGGCCTGGTGATACACACCGCCGGCTGGCCGCTGGCCAACGACACCTATGGCGGGTCGTTCCTGTATCACATGGATAACAACCAGGTAGCGGTGGGTTATGTGGTGGGCCTGGCGTATGAAAACCCCTACCTGTCGCCGTTCGAGGAATTCCAGCGGTATAAGACCCATCCCGAGATCAGCAGGTTCTTCGCAGGTGGCAAGCGTATTTCGTATGGGGCGCGGGCGATCACGGCCGGTGGCGTGCAGTCGCTGCCCAAGCTGGTGTTCCCCGGTGGCGCCCTGATCGGATGCGATGCGGGCTTCCTCAATGCGTCGCGCATCAAGGGTAGCCATGCCGCGATCAAGAGCGGCATGCTGGCCGCCGAAGCCGCTTTCCATGCGCTGGGCGAGGACCGCCAGCGCGACGAATTGAGCAGCTACCCGGCCGCCTTCGAGCAGTCGTGGCTGAAGGAAGAATTGCACAAGGCGCGCAACTTCAAGCCATCGATGAGCCGGGGCCTGGTCACCGGCACCTTGCTGGTGGGGATCGACCAGGTGTTGCTGGGTGGCCGTGCGCCGTGGACCATGCATCACGCCCATGCCGACCACGAGTGCCTCAAGCCGGCCTCGCAGTTCGCCCCCATCGCCTATCCGAAGCCGGATGGCAAATTGACCTTCGACCGCCTGTCGTCGGTGTTCATCTCCAACACCAACCACAGCGAGAACCAGCCGGCGCACCTGACCTTGAAGGACCCGGCGGTGCCGGTGCAGGTCAACCTGGCGCAGTATGCGGGACCGGAAGCGCGTTATTGCCCGGCGGGGGTGTACGAGTTCGTCAAGAACGAGGACCACTCGGACCGCCTGCAGATCAATGCCCAGAACTGCGTGCATTGCAAGACCTGCGACATCAAGGACCCAACCCAGAATATCGTGTGGGTCACGCCCGAGGGCGGCGGCGGGCCCAACTATTCGGGGATGTAGGTGGCATGCCGGGCGTATGACCAGGCGGGCCGGCTCGCCGGCGACGCCGCAAGCGAAAACGCCGTCGAATGCATCGACGGCGCATCGCCTCGACTTCTTTATCGGATTAGCGGAGAAACATCGTTGCAGCGAGTGCAATGGTGACTCAGCCCGCCCGCTCCGGCCGTTTGCCCACCACCTCGACTTCCGGTTTGGCGATTTCCTTGTTGGCTACGTCGGTGTCGGTCTCGCGGCTTTCGATGTGGTCGCTGCGCCATGGCTGGCGGCTGGTGGCGTCACCGGCCGATTGTGCCGGACTGGGATTGGCGCGGGTAGGAACCCTGTCTTCGATGGCCATGATTGCTCCTCGATGGATGGATGGATGGAACGGACATGCTACCGGCCGCCGGCAGCCTGTCGACAGAGGAAAAAGCCTCGAACCGAGGTAGGTGAGCATTGATGAGTTTTTATCGGACATAGCAAAAAAGACAATACCTTGTCCGCCATTGCACTGAAATACCGCTCTTTTCCCGCATTTCATACGACTTTCCAGCACGTAAGATCATCGGCTCAATTAAAACGAACGTTTGTTCATTGCCGAAAGGGAATATTCAAGTGAAGTTGCGGACCAAGATCCTCCTGCTGTGCGCCCCCACCCTGTTGGGCATCGTGATCATTGCGATGGTGTCGCTCAACACCCTCAAGCGCACCATGCTTGAAGAGCGCACGGCTCAATTGTCGTTGCTGGTGACGCTGGCCAAGGCGGCGCTGGAAAAGGTCCACGCTTCGGAACAGGCGGGCCAGATGACACGCGAACAGGCGCAGGCGCAAGCCAAGCTGATCATCGGCAGCTTCGCCAAGGACCAGAACTACTTCTTCGTGCGCGGCTATACCGATGACGTCAACTATGTCCATCCCAATCCCAAGCGGGTCGGCATCCAGGACAAGACCGCCAAGGAAGACGGCGACCGCTACCGCGCGGCGCTGGCCGGACGCGAGATCGGCACCCTGGTGGCCGAGGGCACCCGACCCAACACGGTGGAGAAGGTGCAGAAGCTGTATGCGGTGGTGAAGTTCGCGCCATGGGACTGGACCGTGGGCTTCGGCGCCTACATCGATGACATCAATACCGCCTTCTATCGCAATGCGCTGATCCTGCTGGTGCTGGGCGGGGCAATGATGGCCATCATCGCCGCCATCGCGGCTTATATGCTGCGCTCCATCATCGGCCAACTGGGCGGCGAGCCGTCCGACGCCGCCGCCATCGTCGAGCGTATCGCCCAGGGCGACCTGGCCACGCCGATCACGCTGCGTGCGCGCGACCAGCACAGCCTGCTGCATTCGATCAAGACCATGCGCGACAGCCTGTCGGGCATCGTCAGCGGCGTGCGTACCGGCACCGACACCATCGCCACCGGTTCGCAGCAGATCGCCAGCGGCAACCTCGACCTGTCCTCGCGCACCGAAGAGCAGGCCAGCGCCCTGGAAGAAACCGCGTCGTCGATGGAAGAACTGACCTCCATCGTGCGCCAGAACGCCGATAACGCGCGCCAGGCCAACCAGCTGGCAGCGTCGGCGTCGGCCGTGGCCGGCAACGGCGGCGAGGTGATCGGCCGCGTGATCCACACCATGACCGAGATCAACGACGCCTCGCGGCGCATCGCCGACATCATCGGCGTGATCGACAGCATCGCCTTCCAGACCAATATCCTGGCCCTGAATGCGGCAGTGGAAGCGGCGCGCGCCGGCGAGCAGGGCCGCGGCTTTGCGGTGGTGGCATCGGAAGTGCGTTCGCTGGCCCAGCGCAGCGCCACGGCGGCCCACGAGATCAAGGCCCTGATCGGCAACTCGGTGGACAAGGTCAATGCCGGCACCCAACTGGTCGAACAGGCCGGCAGCACCATGCGCGAGATCGTCGACAGCGTGCGCCACGTGACCGATGTGGTGGCCGAGATCAGCGCCGCCAGTTCGGAACAGAGCGCCGGCATCGAAGAAGTCAATCGCGCCATCACCCAGATGGATGGCGTGACCCAGCAGAACGCGGCGCTGGTCGAGCAAGCCGCCGCGGCGGCGGCTTCGATGCAGGACCAGGCAGCCAAGCTGGCGCAACTGGTGAGCGTGTTCGCACTGGACCAGCGGCAGCTGGTGCATTAAGCATCAGGCGCGGCGCGAACGCAGCGACTTGCGCGCGCGCCGCCAGCCGATCACCACCCCGCTCAGCGCCAGCAGCAGCCCACCGGCGCTGAGCGACACCAGCACCGCCTGGCGCCGCCAGGCAATGGCCAGCATCGGGCCCAGGTCCCAGCTGTGCAGCAGGCTGAACAACCAGCGACCGACCCGCTGTGCGCGGTCCAGGCCGAGTTCGACCTGGCCGGTATAGAGATCGATATACACCCGGGTCCGGCCGGCATCGGCGAACTGCACCATCAAGACCGGCAGCCGTCGCTCGGACCCGCCCATCATCGATTGCTGGTCGCGCCGATAGTAATAATCATCGTAACCGGCCAGCACCTGCGACGACACCATCGGCGCTGGCAACAGGCTGGCAGCGGCTGCCTCGAGCACCGCACGCGGCCATTGCCGCGCAATCACCACTGGTCCACCGGCTTGCGTCACGATGCGGGTGCGGTCGGCGGCGTCGCGCGCCAGCACATAAGCCGATCCACCTAGCGTACGCCATTGGAGCTCCACCGCCGCGAAACCTTGCGCCTGCAGCGCGCGCAGCAGCGGCTGCGGCGCCAGCGGCGTTGGTGACCGGGCGGCCACCGTCGCGCCGGCATAGGCCGCCAGGTCGGGTGCGGTCGACGCCGAAAACACGCCCAGCGGGTTCATCGACATCAGGCCACTGAAGATCCAGGTCAGCGTGATGGCGGCAAACGAAAGACCGAGCAGGTGATGCCAGCGCATCCAGCCCGCCGCGAAGGGCGAGCGCGAACCGGAACGATAGGGTCGCCCAAAACGCCAACGCCACAGTCCCACCACGATGCCGCTGCAGGCAAGCACCACGCATGTGGCCGACAGGGCGATGACAGTCCAGGTCCATACCGGATCGACCGGCTGGTTCCTGAACACGTAGAGCCAATGCAGCCAGGCGCCGACCACATTCCAATAGCGTTCGCTACGGGTGGCCTGCATCACCACCGCGCCGGTACTGGAGGACACATACAGCAGGGTACGGGCATCGTCCTGCATCTGCACCTGGTGCAGCGGCCGGTGGGGGTCGAGCGCGCGTGAATGGGTCCAGCGGTCTTCCCACAGGCTGCCCAGTACCTGGCCGCCGGCCCCCGGCAGGAACACGCGTGCCGAACGCAAGGCGCCGGCCTGGTCAACGGGGCCGATGCGCCTGCCGGTGAGCGCATCCAGCGTCGACAACCTGCCACTGGCATCGCGCAGGACATAGCGCGGCTGCCCGTTGGCCGCATTCAGGACCAGGCCGGTGATATCGGTGCGCCCCCACGCCTGCGTCGGCGACAGGTACGGCAAGTCGGCCAGCACCGGCAACGCCTGCAACCGTTGCCACGGGCTCAACTTGGGATAGCCGACGAACAGCATCACCACGCCGCTGGCGAACCACAAGGCCATCAGCAGGCAGCCGAAGACCCCGCACCAGCGATGCACCAGGTAAGTCCAGCGGCGCAGGCGCGCCGGCAGCGACATGGTCGACGACATGGGATCAGAAGCGGTGGTTGACGCTCAACTGCACCTCCCGGCCCGGCCCGTACAACCATTGCGTATCGGTGTAATAGGCAGTGGCGAAATAGCGCTTGTCGAATACGTTGTTGCCGCGCAGCGTGACGGTGGTGGCGGCCGTGGCCTTCCAGCGCAAGGCCAGGTCGGTGGTGGTATAGGCCGGCAGCTTGAGCGTGTTGGCGTTGTCGGCATAGCGCTGGCCGACATATTGCAGGCCGGCGCTCGCCCTCCACGCCGGCGTGACGTCCCAGCCGAGCCAGGCATTTGCCAGCCGTTGCGGCACGTTGGTGGGCAGGTTGCCGTTGCGCGAGACGGCCACGCCGCCGACCGCTTCACTGAAGTTGTCGAAGCGCGCCCGCAGCAGCGTGGCGTTCAGCTCCAGCTGCAGCCCTCGCGCCAGTTCCAGCGCCAGGCTGGCTTCGATGCCGCGCGAGGATTGCCCGCCCACCTGTTGGCGCAGCGTCGGATTGCCGGGGTCGCGGGTGAGCAGGTTGTTCTTGCGGATGTCATAGACCGCCACCGTCCACTCGCCGCGCTTGTTCCAGAACACCTGCTTCACCCCTGCTTCCAGCTGGCGCCCTGTGGACAAGTCGAACTGGCTGTTGGCCTGGGTCAGGAACAGCATCCCGCTGACCGGGTCGGCGGCACGGGCGTATTGGCCATACACGCTCAGTTCGGGGGTAATGGCGTAGACGCTGCCGACGCGCCAGCCGAGATTGGAAAAGTTCTGGTCGAAATTGTTGGCGCTGTCGACCAGGTCGTTGCGCGAGATATCGGCATGGTCGTAGCGCAGGCCGGCCAGCACGGTCCAGGCATCGGTCAGCTCGAGCTTGTCCTCGGCGAACAACGCATATTGCTGCGCCTTGTTGCGATAGCGGGGAACGAACGCCACCGGGCTGGCATAGGTGCCCGGATCGAAACTGACGGGGTCGACCGGGCTGACGCTGCCGCTGTAGGTATTGTTGGTGTGCTTGAAGCTGCTGCTGCTGATGTCGAAACCCACCGACACCTGGTTCTGCAAGCCCAGCAGGCGGCCCTTGAAGGTAGCGTCGGTGGTGTTGCCGGTCTGCGTCTGGTCGTGCCGGATCTCGGTGGCATCGCCGCGGTCGATCAGTCCCGAGGCCGGGTTGTAGCTGTAGCGTTCGGCATTGCGCCAGTAGCGGTTGCTGTTGACCTGGTAGAACCGGGTATGCAGCGTGGTGTCGCTGTCGGGCGCCCACTGGGCCTCGAGCTGGGCCCAGCGATCGCGATAGTCGATGACGCTGTCGCCGACGTTGTAGTTCTTCTCGCGCAGCGCCGGCAATTGCACGCCATCGACCAGGGGCGTTCCGAAATAGCGCATCGGCCGCTGGTGTCCCTGGGCATAACTCAATTGCAGGAACAGGTCGGGATTGACGTCCAGCCGCAGCGCGCCCGAGAAGCTCAGGTTGTTGGTGTTGCCGCGATCGACCCAGCCATCGGAGCGGTCGCCGCTGATATCGATCCGATAGGACAGCATGTCGTCGATCGCCCCGCCACTACCCAGGCCCAGGCGGCGCATGTCGTGGCTGCCGACGGTGGCCTCGATCTCGTTGTCGATCTTGCCGCGGGTCGGCTTCTTCGGCACCACGTTGACCACGCCACCGATGGCGCCGTCGCCGTAGATCACCGAGGCAGGGCCGCGCAGCACCTCGATGCGCTGCACGCTCCAGGTATCGAAGGGAAAGCTCACCCCTACCCCGCCATACTGCCGCACACCGTCGTACAGGCGCATCACCGAGGTGGTATCGGTAAAGCCGCGCACCGACAACGAGCTGCCGCTGTTGCCGGGATGCCCCAGGCTGCTGTAGCCGGGCGCGCGGGTGATGGCGTCGACGATGCCGATGTCGCCGTGCTCCTCGAGCTGGGCACGCGTCAGCACGCTGACGCTGGCCGGGTTCTGCAGCGGGGTCAGGTCGAGCCGGGAGCCCACGCTCACCGGGTTCTGCAATTGCGCCGGGCCTTGCGCGTCGACGGTGATCTGCGGCAATGCATCGGTGGATTGTGCTTGCGCGCCCGAACTCAGGCACAGCAGCAACGAAAAGGTGATGCGGCCAGGCCGCCGGGGGTGGTGGGTCATGATCAATGAGGCATGCGATAGGCCTGCGCGGGTGCAGGCGGACCGGCGCGCGTGGCGCGACCGGGTACGGGTCAACGAATGGCGACGTGGGCCGGCGGGCCTCGGGGCCGGTGCGTCCATTCGGGCGTGGCGCTGGGCGGTGCAGGCAGCACGCAAGCCGTGGGCGACGGCTCGCGCAAGCGCTGCGGCAGCGTGATGTCGACCTGCGACAACAGCGCCGTTGCATGGTCGTACTTGCTGCAGAAGGCGCAATGGGCAACGTGCGCGGCCTGGACGTGGTCCTGCCTGCCGTGGTCGCCGACCTGCCTGGCGCCATCGAGCGAACAGATCTCTTGCCACGGGGTGGCCGGGGCCGGTCCCGCCAATGCATGCGCCAAGCCCGAGCTCAACATGCCGACGATGCAGGCGATGATGAGCCAGGCGGTGATGCGCTGGCGATGGGGGTTCGATCTCATGGGCGCCGATTCTAACGCCGACAGCGACCGACGGCACCTGGTATCGATGCAGCCAGGAACCGGGAATATCGCCTACAAGTCTTTACCGATAAGGCATTGCGCCTGGTTCGACGATACCGGGTGGAACACGACTGCGACAATTGGTCGCACCGGACGTCCCGTTTTTCTAACTCGATGCCGCCTTGAGCAGTCGAAACGAGTCGACCCGGTCGGCCAGGTGATATACCCAGTTGGTAACACCGATCTCGTCGGTGCCGACGCGCCCGGCAATGTCGGCGATGCGCCCGGCGACACCGGCGGCGTCACCCACCAGGTTGATCTCGAGCTGGCCGGCGATACGTGCCGCATGCGCCGGGTCGGACATGATCGGGCAGGCCACCTCGGGTGGCTCCAGCGGCAGCCGCTGTCCCCGGTCCAGGCGGATGCGCCATAGCGCGCGCGACGAAAACAGGTAGCGCGCCTGTTCGGCGCTGGCCGCCGCCAATGCAAAGAACATCATCGCCGTGTATGGCCGCTCCAGCCAGGCCGATGGCGTGAAGCCGGCGCGATAGGCGGCGAACACGGCCGCCTCGATGCCACGACTCTGCTCGGCCGAGTAATTGAAACACATGGGCAAGCCGAGCCGGGCGGCGCTATGTGCCCCCGCCACCGACGTCACCAGCATCCACGGCACGGCCCTGGTTGCGGTGCGCGGCAATACCCGGCTGTCACTGCCGCCGTCCAGCCAGTGCATCAATTCGGCGACCTTGGCGTCGAAGCCTGCGCGCTCGCTGCTGCCGTGCGGGTTCAGTAACGAGAAGATCGCCGGTTCGCCACCGGGCGCGCGCGCCAGTCCCAGGTCGATGCGCCCCGGTGCCAGGGCTTCGAGTACCTGGAACTGTTCGGCTACCTTGAACGGCGGGTAGAACGGCAACAGGATGCCGGCCGCGCCGAGGCGTATGCGGCAAGTCAGCGCGGTGAGCGCGCCCAGCATCACCTCCGGCGCGCTGCCGACGATGGCGCCGTTGGCGTGGTGTTCGGAGACCCAGAAGCGGTGATAACCGAAGCCTTCGCATTGCCGCGCCAGGTGCAGCGTGTCGCGCAGCGCCTGGGCGTGGGATTGGCCGGCCAGGCAGAACGATTGGTCGAAGGCGATCAATGGCCGCGACCGGGTCATGTCCGGCCCGCCACTGCCATCACATACGGCAGCTCGCCGTGGCTGCCGACGATGGCCTCGACCCCGTAGACGGCGCGCAGGTTCTCGGTGCTCAGCACCTGCTGCCAGGCGCCGTCGGCGTGGATGCGTCCCTCCGACAGCAGCACCAGGCGGTCGGCCAGGCGCGCGGCCAGCGCCAGGTCATGGATCGCTACCAATACCGCGACGTTGCGTTCACGCGCCGTCTCGCGCACCAACGCCATGGTCTCCAGCTGATGGCGCAGGTCGAGCTCGCTGGTGGGTTCGTCCAGCAGCACCAGGCTGCTTTCCTGCGCGATGGCGCGCGCCAGCATGACGCGCTGGCGCTCGCCACCGCTGAGCCGATCGACCGCGCGCGTGGCCAGGTGCTGCAGTTGCAGGCGCTCGATGATGTCGAACACGACCTGCATGTCACGCCGGCCGCTGCCGGGTCGGCGATGCGGTGCGCGGCCCAGCAGCACCATGTCGACCACCCGCAAGGCCATGCTCGATCCACCCTGCTGCGGCACCCACGATACCCGCCTGGCCAGTTCGCGGCGTCCCATGAGGCGGGCGTCATGTCCGTCCAGGGTGATCCGCCCCCGATAGGGACCGGCGGTCTGGTTGATACAACGCAGCAGCGTGCTCTTGCCGGCGCCGTTGGGTCCCAGCAGGGCGACCACCTCGCCGGCAGCGACCCGCAGGTCGATGCCGGCCAGCACTTCGCGCGCGCCATGGCGGTAGTGCAGGGCATCCAGTTTCAGCATCACAGCTCCGCCCCGTGTCGGCTGCCCAGCAGCAGATGAAGGAACAACGGCACGCCGATATACGCCACCACGATGCCGACCGGCACGATCACCGGCGCCAGCAGCAGGCGGCCGGCCGTGTCGGCGGCCAGCACCAGGATCGCGCCACAGGCGGCCGCCAGCGGCAGCAACCAGCGATGGTCGCCGCCCACCAGCAGGCGCGCGATATGGGGTGCGACCAGGCCGACGAAACCGATCACGCCGGTGAAGCTGACGATGGCAGCGGTGATCATGACGGCAGCCACCGTCACCACGGTGCGTACCCGCCCTACCGGAAAGCCGAGCGAGGCCGCCACCTCGTCACCGCCGGCGGCGAAGGCATTGAGCGCCCAGGCATGGGCCAGCAGTACCGGCGCACACACTACCAGCACCGCGGCGGCGATACCGACTTCATGCCAGGTGATGCCGTTGAGCGAGCCGAAGGTCCATTGCACGATGGCCGACAACTGCTGCTCGCTGGCGACGAACTGCACGCTGGCCGTGAGCGCCGCAAACAGATGGGTCAGGCCGATGCCGCCCAGCACCAGCATGGTTGCCGTGACACCGCGCAGGGCGGCCAGCCCCAGCACCAGCAGCGCGCATATCACGGCGCTGGCAAAGGCGGCGCTAACGATGAGCCAGGCGCCGGACGCGCCCAGGTTGGCGCCGGCCAGGATCGCCAGCGAGGCGCCAAACGCCGCCGCCGGTGAAATACCCATGGTGTAGGGGCTTACCAGGACGTTGCGGGTGACACCCTGCATCGCCGCGCCCGACAGCGCCAGGCCGGCGCCGGCTACCAGCGCCATCACCGTGCGCGGCAGGCGTAGCTCCAGCAGTACCGCGCGCGCACCCGCATCGTCGGCGGCCACCCCCAACAGCTGCAGCACCTGCAGCGGGCCGAAGTCGCGCACACCGAGGCTGAGCGAGGCCACGGCCAGCAGCACCAGCAAGCCCACGGTGCCGCCGCACAGCCACAGGCGACGGCGTTGCTGCTGGCGCAGGCGCGCATGCAAGCCGCCGCTCATCGACGCCACTGCGCCAGCGACGCCCAATAGCCTGCGTGGGCCGGTACCTGCTGGAACTGCTCCAGCCACAACGCCATGACCTGCTCGGGATCGACGTCGGCAAAACGTTCGGGATAGAGCCACTTGGCGATCTGCAATGCACCGATGATCTTGGAACAGGCACCGGCCAGGTAGTAACTGAGGTGATAAACCTGGCCGCTGGTGACGGCCGGCAGGTTGGCGAAGCCGGGCCTGGAGGCAATGCCCTGCAGCACCTGTTGCGAGAACGCCCGCGGATGCGGCTGGTATTGGGCCGGTTGCAGCTTGATGATCACCTGCGGCTGGCGGGCGACGACTTCCTCCGGATCGACCGCGAAGCCCTGCACGCTACCGCGCGCCAACTGCGATCCGATCTGCACATCGCCAAATACGTTATGCCCGCCGCCCAGTTCGACCATGTCGTGCCAGCCCGAGCCCTTGAGCAGGGTCTTGTAGTTGCCGACTTCCTCGATATAGACGCGTTGGCGGGTGACTCCGGCCAGGCGCTGCTCCAGCAGGTCGCGGTAGCCGCGATAGAACGCATTGAGGCGCGCCGCGCGCGGCTGCCGGCCGAACAGTTCACCCAGCAATGCGACGTTGCGCTCGTGACGCAAGACATCCCACGCGGTCAGCACCACCACCGTGATGTGAAACCGTGCCAGCACCTGGGCCGCCTTCTGCCAATCGCTGTTGCGCGGCATGAACACCACCTCCGGGCGCATTGCCACGATCGCCTCGAAGTTGGGGTTGGACTGGCCCTGCCCGGCCAGCATCGCCGGCGTCACCGTGGGCCAGTAGCCACCGCTGCGGGCGGCGTCGATGTCGACCCCGACCACCGCCTCCATGGCGCCGATGGCGCGCACGAATTCGGTGGTGTAGCGATTGAACACCACCACTCGCTTGAGCGGCACCGCCAGGCGCAATTCGCGCCCGACGTCGTCGGTGATGTGCAGTTGCCCACCCTGGCGTTGCAGGATCGCCAGGTCGGCGCCCAGCGCCGGCCAGCATAGCGTGGCCAGCAGCAACGCCGCCAGCCATGGCCGCCAGGCGCGCGCAGGCCTGCGCTCAGAAGCCATAGTTCATGGCCAGGGTGTAGCTGCGCGGCGCGCCCAGCACCCATTGGGTGGCGGTGCCCGCATAGGTCGATGCGGCGTAGACCTTGTCGGCCAGGTTGTCGATGCGCAGGTCGAACTTCAGACGCTCGTTGACGCGCCAGGCCAGGCCGGCGTCCAGCACGGTATAGGCGGGCAGGCGCGAGACGTTGGTGTTGTCCGAATAGCGGTCGCTGACATAGTGGGCGCCGCTGCGCAGTTCCCATTGCGGCAGGAAGTTCCATGCCACGAACAGGTTGCCGGTGCGCTTGGGCACGAACTGCGGGCGGTAGCCGCGCAGCGAGGCGGGGCGGCCGTTGACGCTGGCCACGAAGTCGTCGAACTGCGCCTGCAGCGCCGACGCATTGGCCTCGATGCGCCAGTTGCGCCAGGCACGCACGGTGATCGATGCTTCCAGGCCGCGCGAGGATTGCTGGCCGACCGTATCCGACACCTGGGTGTTGTTGATGTTGGGGGTCAGCAGGTCGCTCTTGATGATGCGGTAGGCCGCCAGGGTCCAGTCCAGCTTGCCGTCCCATAGCGACTGCTTGACGCCGGCCTCGACCTGCTTGCCGCGCGAGACGGCATATTGCATCTGCGAGGCGCTGATGCTGGCCAGCGACGTGGCCGGATCGGACGCGACCGCATATTGCGCATAGAGCGCCGTGTCGCGGACCGGATTGAACACCACGCCGCCGTTCCATGACACCGCATCGGTGTTGCCCGACGATGTGCTGCGGGTGATGTTGTCGTCGCGCCTGGTCCGGTAGTGGTCGCCACGCAGGCCGCCGGTCACCGACCAGCGGTCGTCGAGCTGGTATCGGTCCTGCAGGAACAGGCCGGCCTGGTCGAGCGTGACCCGGTACAGGTAACGCATGGCGGCGCTGGTGCCCTGGGCAAAGCTGCCCGGAGCCGAGCCCGACGCGCTCACCGTGGTCGAACCGGGGAAGTTGCCGGCGCTATTGGTGTTGTCGTTGCGGTCGTACAGCGAGCGGTTGGCATCGAAGCCCATGACCAGTTGGTTCTTGCGCCCCCACAACCGGTGGTCGATCGTGACGTAGCCGTGGTCGCCGTACTGGGTCTGGTAGCCGATGATGTCGCGATAGTTGGAGCGCAACACGTTGCCGGTAGCCGGGTTGTAGGTGAAGGTATAGGTTTCCCTGTAGCGCCGTTCGTGCTTGATCAGGTACACATCGTTATTGAATACGACCTCGGGCGTGGCCTGGTAGCGCGCGCGCAGGTAGGTCCGGTTCTCGGTGAAGCGTACCTGGGCGTCGTCGACGTTGAAGTTGCGATAGCGCAGCGACCGGATCACGCTGCCGCCGATGATCGGCGTTCCTTCGTAGCTGCCGGGATCGATGTCGCCGTAGTCGTTCGACAGCGTCAGGGTCAGGTCCCTGCTGGCCTTCCAGGCCAGCGCCGCCGACAGCGCCAGGCTGTCGCTGCGACCGCGTTCCATCCAGCCGTCCGAGCCGACATGGCTGGCGCTGATGCGATAGGCCCACTGGTCGTTGAGCGGGCCGGTGCTGTCGATGGCCTGGCGCCAGGTACCGAACGAGCCAGCCGACAATTGCACTTCGTTGGATGAGTGGTCGAAATCGGGTTTACGGGGGATCACGTTGACCGCACCACCGATGAAGCCGGTGCCGTACAGCACCGATGCCGGGCCGTTGAGCAATTCGACCCGCTCGACGTTCCAGGGATCGAATGGAAACGTCACCACGCCGCCGGCGTTGTAGAGCTGCAGGCCATCGTAGAGCTGCGAGATCGAGTTGGGCCCGTAGAACCCGCGTGCCGACAGCGAATTGTTGCCGTTGCCCGAGAACGGCACCGAGCTCACGCCGGGCGCGCGCGTTTGCGCATCGAGCAGGCTCTGGTAGCCGCGCTCGCGAATCGTGTCGCCAGCGATCGCCGTGACGCTGGCCGGGGTTTCCAGCGGTGTCAGTTGCAACCGGCCGGCGGCGGTGCCGGCGCGTTTGAGCTCGCTCTCGGCCGGGCTCGAGACCACGATCTCGGGCAAGGCACTGTCGCTGGCCTGGGCCTGTCCGCCCAGGGCCGAGAAGGCGGCCGCCAGCGCAACGGCCAGCCGGCGGCGGCAAGGGAATGGGTTGCTGTCGAATGCGTTCATCACTGCTTCCTGTCGATGGCCGCCAGGCGGCCGATTCTGGTCAAGCGGCTCCCCGCGCCGCGATCAAGGCAAGCAGGGACCCGGTCCGATGACAGCCGTGGCGAAGCCGCGCGCAGCACGCAGCAAGGCTGCGCCATGCGGCACGCGTCTGAGATTTCAGGAAAACAATCGATATCGCCAGGCAGTCACGACACACCCCGGTCGCCTGCATCCATCCGTCCTGGCCGGTATCCGGGCTAACAGGACCGATCGCCACGCCTTCCCATGCCAATACGCACAGTGGACCTCGGAGGCGACCTGCCGCAATGAATGCGGCGCCTGTTTTACCGTTGCGGGGGCAGCACACGTTGTGTCGTCGACCGGCGGCCGACGCGTGTTTCCCGTTTAACTGCAGCCGAGAACCCGGCCGCGAGCACCAAAACAGGCGAATCATACTCGCGGCAAAAGGTTTTGGATAGTTGAGCGGGACCAGCGGCAAATTGTCGCAAGCATGAACTGAAAACCCTGAAACAGCGTTCGGGCATGTATCATCACACTAATTTTTTGCAAATGCAACACAGTTGCAATAAAATGCGCAGCGTTTCAAGCCACTGGCTTGAACCAGCGTATGCACCACGATATCAACCGGGCGTTGCCGCACGGCAGACGCTGCACAGGGGAAGACCAAGTCATGAACAATCCGTCCATCCGCATGGCGGCAGTGAGCCTGCTCGCGTGCGCGCCGTTGAGCGCTGCATTGGCCGCGGACAATGAAGCCGGCGGCCTGGCGCCTATCGTGGTCACCGACGAGGTCGAGCGCGGCGCCTATCGTGTTCGCAGCAACGGCAGCGCCACCCGCACCGACACCCCATTGCAGGAGTTGCCGCAGGCGGTGCAGGTGATCGGTCGCCAGCAGCTCGACGACCTGGCCGCCACCCGCCTCGACGATGTATTGCAAAGCGTCAGCGGCGTGGCGCGCCAGAACAACTTCGGCGGGCTGTGGGACAACTATTCGATCCGCGGCTTTTCGGGCAACGAAAACGGCGGCATGAACATCCTGTGGAACGGCTTCGCGTCCAACCGCGGCTATGCGCCGCCGCGCGATACGTCCAATGTCGAGAGCGTCGATTTCCTGAAGGGCCCGGCGGCCGCGTTGTACGGCAATAGCGAGCCGGGCGGCACCATCAACGTGGTGACCCGGAAACCGCAGTTCAAGGCGGCCAGTTCGGTGGAACTGACCGCGGGCACCAATGCGTTCTATCGCACCACGCTCGATTCCACCGGCGCGCTGGGACAACACCTTGCCTATCGCCTCGACGCCGCCCTCGAGACGCGCGGCAGCGTGCGCGACAACGTGCGCAGCAAGCGCGAATTCGTCGCCCCCGCACTGACGTGGGTACTGGGCGACCATACCATCGTCAACTACGAAGCCGAGTTCCTGCGCCAGCGCGCGCCGCTCGACCGTGGCGTGGTGGCCATCAACGGCAACCCGGCCGCGTTACCGGCCTCGCGCTTTCTGGGCGAACCCGATGACGGCGACATCAAGATGGAAAACCAGAACCACCTGCTGACGCTGGAACACCGTCTCGACCAACACTGGCAGCTGCGCGCTGGCGTGTTCCACAAGCAGGGCTCGCTGGACGGCTATTCGACCGAGGCCTCGCTGCTGCAGCCGGACAATGCCACGCTGCGCCGCCAGCGCCGCTACCGTGACTACACCTGGCATGACACGTCGCTACAGGCCGAACTGGGCGGCAAGTTCGACACCGGCGACATCGGCCATGAAGTGCTGGCCGGCGTCGAGGCCGACTGGCTCACGCTGGACCAGCGCATGCTGCGTATCAATCCGACTGCCGCCGCGCCGTATGCGATCGACATCGACAATCCGGTCTATGGCCAGTTGCAGCCAAGCCCGACGCCCAATACCAATACCGCCGAGCGCCAGAGCAGCGTCGGCCTGTACCTGCAAGACCAGGTCAGGCTGGCGCAGCGCTGGCGGCTGCTGGCAGGCGTGCGGGTAGACAGCTTCCGGTCGACCCTCGACAATATCCAGTCGGCCAGGATCACCCGCCAGCACAAGGGCGCGGTCTCGCCGCGCCTGGGCGTGACCTACCTGGTCAGCGACGCCTTGTCGGTCTATGCCAGCGCCAGCAAGTCGTTTCGCCCCAACAGCGGTAGCGATATCGGCGGCAACGCGTTCGCGCCCGAGACCGCGCGTGCCGGTGAAGTGGGCCTCAAATGGCAAAGCGCCGATGGCCGCAGCGGCGCCACGCTGGCCGCCTTCGACATCACCAAGCAGAACGTGCTGACGGCCGATCCGGTCAATGCCGGTTTCTCGGTGGGCGCCGGCGAGGTCAAGAGCCATGGCGTCGAATTCGACTTCGGCGGCAAGTTCGGGCATCACTGGCGGGTCTCGGGCAACCTGGCCTGGACCGACGCCCATGTCGCCCGCGACAACACGCTCAAGGTCGGTTCGCGCCTGGTCAACGTGCCGCGCACCTCGGGCAGCCTGCTGGCCATCTACGAAGATGCCGACGCCCGCGGCGGTGTCTGGGGCATCGGCGGCGGCCCCAGCTATGTGGGCGCGCGCAGCGGCGACCAGGCCGACAGTGTCGAATTGCCGTCCTACGTCACCGCCCGCGCGCTCGGCTACTGGCAGATCACGCCCAGGGTCAAGCTGTCGCTGGACATCAACAACCTGTTCGACAAGCGCTACGCCGCCAGCTCCTACAGCAACCTGTGGATCATGCCGGGCGACCAGCGTAGCGCGGCGCTGAGCGTGCGCATGAAGTTCTGAGGCCGCCTTGACGATCATCAACAGACGCCGCGCACTGCTGCAGGCCGCAGGCGCATTGGCAACCGCACCGGCCTGGGCGCATGACGAACACCGATCACATCCGTACACCATGGGCGCTGTCACCGGCGATGTGCTGACGGTGGTGGGTCCGTGGGAAACGACCGGCCTCGACCCGTCGCGCGCCGGCTACATGTTTTCACGCATGGAGGTGGTCGAGACCCTGCTCGACGTCGACGACCAAGCCCGCCTGCAGCCGTCGCTGGCGCGCCGCTGGGACGTCAGCGCCGATGGCCTGCAATGGCGCTTTGCGTTGCCTGCCGGGCGTCGCTTCCACGATGGCAGCGAGGTCACGCCCGCCAGCGTGCTGGCCTGCCTGCGACGGGCACTGGCGCGTCCCGGGGTATTGCAGCTGGCGCAGATCACGGCCATGCGGGTCGATGGCGCGCAGTTGCTGGTGCAACTGGCACGCCCGTTCGCGCCGTTGCCTTACCTGTTTACCCATTCCAGCACCCAGGTGCTGGCGCCGACGGCATTCGATACGCACGGCGAGGTGCGCAGCATCATCGGCAGCGGCCGTTTTGCCATCAGCAAGTTGTCGCTGCCGCAGCAGTTCGACGTGACGCGCTTTGCCGCCCACCCGGACAACGTTGGCGCAAACCCGGCGCGCGGTATCCACAGAGCCCGCTACATCAGCGTCTCGCGCGCGGAAACCCGCACGCTGATGGTCCAGAGCGGCCAGGCCGACCTGGCCTTTTCGCTCGACCCGCCCAGCATCCGCGCACTGCAGCACGACGCGCGGGCACAGCTGATCGACACCATGCTGCCGCGGACCACCTTCATCAAGCTCAACGCCGGCCACCGCTGGCTGGGCGATGTGCGGGTACGCCAGGCGATGTCGCTGTGCATCCAACGACAGGACATCGCACGCGCCCTGCTGCGCGACCCCGAGCTGGGCGCCACCCAGCTGTTTCCACCTTCGATGCGGCGATGGCACAGTGCGGCGCTGCCGTCTTTGCGCACCGACCTGGCGGCATCGCGCGCACTGCTCGACGCGGCCGGCTGGCGACCTGGCGCCGACGGCATCCGTCGCAACGCCGCCGGCGAGCGCTTCGAACTGACGCTGGCGACCTTCGTCGATCGTCCCGAATTGCCGCTGGTCGCCGCCGCCGTGCAGGAACAGATGCGCCAGGTCGGCATCGCCGTGCGCGTGCTCATCGGCAACTCCAGCGATATCCCGGCCGGCCATCGCAGCGGCACATTGCAGCTGGCACTGGCGGCGCGCAACTTCGGCAACCTGCCCGATCCGGTGGCCACCCTGCTGCAGGATTTCGGCCCGGCCGGCGGCGACTGGGGCGCCATGGGCTGGGACGACCGGGAGGTCGGCGCCACCCTGGCCGGCCTGGCCGATGGCCGCCTCGACGGCCCTGCGGCCAAGGCGGCGCGCTCGCGCGTGGCGACCGTGTTGCAACAGCAGCTGCCGGTCATTCCGGTGGTGTGGTATCGCCAGACCTGCGCGCTGAGTCGCCGCATCGAGGGCGCGTCACTGGATGCCTTCGAGCGCAGTTATCGACTTTCACGATTGCAATGGACATGATGCGACTTTATTGCCTGGGTGCGAGCTGGCTGCCGGCGCTGATGCGACGGCTGCTGCAGGCGCTGCTGGTGGCGCTGCTGGTCGGCACGCTGTGCTTCTTCATGACCCGCATGCTGCCCGGCGACATGGCCTATCGCATCGCCGCCGCCCGCTACGGCTACGACATGGTCGACGCCGCGGCGGCCGAGGCGGTGCGTCACGAACTGGGGCTGGACCGGCCGCTGCTGGCAGCCTTGTGCGACTGGTGGGTACGCCTGCTGCAGTTCGACCTGGGCCGGTCGCAGGTCACGGCACAGCCGGTGATGACGGAGATCGTGCAACAGCTCGGCCCTACCCTGCGCCTGTCGCTGCTGGCACTGGCGCTGTCGCTGCTGATCGGCCCCACGCTGGGCGTATTGGCCGGACTGCGCCCGGGCGGCTGGATCGACCGCATCACGCTGGCCGTGTCGGTCGTGTTGCGCTCGCTGCCCTCGTTCCTGCTAGGCCTGATCCTGGTATTGCTGTTTTCGGTACGGTTGGGCGCGCTGCCGGCGGCTGGCCACGACGACCATGCCAGCATCGTGTTGCCGGCGCTGACGTTGGCGCTGGGATTGGCGGCAGTGTCGTGCCGGGTGGCACGCGAGGCCATGGTCGCGGTGCGCAACTGCGCCTATTTCGACTTCGCGCTCGGCAAGGGGCTTGACCTGTGGCAGGCGATGGCGCGCCACGGTGTGCGCAATGTGGCCGTGCCGGTGGTCGCCTACCTGGGCGTGCAGCTGGTCACCCTGGTCGAGGGGGTGGTGCTGGTCGAGACCATCTTCGCCTGGCCCGGCATCGGCCATGCGCTGGTGCATGCCATCTTCGGCCGCGACGTGCCGATGATCCAGGGTGCGGCGCTGGTGCTGGGCCTGCTGTTCGTTGTCCTCAATGCGCTGGTCGACCTGGCTTGCACCCTGCTCGATCCGCGCCACCGCCCATGACCTCACTGCCCTTTCCTCCTGCGCCTTGGCGCCTGGCCGCCAACCAATGGGTCGGCGTGGCGCTCTTGCTGTCGATCGTCGTCTTTGCGCTGGCCGCGCCGTGGCTGGGAGACGGCGATCCGTCCCGGCAGCAATTGCAACGCTTCCTGGAAGCGCCCAGCCTGCTGCATCCGCTGGGCCTGGACCAGTTGGGACGCGACATGCTGGTCCGGCTGGCGCATGGCACCCGCCTGTCGCTGTCGCTGGCCGTGCTCAGCGTGGCCAGCGCCGCCGTTGCCGGTTCGCTGCTGGGACTGCTGGCGGCCTGGATCGGCGGCTGCTTCGAGCGGCTACTGGCCGCTGTGGCCGACGCCGTGCTGGCGCTACCGGGACTATTGCTGGTGTTGCTGCTGGCGGCATTCGCGCCGGGCGGGTTCTGGCCACTGTATGCCGGTATCTCGCTGGCGTTGTGGGTAGAGTATTTCCGGGTGGTACGCGCGGCCGCGCGCATCCTGCTGAGCAGCCCGCAGATCGAGGCTGCGCGCATGCTGGGCTTTGGCACGGCCTACATCGTGCGCCACCAGGTGCTGCCCGAGCTTTACCCGCCGTTGTTGACGCTGATGCGTTTCGGCCTGGCCGCTGCCGTGCTGGCGATGTCGGCGCTGGGCTTTGTCGGGGTCGGCCTGCAACCGCCCACGCCGGAGCTGGGGGTGATGATGATCGAACTGCTGCCCTACTACCACGAGGCGCCCTGGCTGATCGTCGCGCCGGTGGCGGTGCTGTTCGTGATGCTGCTGGGATTGCTGCTGCTGTCGCCGCAGCGGGAGCCGGCATGAACGCCCTGCGACTCGATGAGCTGTCGGTATGGCATGGCCAGTCCGCACTGGTGCGCAATGTCTCGCTGCAGATCGCGCAAGGCGGGGTCTTGACGCTGCTGGGCGAGAGCGGCTCGGGCAAGTCGCTGCTGGCGCAGGCGATCATGGGCAAGCTGCCGCGCGGCTTGCGCTGCGAAGGCCGCATCACCATTGCGGGCGACACCACCGAAGCCGCGCACCAGCAGCGCCGCCATGCAGCCTGGGGCCGCCAGGTCGCACTGCTGCCGCAAGAGCCCTGGCTGGCACTGGACCCGACCATGAAGGCCTGGCGCCAGGTGGCCGAGACCTATGAACTGGTCAGCCAGCCGGCAGCCGGCCGCCAGGACGACACGCTGCGCCAGGCGCGCGAACGCGCCCGCACGCTCGCCATGCGGGCCTTGCACGAGCTGGGCCTGGCCGACGCCGCCGACAAGTATCCGTTCATGATCTCGGGCGGCATGGCGCAGCGACTGGCTTTCCTGGCTACCCACGCCACCGGTGCGCCCTTGATGATCATCGACGAGCCGACCAAGGGCCTGGACCGCGCGCGCCGCGCCGACCTGCTGGCGCTGCTGCAGGCGGCCCGGCGCGACGGCATGAGCCTGCTGTGCATCACCCACGATGTGTGGCTGGCACGCGCGCTGGGCGGGCAAGTGGCGGTCATGCTCGACGGCTGCATGATAGAAAGCGGGCCCGCCGCCGAAGTGCTGGCAGCGCCGCAACGGCAGTACACGCGGCGCCTGCTGGCGGCCGATCCCGAGCGATGGCCGGCCACGCCACCGCCGGTGACGGCCGACACGACACCGGTGGTAGAGATCAGCAAGCTGTCCAAGTCATTTGGCGCGCGGCAGCTTTTTGCCGGCATCGACGCCCGCATCGGGCGCGGTGAAGTGGTCGCCATCAGCGGCCCCAGCGGTGTCGGCAAGACCACCTTCGGCAACCTGGTGCTGGGCCTGCTGGAACCCGATGGCGGAACTGTCACCCGCGCCCCCGGACTGGCGCCGACGGCGTTCCAGAAGCTGTACCAGGACCCGGTCGCGGCCTTTGCGCCACGCCTGGCCCTGGGTCGATCCTTGCGCGACCTGGTGCGCCTGCATGGCCTGGACTGGCGCGAGCTGGAGCAACTGCTGGCTCGCATGCGCATCGGCCCGAGCTTGCTGGATCGCCGCCCCGGCGAAGTCTCGGGCGGCGAACTGCAGCGTATCGCACTGGCCCGCGCCCTGCTGCTCAAGCCGGCCCTGCTGTTGGCCGACGAGCCTACCTCGCGGCTGGACCCGGTCAGCCAGCAGGAGGTGATGCAATTGATGCTGGCGCAATGCCGCCAGCATCAAAGCGCCGTGTTGCTGGTGACGCACGACCCGCACCTGGCGGCCAGGGTGAGCAACCGCAGCATCGCGCTGCGCTAGCGTTCAAGCCGACACGGCATCGCTGGCGCGCTTGCCCTGCTCGACCGATAGCGCCAACGGCACGCCATTCTTGGCCGCCAGGATCTCGGCCATGACGCTGACCGCGATCTCGGGCGGCGTCTTGCTGCCGATGTACAGGCCGATGGGCCCATGCAATCGCGCCAGGTCCTCTGGGCTGGCGCCGAAATGGGTCATCATGCGTTCGCGGCGGGCGGCGCTGTTGCGACGCGATCCGATGGCGCCGATATAGAAGGCCGGGCTGTGCAGCGCCTCCAGCAGCGCCAGGTCGTCCAGCTTGGGGTCGTGGCTGAGCGCCACGATGCAGGTGCGGCGGTCGGGACCGAAGGCGATCACGGCGTCGTCCGGCATATCGGTGACCACATGCACGCCCGCCAGCGACCAAGCCTGGCGATATTCGCCACGTGGATCGCAGACGGTGACGTCGAAGCCGTTGAACAAGGCCATCGTAGCCAGGTACTCGGCCAGCGCGCCGGCGCCGATCAACAACATGCGCCAGCCCGGGCCCAGCGTCATACACAATTGCTTGCCGTCGAACGACAGCGCCGCCGGCGCGGTGCTGCGCGCCAAGGCCACCGCCCCGGTGGCGCAATCGGTGCGCCGTTCGACCAGCGCGCCGCTGTCGAGCATGGCCAACAGCTCGACCAGGCGCGCGCCGTCCGGATCGAACTCCAGCAACAACTCGAGCGTGCCGCCACATGGCAGGCCGAAACGATGGGCCTCGTCGGCCGAGACGCCATAACGTACCAATCGCGGCGCCGCGCCAGCATGACCGCCCAGCATCTGGCGTGCATAGTGATGCAGCAGGTCGTCCTCGATGCAACCGCCGGAGACCGAACCGACGATGCGGCCGTCGTCGCGCAAGGCCAGCATCGAACCCGGCGGACGCGGCGACGAACCCCAGGTGCGCACCACCGTCGCCAGCAATGCGTGGCGGTCCTCGCTGCGCCAGGCCGACAGTGCGCGCAATACGCTCAGATCGATGCTTTCCATGATGGTCCCTATACCGGTGGCAGCTTGTCGAGCAATTTGTCGAGGGTCAGCGGATAATCGCGCACGCGCACGCCGGTGGCGTGATAGACCGCGTTGGCGATGGCCGCGCTGACGCCGCACAGGCCCAGTTCGCCCACACCCTTGGCCTTCATCGGCGAAGAGACCGGATCGGTCTCGTCGAGGAAGATCACTTCCTGGTGCGGGATGTCGGCATGGACCGGCACTTCATATCCGGCCAGGTCGTGATTGACGAAGAACCCCAGTTTCTTGTCCACCGCCAGTTCTTCCATCAAGGCCGCGCCCACGCCCATGGTCATGGCGCCGATCACCTGGCTGCGCGCCGACTTGGGGTTGAGGATGCGGCCGGCGGCGCACACCGCCAGCATGCGCCGCACGCGGATCTCCCCGGTGGCGGCGTCCACCGCCACCTCGACGAAGTGCGCGCCGAAGGTCGATTGCTGGTAACGCTTGCCGAGGTCGCCGAACTCGATGCTGTCTTCCACCACCAGTTCACCGGCACTGGCTGCCTGGCCCAAGGGAATGCTCTTGCCCTGCGCGCGTACGGTGCCATCGACGAATTCGGCACTGGCGGCATCGACGCCGAGTCGCTGCGCCACCGCTTCGCGCAACTTCATCGCGGCGGCGTACACCCCGGCGGTGGAACTGTTGGCGCCCCACTGCCCGCCCGAACCGGCCGATACCGGAAAGCTGGAGTCGCCCAGGCGCACCGTGACGCGGTCCAGCGGCAGGCCCAGCATCTCGGCCGCGGTCTGGGCGATGATGGTATAGCTGCCGGTGCCGATGTCGGTCATGTCGGTCTCGACCGTGACCACGCCGGCCGGCGACAGGCGCAAGCGGGCGCCGGACTTCATGGTCAGGTTGTTGCGAAAGGCGGCTGCCACGCCGGTGCCGATCAGCCACTGTCCCTCGCGGGTGCTGCCCGGCTTGGCATTGCGGCGCTGCCAGCCGAAGCGTTCGGCGCCGGTACGCAGGCATTCGATCAGCCGACGCTGCGAGAACGGACGATCCGGGTTCTCGGGATCGACCCGAGTATCGTTGCGGATGCGGAACAGGATCGGATCGATATCGAGCTTCTCGGCCATCTCGTCGATCGCGATTTCCAGCGCCATCAGTCCGGGGGCCTCGCCCGGTGCGCGCATGGCATTGCCTTCGGGCAGGTCCAGCACGGCCAGCCGGGTACCGGTCAGGCGGTGCGGCGCGGCGTACAGCAGGCGGGTCTGCTGGATGGCGTCTTCCGGACCACCGCCGGGCAGGTCGCCGGACCAGCTTTCGTGGCCGATGGCGGTGATCTTGCCGTCACGCCCGGCGCCGATGCGGATACGCTGGATGGTGGCCGGACGATGGGTGGCGTTATTGAACATGAACGGTCGCGGCAGCGCCACCTTGACCGCACGCCCGGCCGCGCGCGCGGCCAGCGCCGCCAGCAAGGCCTCGGCGCGCAGGAACAGCTTGCCGCCGAAGCCGCCGCCCACATAGGGCGAGATCAAGCGCACCTTTTCCTTGGGCAGGCCGAGCGTCTTGGCCAGGTCGGTGCGGCCCCAGTCGATCATCTGGTTGGAGGTCCACAGGGTCAGCCGGTCACCTTCCCAGACAGCGATGGACGCATGCGGCTCCATCATGGCGTGCGACTGGTCGGGGGTGCTGTAGGTGGCATCGAGCCTGACCGCCGCTGCCGCGAAGCCCTTCTCGAAGTCGCCCACCCGCTTGTCGTCCTTGGCGCCGGTGACGGCATTGTCGTGCCTGGCCTGGGCCAGGTCGTAGGCACCGGCCTGGGCCGCATACCGTACCTGCACCAGCTGTGCCGCGGCCCGGGCCTGCTCGAAGCTGTCGGCGACCACGATGGCGATGGCCTGGTGGTAATGCTGGATCTCGGGGCCACCGAACAGCGCCGCCGTATTGCGGCCAGCCTTGCCCAGCTTGCCCACGTCGGCGGCCGTGATCACCTTCAATACGCCCGGCGCACGACGGGCGGCCGAGGTATCGAGCGATTCGATGCGGCCATGGGCAATGGCCGAACCGACCACGTAGCCATAGGCTGCGTCGGGGGCCGCCGCGTGCTGCTCGTAGGCATACGGCGCGGCGCCGGTGGTCTTGAGGCGACCATCGACCCGATCCACGGCGTGGCCGATGATCTTCTTCTGGTCGATGGGGTTGGTGGTGGCGGGGGTATCGAAGCGCATGACTCAACCTTTCCTGGATTCGGCCAGTACGGCAGCCAAGGTGCGCTTGGCCAGCGTGATCTTGAAGGCATTCTCGGCCGTCGGCGTGGCATCGGCCAGCAGCCGCTGGCCCACGGCGGCGGCGCCCTGCGGCAGGATGGCGTCGGCCGCCTCGAGGCGCCAGGGCTTGTGTGCCACACCGCCCAGCGCCACGCGGCCGGAGCCATCGGGCTGCAGCACGGCCGCCACCGATACCAGGGCGAACGCATACGAACTGCGATCGCGCACCTTGCGGTAGACCTGCGTGCCGCCCAGCGGGCGGGGCAACACCACGGCCGTGATCAACTCGCCCGGCGTCAACGCGTTCTCGATATGCGGGGTATTGCCTGGCAGGTGATGGAAGTCGGCGATCGGGATCACCCGCATGCTGCCATCGGGGCGCACCGTCTCGACCCCGGCGTCGAGCAGGCGCATGGCTACCGCCATGTCGCTGGGGTGGGTGGCGATGCAGGCGGCGCTGGTGCCGACCACCGCATGCTGGCGACTGAAGCCGGCGCGCGCCGCGCAGCCACTGCCGGGCTTGCGCTTGTTGCACGCCTGGTTGGTGTCGTAGAAGTAGGGGCAGCGGGTGCGCTGCAGCAAGTTGCCGGCGGTGGTGGCCTTGTTGCGCAACTGGGCCGAGGCGCCCGCCAGCAGCGCCCGCGACAGCACCGCGTAGTCACGCCGCACGCGCATATCGGCCGCCAGGTCGGTATTGCGCACCAGTGCACCGATGCGCAGGCCGCCCTCGGGCGTGGCCTCGATCCGGTCCAGCGCCAGGCCATTGACGTCGACCAGGTGCAGCGGTGTCTCGACTTCGAGCTTCATCAGGTCCAGCAGGTTGGTGCCGCCGGCGATGAAGCGCGCGCCCGGGGTGCGTGCCACGGCCGCGGCAGCTTGCGCGGGCGACTGCGCGCGCTCGTAGGTGAAGGCCCTCATGGCTTGCTCCCGGCGACTTCGTTGATGGCATCGAGGATGTTGGAGTAGGCCCCGCAGCGGCAGATGTTGCCGCTCATGCGTTCGCGGATCTCGGCGTCGCTCAGCAGGGGCGCGACGGTCAGGTCGCCACTGACGTGACTTGGGATGCCCTGCTTGATCTCCTGCAGCACCGATACGGCCGAGCAGATCTGGCCCGGGGTGCAATAGCCGCACTGGAAACCGTCGTGCTTGATGAACGCCGCCTGCATCGGATGCAATTGCTCGGCTTGTCCCAGGCCCTCGATGGTGGTGACTTCGTCGCCTTCGTGCATCACCGCCAGCGACAGGCAGGAATTGATACGCCGGCCGTTGACGATGACGGTACAGGCGCCGCACTGGCCGTGGTCACAGCCTTTCTTGGTACCGTTCTGGTGCAGGTGCTCGCGCAGCGCGTCGAGCAAGGTGGTTCGGGTGTCGAGTTGCAGCGTCTGGGGCCGGCCGTTCACCTTCAGCGTGACGCCGGTGGTGACCGGTGGCGGCGTCTGCGGTGCTGCCGATGAGGTGCCGGTGTCGGCCCGGTTCTGGGCGGCGACCGGGGCGTGGGCGGCGGTGGCCGAGAGAGCGCTGACGATCAGCATGTCGCGGCGGGAAATCCGCACATTGGAGAGCTCATCCATGTTTCGCATCCTGGGGCTGGTTGGGTTCGGCAGCCACCGGATTGCTCCGGCGGCAACGTTTTAACTGGCTGAGTACGGCCACCGTGACTGGCGTGGCGGGCGAAATTCGGACCTTCGGTGCGGCATGCGGCGCACGCTGACAGACAATGCCTGACCGCGCCGCATTGAAAACTGCATGCCACAAGGGCATGGAGTGGCGCAGGCCCCGGCGCGTTCCCCGCTTCTTGCATGGTGCTTGACACGGGGATGTAACCGGGGCCGGACGGGGTAACTATACCGCCGGCGTGAGTCGTTGATTAGTCGGTTGATACCGCATGCTGTTATTAGCTGGGGTAATCAATCGGCGGCTGCACCGCAATGACGCGCTTTGTGCGCGTTCGACTCTTCGCGCAGGGGCCGCGGCAGCTGTCACCCCACCGACAATCTCAAACGGATTCGATACCAGCCGGGCCGCCCGGGTCTTAGTATTCGGCCTGGCCAATCTGCGCGCCCCGCCAGGGCGGCGCCGGCCGAGTCGATCCCCCACCCCACGGGCTTGGTTTTGCAGGAGTATCCGATGCGCATCCACTTTCTCTTCGTGCTGCACTGGCTGGTCCCCGAGATGCGGGGCTTGAAGGCAGCTGCCGCACGCGACCTGATCGAGGCCGCAAGGCAGCGCTCGCAGCCAATGATCAGGCGGTACGCGGGCTGGTGTTTCGGCATCGCGATGATGATCCCGCCGGTGGTCCTGGTCTCGGCCTTTGCCTGGTCGAACCTGCTGGCATCCGACTATCGCATCCTGCTCTCGGGCCTGCTGGCGCTGCTGTGCTCGCTGCTGACTTCGCTGCTGATGACCTGGTTCTACGGCCTGATGCTCAGGCCCGCCATCCGGCGCTTGCTCGCGGCGCCCGGCGACACCCGATGAGTCGCCTCACGCCACCTGCTGCAATTGCACGCACTGGCGCCTGACAAACCCCAGCACATTGTCCGCCGGCAACGGACGGCTGTAGTAATAGCCCTGGATCTCGTCGCAATCCAGGCGACGCAACCATTCGCGCTGGTCGACGGTTTCCACCCCTTCGGCGATGACATCGATGCCCAGGGTGTGGCCCAGGCCGATGATGGCCTGCACGATGGCGGCGTCCTGCGAGTCCGGCTTCAACTGGCGCACGAAGGATTGGTCGATCTTGAGCTTGTCGATCGCAAAGCGCTTCAGGTAGGCCAGGCTCGAATAGCCGGTGCCGAAATCGTCGATCGACAGCTTCAGGCCCAGCGCGCGCAAGTGGCGCAGCTGGGCAATGGCGGCCTCGGTACGCTCCATCACGGCGCCTTCGGTAATTTCCAGTGGGATTTTGCGCGCCAGAGGATTGCCAAGGGAGGCATCTGAGCCGGTCCCGACACGGCAAACTGCGACGTCGAGACAGGCTGTCCTATACCTTGGTATAGATGCGCGGCGGGCACGGCGCGAGCACAATCGCTTTCAATCATGACACCGCGAGGGAAACAAGAAATGGGAACCTGGCTGATCAACAATGCCGCCGACGGCTTCGGTATCGCGCTCACCGCCGAACTGCTCGAACGCGGCCACGCCGTGGCCGGCATCGTGCGCGATCGAGGCCATGGGTGGCGAAATCGAAGCGCTGGTCAACAAGGACGATGGCCATGCTGGCAGGAAGCAGTCGGCTGACGCAGTCAGGCTGCCGTACCGCTACGGTCGAAGCGGTGGTCGGGCAGCAGCCACAGCAGCGCCAGCGCCACGTAGATGGCCGAAGACCACAGCGGCAGCCAGGGCGCCAGCAGGATGGCCAGTGCATAGAGCAGGATCGAGCAGGCGTTCTTGCGGCCGTTACCCAGCACCGCCGCCAGCGCCGGATGCGCCGCCTCGGTGGCACGCAGGGCGCGCTTGAGTACCAGGAACGAGATCGAGCACATCATCAACACCACGCCGTAGCTGGCCACCGGTGCGGTGTGGCGATGATGGCCGGCGATCCAGTCGGTGACGAACGGAATCAGCGATACCCAGAACAGCAGATGCAGGTTGGCCCACAGCACGCGGCGGTCGACCTGGTTGGCCAGTTGCAGGAGGTGATGATGGTTGACCCAGTAAATACCGACATAGACGAAGCTGAGCACGTAGCTCAGCAGCCGTGGCAGCAGCGGCAGCAGTTCTGCCGCGCTGGCGCTGTGGGGTGTCTGCAGTCCCAGCACCATGATGGTCAGGGCGATCGACATGACGCCGTCGCTGAAGGCCTCCAGCCGTGACTTGTTCACGATGCGACCACGCCATCCCGGGCGCGCGCCGACTCACCCGCCACCATCACCGCCAGGATCGCGATCGGCAGCAACAGTGCCACGAACCCGAATGCGTGGTAGCCGAACGCAGCGGCGATGGCGCCCGCGCCGAACGACAGCACCGGCCACAGGAACTTCATGCAGCGCTCGGTGGTGGCGCCATCGGCGCCGCCGCGCAGCACGTCGACCGTGTCGATCACTACCTGGGTGACGTTGCCGGTCATCAGCGAGGTTGGCGCCAGATGCGACAGCAGCAGGCGACTGATGGCGCTATGCACGCCCATGGCTACGGTGCCCAGCAGGCCGGCGCCGATGCCCCATCCGGATGTGGGCGACTGCACCGGGCTGGCGATGATGCCGCATGCCATGAAACCGACCAGCAGCACCAGTTGCAGCGACATGGTCCAGGGCAAGGCGGCGCCATTGCGCTTCTGGATGGCAACGATGAACAGGCGCGCGCCAGCCACGCCGATGACGAACGCGGGAAAGGCCAGGAATTTCAACAGGATGGACATCTGCGAACTGTCGGCCAGGGCTGCCCCGATCAGGATGAAGTTACCGGTGACGTGGGCGGTAAACAGGCCGAACAGGGCGATGAAGCCCAGCGTGTCGACGTAGCCGGCGAGAAAGGCCAGGCTGGCGGCCTGGTTGCGGTTGTGTTGTGCGGCTGTCATCAAGCTCTCCTGGGGATCGTGGAGCGCGCAAGCAGGGGCCTGGCGCAGGAATGGCGCCAACATAGCACCGCGCCGGGCAGCGCGAAATTATCCATGGGGATAGTCGGGGCCTTTTCATTGCCTGCCAGGCAATCCTTGCAAACGGAAGACGAGCGCGTTTTGTACAAAAAACGGCATGTTCATACAATCCAAACGCGGCGCGAATGCAGATCATGTGACCGACCGCCGAGCATGGCAAGGAGCGCTTGCGCCTCGTGGCGCCGAGGCCATGCGTGGTGCCGTTTCACGAACGCATGACGGAGCCCGCTGACATGGAAAACATAGTATTTGTCGTCGACGATGACGACATGGTTCGCCAATCGGTGCTGCGCCTGCTGGCGTCGGCGGGCCATACCGCGCAGGGTTTCGCCTCGGCCGCCGAGTTCCTGGCGCATCCTTTGCCTGCGGTGCCGTGCTGCCTGATCCTCGACATGCAGATGCCTGGCTCCGACGGATTGGAAGTGGTCAGGCAGCTGGAACGACGGGGTGCGGCCATTCCGGTGATCTTCATCTCGGGCTACGGCACCATTGCCATCACGGTGCAGGCCATGCGCGCCGGCGCCCATGAGTTCCTGACCAAGCCGATCCACGCCGAGACCTTGCTGGCATCGGTCACCCAAGGCATGCTGATCGCCGGTCGGCAGCTCGGGCAACGTACCGAGAAAACTGCCAGTACACTACGCCTTGATACCCTGACCCCGCGTGAACGCGAAGTACTGGAGCTGGCCATCAGCGGCCTGCTCAACAAGCAGATCGCGACCCAGATGGGCATCAGCGAGATCACCGTCAAGGTCCACAAGCGACGCGTGATGGACAAGATGCAGACCCGAACCCTGGCCGACCTGGTGCGTACCGCGGAGCGATTGCAGATCGCCGGCGTGCGCCGCCAGGATCGCCAGAGCCACGAAAGATAAGAGATGAACGACAACGACAATCGCAGCGCGCTGCGTCAGCTGGCCTCGGAAATGCGCAAGTCGCACAAGCTGTTGCTGGAGTGCCAGTCGACCCTGTCGGGCGCCGCCGGCACCGCCTTCGACCGCCTGCAGATGGTCACCAACCATCCCGACTTCGCCTGGCTGCGCATGCTGTCCGAGTTCATGGTCGAGGTCGACCAGCGACTGGATGAGGAGGCGCCGCTGCAAGCGGCGCAATTGGGGGCGATGCGCCAGGTACTGGAGCGCCTGATCGGCCCGGCCGAGCCCAGCTCCGCGCAGTTTCGCGAAAAATACCTGGCCGCATTGCACAGCTCGCCCGAGCTGACCATCCAGCACGGGGCATTGCGCCTGGCACTGGGTCGCCTGCCGGCCCAGGGCTGAACCCGACCGGTGCCGGAAAAGCCGATACCCCGGGGTCGCCGGGGTATCGGCTTGCGGCAGTCATCAGCCGCCGGTACGACCCGACTCGAACAGGAACCACGCGCGCTGCTCGGCCTCGTCGATCCAGTTTTCCAGCAGGCTGGCGGTAGCCACGTCGCCATGCTCGCCGCACAACGCATGGGTCGCCAGCATGAATCCCACCAGCCGCAGGTTGTCCTCGCGCAGCTCGGCCAGCATATCGGACGGCGTCACGAAGTCGCTGTCGTTATCGGCCAACCGTTGCAGGCGGCCGATGTGGCCGCTCGAGCGCAGGGTGGCGCCGCCGATCTTGCGCACCCGCTCGGCCACCGCATCGGTGATGGCGATGATCTGCTGCGACTGGTCGTCCAGCAGCAGGTGGTAGTCGCGAAAGTGCGGACCCGACATGTGCCAGTGGAAGTTCTTGGTCTTGAGGTACAAGGCGAAGACATCCGCCAGCAGCGCATTGAGGCCGCCGCTGATGTCGCCGCTGGCCTCGGCGCCCAGCAGGCTGGGCGTGTTGAGCGCCGCCATGCGGCGCTGTTGCAGATCCTGCCGTTTGGTGGCATCCATTCGCTTATCCCTTGATGAAGGCCAGCAGGTCTTCGTTGAGCAGCTCCTTGTGGGTGAAGCACAATGCGTGCGGCGCACCGCCATAGACCTTCAGGCGGGCATCGGGGGCCAGTTGCGCCGATAGCTTGCCGGTGGTCTCGAACGGCACCACCTGGTCGTCGTCGCCGTGGATCACCAGTGTCGGCAGGTCGAACTTCTTGAGGTCGTCGCGGAAGTCGGTGCCGGAAAACGCGATGACGCAGTCGAGCGTGCCCTTGAGCGAGGCCAGCATGGCGATATTGAAGGTCTGCGCCAGGATCCCTGGGGTGACCTTGTGGCCGGGGCGGTTGGTGCCGAAGAAGACGGTAGCGAAGCCGTTCAGGAATTCTGCGCGATCGTTGCGCAAACCCGCCAGGATGCCATCGAACACCGACTTGTCGACGCCCTGCGGATAATCCGCGACCTTGCCGAAGATCGGGGTCACCGCGCCGATCAGCACCGCCTTGGAAAGGCGCTTGGTGCCATGGCGACCGATGTAGCGCGCCACGTCTCCGCCGCCCATCGAGAAGCCGGCAAGCACCACGTCGTTCAGGTCGAGCGTGTCGAGCAGCAGGGCCAGGTCGTCGGCGAAGGTGTCGTAGTCGTAGCCGCTCCATGGCTGGCTGGAACGCCCGAAGCCGCGGCGATCATAGGCAATCACCCGGTAGCCGTGCTCGGCCAGGAAGTTCATCTGGTATTCCCACATGTCGCCGTCCAGCGGCCAGCCGTGGCTGAACACGACCGGTTGGCCGCTGCCCCAGTCCTTGTAATAGATTTCGGTACCGTCGCGGGTGGTGATGGTGCTCATGCTTGCTCCTTGGTGGTGACAGATGGTGGGGAAGGGAAATTACCGCTGGCCGGCGCCGCCGATGGCGCCAGCCGGGCGATGTCAGTCATGCTCGCGAGCAATGCCCAGGCGCCAGTTGCCCGGACCGCACAGCGCGATCGAGGTGAAGATGACCAGCAGGAGCCAGCCGAACTGGCCCTCGGCGATGCTCCAGTCGGGATGTACCGCCAGCATGGCGATGGCCAGCACGCCGATGATGGGCAGGCAGGCCAGGCGCGTGAAGACGCCGGCGGCGATCAACAGCGGGCACAGCGCCTCGGCGAAGATGGCGCTCCACAACGACAGCGCGGGCCCGAAACCGAACGGGTCCTCGATGACGGTCAGTTCATGGCCGTAGTGCAGGAGCTTGGGCAGGCCATGCACGTAGAACAGCATGAAGCCGCCGGCGATGCGCAAGAACAGCAGTCCGAGATCGAGCGGCGGCGTCGGCAGGCGTTTGGGGGGCAGGCGGCGCATGGTTCAGAAGGCGAAGCAGCTGCAACCGAGCGCGCCCCAGAAGCCGGCGAAGTTCGACACCGGCACGTCGGACTTGCGGGCCATGTCGTGCGCGTGGGCGTGGACACCGCAAGCACCAGCGCAGGCATGCGGCAGCGACGTCTTCTTCTGTGCCACCGGACGGTAGTGACCCGGCACCTTGGCCACCGGCGACCAGTCGGGCAGCACCGGGATCTCGCCCGGGCCCTGCGCCGAAAACTCGGCGGCGCCATAGACCACCTTGCCGTCGACCACGGTCATGACCGATTCGATGGCCTTGATGTCGTCTTCGTGGACGCTGAAGAAGTCGGCCGACAGCACGGCCAGGTCGGCCAGCTGGCCGACCTTGATGCGGCCCTTCTTGTCCTGCTCGCTGGAGAACCAGGCGCTGCCGGCGGTCCACAGCTCGAGCGCGGTCTGGCGCGGCAACCGGCCCGCCGCGCCGTACAGCCTGGCGCCGCCGACGGTGCGCCCCGACACCAGCCAGTACAGGGCGGTCCAGGGGTTGTAGCTGGCCACGCGGGTGGCGTCGGTGCCGGCGCCGACCGGCACACCCAAGTCCAGCATCTTGGCGATCGGCGGAGTGTGCTCGGCCGCCTGGCTGCCGTAGCGGTCGATGAAATACTCTCCCTGGAACGCCATGCGGTGCTGGATGGCAATGCCGCCGCCCAGTGCCCGCACGCGTTCGATGTTGCGCTCGGTGATGGTCTCGGCGTGGTCGAACATCCAGTGCAGGCCATCGAATGGGATATCGCGATTGACCTTTTCGAACACGTCCAGCATGCGGCCGATCGATTCGTCGTAGGTGGCATGCAGGCGGAACGGCCAGCGGTTGGCGACCAGGTGGCGCACCACCCGTTCCAGTTCGTCTTCCATGCCTTCGGCCAGCTCGGGGCGCGGCTCGAGGAAATCCTCGAAGTCGGCTGCCGAGAACACCAGCATCTCGCCGGCGCCGTTATGCCGGAAGAAGTCGCTGCCGTCGCCGGGCTTGACCATCCCGGTCCACTTCTGGAAATCGGCCAGTTCGCCGCCCTTGTTCTGGGTGAACAGGTTATAGGCAATGCGGATGGTCAACTGGCCCTCGGCGGCCAGCTTGTTGATGATCTGGTAATCGTCCGGATAGTTCTGGAAACCGCCGCCGGCGTCGATGGCGCTGGTCAGTCCCAGGCGATTGAGTTCGCGCATGAACTGGCGGGTGGAATTGATCTGGTACTCCAGCGGCAGGCTGGGGCCCTTGGCCAGCGTGGCATACAGGATCATGGCGTTGGGCCGGGCGATCAGCATGCCGGTCGGGTTGCCGGCAGCGTCGCGCACGATCTCGCCGCCGGGCGGGTTGGGGGTGTCGCGGGTATAGCCCACTGCCTGCAGCGCGGCACGGTTGAGCAAGGCGCGGTCGTACAGGTGCAGCACGAACACCGGCGTATCGGGCGCGGCGGCGTTGAGTTCCTCCAGCGTGGGCATGCGCTTTTCGGCGAACTGGAACTCGGTCCAGCCGCCGACCACCCGCACCCATTGCGGATGCGGCGTGCGATCGGCCTGCTCCTTGAGCATGCGCAGCGCATCGGCCAGCGATGGCACGCCTTCCCAGCGCAGTTCCAGGTTGTAGTTGAGGCCGCCACGGATGAGGTGGATGTGCGAATCGTTCAGGCCCGGCACCACGGTGCGGCCCTTGAGATCGATCACCCGCGTCGAGGGCTGGGCCAGGCGCATCACCGTAGCGGCGTCGCCCACTTCGAGGAACTTGCCGCCGCCGATGGCGACGGCATCGGCCACCGGGTTCTGGCGGTCGACGGTATGGAACTTGCCGTTGACCAGGATCAGGTCGGGCGTGTTGCTGGGCATTGCGTTGCTCATGTCAGGCTCCGTGCGAAGGAATGGCGTGGGTCCACAGGTCGACGCCCGATGCAACCGGACATGTCGCGTGCGGATCGATGAATGGACGCAGTGTGCAAAATCGCGGCGGCAGCGTCTAGCTATACGAAAAGATAATGGCGAGCCATCGGGTGGGCGACCTATGATCCGCTCCGATGGCGTCGCTGACCTGCCGACAGGCCAACGTCCAATCCGCACGCTGCCCGATGGCGGCGCGGCGCATCCTCTCCTTACTCCACGGAAAAACCATGACCACCAACACCAAGCTTGACGTGCTGACCCCTGGCAATTGCCAATTGATCTTCATCGACCACCAGCCGCAGATGGCTTTCGGCGTGCAGTCGATCGACCGCCAGGTGCTCAAGAACAATACCGTTGCGTTGGCCAAGTCGGCCAAGGTATTCGACATCCCGACCGTGATCACCACCGTCGAGACCGAGGGCTTCTCCGGCTACACCTATCCCGAGCTGCTGTCGGTATTCCCCGAGCACGACATCCTGGAACGCACCTCGATGAACTCCTGGGACGACCAGAAGGTGCGTGACGCGCTGGCCGCAAACGGCCGCAAGAAGATCGTGGTCGCGGGCCTGTGGACCGAAGTCTGCAACAACAGCTTCTCGCTGTGCGCCATGGCCGAAGGCGACTACGAGATCTACATGGTGGCCGACGCTTCGGGCGGCACTTCCAAGGAAGCCCACGACTACGCCATGCAACGCATGATCCAGGCCGGCGTGATCCCGGTGACCTGGCAGCAGGTACTGCTGGAATGGCAACGCGACTGGGCGCGCAAGGGCACCTACAACGCCGTCATGGACATCGTGCGCGAACATTCCGGCGCCTATGGCATGGGTGTGGACTACGCCTACACCATGGTGCACAAGGCCGAGCAACGCCCGCACGGCAACCAGAAGACCCTGGCACCGGTGGCCGCCGGCAAGTAAGCCCCTGTCCATGCAGGCAGCACGGGCATTGCCGGCATGGCAGTGCCTGTCTGCATTCAAGGCCGACATCCATTTACTCGATACCATGAATAGCTATCTTCTTTCCCTGGCTGGCGGTGTGCTGATCGGCATCTTCTATGCGCTGTTGAGGGTGCGTTCACCGGCGCCGCCGGGCATCGCCCTGGTTGGCCTGTTGGGCATGGTGCTGGGTGAACGCGCCATTTCCGCCCTGACGCCATATCTCGGTTGACCCGAAAGCCGCCACCATGAAGCCAACTCTGATTTCGCTGTTGATGGGCGCCATCGCCGGCGTCCTGTACCACGCCATGCAGATCCAGTCACCGGCGCCGCCGATCATCGCACTGCTCGGTTTGCTGGGTATGCTGATCGGCGAACAGGTAGTGCCTGCGGTACGACGCAAGATGGCCGGAGAGCCGTTGACGGCCGCCTGGTTCCATCGCGAGTGCGTGCCACGGATCACCGGCGCGCCGCCGGACGGCAAGTCCGAGCGCTAGCGCGCCGCACATCCGAAAAAAAAAACAGGGGGAGAACCATGATCGCCATCATCGACGACGACCAGGGCGTGCGTAGCGCCCTGTGCAATCTGCTGGATTCGGCCGGCTACCGCAGTTGCGGCTTCGCCTCGGCCGAGCAATTCCTGGCAGGCCAGGCCGTCTTGCAGCCGACCTGCGCACTGATCGATGTGGAATTGCCGCGCATGAGCGGCTTGACGCTATTGGAGCAACTGGCCAGCCGCACCCCCCGCTTGCCGAGCATCATGATGTCGGCGCATGGCACCAGCGCCTTTCGCGCACGGGCGCTGCAACTGGGGGCAATCGATCTGCTGGTCAAGCCGGTCCAGGCCGACACCCTGCTGGCGTGCATCGCGCGCGCCAGGGCCGCCGCCGGCCCTGGCTGAGGCAACGGAAAATGCGGCACAATGCGGATTCATCGCCACCTCTGGAGCCGGCCTTGCCCACCGACCGCGCCGACCTGCCCCGGGTCGATCCCTTGCAACAGGCCCTGCATGAACTGCACCGCACGCAGGCGCTGCTGGCCCAGACCGAGCAGGCGCTGCGCGCCAGCCAGGAACTGTTGCGCCAGGGCGAGCACTTCAACAACACCGGCAGCATGCGCTACCTGCTGCAACAGGACCTGATGGTGTGCTCGGAAGAACTGTGCCGCATCTACGGACTGGCGCCAGGCAACAACCTGATCCGCCATGAGGACTTCGCGGCGCTGATGCATCCCGATGACCGCCAGGCCGTGCTCGACACGGTGGCCGCTGCCATCGCCATCGGCGGCACCATACGGGTGGAACATCGCATCTGCCGCCGCGACGATGGCGAGGTACGCTACATCTCGGGCATCGGCAAGCCGGTGTGGGTCGATGGCGCGTTCACCGAATACGTCGGCACTGCCACCGACATCACCTCGCAACGCCGCACCGAATACGCGGTGCGCGCCGCCGAAGCCGACCTGGCGCGGGTGTCGCGTGCCACCACGGTGGGCCAACTGACCGCCTCCATCGCCCACGAGATCAACCAGCCGCTGATGTCGATCATCGCCAATGCCGGCGCCAGCCTGCGCTGGCTGGACCGCGATCCACCGCAATTGGCGCAGGCCCGCGCCGGCCTGGAAGACATCGTGGCCGAAGGCACGCGCGCCGGCAACATGATTTCCGGTCTGCAGGATCTCACCCGCAATACCGAGCCGGTGCTGCAGCGGCTGAACCTGGATGGCATCATCGGCCATATCCTGAGCATTTCCCGTAGCGAGATCGAGCGCCGCGAGGTAGCGCTGCAGTTGTCCCTGGGCGGGCCTGCGGCCTGGGTCTCGGGTGACCCGGTGCAGCTGCAACAGGTGTTGCTCAACCTGGTGGTCAATGCCATCGATGCGATGTCGGCCGGTACCACCCGGCCGCGCGTGCTGTCGATCAGGACGGTGGTCGACGCTGGGGTGCGGGTGACGGTACAGGACAGCGGCATGGGCATTGCCCCCGAGGCGATGGATCGCGTCTTCGATGCGTTCTACACCACCAAGGAAGGCGGCATGGGGATGGGCCTGGCGATCTGCCGGTCCATCATCGCCGCCCATGGCGGGCAACTGACGGTGGCACATGCGCCCGACGGCGGCGCGGTGTTCGGCTTTTCGCTGCCGCTGGTACCCTAGGCAGGCGGCGCCGCGTATCGGCCTTGGCCGGTGCGACGACCTGCGACCAGCCTCAGCGCCCTGCCCTGCGCCGCCAATTGCCGGGCGAGCTACCCATCAGTTGCGAGAAGACCCGGCTGAAATGGCTCTGGTCGTAGAAATTGCAGGCCACGGCAATCTCGGCCAATGGCAGTTCGGTGTTGGCCAGGAACTCGCGCGCCTTCTCCACCCGTTGCGCCATGAGCCATTGGTGCGGGGTCTGCCCGGTGGTTTCCTTGAAGGCGCGCAGGAAGTAGCTGGCCGACATGTTGCACTCGCGGGCAATCTCGGGAATCGATACATTGCCCTTGACCTTGGACAGCAGCAGCTGCTTGGCACGCTCTTCATGCACGCGCGACAACGCGCCGCTACGCGGCTGGGCCAGCCGGGCGCCGGCGTAGCGTTGCAACAGGTGGGTGCCGATCACCGTGCCCAACTGGTCGATGAACAGCGAACATGCCTGCTCGGGTCGCGCCAGCGCCGGTGCCAGCGCATGCACCAGGTGTTCCAGCACCGGATCGTGTTGCGCCACCACCGTCGCCAGCCCGGTCACCGGCGCGCCGCGCAGCTCCTGGGCGGCACGCTCGAAGAAGGCAGGCGGCAATTCAACCAGGGTGAAATCGAAAGAGCCATGGATGTCGGCCCGGTAGTCGTCGGCAAAATCGCGGATATAGATGTCGCCACGCCCGAAGTCGTGCGCCGCCGCCTGGCGGCCACGAAAGATGCTGCGCCGATGGCGGGCCGACATCGACACACCCAGCAGGAAGCCGCGTGCCGACGCCTGGGTCGTCACCTGCGACAGTGCGCGGTCATCCAGGCGCTTGCGATAGAAGGTCATGTCGCTGCCGCGCAGCTCGTGGCTGGCGCTCAGCTTGTCGGGCCGGCAACCGAGTGAATCGCTGGCGGCCTTGGGCGGCTCGAAGGAATTGGTCGGTGCGGACATCAACAGGAACCTCTCTGCATGGAATGCTCGTCAGCCTGCAACTGGCGCGGGCAGCCTGGACGCTGCATGCGCATGCAGCAACGGTGTCCGTCGACACGTTGCTGCAAGTCGACGATTCTACAGATACCGTGATTTTCGTGCAGTGCCGCAAAGACGTATCAAAAAGATAACGATCCTGGCATCACGGACGGCGATAATCGCCGCTGGCCCAGCGCGTCGCGCTTTCTTCGCTGAGGCGATAGTTGGGCGCTACCTGGGCGTGCGCCAGCAGCTCGCCCATCTCGTCCCAGGCGCGCAGGTCGGCGTAGGGAAAATCGTCATCGGGCACGATGTCGAGCGTGACCTTGATGCTGCCGTCGTCGGTGGCAATGGTCACCGTCTTGTGCAACTGCGCATGCAACTGCTGTTCGCTGCGGCGGCGAAACTCATTGGCGGTCTTGACCAGCGTATGGAACGCCGGCCGTTCGATCGGCTTGGGGTTCTTCTTGTCGCGCCCCATGGTCCATGGGCCCACCAGCGTGGGTTCGGATTCGCCGTCGCGCGTCATCTCGACGGCCCAGCCGTCGTCATCGACGTTCTTGATGATGCGTGCCGTCCAGCCATCGTCACGCCACAGGCGTGGATCATGGATGGCGTCATCGCCGTTGGTATCGGCTTGGGGTTCGAGGTCGGTCATGCAGGCACACGGAATCGGTTAAGGCCCGCCATGATAGTGGAAAGCGCGGCATCGGGCGCAGCGAGTACGCCACGGGCACGCACAACACCACGCTCAATCCAGTTTTTCGTGGAAATCGGAAGCGCCCGGCTTCCAGTAGGCCGATACCCGCATGGCGCCCTTGGGATGCTGCTTTTCGTCCAGCAACACGGTGCGCAGGCGGGTCATGGTGGCCGCCTCGCCGCCGCCCCATACATAGCCTTCGCCGGACGACAGGTCCAGCGCGCGCACCGCGGCCAGGAGTTCGTCGCCGTTGGCGACCCATTTGACGTCGAGCTCGGCGCGGGTGTCGAACTGGCGCATGTCGCCCAGGTGGGCGATCTCGATGACCGCCGTCACGCGGGTGCCGGCGGGAATTTCCTTCAAGCGCCGGGTAATGGCCGGCAACGCCGACAGGTCGCCCGCCAGCACATACCAGTCATAGTCGTCGGGAACGATCATCGAACCGCGCGGGCCGGCGATGACGGCCGGCATGCCCTCGGTGGCACGGCGCGCCCAGTCGGTGGCGGCGCCCTCGGCGTGCAGTGCGAATTCCAGGGTCAGCTCGCCGCGTTGTGGGTCGTGCTCGGTTGGCGTATAGTCGCGCCGGATCGATTCGCCATTGCCGTCGGGGAAGACGAACTTGATGTGGTCGTCATACGACAGCGAGACGAAGTCGTGCAACGCGTCGCCCTTGAAGGTGATGCTGAGCATGTTGGTGCCGGTCTGGCGGATGCGGGCGACAGTGACCTCGCGCAACTTCAGTTCGTGGCGCACGCGTCGTACTTCACGAGAGGTGGATGGTGATGTGTTTTCCATGGCCTTGGTTTTTTAGTTGATAATATCTACCATTATGAAAAAACAAGTTGATAAAGTCAACCAATCACCTACCGCCGACGCGGTCTTTGAGGCATTGCATTCGGTGATGCACCTCTACCGGTCTGCCCGCACCCAGGCTTTTCGCGACGAAGAGCAGGATGTGACGCACATGGAGACGCGGGTCATCGCTTATTTCGACCATCATCCCGGCGCGACGCTGAGTGACCTGGTGCAACATTCCGGGCGAGACAAGGCCCAGCTCACGCGGCTCATCCGCGGCCTGCGGGAAAAGGGATACCTGGAAGCGTCCGAGGATGCACAGGACCGGCGCTCGGTGCGCCTGCACCTGACGGCGAGCGGCAAGAGCCTGCAGCGCCAGCTCAAGAAGAGCGCGCACACGGTGCTGGAACAGGCGGTCAGCGGGATGACCGAGCAGCAGCGCGGCGAGCTGGTGGCGTTATTGACGCTGCTGCAGGGCAACCTCGAGCAGCAGCGCCCGGTATCGGACTAGGCGCCCTGGACGCGGGCCGCGATGGCCGCGCCCAATTCGGTGGTCGACGCCTTTCCGCCCAGGTCGGGCGTGAGCGGGCCACTCTTCAATACATCCTCGATGGCGCTGACGATGGCGTCATGCGCGGCGCGTCCCGCTCCCTCGCTGCGCGTGAGGAAGTCCAGCATCAGCGCGCCGGACCAGATCATGGCGATCGGATTGGCGATGTTCTTGCCGTAGATGTCGGGGGCCGAGCCATGCACCGGCTCGAACAGCGACGGGAAATTGCGTTCCGGATTGAGGTTGGCCGAGGGCGCCAGGCCGATGGTGCCGGTGGTGGCCGGCCCCAGGTCGGACAGGATGTCGCCGAACAGGTTGGAGGCCACCACCACGTCGAAGCGGTCGGGCTGCAGCACGAAGCGCGCCGAGAGGATATCGATGTGCTGCTTGTCGACCTTGACCTGCGGATAATCCTTGCCCACCGCATCGGCGCGGCCGTCCCACCAGGGCATGCTGATGGCGATGCCGTTGGACTTGGTGGCGACCGTCAGTTGCCGGCGCGGCCGGCTGTTGGCCAGTTCGAAGGCATACTTGAGCACGCGGTCGGTGCCGTGGCGCGAGAATACCGATTCCTGGATCACGATCTCGCGCTCGGTGCCGGCGTACATGGTGCCGCCCAGCGACGTATATTCGCCCTCGGTGTTTTCGCGCACGACAAGGTAATCGATATCGCCGGCACGGCGATTGGCCAACGGACACGGTACGCCTTCGAACAGGCGCACCGGGCGCAGGTTGATGTACTGGTCGAACTCGCGCCGGAACTTCAGCAGCGAACCCCACAGCGAGACGTGGTCGGGCACCGTGGCCGGCCAGCCGACGGCGCCGAAGAAGATGGCGTCGCAATCGGACAGCTGCGCCTTCCAGTCATCGGGCATCATCTGGCCGTGGGCGACGTAGTAATCGCAACTGGCCCAGTCGATGCTCCTGAGCTCGAGCTTGATGCCGAACCGCTCGGCCGCCGCCTGTACCACGCGCACACCCTCGGGCATGACTTCGCGGCCAATGCCGTCGCCGGCGATCAATGCGATTCTATAAGTCTGGCTCACGGCTTGTCTCCTCGATAGGTGAACTACTATAGGCGTGCGGCGGCGATATCGGCGTCCAGTGCCTGGCGCGCCAAGCCGATGGCGTGCTCTTCGGCCTCGACCTGGGTATTGCCGTGGAAGTCGTCGCACACCACCCGCCGGAACGGCACGGGATTGTCATTGCGGTGGAATTGATAACTGCCGACCCAGCTGCCGTCGCGCTGCCGATTGGCGCTGAGCTTGATGAAGTAACCACGGTGCAGCACCGCATCGCCGTCGAGCTCGGCGTCGATCAGGGCGCGCGCGAAGCCGGCGCCGGTGACCTGGGCCGTGGCGGCGGCCCGAAATGGATTGCCGCGGATGTCGGGATATGGCACGCCATCGATGCTGACCACGCAACGCACCAGGTCGCTGCGCGCATCGCTGGTGGTGACGACCGATATGTTGCGGCCACGATATGTGACGCCGTATTGCGCCATGGGGATGATTGCCTGTTTTGCTGGTTGATCAGATCAACGCATGCTAGCACAGCGCGTCGAGCCGAGCGGGGCCTGCACGCCTGCGTCATGCACCGGATCATCCATGCCCAGGCTGACCGGGCCGGTCCGCACGCAACGCGGCGTGCATCGACTCAGTGCTGCGCCAGGATGGCGGCAAGCAGCCCCGGGAAGCGGCCATCGACTTCGGCGCGACGCAGGATATTGATGTGGCTGGTGCCGGTCGTCTCGGTAAACACCAGGCCCGCTTCGCGCAGCACCTTGAAGTGATGCGACACGGTCGACTTGGGACGGCCGCCATCGAGCTCGCCACAGGTGGCGCTATCGACGCGCGCCAGGTGACGCACGATATCGAGGCGAATCGAATCGCTCAGCGCATACAGCACGCGCTCGAGTACCAGTTCACTGGCCGCAGGATGTTTATAAGGACGCATGCCGACATGATACACCGTCGGCTTGTGTGAATTCCATAGTTCGTATATATTCGAACTAACGAATATTTATGATCGCCGTCCAACCGCGGGATGGCGTCACCCTCATTGTCATTTTGCAAAGGATAAGCATGAGCGCCCTGTTTCAACCATTCACCCTCAAGGATGTCACGCTGCGCAACCGCATCGCGGTGCCGCCGATGTGTCAATACATGGCCGTCGATGGCGTGCCCAACGAATGGCACCTGTCGCACTACGCCAGCATCGCCCGGGGCGGCGCCGGCCTGGTGATCGTCGAAGCCACCGGAGTGGCGCCGGAAGGCCGTATCACCCCCGGTTGCACGGGCCTGTGGAACGACCAGCAGGCACAGGCCTTCGTGCCGGTGGTGCAAGCGATCAAGGCTGCCGGCGCGGTGCCGGGCATCCAGATCGGCCATGCCGGGCGCAAGGCCAGCGCCAACAAGCCCTGGGAGGGCGACGACCACATCGCCGCCGACGACGCCCGCGCCTGGGAAACCATCGCACCATCGGCGATCGCCTTCGGTGGTGGCCTGCCACGTACGCCCCGTGCGATGACCTTGGAGGACATCGCCCGTGTGCGCCAGAACTTCGTGGACGCCGCAGTGCGCGCCCGCGACACCGGCTTCGAATGGCTGGAGCTGCACTTTGCGCACGGTTACCTGGCGCAGAGCTTCTTCTCGCCGCACAGCAACCAGCGTGACGACATCTACGGCGGCAGCGTCGAGAACCGTGGTCGCTTCCTGCTCGAGACCTTGCGCGCGGTACGTGAAGTATGGCCCGAGAACCTGCCGTTGACGGTGCGATTCGGCGTGATCGAATACGACGGTCGCGACGAACAGACCCTGGCCGAATCGATCGGCCTGGTGCGCCAGTTCAAGGCGGCCGGCATGGACATGATCAGCGTGAGCGTCAATTTCGTGATCCCCGACACCCACATCCCCTGGGGTCCTGCGTTTTTAGGTCCGATCGCCGAGCGGGTACGCCGGGAAGCCGACGTACCGGTATCGTCGGCCTGGGGGTTCGGCACGCCCGAGATCGCCGAGCGCGTCGTCAAGGACCAGCAATTGGACCTGGTGATGGTCGGTCGCGCCCACCTGGCCAATCCGCATTGGCCCTACTTCGCCGCCAAGGAAATCGGCATCGACCGCGCATCGTGGACCTTGCCGGCGCCTTACGCGCACTGGCTGGAGCGTTACTGACCGGCTGACCCAGCTGACGAAGTATCTGGCACCTCAAGCTGGTCCAGCCGCTGCAGGCCCGACGCAGCACCCGGGGCGCAGCGGCTTCCTACGACAGGTTCGGGACAGGCCCTTCGACAAGCTCAGGACAGGCCCTTCGACAGGCTCAGGACAGGCCCTTCGACAAGCTCAGGACAGGCTTCGATACAGCGCTTCGCGCTTACTCAGCCCGAACGGTGTTCGTTAGGCACGACGAAAGACAGGCGACGGGCCTGGCAACCTGAGCGAAGCGACTCTGGCCTTCCCTCTGTTCGGCGCGTGACGCCGGGGACCCCGAAGGGGCAGTAGGGGCCTTCTTTGCCCCTCTTTCTTGGCGTGCAAGAAAGGTGGTCCGCTGCCGGGCGGACTCCCGGCGAGCCCTTTCGACCGGAGAATGATAAGGATCGAAACGGATGTCCTGAAGCAAGGCAAAAACCACCGAAGCCTTCCTGCGGCGTCCTCCATCATCCGCCCCTACAGGTGAAAGTAAATCACCTAACCCAATCCCCGATGCGGCCAGCATAAAATACGCACCACCCTCGGCCCTCATCAAGGAATCCCCCGCATGTCCCCCGTTTCATCGCGCAATGCCGCCCTGGTCACCGAGCTCGCCACCATCGTCGGCCAGCCCCATGTGCTCACCGACGCCGCCCAGACCCGACACTATCGCACCGGTTTCCGGTTCGGCAGCGGCCAGGCGCTGGCGGTGGTGCGCCCGGGTTCGCTGGTCGAACAGTGGCGGGTCCTGAAGGCCTGCATTGCCGCCGATGTGATCGTCATCGCCCAGGCATCCAATACCGGCCTGACTGGCGGTTCCACGCCCGACGGCGACGACTACGACCGCGACATCGTCATCATCAGCACCACCCGCATGAACACCATCCATTTGATCGAGGATGGGCGCCAGGTGGTGTGCCTGCCGGGCGCCACGCTGGACCAGCTGGAAAGGCAACTGGCGCCGCTGGGGCGCGAACCGCATTCGGTGATCGGCTCGTCCTGCATCGGTGCCTCGGTCTTGGGCGGCGTATGCAACAACTCCGGCGGCGCGCTGGTGCGACGTGGTCCGGCCTACACCGAGATGTCGGTGTTTGCCCGCGTCGACCAGGCCGGGCAACTGCACCTGGTCAATCACCTGGGCATCGAACTGGACGGCGACGAGGAAGCCATGCTGCAACAGCTGCAACGGGGGCAATTCGCTCCCGAGGCGGTGCAATCGGACTTCGCCGCCGGCCATGACCACGCCTACGTCGAGCACGTGCGCCAGATCGATGCCCCGACGCCGGCACGCTTCAATGCCGATGCCTCGCGCCTGTTCGAATCGTCCGGCTCGGCCGGCAAGGTGATGGTATTTGCGGTACGCCTGGACACCTTCGCCGCCGAAAAAGGTGCAGTGGTGTTCTACATCGGCACCAATACCGCCGACGACCTGACCGAATTGCGCCGCGAGATGCTGGGCAGCTTCGAACACCTGCCGATCTCGGGCGAATACCTGCACCGCGACGCCTTTACAATAGCCGCCGACTACGGCAAGGACACCTTCCTGATGATCCATCACCTGGGTACCGCACGGTTGCCCGGCCTGTTTGCGTTCAAGGCACGCTGCGACGCCTTCTTCGAACGCATCCCGCTGCTGCCCAGGAACCTGGCCGACCGCCTGCTGCAGGCGGGCAGCCGTCTTTTTCCCGACCACCTGCCGCCGCGACTGCGCGACTACCAGCGCCGCTTCGAACACCATCTGATGCTCAAGGTCAGCGCCGCCGGGGCAGCCGAGGCGCGCAGCCTGCTGGCGCGTCACTTTGGCCAGGGCGGCGGCGAATTCTTCGAATGCACGGCCGAAGAAGGCAAGAAAGCCTTCCTGCACCGCTTCGCCGCGGCCGGCGCGGCCAACCGCTACCGTGCCATCCATCATCGGCAGGTCGAGGACATCCTGGCGCTGGACATCGCCCTGCGCCGCAATGACCGCGACTGGGTCGAGACCCTGCCGGCCGAGATCGAGGCGCCCATCCTCATGAAGCTCTACTATGGCCACTTCCTGTGCCATGTATTCCACCAGGATTACATCGTCAGAAAAGGCCACGACTGCATGGCGCTGGAACACAGGATGTGGACCCTGCTCGATGCGCGCGGGGCGGAATACCCGGCCGAGCACAACGTCGGCCACCTCTACCATGCCAAACCCGCGCTGCGCGCCCACTACGAGGCGCTGGACCCGTGCAATTGCTTCAATCCGGGCATCGGCCATACCTCCAAGCAGGCCTTTCATGGCAAGGCGACAACACACTGATGGGGCGCCTCAGGTTTTGCCTGAGGCGAAAGACACGGGTTCTCAGGAAATGTACTAAAGCCAGGTCCAGGGGCGGCAATTAAGATGAACACATCGAAAACATCTCACCGCCCGAGGAGAACACCATGCTCAGCACCTACCTGTTAGCCGCCTTCGGCTGCACTTCAGTTGTCGTGATGGGTTTCCTGGGTATCGCCCACCGCGTGGCCGAATCACGCTGGAACAAGCATCCGCTGGCGCGCGTGTCGCATGAGCGCGCGGTCAGCTTCGCATCGCAATTCTGATATTCAGGGCCAGGCGCCACGCGCTGGTCCCGACCCCGATCTCGCCGTTGAGCTGATCTGCTGCGACACCGTCGTCTCCTCTGAATCCTGTGGATTTGGATTTATTCCCCCGGCCCGCCAGGTCCGGGGGATTTTTTTTCGGCGCGGCGTTCAGCGCGGCTTGGACTCGGCCTCCGCCAGCATCGCCTGGCCCACCGCATCGGCGCCGCTGGCACCGCCCCGCGCCAGCACTTCGCCTGCCGCACCACGCAGGTCACGTTCGTCCTTGTTCTGGCTGAGCTTGCGCTTGCCTTGCAAGCGCGTGATGTCGATCTCGATGCCGACAATGGCCCGCAACAGGGTATCGACGAACTCGGCCGGCGCATCCGACATCTTCCATGGCGCCGGCAGCGGCGCCTCGTGGGTGCGCGTGAGCCGGGCCACCATGCCGCGCACGTAACGCTCGTCGTCGCGGATACGCACCCGGCCGTGCGCATGGGCCACGATGTAGTTCCAGGTCGGCACCTGCCGGTGCAGCTCGGCCTTGCTGGGATACCAGCTGGGCGAGATGTAGGCGTCGCCGGCACGGAAGATCACCAGCACCTCGTCGCCATCCTTGAGCTCCTGCCACAGGGGATTGGCGCGCGCCACGTGGGCGTGCAGCGTCCCCAGGGCCCCTTGCGCCGGGTCCAGGTGGAACGGCAGGTGATTGGCGTCGAGACTGCCGCCGCTGCTCGACACCAGGGTGCCGAAGGGATGCTCGGTCATCAGTTGATGCAAGGCTGCGGGGCGCGACTCGTCTAAATGGGCGGGGATATACATGGCGGATAACGCTCGTTGGGTAAAGGATGACCATGATTGTGCGCGGTAACCGGATTATTATTTAGGTCCAGTTTCGAACTATTTCAATAGACCACTATGGCACGCAAGGCCCGTCTTCCCGAACTGCCCGCGCTCGGCGCGCTGGACCGCCAGGCCGGTGGCCTGGCGCTGCAACTGACGCAGGCCTTGCGGGTGGCCATCCGCCGCGGCGACCTGCGCCCCGGCGAAGCCCTGCCTTCGACCCGCATGCTGGCCCAGGCCCTGCGACTGGCACGCGGCACGGTGGTGGAGGCGTACGACCAACTGGTGGCCGAAGGCTTCCTGGAAGCCCGCCCGGGCGCCGGCACCCGGGTGGCGCCCTTGCCTGATGTGCCACCGGTGACGCCGCCGGTCGCGTCGCCGGCACCGCGACTGCCGCCGGCCGCGGCTGCCCTGGCGCGCATCGCCGCCGATTTTCGGCCGCTGCCGCATATCCCGTTCGCTATCTCGGTGCCGTTGGGGCCCACCGCCCCGGACGACGCCTGGCGCCGGCTCGGCAACCGCCTGCGCGCGCGGGGTGCGGCCGCAGCGGCCGGCTACGGCGATCCGCAAGGTGCGCTCGAGCTGCGCCAGGCCATCGCCGAGCATGTGCGCAAGTCGCGCTCGTGCCGTTGCGATGCGGCCCAGGTGATCGTTACCGGCGGCACCCAGCAGGGCCTGTACCTGGCCTGCCAAGTGCTGCTTGGCAAGGGGCAGAGCGCCTGGGTCGAGAACCCGGCCTATGGCGGTATCACCTCCATCCTCGAACAGAGCGGGCATGGCGCCGTGGCGGTGCGGGTGCCGGTCGATGACGAAGGCATGGTGGTGGGCGCTGGCGAACAATTGGCCCCCTACGCCAGCGCTGCGTTCGTGACCCCTTCGCACCAGTACCCACTGGGCATGCCGCTCAGCATGACCCGGCGCGAGGCCTTGCTGGCCTGGGCGCGCAAGGCCGGCGCCTGGATCGTCGAGGACGACTATGACAGCGAGCTGCGCTACAGCGGCCACCCTTTTCCCGCCATGCAGGGGCTGGACCCGGAGCGGGTGGTCTATCTGGGTACCTTCAGCAAGGTGTTGTACCCGTCGCTACGGCTGGGCTACCTGATCGCGCCGCCGGCCCTGGTCGCGGCCTTCTGCGGCGCCCGGGTCCTGATGGACCGCAGCCCGCCCGGCGCCGACCAGCATGTACTGGCCGCCTACATCGGCCAAGGACACCTGGAACGGCACATCCGCCGCGTGCGCAGCGTCTATGCCGAGCAGCGCGCACAGCTGATCGCCTTGCTCGGGCAGTGGCTGCCTGCCCACCTTGGCCGGCTGCAGCCCAGCGACCAGGGCATGCACCTGCTGCTGTGGCTGCATCCGGCGCTGGACGACCGCGCCGTGGCGCAACGGGCCGCCGCCGCAGGCGTGGCGGTGCGACCGGTCTCGCCGATGTTTGCGGCGGGAACGGCACGACCGGGGCTGGTATTGGGATTTGGCGGTTTCAGCGCGCACCGCCTGCAACAGGCGGCGCGCCAGCTGGCGGCAGTGATCGCCGACAGCGCCCGCGATCAGGCGATCGCGGCGGCGTAGCGACGCGCCACTTCGGGCCAGTTCACCACGTTGTAGAAGGCGCCGATGTATTCCGGCCGACGGTTCTGGTAACGCAGGTAATAGGCGTGCTCCCACACGTCCAGCCCGAGGATGGGGGTATTGCCGTTCATCAGCGGGCTGTCCTGGTTGCCGCTGCTCTCGACCACCAGTTTCTTCTGCGGCGTCACCGACAGCCACGCCCAGCCGCTGCCGAAACGCGACACCGCGGCCTTGGTGAAGGCTTCCTTGAAGGCCTCCAGGCCGCCCAGCTCGGAATCGATGGCCGCCGCCAGCTTGCCGTCGGGCTTGCCGCCGCCGGTGGGACTCATCACGGTCCAGAACAGGGCATGGTTGGCGTGACCGCCACCCTGGTTGGTGACCGCTGCGCGCAGGTTGTCCGGCACCTCCTTGACGCGCGCCACCAGTTGTTCGACGGGCAGCTTCTCCCATTCGGTGCCGGCCACGGCGGCATTGAGGTTGTTGATATAGGTCTGGTGATGCTTGCTGTAGTGAATCTCCATGGTCTGCGCATCGATGTGCGGTTCGAGCGCATCGTAGGCGTATGGAAGGGCTGGCAGGGAATAAGGCATGGCAATGCTCCGATGATGGAATGGATCGCCCTTCTTGACGAAGGGTACGGAGGCTGCCGGATGGGTGGCGGGCGGACAATGGATGTCCCGGTCATTCGAGAAGAATCTCAAATCACTAAAAGATTCAATTCTAGAAGCAAATCGCATCGCCTTATCCCTGCTCGCGTCAGGGACAAAAGACTAAAAAAAACGGCGTACTTCACCGAAGTACGCCGCCATCCCCCTCAGGACAAAACCCCCACGATATTCAGTTACCAACCGACCAACCCGACCAGCCGATGGCCGGG
>NZ_AKJA01000159.1 GCF_000282575.1 Herbaspirillum sp. YR522 | reverse complement strand
GTGCCGTTGGTGCACAGCACGGTGATGCCACCGGTCTGGTTCACCACGGCTTGGGTGTAGGCGCCGAAGGCGATGGCCGAACCGACCACGGTGCAGGCGGCCACCACGTTGGCGGAAATGGTCAGCGAACCGGTCGCGGTCGCGGCGAAGGATTGCGGAGCGCTGGTAGCCAGGACGATGGCTGCGATGGAAGCGGCGACGATGCGGTTGTTCTTGGCAAACATGTTATTTCTCCCTGAGGCAGTGTCCCGGCGTGGTCTTCACCCCTGTGAAGACTTCTGTGTGCAGCGGGTATGGGTGTACTTTAATTCCCGCCAGGGACGGCCGGCATCGGGTGAAACCTGAGAGTGCTTGCTGGAGGGTCGGGCAATTCCTGAGATGAGCGAAAACCACGACAATTGGACGGCAGGTTGGCGCCGTGGCGTGCTGATGGATATCGATATGACATCAGGCAGGTGCCATCAATAGGTGATCAGGATGGTGACGGTATCGGTATAGGCGCCGGCCTTGACGTTCTGGCTGCCCGCCAGGCGGCCGTAGACGGTGTAGTTCTTGCTGACCGGCCCGATCAATTGCAGCAGGTAGCCATCGCTGACCTGCTGGGTACTGCTGGTGCCGTCGCCCCACACGGTACTGTGCGACGAATTGGTGTAGAGCTGGTAATCCAGGGACGTGGTCCCGTTGAGCATCTTGCGCTGGGCATAGGAGCCGCTGCTGCCGGCGCTGAGCTGTATGTTATAGACGATCAGCAGCGAAGCCACGATGGCCTGGCAGGTTACCGTGACGGTGCCGGTGTTGTAGGTCACGGTACTGGACTGCGGGTTGTACAGGCCGAACGAGATCGGCGTGGCCGATGCCGTGCAAAGCTGCGCGCGTGCCTGCAGCGACAGCAGGGCCAGCATGGCAGCGAACAGCAGCTTCAGTAGCGTCTTCATGGCGTGTCCTTGTGCCGGGTCACCGGCAAGTCACCGTTTCGTTGGTCATGCCGGCATCCACGCGGGCCGGCGGTGTCAGTGTGGCCTGGCATCGTGCTCCCGAGGGCAGCAGCACGTCGAGGGTATTGACCGGCGCCAGTTCCTGCAGGTAGCTCACGCCGTCGTAGCCTACCGGCGCCTGCAATCCGGTTTCGCGCACCTTTACCACGGAGCCCAGCGGCAGGTAGGTGCCCTGCGCATCGAGCAGCGTGATGGTCACGTCCGAGGCGCGCTTGGCATTGAAGTTGACGGTCACGCCGGAGCGATCGCGCGGCTTGATGTACTGGTCGGTCTGGTCCAGTTGCAAGGTCAGCGGCAGGTCCAGCAGGTCGACCGAGATCTTGTTGACGTCATAGGCGCGCAGATCGGTCAGCAGCAACTGGCCATTGTCGTCGGTCTTGCCGGCATAGCGGTTCTCGGTATAGATGCCGACATTCTTGACTCCGCTGGCATTGACCACGGCGAAACTGTCTTCGATCCAGTCCGAGGCGAACACGCCGCCATCCATGAGCGTGAGGGCGCCGCGCGCGCCGACCCGTTCGCTGGTGGCCGCGCCCGATTGCGCCACCGCAGCGCTGTAGCGACCGGTGCGCGCCTTGTAGTCGACCTGGGCCAGGCGTTGGTGATAGCTGCCTTCGCTCGATTGCAGCTGCCAGCCCACATCGCCGATCGACACCGTCGGCCGGCTGGCCTGCACCGCCAGCGCCCGCTGTCCATTGTTGTTGGCCAGGCTCACGCCGGCCACGTCACGCGCGCCGAACGGAATGATCACGCCCACCGTGGTGCCATAGCTGCCGTTGCGGATGTCGCGGAACGCCGTCATGTACAGGTTGGACGAACTGCCCACCGACTTGAAATAGGTCAGCGTCACGGTTTCGCTATCGGCCAGGCTGGTGGTGCCCAGGTCGGTAAACAGGACCGGGCTCTTGGTCTTGGCATAGGCCATCGACAGCGAGCCGAACGTGCCCAGGTTCAGCCCCAGCGTAGCGATGGTGGCCACCCGCGATACCGGGGCGCCCTCGATGGCGCCGATGTCCTGGTAGCCGTTGGTCGACTGGGTGCGGCTGAGCGACAGGCTGATCGGATCGGCATTGCGTTCGATGGCCACCGATGCCTGTTGTCCCGAGCGGGTGTCCGAACTGCTGGCTGCCAGCGCCGACGACAGCACCGCCCGGTTGGCCAGGTTGAACACGCCGCCCACGCCCAGCAGCTTGAGTCCGCGCATCGCTTCGCCGTGGGTCTCCAGGGTCAGCCAGTTGCCCACGCCACGACGGGCGCTGCCCGACATCGCGAACTGGCCATAGTCGTTGCTGCGCAGGCCATAGTTGCGACGCACCCAGCCCCCTTCGAGCGAATATGACGACAGGCCATCCTTGAGCAGGCGATCGGTGGCGTAGAAGTTGACGGTACGGAAGGTCTGGCGCCCCAGTTCATCGGTGACCGCCACGGCAATCTGTCCGGCACCGCTGGCGATGGGGGTCTGTCGGATCTCGAATGGTCCGGGCGGCACCGCCTGCGACAACTGGCGCACGCCGTTGACAAACAGGTCCACCGTCGACGGCACCACCGTCTCGCCACCCAGTGACGGCGAGGGAAAGCGCACCAGGTCGGGCCGCAGGTTGAAGTCGGACGAATACTGGAAGCCGCCCATCCGTACCGAGCGGCTCCATGCCAGGCTGCTGTTGATCACGTCGCCGGCGCGGTAACGGGTCAGCTGCGCCGGGTCCGAATAGGTATAGGTGGTTTCGAGCCGCGCCGACACACCGCCGCCATTGCCGACGTAACCCAGCCCGGTCGAGCTGAGCACGCTGCTGCCCGAGAACCAGCGCGCATCGAACAGGCCACCCAGGGTGTGCATGCCCTGGTTGGAGGTGGCCAGCATGTCGTAGTTCAGCACCAGCCCACGGCCGCCGGGTGCGAGCGGCACATTGCTGCTGGTCAGGCCGGTGGATTCGATATCGGTTGTCTTCATGAATCGTGCCGAGACATTCAGGTTGACTTTGGCGTTGGCGGTATCGAGGTCGATGGCCGGCGAAATGCTGTCCACCTGTACCAGGTCGGTGTCGGCGCCGTCGACCTTCAGCCCCAGGCTGCGCAATTCAGAGGCCGTGGCGTACAACACCTGCGAGCGGCGCGTGAACTGCGCCACCAGGTCGGTCGGCCGGCCGTTGACCGAGACTTCCAGCAGCAATACCTCGTCGCCTGGCTCGGCGGCGCCACTAGAAGCGCAGAGCAGGGCCAGGCTGAGCAGGCAAATCCATTGCGAGGGCCGCTTCAAGGCGCCACGGTCAGTTCGGTTTCGATCGGGCCCGAATCGCTGGTGGCGCTCAACTTGACCTTGCTGCCAGCCGCCAGGGGCGTGTCGGATTCGATCAGGTACTGGCGCGTCACTCCGGCCAGCGTGTACGGATTGCCACCGCCGCCGGCGATGATCTTCTTGCCATTGGGCAGCGTGACGGCGACATCGAGCAGGCGCCCGCGACGGTTGCCGCTGTTTTGCACCAGCAGCTTGCCGGGCTTGCCGGCGCGCAGGTCGTAGTCCAGCTTGAGCTTGGGCGCCGCCATCGGGGCGATGAACACCGGCATCGAGATGCGGAACTTGAAGTTGATGGTGGCACCTTCGGCCGCCGACGGGATTTCATCGATCAACATCCGGAAGGCGATTTCGCTCTCGCCGCTGGGTTGGCGCGATACCACCCGTATCACCTGCGATGCGCCGGGCGCCAGGTTGAACACCGGCGGGCTGATGATCAGGTTCTGGGTCGGCTTGAGGTCGTCCTTGTTGTCGGATTGACTCCATTCGAACCCGCGCAGCTGCAGCGATACGTCATGATTGTCGTTGTTGACGATCTTGACCACGCCGGCCGTACGCGCAGACGATAACTCCAGCACCACGGGAGAGATCTCGAAATTGGAAGCTTGCGCAGCGGCACATACCCCCATGGCCGCAGCGCAAATGACAGGCCACATCAAGGCCGGACGCTGGAAAAAGGTTCTCGTCACTGCGAAAACTCCGTTCTAGTTTTGCGATAATTTCGATATGTTTCTAGAGTAAAACGAATGCGAAGCTGTTAGTGCTTTTGGTTGCAGTATAGCCACAAGTTTGACTAAAAGTTAATCATTGTTTTGCGGCAAGGTGAGCCAGGACGATATTTGGCGCATGAAAAATGGCGCTGACCCTTGCGGGCGCGCCATTTTCGTCGAACCTCGGACGGCAGTGATCAGTAGGCCAGGGTGACGGCGACCACGTCGCTGTAATTGCCGGCCGTGGAAGTCTGTCCGCCGGGGATGTAGCCGTAGACGGGGATATTCTGGGTGGTGCCCGATCCGACGCCGGCGATGGTATCGCTGCCGTTGGCGTTGCCCCAGCTCTTGGTGCGGGCCGCATCCTGGTACAGGCCGTAGTTGAGCGAACTGCCGCCGGCGGTATTGGCCAGCTTGCGCGCTGCGGTGGTGGCGCCGGTGCCGCTGCCGGCATCCAGGCTGATGGTGTAGCTGGTGCCGTTGGAGCAGTTCACCGCGATCTGGGCATTTTGCTGCACCGCGCTCGAACTGTAGGTGCCGAACGGAATGGCGGCGCTCTGGATCACGCACTGGGCCGAGACGATGGCGCTCACCGCCAGGTTGCCGGTAGTCGATGCCGCGAACGAAGTGGTCTGTGCAGCAAGCGCGAGACCTGTGGCGAGCATGAAAAGGTGGTTTTTTTTCATTGTTTGAAGTGCCGCCTAGTAACAGGTTGGGGTTAAAGCTATTATAGAATAAATTAAAATAAAAACGAGCGTGATACAGGCGACCCAAGCCTATTGCATGAAGAAAATGTGAGACGATGTGGCGCGTTTGCATCTAGCGACTTATGCGCGATGCAACAGTACCGATGCCATGCGTGTCGGGTGATGTCCAAGTGTAAAAAGTAACTGTCATGTCTGGCGCCGTGAGCCACGTCGATGATGTCGGCCCGAAGGTAACCAGACTGCACGTACGGTGCGTGACTCGATGTTGATGGGATGGGGAAGGCGGCGCCGCCGCGCCTGGTGCGGGCGCGGCTTACAGACTCAAGAACTGGCGTACGCGTTGTGGTTGCGTGCATGCCTTGCTGCAGTGTGAAAGAGATGCCGATTAATAAAACTAAATTAACCACCGCCAGTACGGGGATATTCTTTTCCGTCGCATTGCTGCTGTCGATCGGCGTGGCCGCTTTTGCATACAGCAGCATGCGTGTGTTCGAAGAGCGGGCGATCTGGGTCCAGCATACCCATACGGTGCTCAATACCCTGGAAGAAGCACATTCGGCGTTCCGCGATACGGTCAGTAGCGCGCGCGGTTTCGCCCTGTCCGGCAACGACGAATATCGCGGCAACTTCGAGGCCGGTGTGCGCCAGGTCAATTCGCTGATGCACGAGCTGCGCCAGCTGCTGCGCGACAACGGCCCCCAGCTGGCCCAATTGCAGGAGCTCGAAGACCTGATGCGGCAGCGCCTGACGCTGGCGCGCAAGCTGCTCGAGGCACAACCGGTGCCGATCCAGAGCGAACTGCTGCTGGCCGGCAAGGACCTCAGCGACGACATCCGGGCCCGTTTCATGCGGATGAAAGGCGCCGAGAACGCGCTGCTGGCCACGCGCTCGCAGGAGAGTGCCACCAGCGCCACGGTCACTAACCTGGCGGTGGTGGGTGGTAGCCTGCTGAGCATACTGATCCTGCTGCTGGTGTATCGCAAGCTCAAGCGCGAAGTAGGCCGTCGGATCGAGGCGCAGCAGAAGGCGCAGGCCTACCTGGACGACATCGAAGACCTGTACAACCACGCGCCCTGCGGCTATCACTCCATCGACGAACATACCGGCAAGATCGTCAAGATCAACGACACCGAATTGAAGTGGCTGGGCTACACCCGCGATGCCGTCGTCGGGCGCCTGACCCACGCCGACCTGCTGACCCCCGAGAGCGAGCAGCGCTATCTGGACGAATTGCTGCCGCTCTTCCTCAGTACGCGCGAGATCCAGGGCGTCGACCTGACCTATCGTCGCGCCGATGGCAGCACCTTCACCGCCTTGATCAACGCCACGGCCACGCCGGCGCGCGACGGCGGCGGGGTCGTCAGCCGCACCGTGATGTACGACATTTCCGAGCGCAAGCGGGCCGAGGAAGAGATCAAGGGCCTCAATGCCGACCTGAAGCGCCAGGCGTTGCACCTGCATAGCGTGAACAAGGAACTGGAGAGTTTTTCCTATTCGGTGTCGCACGACTTGCGCGCGCCGCTGCGCGCCATTTCCGGTTATGCCATGATCCTCGAGGAAGACTACGCCGAGGCACTGGACGAAAAAGGACGCGAACAACTGCAGGTGATCCGCCGCAACGTCAAGAAGATGGACGAGCTGATCAACGACCTGCTCAAGCTGGCCAAGTCGACCACCGGTGAGTTGACGCTCGAACGCTTTTCGATGGACGAGCCGGTGGCCCAAGTGATCGCCGGGCTCAAGCGCGAGAATCCCGACGTCGAATTCGACGTGGCGGCGATGGACGGCGTGGTGGCCAACCGCGGGCTGATCACCCAGGTGTGGGAAAACCTGCTCTCCAATGCGGTCAAGTTCAGCAGCAAGAACGAGCATCCCAAGGTGTCGGTGACGGTGCGTACCGAAGGCGAGGAAATCATCTACGGCGTCCACGACAACGGCGTCGGTTTCGACATGCGGTATGCCCATAAGCTGTTCGGCACCTTCCAGCGCCTGCATCGCCAGGAAGAGTACGCCGGCACCGGGATCGGCCTGGCGCTGGTGCAGCGGATCGTGATCCGGCATACCGGCCGGGTGTGGGCCGAGGGCAAGCCCAAGGAAGGCGCCAGTTTCTACTTTTCGCTGCCGCGCAAGGGATTGTTCCCGACGCCGGTGGGAGGCGAGAATTGACCTGCATTCATTTTTGAAAGACGGTGACCATGAGTATTCCGCTACGCGTTCTGTTCGTCGAAGACATGGAAGAAGACGCCGTGTTGATGGTGCGCGAGCTCAAGCGCGGGGGCTTCGAGCCGACCTGGCAGCGGGTCGAGAACGAAGAAGACCTGTGGGCCGCGCTGCGCGAGACGCGCTGGGATATCGTCATCTCCGACTATTCGATGCCCAGCTTCAGCGGTGTCGAAGCGCTCAAGATCGTCAAGACCGATAACGACCAGACGCCGTTCATCATCGTCTCCGGTGTGATCGGCGAGCAGACCGCGGTGGAGGTGATGAAGGCCGGGGCCCAGGATTACTTCCTCAAGAGCGCCATTACCCGCCTGCCGCATGCGGTCGAGCGCGAGCTGCGCGACGCCCAGGCGCGGCGCAAGCAACGCGCCAGCTCGCAGGCGCTGCGCGAGATGCAGGCGCGCTTCAACGCCTTCATGAACGCCGCGCCGATGCCGACCTGGATCAAGGATTCGCAGCTGCGCTACAACTACGTCAACCCGGCCCAGGCCGCGTTCTTCGGCATGACGCCCAGTGCCATGGATGGCCAGACCGACTTCGAGATGATGTCGTCGGGAGCGGCCCAGGCCTCGGAGGAGGCCGACCGCAAGGTGCTGCTCGAGAAGCGCGAACTGCATACCCAGGAAACGGTATTCGATCACAACCACAACGCCCGCATCCTGGACGTGGTGCGGTTTCCGATCAACGGCGAGGGCAAGGGCGACATGGTCGCCGGCCTGGCCATCGATGTCACCGAGCGCGAACAATCGCGGCGCGAACTGGAACTGGCGATCCAGCGCCAGCAACTGTTGTCCTCGCGGGTCATCGAGGTCCAGGAGCGCGAACGACAGCACCTGGCCCGCGGCCTGCATGACGACGTCGGCCAGTCGCTGACCGCGCTCAAGATCAATCTCGAGACCATCAAGAAGACCGGCTCGCTGGAAGGTCCTTCGCTGCAGAACGGTATCGACATCGTCACCTCGGTGCTGGCCCAGGTGCGCAGCCTGTCGCTCGACCTGCGCCCGCCGCAACTCGACAACCTGGGACTGATCGCGGCGCTGCGTGCCTATGTCGAGCAGAAATCCAAGCTGGCCGGGGTCAACGGCTGGTTCGAAAGCACCGGTCATGACGAGCAACTGCATCACGATATCGAAAACACCGGTTTTCGCATCGTCCAGGAAGCCGTCACCAACATCCTGCGCCATGCGCACTGCCAGAACATCTGGGTCAAGGTCGACCGCAAGCAGGACCTGGTGTACCTGAGCATTCGTGACGACGGGCGCGGCTTCGACCTGGAGCGGGCGCGCAGCAATGCCATCTCGGGCACCAGCTTCGGCCTGCTCAACATGGAAGAACGGGCTATCCTGGTCGGTGGCTCAATGGATATTTCATCGGCGCCGGGGGAGGGGACGGAAATCGTCATGCACCTGCCGGTCGCTCCAATCGTAAGGAGGATCTGACATGCTCACGCGCATCATTCTCGCCGACGACCACGCGCTGGTGCGCAGTGGTATCAAGGCCCTGTTGGCCGCCATGCCCGGCGTGGAAGTGGTTGGCGAAGCGTCGGACGGTGCCGAGGCGATCCAGCTGGTGGCCCAGCTCAAGCCCGACATGGTGGTGCTCGACATCGCCATGAAGGGCATGAACGGATTGGAGGCCCTGCGCCGCCTGCGGGCCGACTACCCCACCACGCGCTTCCTGATGCTGTCGATGTACGGCAGCGAGGAATACGTGATGCAGGCCTTGAACGCCGGTGCCAACGGCTACCTGTTCAAGGACTCGGCCGCCACCGAGCTCGAGAAGGCCCTCTACGAAGTCAAGCACGGCCGCCAATACCTCGACTCGCACATCTCGCGCGACGCCCTCGACAGCTACATGAAACGGGTGGCCCAGAACGGCACCCCGGTCGAGGTGCTGACGCCGCGCCAGCGCGAGATCCTGCAGCTCATTGCCGAGGGCAACAACACCAAGGAAATCGCCTACCAGCTCAACGTCAGTGCCAAGACCATCGAGACCCACCGCGCCCAGCTGATGGACCGGCTCGATATTCGCGACGTGCCTGGTTTGGTGCGCTATGCCATACGCACCGGTATCGCCACCACCGACAAGTAAGCCGGACGGGCGACCCGGCCCTGGGTGGATGCGGATGGCTGCGAACGGCGGGATTGTGGAATGTGTTATTTTTTTGATAACGAATGATCGACAAAAAAATTCCGTACGGGATCGTTGGCAAGCGTTTTTTTGCACTTCAGGAAAAATCTGATTCCTTTTGAAAGTGGCTGTGCAATAATCCTTTCACAGTGCTGGAATCGGCGTCAGGACTGGCTTTTGGACCAATCGCCGGTGCTGGACAAGATTGCTGTGGAGCGAGAACGGCGTAGACAAAAGATCAAGGCCGCGTTATTCGAACAATGACTGCCGCGCGAGATGGCATCCGCGGCCCATAACAACAATAGTTCCAGCTTGAATTTACTGACGAAAGAGATCCTTGTATGGATATCGAGCAATACGACATCATCCTGGTTGAAGACAACCACGCCGTGGCCGCCATGACCCGCCGCGCCCTGGGCAACCACCAGATGGCTGACAACATGAAGTGGTTCGAGGATGCGGAAGGGGCGGAAGAATTCTTTTTCTCGCAGGGCTATGCCCACCGCAAGGAGCTGCATCCTTTCCTGATCCTGCTCGACCTGAACCTGCCGCTGATGAGCGGCCACGATTTTCTCGAGATGATCAAGTCCAACGAAGCCACCTCGCATATCCCGGTGGTGATGTTTTCTTCATCCGAAGACCAGCAGGACATCGACAAGAGCTACACGCTGGGCGCCAACGGCTACGTGGTCAAGTCGTCCGACCCGAAGGTGCTGATGGACACGGTGGCCGATACCGGCACCTACTGGCTCAACCGCAACCGGCCCGCACGCGGTGGCCTGGCGGCACAACCGGGCGCGCAATCCTGAGCCTGCGGGGTCTGCGACCACACAGCTGCCTCCGGGCACGATGCCGTTCAGTCGAGAGCTGAGCGGCATTTTTTTTGCCTCTTCGCCGGTCCCTCAGGGACCTGTCGCGGGGCCATGGAAGCGCCGCAGGCCATCCAGGTCGTTGATGGTGATGCTGCCATAGTCGACCTTGAGCAGGCCGGCCTTCTCCAACACCTGCAGGGCCTGGTTGGCGCGCTGGCGCGAAGTGCCCGACAGGTTGCCCACTTCTTCCTGCGAGATCTGCAGGTTCAGGCCGATGCCGGGGTTCAGGTAGGGATTGAACAGCGCCGCCAGGCAGCGCGCCACGCGCGCATCGGGTTCCAGCATGCGATCGTATTCGACCAGCGAGATGAACAAGGCCAGGCGCTCGTTGAGCTGCGTCACCAGGAAGCGGTTGAAGGCGATGCTGGTGTCGAGCAGCCAGGCGTAGGTCGCGCGCGGCATGTACATCAGTTCGCTGTCGCGCAGTGCCACCACATCGTACTTGCGCGGCTCGTCCTTGAGCAGCGAGCCTTCGCCCAGCCAGCCGCCGGTGGCCATGCCGGCAAACGAGACGGTCTTGCCCTCGGGCGAGACGCTGCTCATCTTCAGCAGGCCTTCATGTACGCCGATCCAGTGGGTCACCGCATCGCCCTTGCGGCACACGTAGCTGCCGCCGTCGATGCGGCGCGACGATACCTCGGCCTCGACCCGCGCCAACTGTGCCGGCGTCAGCGCGCGAGCCCACAGGCTCTTGGACAACATGTCTTTTATGGTGGTCTGCATGATGCATCGCAATATCGAAAGTTTAACAATTGTCGGCCCAATGACATCTACCTGGCAACCACTGCAACTACACTCGTCACACAATGAATAACGAGTGCAGCTTAAGGCCGGCGTCAGCGCGTCGGCACGGACTGCACCGACACCGGGTACGCCCTGAGCGAGGGTGGCCCTCCATGCCTACAAGGACAAGGTGGGAAAATGGTGGAGACAACACCTGAAACAACCGCGGCGACGTTTCCGCAGTTGCTGCAAGCCCATGCCCGCCTGCGCGGCGAGCGCCCGGCGTTTCGCGAGAAGGACCTGGGCATCTGGCAGACCACGTCCTGGCGCCAGAGCGCGGCCGAAGTGCGCGCCTTCGCCTGTGGCCTGGCCGCGCTGGGATTCACGCGCGGCATGACGCTGGCGATCATCGGCGAGAACTGCCCACGATTGTATTGGGCCATGGCCGCCGCGCAGGCGCTGGGCGGGGTGCCGGTGCCGCTGTACCAGGATGCGCCGGCGGCCGACATGGCCTATGTGCTGGCCGACGCGCGGGTCGACTTCGTGATGGCCGAAGACCAGGAGCAGGTCGACAAGGTATTCGAGATCAAGCAGGACCTGCCGCGTATCGCGCACGTCATCTACGACGACGAGCGCGGCATGCGCCACTACCACCAGCCGGAACTGCTGTCGTTGGCCCGGGTACAGGCGCTGGGCGAGGCCTTCGACGCCCAGCACCCTGGCTTCTACGACAGCCAGGTCGCTGCGGTGCGGCCGGACGACGTCGCCATCATCCTCTACACCTCCGGCACCACCGGCAAGCCCAAGGGCGTGTGCCACACCCATGGCGCCATGATCGCCACGGCGCGCACCCTGGTCGAGTTCGACGCCTTGGGGCCGGACGACAACATCCTGTGTTACCTGCCGCTGGCCTGGGTCGGCGATTTTCTCTATTCGTTCGCCCAGCAGCACGTGGCCGGGCTGTGCCTGAATTGCCCGGAGTCACCCAACACGGTCATGAGCGACCTGCGCGAGATCGGGCCCAGCTATTACTTCGCACCGCCCCGCATCTACGAGAACATCCTCACGCAGGTGATGATCCGCATCGAGGATGCGGGCTGGCTCAAGCGTCGCATGTTCCATGGTTTCATGCAGGTGGCGCGCCGGGTTGGCATGCGCATCCTGGACCGGCGCGGCGATGTGTCGTGGGCCGATCGCCTGCTCTATGCGCTGGGCGACGTGCTGGTCTACGGGCCGCTGAAGAACGTGCTGGGCATGTCGCGCCTGCGGGTGGCCTATACCGGCGGCGAAGCCATCGGTCCCGACCTGTTCGACTTCTATCGCTCGCTGGGCATCAATCTCAAGCAGCTCTACGGCATGACCGAGACCTGCGTGACGGTGTGCATGCAGCCTTCGGGCGATGTCAGGCTCGACACCGTGGGGCGGCCCATGAAGGGGGTCGAGGTGCGCATTGCCGACAACGGCGAGGTGCTGGTACGCACGCCCGGCATGATGAAGGAGTACTTCCAGCGCCCGGACGCCACCGCCGAGGCCATCGACAGCGACGGCTACTTCCACACCGGCGACGCCGGCTTCTTCGACGGTGATGGCCATCTCAAGATCATCGACCGGGCCAAGGACGTGGGACGCATGGCCTGCGGCAGCATGTTCGCGCCCAAGTACATCGAGAACAAGCTGAAGTTCTTCCCCTTCATCAAGGAAGCGGTCACCTTCGGCAACGGCCGCCAGCAGTGCATGGCCTTCGTCAATATCGACATGGACGCGGTGGGCAACTGGGCCGAACGACGCAACCTGGCCTATAGCGGCTATGCCGACCTGGCCGGCAACGAAGCGGTCTACCAGCTGGTGCGCGAATGCATCGAGAAGGTCAACGCCGACCTGGCGCGCGACCCGCTGCTGGCGGCTTCGCAGATCCATCGCTTCCTGATCCTGCACAAGGAGCTCGATCCGGACGACGACGAGTTGACGCGCACCCGCAAGGTCAGGCGCGGCTTCATCGCCGAGAAGTATGCGCTGTTGATCGAAGCCCTCTATGCGGGCCGCAGCAGGCAACTCATCCATACCCAGGTGCGTTTCGAGGATGGCCGGCAGGGTTCCATTTCGGCCGACCTGGTCATTGCCCAGGCGCAGACCTACGCGCCGCTGGAGCAGGCCGCCTAGGGCTGCCGTTGCAGCACATTCGTCACCGGGTCACGGCCCGGTTCCAGTTCGCACCCTTGCCACCATCGACGCCACCGATGCCCATCACCATGAAACGACACATCAGCGCAGAAATCGCCCCTCCGGGGCTGTCGCCTGCCATCGCTGCCGATCCGGCCACACCGCTGGCGGCCGACGGCCGCCGGCTCGGCGAGGTCATCCTGGACCTGCAGAACATCTCGCTGTCGTTCGGCGGCGTCAAGGCGCTCACCGATATCTCCTTCGACGTGCGCGAGCACGAGATCCGCGCCATCATCGGCCCCAACGGCGCCGGCAAGAGCTCGATGATCAACGTCATCAACGGCGTCTACCACCCGCAGAAGGGCAGCATCGTCTACCGCGGCCAGGCCCGGCGCGGCATGCACCCCAGCGCCATCGCGCGCCAGGGCATCGCGCGCACCTTCCAGAACATCGCCCTGTTCAAGGGCATGACGGTGCTCGACAACATCATGACCGGGCGCAATACCCGCATGCGCAGCGGCCTGCTGGCCAATGCGCTGTGGTGGGGGCCGGCCCGCAACGAAGAGATCGCGCACCGGCGCCAGGTGGAGCAGGTGATCGATTTCCTGGAAATCCAGCATATCCGCAAGACGCCGGTGGGACGCCTGCCGTATGGCCTGCAAAAGCGCGTCGAGCTGGCCCGGGCACTGGCGGCCGAACCCGGCATGCTGCTGCTGGACGAGCCGATGGCCGGCATGAACGTGGAAGAAAAGCAGGACATGTGCCGCTTCATCCTCGACGTCAACGACCAGTTCGGCACCACCATCGTGCTGATCGAGCACGACATGGGCGTGGTCATGGACATCTCCGACCGGGTGGTGGTGCTGGACTACGGCAAGAAGATCGGCGACGGCACGCCCGACGAAGTGATGAACAACCCGGAGGTGATCCGGGCCTATCTCGGCACGGCGCACTAGGAGGCGGCATGCAATTCCTTATCGAGGTGACCATCAGCGGCTTGCTCTCGGGCCTGATGTATTCGCTGGTGGCGCTGGGCTTCGTGCTGATCTACAAGGCCTCCGGCGTGTTCAATTTCGCCCAGGGCGCGATGGTGTATTTCGCCGCGCTGGCGGTGGTGGGGCTGATGGACCGCGGGCTGCCGATGTGGGCCGCCATCGTCGGCGCCTTCGTGGTGATGATCCTGGTCGGCCTGGCCACCGAGCGCTTCGTGCTGCGCAAGCTGGTCAACCAGCCCGCCATCACCCTGTTCATGGCCACCATCGGCTTGACCTTCTTCCTCGAAGGCCTGGGGCCATTGCTGTTCGGCAGCGAAGTGCGCCCGATCGACCTGGGCATCGTCGACGAACCGATCCAGTCGGTGATGGACAGCGTGGGCATCGGCATCTCGCGCTTCGACCTGTTTGCCTCGGGCATGGTGGTGGCGCTGGTGGCGGTGCTGGCGCTGTTCTTCCAGAAGACCAAGGTCGGCCGTGCGCTGCGCGCGGTCGCCGACGACCACCAGGCGGCGCTGTCGCTGGGTATTCCGCTGCAGCATATCTGGGCCGTGGTATGGGGCGTGGCCGGCTTCGTGGCACTGGTGGCGGGGTTGCTCTGGGGCTCGCGCAACGGGGTCCAGTTCGCGCTCACCATGACCGCGCTCAAGGCCTTGCCGGTGTTGATCCTGGGTGGCTTTACCTCGATCCCGGGGGCGATCGTGGGTGGGTTGATCATCGGCGCCAGCGAAAAGCTGGCAGAGATCTATATTCCGCCGGTGATGCAGGACGCGTTCGGCGGCAATTTCGGCGGCATCGAGGGCTGGTTCCCCTACGTGTTTGCGTTGCTGTTCCTGCTGGTGCGTCCCGAAGGCTTGTTCGGCGAGCGCCATATCGATCGGGTGTAGCCGGTCTCGAACCGCAAGGCAACGGGTACCACGAAAAAATCCAGGAGACCGACATGCTGTACCGCGAAGCAGGACAATTCAAGAGCAGCTACATTGCCGACAGCCAGATCTTTGCGCTGCGCCAGGACCGCATCGGTTTCGTGCTGCTGCTGGCAGTGGCCTTCCTGGCGGTGCCGTGGCTGGCCACCGAGTACTGGTTCTCGGCCATCCTGATCCCGTTTTTGGTGTTTGCGCTGGCCGCACTGGGGCTCAATATCCTGACCGGCTATGCCGGCCAGCTATCGCTCGGGTCGGCGGCCTTCATGGCAGTGGGCGCCTACGCTGCCTACAACTTCCAGCTGCGCATCGATGGCATTCCCATCGTGCTCACGCTGCTGTTGGCCGGTGCCTGCGCGGCCGCCGTGGGCGTGCTGTTCGGCCTGCCCTCGCTGCGCATCAAGGGCTTCTACCTGGCCGTGGCCACCCTGGCGGCGCAATTCTTCGTGGTGTGGGCGCTGACCAAGTTCAGCTGGTTTTCCAACGAGAGTTCGTCGGGGGTGATCAGCGTGCCGCGTTTGGACCTGTTCGGGCTGGCCATCAATACCCCGGTGCGCAAGTACCTGTTCGTGCTGGCCATCGTCTGCGTCATGGCGCTGCTGGCCAAGAACCTGGTGCGCTCCAGCACCGGGCGTGCCTGGATGGCGGTGCGCGACATGGACGTGGCCGCCGAGGTGATCGGCATCGCCCTGATGCGCACCAAGCTCAGCGCGTTTGCCGTCAGCTCGTTCTACTGCGGCGTGGCCGGCGCGTTGTATGCCTTCTGCTACCTCGGTTCGGTGGAGCCCGACGGCTTCTCGCTGGACCTGTCGTTTCGCATCCTCTTCATGATCATCATCGGCGGCGTCGGCAGCATCCTGGGGTCGTTCCTGGGCTCGGCCTTCATCCTGCTGCTGCCGATCCTGCTGGACAACCTGTTGCCACCGATGGCGGCCTTGCTGCACCTGCCATTCACCAACGCTACCGTGTCCCATATCCAGATGATGGTGTTCGGTGCGCTGATCATCTTCTTCCTGGTGGTCGAGCCGCACGGACTGGCGCGGCTGTGGCAGATCACCAAGGAAAAGCTGAGGTTGTGGCCCTTCCCGCATTGAACGCTACGCTGTAAGGCCGGGGCTCCCGGCACACCATAAGTCGGTAACGACAATACCAAGGAGACGAGACCATGAAGCGCATGAAACACCTGATGCTGGCCGCCGCAGCCGCGACCAGCCTGCTATCGGCACTGGTGCCGGCGGCGGCGCAGAGCAGCGAGCAATTCATCGCCATCCCCAGCTACCGGGTGGGGCCCTACGGCACCAATGGCCAGTCCTACTATGGCGGCTACGTCGACTACCTGAACTACGTCAACCTCAAGGATAACGGGGTGGGCGGCGTCAAGCTGTCATGGGAAGAATGCGAGACCGAGTACAACAATGCCAAGGGCGTGGAGTGCTACGAGCGCATGAAGAACAAGAATCCGGTCACCCGTGGCACGGCCATCAACCCGATGGCCACCGGCATTTCCTATGCGCTCATCGACAAGACCGCCGAAGACAAGGTACCGCTGCTGATGATCGGCTATGGCCGCACCGATGCCGTCGACGGTTCGGTGTTCCCCTATGCCTTCCCGCTGGTGACGACCTACCAGATGCAGGTCTCGGCCATCGTCAAGTACCTGGCCGGCAAGAACAACGGCACGCTGGCGGGCAAGAAGATCGTGTTCCTGTATCACGATTCGGCGTATGGCAAGGAGCCGATCGTGGCCTTGCAGGCCGAAGCCAGCATCGGCAAGTTCAAGCTGGTCGAGATCCCGGTGGCGCACCCGGGCAACGAGCAGGGCGCGCAGTGGTTGCGCATTCGCCAGGAGAACCCCGACTACGTGATCTTCTGGGGCTGGGGCGTGATGAACCAGACCGCCCTCAAGGCGGCCCAGAAGGTGGGCTTCGCGCGCGACAAGATCATCGGCTCCTGGTGGGCCGGCTCGGAAGAAGACACGGTGCCGGCCGGTGACGCCGCCCGCGGCTACCTGTCGGCGACCTGGAACGTGGCCGGTCGCGACGTACCGGTGATCGCCGATATCGAGAAGGTGGTCTACGGCGCCGGGCGGGGCAACATGCAGGACAAGAACAAGGTCGGCTCGGTGCTCTACAACCGTGGCGTGTCGGGCGCCCTTGCCACC
>NZ_AKJA01000158.1 GCF_000282575.1 Herbaspirillum sp. YR522 | reverse complement strand
TGGTGCGCGAGGCGTTGTCGCGGCTGCAGGCCGCCGGCCTGGTGGCTACCCGGCACGGCATCGGCACCTTCGTGCTCGAGCCCCGACCGGCCCCCATGTTCCGGCTGGATCCGGCCGAACTGGAGACGTCCTTCGAAGTGCTGGCGATCCTCGAATTGCGCATCAGCCTGGAAACCGAGACCGCGGGGCTGGCCGCGGCCCGCCGCAGCGATGCGCACCTCCTGGCCATGCGGGCGGCGCTGGACGCCTTTGCCGACAACGTGAGCCGCAGCCAGAGCACGGTCGATCCCGATTTCCGTTTCCACCAGGAGATCGCCGAAGCCACCGGCAACCGCTACTTCGCCGACATCATCAATTATCTGGGCACCACCATCCTGCCGCGCACGCGGCTGCCCTCTTCGCGGCTGCCGGCGGACCAGTTGCGGCCATACCTGCAGCGGGTCAATCGCGAGCACGAGCAGATCTTCGATGCCATTGCCCGGCGTGACACCGACTTCGCCCGCGCGGCGATGCGCATCCATCTCACCAACAGCCGTGAAAGGCTGCGTCGGGCCCAGGATGCCAGCTAGCAGCCATGCATTTATTTTTCCACCACTGCGGGAGAGCGACACCAACCTTCATCCACTTGATTCACTTGCCACCGATCGAAGCTTATTTCTAATGTCAGTTTGCGCATCAGCCGCAAACAAGGAGACCGACAATGTTCAAGAATTTCACACTGATGTGTGGCGCACTGGCCTGCACCATGATGCTGTCGCAAGGTGCGGCTGCGGCCCCCAACGATACCCAGGCGGTGGAAGCTGCCGTCGAGAAACTGCGCGTGGTGATGGTCGATCCCGACCTCAAGCAGCTCGATGCGCTGACCTCCAAGGACCTGAGCTATGGTCACTCCAGCGGCAAGGTGCAGACCCAGGCCGAATTCATCGATGACCTCAAGACCGGTGCCTCCGACTTCGTCAACATCAAGCTGCTGGAGCAGACCGTGAAGGTGATCGGCGACACCGCGGTGGTGCGCCATACGCTCGACGCAGATACTAACGATTCGGGCAAACCCGGACACGTCACCATCAAGATCCTCCAGGTGTGGACCAAGCACCATGGACACTGGCAATTGCTGGCACGCCAGGCAGTGCGTGCACCGACCTGAGCCACACCCCCGATGCTGCAAACGAGCGTCGTTTGCAGCATTGTCCGCTTGCGCACACAAGCAACCTCACAATTCCTCATAAAAACGATTCCATTCGAACATCAATCCGGTCCTTCCTCGCGCCATTTCCGTCGCGCCAAGCCAAAAACTAAGGAAAATCCTCATGGTCGTGAGGGCTAACCTGCTTACAATTGTTCTCATCCGGAGCCGTCTACCACCTATGTGGCGAGATCCGGTCGCATACCGGGCAATTGAGACGTACCTACGGCACTTGGAAAACATCTCGCGCTGCCTGCCTTTTACTAACAAATCTAATCGGCATCAACGGAAATGAATTACTTGAGAACCTTGAAGATCGGCACCCAGCTAAGGCTGGGCTTCGGCATCCTGATCGTACTGATGCTGGTGCTGATCAGCTTTACCGTGATGCGCATGAACTCCATCTCGTCCACGATGAAGGCCCAGGAGTACATGCGCGACGTCGCGCTCGACCCCTTGTATGTAGCGCGTGAAGCGCTGGACCAGACGGGCCTGGCCGCGCGCAACGCATTCATCTTCCAGGACCAGGCCGACGCCTTGAAGGAACTGGAGATACTCGACCAGCAGAAGGCACTCTACCTGTCCACGCTCAAGGCGATGGAGCCGCATTTCGTGGGCAACCCGCAATTCGACAAGGTCAAGGGCGGGCTGCTGGAAATGGCTAACGAACTGAATCGTCCGCGCAAGTATCGCGAAGCCAACCAGATGGCCGAATACGGCACCTTCCTGGTCAAGGAATGCAGCCCGCTGCGGCGACGCATCGTGCAGGATATCGACGTCCTGCTCAAGGCGCAGGAAGAAAGGGACACCCGCGCGACGGCCCAGACCGAGGCCCTGTTCGACAACTCGCTGCGCCTGATCATGATCTGGGCCGCCGTGATCCTGGCGGTATCGGTGCTGACCGCATGGGTGATCCGCCGTGCCCTGCTCGGCCAGCTCGGAGGCGAGCCGCGCTACGCGGTGGAAATTGCCGGGCGCATCGCCCACGGTGAATTGTCGACTTCGGTCCATACCACCCGCGACGACGATTCGAGCCTGTTGTTCGAGATCCGCCTCATGCGCGACAAGCTGGCTTCGCTGGTGCACCAGGTGCGTGTGGGCACCCACACCATCGCCGGCGCCTCGGCCGAGATCGCCTCGGGCAACATGAATCTCTCGGAGCGTACCGAGCAACAGGCCGAGACCCTGGAGAAGACCGTGGCGGCGATGGAAGACCTGATTCGCACCGTACGCCAGAATGCCGACAATGCGCAGCAGGCCAACCAGTTGGCCAGCTCGGCCTCGGAAGTGGCCACCCGCGGTGGCGAGGTGGTTGGCCAGGTGGTGACCACCATGGGCGTGATCGACGACGCCTCGCGCAAGATCGTCGATATCATCAGCGTCATCGACGGCATCGCCTTCCAGACCAACATCCTGGCGCTCAATGCGGCAGTGGAAGCGGCGCGCGCCGGCGAACAGGGTCGCGGCTTCGCGGTGGTGGCCTCGGAGGTGCGCAGCCTGGCCCAGCGCTCGGCGTCGGCGGCCAAGGAAATCAAGGAATTGATCGACCACTCGGTGACCAGCGTGGCCGATGGCAGCCGCCTGGTGAGACAGGCCGGAGACACCATGGGCGACGTGGTGGCCAGCGTCAGGCGGGTCAGCGATATCGTGGCCGAGATCAGCCGCTCCAGTCACGCACAGACCACCGGCATCACTGCCGTCAACGAAGCCATCTCGTTGCTGGACCAGAATACGCAGCAGAACGCGGCGCTGGTCGAAGAGGCGGCCGCGGCGTCGCAATCGATGAGCCAGCAGGCCGAGTACCTGAGCGAACTGGTCGGCACCTTCAAGCTCAGCGAGCAGCAAATGGAGGGCAACGTGCTGGACAATGAAAGCACCCGCGAACCGCTGCTGCTGAACTGAGGCATGCAGTTGGCAAGCGAACGGCCCGCGCTGTCGACCGCGGGCCGTTTTTTTTTGCACGGAACCGGCACCGGCACGATGACTTCAATGACGCTTGCGTGTCGCTTCAGGCCAGCCCGTCAATGCTTCATCGCGCCTGGCCACTCTGCTCGTTCCAGCCTCCACCCAGCACCTTGTAGAGCGTGATGCGGTTGCTCTGCTCGGTCAGGCGCAATGCGATCAGCGTCTGCTGCGCGCTGTACAGCGAGCGCTGTGACACCAGCGTGGTGAGATAGCTGTCGACGCCATTGCGGTAACGGGCCTCGGACAACCTGTAGCTCTTCTCGTTGGCTGCCGTGACCCGCGACTGGGCCGTCAGGCGTTGATCCAGCGTGGCGCGCAGCGACAAGGCATCGGCCACTTCGCGAAACGCGGTCTGGATCGCCTTGTCGTAGTTGGCCACGTCGATGTCGCGGGTGATCCGGGCCGCATCGAGACTGGCCTGCAGGCTGCCGGCATTGAAGATCGGCAGCTTGATCGATGGTACGAAACTCCACGATGCGCTGCCGGCATCGAACAGCCCGCCCAGCGTGGGGCTGGCCGTGCCGCCGTTGGCGGTGAGCGAGATGCTGGGGAAGAAGGCCGCGCGCGCCGCACCGATGTCGGCATTGGCTGCCTTGAGTGTATGCTCGGCGGCCAGCACGTCGGGGCGTCGCAGCAACACTTCGGAAGGCAGACCGGCGGGCGTGGGCAACAATACACTGGCCGCGTCCGGCAGGCCCTGCGGCAGGCTCTGCTGGTCGATGTCGCCGCCCACCAGCAGGCGCAGGGCGTTGACGTCCTGCGCCACCTGCGCGGTATAGCGGGCCACATCGGCCCGGGCCGATTCGACCGTGGCTTCCTGGCTGGCCAGGTCGACCCCGGAGGTGGTGCCGATGTCGTGGCTGCGCTGGCTCAACTCATAGGTGCGCGACTGGCTTTGCAAGGTATTTTCGGCCAGCTTCTTCAGTTCCAGGTCCGAACCCAGGGTCAACCATGCCGTGGCGACTTCGGCCACCAGGCTGATGTGGGTGCTGCGCCGGGCCTCGACCTGGTAGCGATAGGTTTCCAGCGCGGCGTCGGAAAGGTTCTTGAGACGGCCGAAGAAATCGAGCTCGTAGGAAGAAATGCCGACCGTCACGCTTTGCTGGCGCGTCACGGTGGCCCGCCCGCTGGTGCTCAGGCTGGCCGGCGTGCGGCTGGCACTGCTGGTGCCGCTGACGTCGACCGCAGGAAAACGGTCGGCATCGGTGATGCGGTATTGCGCGCGCGCCTTCTCGACATTGAGTGCGGCCACTCGCAGGTCGCGGTTGTTCTGCAGCGCCTGCTCGATCACCTTCTGCAGCCGCGCATCGAGGAAGAACTGGCGCCAGCCGATGGCGTCGGCGGCGTTGGTCTGCTGCGCGCGTTCACCGCTGGCCGCCACGATCTGCTTGCCATCCACCTGTTGCGACCAGTCCGCCGGCACCGGCGCGGTGCCCTGCCGGTAGTCCGGCGCCAGGTTGGCGCAGCCGGCCAGCGCGGTGGTCACGGCCAGCGCCATGACGCAACGTTGCAACCGGGTCTTTTGCTTGGTTTGGAGCGCTTGCATCACACGCCCTCCTTCGACAGGGAATGATCGGCGCGGTCATCGCGGCCGGCCCGGGCCTTGGCGCGACGATCGAGCCAGCTACCGATCAGGAAATAGAACAGGGGCACGAAGAACAGGCCCAGTACGGTGGCCGTGGCCATGCCGCCCAGCACCCCGGTACCGATGGCGCGACGGCTGGCGGAACCGGCGCCGCTGGCGATGGCCAGGGGCAGCACGCCGAACATGAAGGCCAGCGAGGTCATCAGGATCGGACGCAGCCGCAACTGGACTGCTTCGAGCGTAGCGTCGCGCAGCGACTTGCCGGATTCGTGCAGCTGCTTGGCGAACTCCACGATCAGGATCGCGTTCTTGGCCGACAAGCCGACCGTGGTCAACAGGCCAACCTGGAAATAGACGTCGTTGGACATGCCGAACAGCCCCGTCAGCAGTACCGTGCCGACGATGCCCAGCGGTACCGCCAGGATCACCGCGAACGGCACCGACCAGCTCTCGTAGAGTGCGGCCAGGCACAGGAACACGAACAGGATCGAGATCGCATACAGCATCGGCGCCTGGTTGCCCGAGAGCCGCTCCTGGTAGGACGCGCCAGTCCATTCGAAACCCACGCCCGAAGGCAGGGCAGCGACCATGCGCTCGACTTCGCGCATGGCCGCGCCCGAGCTGACACCGCTGGCGGGCTCGCCGACGATCTCGAACGACGACACGCCGTTGTAGCGTTCCAGCAGCGATGGGCCGTAACTCCACTTGCTGCTCAGGAAGGCCGAGAACGGCACCATCTGGTCGGCCGAGTTGCGCACGTACCAGCGGTTGATATCCTCGGTCTGCATGCGGAAGGCCGAATCACCCTGCACATACACCTTCTTGACCCGGCCGTTGGACAGGAAGTCATTGACGTAGGTGCCACCCATGGCCGTGGCCAGCGTCGAGTTGATGTCGGCCGTGCTGATCGACAGGGCGTCGGCCTTGCGGTCGTCGATACTGACGCGCAGCTGCGGCGTATCGTCCAGGCCGGTAATGCGCACGTTGGCCAGCAAGGGGTTTTGCCGTGCCTGCTGCAGGAACTGGTCGCGGGCCTTGATCAGGGCGTCGTGACCGACGCCACCGACGTCCTTGAGCTCGACGTCGAAACCGGAGCTCTGGCCCAGGCCGCGCACCGCCGGCGGGTTCATCAGGAACACCCGTGCGCCGCGGATCTTGGACAGGTCGGCATTGGCCCGGCGCACCAGGGCGGTGGCACCCTGGCCGTCGCCGGTGCGTTCGCTCCAGTCCTTGAGCCGGATGAAGGCCCGCGCGCCGTTCTGGCTGTTGCCGCCGACACCGGCACCGACGATGGCCAGCACCGAATCGACCACCTCGGGCTTGTTCATGAAGTATTCCTGCACCGTCTTGACCACCGCCCCGGTCTGCTCGGCGGTGGCGCCGGTGGGCAACTGGATCTGCGCCATCAGCACGCCCTGGTCTTCCTCGGGCAGGAACGACGTCGGCAGCCGCATGAACATCACCGCCATGGCCGCCACGATCAGGGCATACATCAGCAGCCCGCGCTTGCCGCGCTTGAGCAGGCCGCCCACGCCACCGCGATAGCGCTCGGCATTGCGGTCGAAACTGCGATTGAACCAGGTAAAGAAGCGGCCCTGCCTGGCGTGGCCGGGCGCATGCGGCTTGAGCAGCGTGGCGCACAGCGCCGGCGTGAGCGTCAACGCCACCAGCACCGACAGCGCCATGGCCGAGACGATGGTGATCGAGAACTGGCGATAGATCACCCCGGTGGAGCCGCCGAAGAAAGCCATCGGGATGAACACCGCCGACAGCACCATGGCGATCCCGACCAGGGCGCCGGTGATTTCCTGCATCGACTTGCGGGTGGCGTCCTTGGGATCGAGTTTTTCCTCGGTCATCAACCGCTCGACGTTTTCCACCACCACGATGGCGTCGTCGACCAGCAGGCCGATGGCCAGCACCAGGCCGAACATGGTCAGCGTGTTGATCGAGTAACCGAACATGGCCAGGATGCCGAAGGTGCCCAGCAATACCACCGGCACCGTGATGGCCGGAATGAAGGTGGCCCGCAGGTTCTGCAGGAACAGGTACATGATCAGCACCACCAGCACGATGGCTTCGATCAGGGTCTTGACCACTTCTTCCAGCGACACCCGCACGAACGGCGTGGTGTCGTAGGCGATGTTGGTCTTGAGTCGCATCGACGCCGGGAAGTACGGTTCGAGTTCGGCCAGCTTCTTCTTGACCGCATCGGCCGTGTCGAGCGCGTTGGCACCGGTGGCCAGCTGGATCGCCAACGCCGAGGAAGGCTTGCCGTTCTGCTGCGAGGCGACCTGGTAGCTTTCGCCACCGACTTCCACCCGCGCTACGTCGGACAGCTTGACCACCGAGCCGTCGGCCGACGACTTGACGATGATGTTGCGGAACTCGGCCGCCGTGGTGAGCTTGCTGCGCGCCGTGATGGTGGCGTTGATCTGCTGCCCGGGCACGGCCGGCAGGGCACCGATCTCGCCGGCCGAGACCTCGGTGTTCTGGGCCGTGAGCGCGCTGGTGACGTCGGACGGCATCAACGCATATTTCTGCAGCTTGCTCGGGTCGAGCCAGATCCGCATGGCGTAGTTGGTGCCGAAGGCGGTGACGTCGCCTACCCCTTCGACGCGGCTGACCTGGTCGGTCAGCGTGCTGCTGATGAAGTCGCCGATATCGATGTTGGTGATGCGCGGGTCTTCCGAGGTCAGCGACACCACCATCAGGATATCGGTCGAGGCCTTGGTCACGGTGACGCCGTTGTTCTGCACGGCCTGCGGCAGGCGCGCGGTGACCTGTTGCAGCTTGTTCTGCACCTGCATCTGCGCCACGTCCGGATTGGTCCCGGCGACGAAGGTCAGGGCCACGGTGGCGGTGCCGGCCGAACTGGAACTGGCCGACATGTACTGCAGGTTGTCGAGGCCTTTCATCTGCTGCTCGATGACCTGGGTCACCGAGTCTTCCAGGGTCTTGGCCGAGGCGCCGGTGTAGGTGGCGCGGATATTGACCTTGGGCGGCGCGATGTCGGGATACTGCTCGAGCGAAAGCTGGCGGATGGACATCAGTCCGCCCAGCATGATGATGATGGCGATGACCCACGCGAAGATGGGCCGGTCGATGAAGAAACGTGCCATGTGCGCTCCTTACTTCACGCCGCTGGTGGCAGCGCCGGGTGCGTTGCCGGCGGTATTGCCGCCCAGCGACGGGTCGGCGGCGGCGGCCGCGGCTTCCTTGGCCAGGTCCTTCTGCAGCGTGTCGGTGACATCGATGGCGCGCGGGGTGTCGCCCGGACGCACCTTCTGCAGGCCATCGACGATCAGCTTGTCACCCTCCTGCAATCCCTTGGTGATCCACCAGCTGTTGCCGACCGCGCGCGCGGCCGTCAGGATGCGCTGCTCGACCTTGCCGGAGGCGCCGATCACCAGCGCCGTGGCCGCGCCCGTCTGGTCCCGGCTGACCGCCTTCTGCGGCACCAGCAATGCATGCTCGTCGACCCCTTCTTCCAGTACCGCACGTACGTACGAACCGGGCAGCAGGATGCCGTCCGGATTGGGCACCACCGCCCGCAGCGTGATCATGCCGGTGCCGGTATCGACCGACAGGCCGGTGAATTCGAGCTTGCCCTTGCGGTCGTAGGTCGAGCCGTCTTCCAGCAGGATCCTGACCTGGGCCGAATTGTCGCCGCTCTTCTTGATCTGGCCGCTGGCCAATTCGCGCCTCAGGCGCAGCAGGTCGACCGTGGACTGGGTCACGTCGACGTAGATCGGGTCGATCTGTTGCACCGTGGTCAGGGCCGTGGCCTGGCTGGCCGTCACCAGCGCGCCGGGGGTCACGCTGGACTTTTCGATGCGCCCGGAGATCGGCGACAGGATGCGGGTGAATTCGACATTGATGGCGGCCGTCTTGAGCGCCGCCTTCTGCACCTCGACATCGGCCTGGTTCTGGCGCAGCGTGCTCTGGGCGTCGTCATTGTCCTGCTTGGCGACGGCGTCGATCTTGTCCAGTTCGGCATAGCGCTGCGCCTTCAGGCGCGACGAGGCCAGCGTGGCCTCGGCCTTCTGCAGCGAGGCCCTGGCACTGTCGAGCGCGGCCTGGTAGGTAGACGGATCGATCTGGTACAGGGGCTGGCCGGCCTTGACGGTGGCGCCTTCCTTGAACAGCCGCTTCTGGATGATGCCGCCCACCTGGGGACGGATATCGGCTGCCAGGTAGGCCGTGGTGCGACCGGGCAACTCGGTGGTGACGGCCTGGCGCTGGGTCTTGACCACCACGTAGCCGATTTCGGCCTGCGCGGCGGCCGGTGCCTGGTTGCCCGACTTGGAGCAGGCCGCCAGCAGGAGCGCCAGCAACAGGGAGATGGCCAGGGAACCGGCGGTGGTATTCTTTTTGGGCATTGTCGTTGACTTTCTGCGCGGCGACCTGCTTGCCAAAATGGCAAGCGCCAGGCGCAATGAGCTATCGGACTGGCCAGGATAGGCCGCAAATGTGAAGCAAATTTGAGGACATTGTGCCTTGCAACAAAACACCCCCTATGCGGTTTATCTTGATACCCTGAGCGCCTGACCTTCCGTTCCAAGATCGGCATGACCGTACGCAAATCCCTTCCTGCCCCGCTGGCGGACCTGACCGACCGCTTCTTCTATCGCGCCAACATCCGCCTCAAGCTGTTCTACGCGATGCTGGCGTTGATCGTGGTGGTGATCGTGGCCATCAACAGCGCCGGCCACTACATCTTCACCCGCGATTTTCTCGGCTATCTCAACGAACAGGCCCAGGAGCGCATGGAGGACATGGTGCCGCGCCTGGAGCAGGCCTATCGCGACAACCACGGCAGCTGGGAATTCATCCGCGACAATCCGCGCACCTGGTTTGCGCTGATGAAGCCGGCCATCGTCGAGCACACCGGCGCCGGCCCGGCCCCCGGGCCCACCTTCACGCCCTCGGACCTGACCGGGGCGACCTTGCGCTTCACCCTGCTCGATACCCGACGCCAGTTCGTCATCGGTTATCCCAATGTCGGTGCCGACGCCAGGCTGCGCCCGCTGATGAGCAACGACACGCTGATCGGCTGGGTGGCCCAGACCCCGTTCGAGAGCGTCATCGGGGCGGTCGACCTGCGCTTCCAGCAGAGCCAGTTCCTGGCGCAGACGGCCATCGCGGTGATTGCCATCATGCTGGCCGCCTTCCTGGTGGTGCGGATCTCGGGCGTATTGCTCAAGCCGCTCTCGCGGGTGGCCAACGCCACCCACAAGCTGGCCGGCGGCGACTATGCCACGCGGGTCGAGGTCGCGTCGGGCGACGAGGTGGGACAGCTGGCGCATGACTTCAACCTGTTGGCCATGACGCTGGAGCGCAACGAGAAACTGCGACGCGAATTCATGGCCGATGTGTCGCACGAATTGCGTACGCCGCTGGGCATTCTCAACGGCCAGCTGGAAGCGCTCGAGGATGGCGTGCTGCAGGCCGACGAACACACCATCCGCTCGCTCAAGAGCGAGGTGGTGCATCTCAACAAGCTGGTGGGCGACCTGTACGACCTGTCGCTGGCCGACGCCGGCGCCCTGACCTATCGCAAGGACGATATCGACCTCGCGCCGTTGTTGCGCGATACGGTGCAGATGATCGAGGACCGCTATCGCAAGCGCGGCCTGCGCATCGAGGCCGACCTGCCCGCGTCCATGCCATTGCACGCCGATGGTGCCCGTCTGCAGCAGCTGTTCAACAACCTGTTCGAGAACAGCCTGCGCTACACCGACCAGGGCGGCCTGCTGCAATTGCACTGCCGGCTCGAGCAGCAGCAGTGGCAAGTGATCTTCGATGACAGCGCGCCGGGCGTGGAGGCGGCCGCGCTGGGACGATTGTTCGACCGCTTCTTCCGGGTCGAGGCATCCCGCAGCCGGGCCGGCGGCGGTGCCGGCCTGGGGCTGGCGATCTGCCGTCGCATCGTCGAGGCCCACCAGGGCAGTATCGCCGCGGCCGACTCGCCGCTGGGCGGGCTGCGCATCCGGGTCGCGCTGCCGGCCGGCTTCGCCCGGCCGGACCCGGAGCACACCCAGGAGAGTACGGCATGAGCCAGCCCGATTTCCAGTTCGTCCCTCCTTCGAGCGCCGACATCCTGATCGTGGAGGACGAACCCAAGATGGCCGAACTGCTGCAGAAATACCTGGCTGCGGCCGGCTATCGCTCGCGCCATGTCGAGCACGGGGATGCGGCGCTGCCGGCGGTACGCCAGCAACGTCCCGACCTGATCCTGCTCGACATCATGCTGCCCGGGCGCAGCGGCTGGGAGATCTGCCGCGAGCTGCGCGAGTTCTCGGACGTGCCGGTGCTGATGCTGACGGCGCGGGTGGAAGAGGAAGACCGCCTGCGCGGACTCGAGCTGGGTGCCGACGACTACATCTGCAAGACGCCCTTCAGCCCGCGCGAGATCGTGGCGCGGGTCAAGGCCATGCTGCGCCGTAACAGCCGCAGCCAGCCGCCCGGCGCACCATTGCCGGCGCCGGCCACGCTGGCCATCGATGACGCCCGCCACCAGGCCAGCATCGCCGGCGAGAACCTGGGGCTCACGCCGCTGGAATTCAGGCTGCTCAAGACCTTCGCCAGCGCGCCGGGGATGGTGTTCTCGCGCGACCAGCTGCTCAACCACCTGCACGACGAGAACCGGGCCGTCACCGACCGCGCCGTCGACACCCATATCAAGAACCTGCGCCGCAAGCTCGAGCCGTTCTTCCCCGGGCATAACGTGATCCAGGCCGTATATGGCGTGGGCTACAGCTTCGAGTTGCCACGGCGGCCGTGACTGCCGTGCTCCGGCCTCATGGGCTGGCCATCGCTGCGCGCGGCGCCGGGGGCGCAATGCGCTGGTCGCCGTTGCCGAACAGGGGACTGGCCAGCATCGCCGCCAGGGCCTGCGGAGCCAGCAGGTTCCAGTGGCCGTGATGGGCATAGTGATACACCGCCTCGCCGCCCAAGGCCATGGTATCGCTGCCGCCCCGATGGTGATGCGTCAGCGCCGCGTTCACCGACCACAGGTCGAGCCCGGGCAGGGTGTCGCGCGCACGGTCGTATTGCGCCACCACGCCATTGAAATCGAACACGGCGAGCTTGCGTTGCCGCACGATATCGTCGCCGCCGGCACGGTAGTCGTCGGTGGTGTCGAGCACCAGTTGCAGCAGGGTATTGCCCGGCGGCACCGGGTCGCCGTACCAGTTCTCGAAACGCATGCTGTCGCCTGGGCCCATGTCCAGCACCAGGTCGGCGCCTGCCCGGCGCAAGGCCAGCTGATCGCTGCGCACGCCCCCCAATGACAGCGTCGGCCCCTGCGCCGGCCGGGTATCGGCGCCGCCGGGGACGGTGGCCGCATCGAACGCGATGGTGTCGTGGCCATCGCCACGGTTGAAGACGACGATGTCGGCCTGCCTGCCGTGCACCAGCCGGTCGCTACCGGCGCCGCCTGCCAGCAGGTCGTGGCCGGCGCCACCGACGATGGTGTCGTCGCCCTCGCCCCCGGCAAGCAGGTCGTTGCCGGCATGTCCCCATATGCCGTCGGCGCCGGCCAGGCCATCCAGGATGTCGTGGACATCGGCGCGCAGGGCGTCGCCCTGCCACCATTGCGTGCCGCCCTTGCCATGCAACAGGTCGTCGCCGACGGTGGCAACGGCCAGCGAGCGTCGCTCCAGTTCCTGGATACTCCAGCGCTGGCCATCGGCGAATGCGACCGCATCGACATACGATCGATCGCCATTGAAGAGATCCTTGAGGATCAATCGATCGTCTGCATTGCCGATGCCCAGCTGCAGGTCGTCGCCATCGCGCAGCAGCGCGACGTGGTCCGTCGCGATCCCGGCGGCGACTTCGATGGTGTTGCCGCCGGACAGGCGGCCATCGCTTTCGTCGACCGTGTCGATGCCGATGCCGGGCGCGAGATAGTAGGTGTCGCTGCCGGGCCCGCCCTGCAGCAAATCATTGCCGAGCCCGCCTACGAGCAGGTCGCGTCCCAGGCCACCGTAGAGCAGGTCGTTGCCGCGTCCGCCGTAGAGTCGATCGTCGCCGGCGCCGCCTTCGATCAGGTCGTTGCCGCTACCGCCCAGCAGCAGGTCATCGCCGGGGCCGCCGTCGAGATAGTCCGCCCCCTTGCCGCCGTCGACGACGTCGTTGCCCGAGCCACCATGGATGATGTCGGCCTGGGCGCCGCCGGCGATGCGATCGTTGCCCGGGCCGCCGAACATGTTGTCGCGACCGTCGTGGCCATTGAGGATATCGTCGCCGCCAAAGCCGCGCATCCAGTCGTCGTCAAGCGAGCCCTGCAGCACATCGGCGGTGTCGTCATAGCCATATACGCCGCCGCTGAGCGCCCGTTCGAACAGGTTGCGGTAGACGAACCGGCCATCGACCAGCTGCGCACGCACGCGCTGGCGAATGGCGGCGTTATCCCACACGGTACCATCGGCAAATTCGATGCGCGCCCGGTCGAAGCCACGCCGCACCCGCATCAAGCCGGGCTCATCGCCGGACACCAGCAGGATCAGGTCCTGGTAGTCGCGCAGCAGCGTGAGATCGTCCGGGGCGATCCCGGCGTCGACCTTGATCATATCGATGCCCTGGGTCCACCGTGGCGCCGGCCTGACGATGTCGATGCGCCCGCCCCGCTTCATGGTGATGGTATCGGGCTCGGGCATGCCATAGGCGTAGATGCTGTCGAGGCGCTTGCGCTGGCCGGGCGGATCGGGCTGCCCTTGCGCGTGGGCTTGCTGCTGCGAGGCGATGGCGGCAGCCCAGCCCCGTCCGAAACGCAGGTCCGTGGCAAGGGCTGGCTGGGTGGCGACCCGGGCCTCGATGGCGGCGACATCCCACAGCGATCCATCGTCGAACCGTACCTGTTCGATGCGAAATCGCGCGGGTCCGAACCAGTTCGCCACGCGTATCCCGCTGGTGGTATGCCGGATGCGCAGCAGCAGGTCGTCGTCATCGCGCATGACTTCGATATCGTCCGGCTGCAGCGCCGTGGTGACCTCGATGGTGTCGACATTGCCGGCACCGGGGTCTTCGTCGTAGACGTAGTCCTGGCCCATCCCGCGGCGCAGCTCGTAGGTATCGCTGCCGATGCCACCGACCAGCACGTCGTTGCCGAAGCCGCCATACAGGAGGTCGTCACCGGGTCCACCCACCAGCCGGTCATTGCCGCGCCCGCCGTGCAGCGTGTCGTCGCCGGCGCCACCGTCGATACTGTCGTCACCCTTGAAGCCGTTGAGGACGTTGTTGCCCGCATTGCCGATGAGGCGGTCGTTTCCGGTATTGCCACTGCCGTAGAGCGCAGCGTTGCCGGTCAATTCGAGCCGCTCGACGTGTTTGCCCAACTTGGTGCTGACCGAGGCGCGAATGGTGTCGCGGCCCTGGTCCTGTCTTTCGATGACGGCGCTGTGCTCGTCGCCGACGATATAAGTGTCGTCGCCCCTGCCGCCGACGAGCCACTCGCGACCCGGCTGGCCGACCAGGATGTCGGCGCCGTCGGTGCCGACCTGCTGGCGCACGCCCGACGCCGGGGGCGACCCATCCGGTACCGGGGGGACGACTGGTGGGACGCCGGCGGCGGACGATGCGGTTTGTTCCGCCAGGACGCCCGGCCCGTTAGCGGCCAGCGGATCGGGGTGTTGTTGCGTTGGATGCTCCATGATGGTCGTGCTCCATGATTGGTCATTGACATGCACCTGCCAGCTGCCAGGCGCGCGGCAAGCGTTTCATTACCGCATGTCCATGGTGGCGCCACCCCGATCGCAACGACATCAACGATGCACGAGAAACGGTAACGATGCCCACGCAGATGCGTCAGCGAGGTGCGCGGGTGCAAGCAGGCGCCGGGCGCACCTCAACCATAGAAATAACCGTTGGGCCGGGTTTCGCTGGCAATCAGCTTGTCGACGCCGCCGAAGCCAAATTGGTTGACGGCATACAGGGCCATCTGGGGATCCATCCCGCGCCAGTCGCCCTGGGTGGCGTAGCGATAGGCCAGTTCCCCGCCGTAGGCGGTGGTATCGCTGCTGTTCAAATGAAATTCGGCCAGCGCCGCCGCCACCGACCAGTGGTCCAGCGTGGGCTCGGCTTGCCGCGCCTGGTCGAACTTCTCGACCAGGCCGTGGAAATCGAACCAGGCGACCTTCTTGCCATACATCGGATCGGCCGATCCGGCCTGGTAGGCGTCGGTAGTCTCGGTGACGAACTGCAGGCGCTGGACGATCTTTCCCTCTTCATTGCGAAAGGGCACGCTCTTGTTCCACAGGTGGTACCAATCGCCCAGGCGAATGCTGTCGTCGTGTCCCAGCCCGACTATCAGGTCGTCCCCGTGCCGCGACAGCGTCAGGTCCTGGTAGCCGATGCCGCCCAGCGACAGGGTGCCGCCCTGGTGGCCGGCCTGGACCGAATAGCGCTCGAAGTGATAGCGCGTCTCGATGTTGTCGCGGCCATCGCCCCGATTGAAGGCAATCACGTCGGCTTCCCGGCAGCCGTAGAGGAGGTCATCGCCGCGCCCGCCGATGAGCAGGTCGCGCCCGGCATCACCACGCAGGATATCGTCGCCGTCGCCACCGTCGAGCAGGTCGTTGGCGCCGTAGCCGTACAACTCGTCGTTGCCGCCCAGGCCTTGCATGATGTCGGTGCCCGACACATCGGTGATATAGACGCTCTTGGGGCGATGCTGGCTGAATTCGATGAACCAGTCGGTGCCGTACAGGATGTCGGCCGCTTCGGTCGCGGTGGCGGTGCGGGACCGCCGTTCCAGCTCGCGAAAGTCCCACCGGGTGCCATCGGCAAAATCCATCGCGGTGATCGGCTCGAACGGAGCGGAAAACATGCTGTTGATCTTCATCCGGTCGTCGGTGCCGGCAATGTCCAGGTACAGGTGATGCCGGTCACGCGAAAACAGCAGGTCGTCCGGCGCCACGCCATCGAGTACCTGGATGACGTTGGCGGCATCGTCGCGACGGTTGCTGTCGAACACGGTGTCGCGGCCCATGCCGCGGTACAGCAGGTAGCGGTCGCTGCCTTTTCCACCGTCGAGCAAGTCGTCGCCGGCACCGCCGTCGAGTACATCGTCGTCGTCCTCGCCGTAGAGCTTGTCCTTGCCGGCACCACCGATGAGCCGGTCGTTGCCGCCACCCCCGTACAAGGTGTCGTTGCCGTCGCCGCCGTCGAGATGGTCTTCGCCCTGCAAGCCGAACATCACGTCGCGGTGATAGCCGCCGAGGAACACATCGGCAGTGTCGTCGTAGCCACGCCAGCGGTTGAATCCGGACGCTTCACCAAGGTACCCGGTCATCGCCACCCCTCGCTCCACACCGGGCTTGATGTTCTCGCGCACGGCGGCGTTGTCCCATACGTCGCCGTCGGCGAAGTCGATGCGCACCCGGTCCTGCCCCCGGACCAGCATGATCGCGTTCCTTTGATCCGAACCCGGACCCAGGCGCACCTCGAGATTGGTATCGGCATCGTTGCGTCCATGGCAGCGCGCCAGCGACAGGTCTTGCCCGCCATGCCCGGCACCGATCTTGACGGTGTCGATGCCGGCAGTGACCCGGTAGTAGCTGGCGGCCAGGTAGTGCCGGCGCGCGGCATGGGTCAGCAGCGGCACGGTGTCCTGCACCGGGGCGCCGTAGGCATAGATGGAGTCGCGACTGATGACTTCATAATCCTGCAGCGAGGTCGCCCTGAAATCGGGCTGTTCGGCGCGCGCGGCCATGATGGCCGTGCTCCAGGACTTGCCGAACGACAGTTCGTCGGCGGCCGCAGGGCGGCACAGCGTCGACAATGCCGTGCCGTCCCACACGGTGCCATCGGCCAGTTGCACCTGCGCGATCCGGTGCCGGCCGTCTGCGAACCAGTTTCCGATACGCATGCCTTCGTCATTGCCGATGACCAGCAACAAGTCATTGCCGTCGCGGCGCACGGCGATGTCGGCCGCCGCCAGCCCGGGGCCGGCCAGGATGCGGTCGGCGCGTGCGGATGCATCGTCCTCTTCCCAGACGTAATCCTGGCCCATGCCGCGCGCGAGCAGATAGGTATCGTCGCCGGACTCGCCGATGAGCACATCGTTGCCGGCACCGCCGTCGAGCAGGTCGTTGCCGGCCGCGCCGACGATGCGGTCGTCGCCGGCACCACCGTACAGGCGGTCATCCCCGGCGCCGCCATCGATGCTGTCGCTGCCGAACCCGCCCAGCAGGCGGTTGGCGGCGGCGTTGCCGATGATGCGATTGTCGAGGTCGTTGCCACAGCCATCGATGGCATCGCTGCCGCTCAGCTCCAGCCGTTCGACATGATCGCCGAGCACGAACGAGACCGATGAGCGCACGCTGTCGCGCCCCTCTGCCTCATGCTCGATGACGCGATCGCCAGGATCGTCGACGATATAGACATCGTCGCCGGCGCTGCCGGCCATCACGTCGGCACCGGCCCCGCCATCGATCAGGTTGTCGCCGATATCGCCATCGATGGCGTTGTCCAGCGCATTGCCGGTGGCGCGTGCGTTGCCGTACGAATAATCGGTCAGGTACCAGGGCGCCCGGCCACCGTGACGCGACAGCAGGGTCAGCGCCTCGACGTGCGCGGCCAGGGTATGGCTCACGCTGGAGCGCACCCGGTCATAGCCGCCGCTGGCCTGTTCGATGACGACGTCGCCCATGTCGTCGACGATATAGGTGTCGTCTCCCCTGCCGCCCAGCATCCGGTCTGCCCCACGCCCGCCGTCCAGCGTATTGGCCCCGTCGTCGCCGGTGACGATGTCGTCGCGTATCGTTGCGCGCAGTACCGGGCCAGGTGAGCGCAAGGGCGAGGCGGCCTGGTCGCTGAAGATGAAGTGCTCACCCCGGAGTTGCCCGGCGTCGACGCCCTCGAGGGTGAAGTATTGCGTGCCCGGTGCAGCCGGCCCCAGCCAGACACGCAGGTAGCGCTGGCCGCCGTACTGCACGACGGAGAAGTCGAGATCATCCAGGCCACCCACCCCGACGATCTGCGACAGGTCGATCTTCTCGTCGGGATTGCCGATGTCGAAATCGGCGATCAGGTTCTTCATCAGTCCGTACGACACCCGGTCGCCCCGATCGGCGGCAATCACGAAGCGATCGTTGCCATGACCGCCCTCGGCCCTGGCATCGGGCGGCCGGTCGCCTTCGATGCGGATGCGACGCGACGTATGGAGCGTGCCGATCTGCGCATGACCGGCCAGCGCATCGTCACCTTCGAGGTGCAGCACATCGTCGCCCTCGCCACCAAACAGCATGTCCCGGCCGGCGCCGCCGTGCAGGATGTCGTCGCCACCACCACCGTAGAGCTTGTCGTCGCCGGCGTCACCGAACAGCACATCGTTACCGCCAACCGGACCGGCACCGGGTGCCGAAGGCGTCGGATCGCCATGCAGCACATCATTGCCGGCGCCGCCGTGCATGACATCGCGGCCCGAGGCACCAACGGCCCGGTCGGCCGCGTCGCCCAGCCAGAACGTGCCGCTGCTGGCGGCCACGATATCGTCCTCGGCGTCGCTGCCCCAATGCAACCTGCCGGCCGCGACCACCTCGCGCGCCTGGATGCCGCCGGCCACGGTCAGGCTGTGCTTGTAGCCCAGCCCGAACAGCAGCCCGCCGATCCAGCTGCCCGACATCTGGCCCGGATAGGTATCGACGTTCTTGAGCACGATTCGCCGACCACCGTTGTGGATAAGCAGCACCGCGTCGTCGCCTTCGGTCTCGATATCGATCTGGTGCAGCATCGACGCCGGGGAAAAGCCCGACATCAGCAACTTGTCCTGGCCCAATGTGAAGTCGGTGATGACATCATCGGGCGCCTTGGCATCCCAGGGCTGCTTGCCGCCCAGCGCGATGACGAAGACGTCGCGCCCGGCGCCACCACTGACAGTACTGCCACCGTCGCGACTGACGAAGATCACATCGTCACCTGCGCCGCCGGAGATCACATCGCTGCCGCGACCGCCGACCAGCAGGTTGGCATGCTGGTTGCCGATCAGCGCGTCGTCGAATTCACCGCCGATGACAGCGTCGATCTCGCCCGGATACGCGATCGCCAGTGCCTGGCCGGCCACATCGGCCTGCCCCTGCATCAGGTCGACCAGGCTGCCGCTGCCCAGGGCGGCCAGGTTGATGGTGTCGTGGCCACCGTTGCGCCCTGCCAGCAGGTTGCGTCCGTCCTGCGTGGACAGCTGCGCGAAGGCATCCGTGTAGATATAGTGATCGTCGGCACTGGCGGCGATGCCATGGGCATCGAGGCTCCATTCGTGCAATACGCCGGTCGCGCCGCCGACGGCGTCGCTGAGCTCCAGGATCCAGGTGCCGGCCGCCTTCTCGCCGCGCAGGCGCGCGCTGGTGAAGACATGGTCGAGTGAGTCGGCGTGGTAGAACGCGCCGTCGCCAAGCTCCTCCGGCCCGCCGTGCGGTGGCTTGCCCGGACGGTCCATCAGTATCGAGTCGGTTCCTGTGGGCGATATCAGCCGGATCGTCAGGTCACCCGGCCTGGCATGGCTGATCCTGAGACGCACCTCGACATACTCGATCAACAGGTCGGCTGCAGGCAGTTCCGGCATGGCCAGCTGCATACGATGCCGCAGCGGCGCCCCACCATCCGGTATGGCCAGGTCGATGGCGCCCGATTGGACCGGCGCGGCCGCGGATACCTCGTTGCCCGCCGTCTGCTGCGTGATCCAGCTTTCTGCCAGGCGCACCGCGGCGCGGGCATCGACCTCCCCATAGCCGAAGTCGTGGCTGACCAGCATGCCACCGCCATTCCAGTTGCCGGCGCCATTGACCTGCCAGTCGGCACCGTCTTGCCCGACCCTGCGCGCCGTCAGCGCCAGGATCTGCTGCACATCGCGATAGCCCAGCGCCGGATTGGCCTCCAGCATCAGCGCCACGACCCCGCTGACGATGGGCGCGGCGAAGCTGGTCCCGCTGACGATCACATCGGGCGCGCCAATACCTGGCGTCAGGTCAGTGCCGGGCGCGCTGACCAGCACGCTGGCACCAGGGGTGGAGAAACGCTGTGCCGCGACCTGGTCCACCCCATGCTGCGCCAGCGCCGCCACCGCGATGGCGAAGCGGCAATTGCCCATGCTGCTGTAGTTGGTGTTGTCGCCCTCGAGTCGCTCGTTGCCGCCGGAGGTGACGATCACCGTGCCCAGCCCGCGGCGGCCACGACCTGCGGCATCGGCGAATGCCGAGGGCAATCCATTGGCCTGCGGAGAGCGGGTAAGAAACAGGAAACGCCCGTCCGGCCCCCAACTGTTGTTGGCAATGTCGTAGTGGCGCATTGCCTGCAGGATCGACGAATGCTCGCTGTCGACCCAATGACCACCGAGCGTGGCGCCCGGGGCTACACCGACACCGGCCTCGCCGTTGCGCGCGGCCGCCATGATGGCCGCCACGACCGTGGCATGCAGGCTGGGCTGGTCGCCGTCGGAGCCCCCGCGCTGACCGGCTGCGGCGTTGGCATACCAGGCGTGGTCAAGGTTGGCCGCCAGTTCACGCTCCCGCAGGTCCAGGATATGCCGGCCGTTGGCTTCGTCGCCTCCCGGTTCGAACTGGCCTATCGTGACGCCACGACCGATGTAGTCGCGCCAGACCGGCAGCACGTTGGCCTGTTGCAGATGCCATTGCCGCGTCAGCAATGGGTCTTGCGGTAAATCATCGCTGTGCAGGTACACCCGCGCCGGCGCCTCTGCGCGGCTACCCTGCAGGCCACGCACCCGGTATCCAAAGGACATGACGCCGGTAAAGCCGGCGTCCGGATCGAACAACACATCGCCGGCCTCGGTGATGCGGGCGCTGCCACCGACCACATCGGTGACGGCATCGATGCGCAAACCCTTGCCTTGCCAATCGATATCATTGGCGAGCAACTGGCCCGCCGCGATCAGGTGCGGCCCGCGTCGCGTCAAGGGCCGCCGGGAGGCGTCGGACCTGATCACGTCGTCCACCGGGTGTGGCAACGCGGCGCCGACATCAGCGCCGGGAAGAGACACTTGCCCATCGGCGAACATGGCTGTTGCGACATTACTCAAGAAACCGATGCCATCCCGTCCCGGGACCCGGTCGATGACCCATACCCCCCCGATGGTGGCGGTGAATCGATATTGCGCCATTTCGCCGGACAACCTGAAGATATCGCCGTTACCCGTGCCCGTGCCCGTGTCATTGCCACTGCCGTTGCCGTTGCCGTTGCCGTTGCCGTTGCCGTTGCCATTGCCATTGCCATTGCCATTGCCATTGCCATTGCCATTGCCATTGCCATTGCCATTGCCATTGCCGGTGCCATTGCCATTGCCATTGCCATTGCCATTGCCATTGCCGGTGCCGGTGCCGTTGCCATTGCCGGTGCCGTTGCCGTTGCCGGTACCGGCGCCATCGATGATGGCATCACCGGGCGGTCCGAAGATGACCTGGGTGCCGGCACTGACTTGGTGCGCCACAGGCGGCGCGGCATCTTGCTGCTCTTTCGTGACCATGCTGTTACTCCCGGAGTTGATCTGGATGGATGATGGGCGGTCGTCGCCGCGGGCAGGTGTTGCGCATGGCCAAGGCGGTCATTGCCGCGAGTACCACGCAAGTTTCGACCCGATGGATAACGGCTTGTCGAACGGAATGTGCAAGACGTCGACGTCTGACGTCGTGACGATGCGCAAGGCATTCATCTTGTCGCTCAAATCAGCGGCGAAGAATCGTGCCCTGGCGAGAACCAGCGCCAACTGCTTGCAAGAAAATACGAGATTTGCCGCTGGCATCGGCGCATACGACGCGCTGGCGATGCACGCGCCAGGGTCGGCCAAAAGACACCGGCCTCGGCACGACGGCATGCACGGTGACAGTGTTGAATCTAGCGTTCACGACCGTATTCGTGCAGCGTCTTCTGGATCGGCGACAACAGGTATTGCAGCACGGTGCGACGGCCAAGGTGGATCTCGGCCGTCACCTGCATGCCTGCCAGCAGCGCATGCTGCTTGCCGCCGACCACCTGCAGGGTCTGGCGGTCGAGTCGCACGCGCGCCTTGTAGGGCGGCAGTCCAGCCTCGTCTTCCTGCTGCTGGCTGGCATCGGCTCCGATATGCAGCACCCGGCCTTGCATCATGCCGTAGCGCTGGAACGGAAAGGCAGCCAGCTTGACTTGCACATGCTGCCCTTGGCTGACCAGGCCGACATCTTCGTTGCGTACCCTTACGTCGGCATACAGCGGCTCGTCGGCCGGCACCATGGTCAGCAGGATATCGCCCGGCTGCACCACCGCGCCCACGGTGGTGGTGGCCAGGTCCTTGATGACGCCGTTCTCGGGCGCCCTGAGTTCCATCAGGCCTTCGCGATAGGTGCTCTTTTCCAGGTCGGGCTGCAATTGCGCAATGCGCGCGCGGATCGCCGCCTGCTCTTCTTCGAGTTCACGCCGGTAATTGCTCTGGCTATGCGCCAGGCGACGCGACTGCGCCTGGACGGCGGCTTCCAGCGCCGACACCATGGCGCGCTGGGCTTCCAGCTCGCCGCGCTTTTCGGTGGCATCGCGCTGGCGTTCGCTGGCCGCCAGCGCGCTGGCAAAGCCTTCACGCCGCAAGGCCTCGAAGGCGCGCGCCGAGTCCTCGTAGGCCGGCAGTGTCTGTTCGAGCTTGCGCTGCTGGCGCAGCGCGCTGTCGTGTTCATGCCGGGCGCGGCGCAACATCGAGCGTTCCTGCTCGAGATTGTCCAGATGCGCGCTGGCGCGTGCCGCGTATTGTTGCTGCACGTGCTCGAACAGCTCGGCGTCATCGCTGCCACGGCGCAGCATGGGACGCTGCGCCAACTCGGCGGCTACCCGCCGCAG
>NZ_AKJA01000157.1 GCF_000282575.1 Herbaspirillum sp. YR522 | reverse complement strand
AAGCGGCGACGATGCGGTTGTTCTTGGCAAACATGTTAATTCTCCCTGAGGCAGTGTCCCGGCGTGGTCTTCACCCCCTGTGAAGACTTCTGTGTGCAGCGGGTATGGGTGTACTTTAATTTCTGGACCACGCGGGCGACATCGGGCGAAACCCGAGAGCACAACCATAAGCATCAGGAAAAACCCTGCTTTGGCAAAAAAGCCTTTTTTACAACGGTTGAACCCGGGGAAAACCTGGAGGGAGAGGAAGAAATTACCTGGCGATCAGTGTTCGGCAATCGGCATGGCCGAGCTTGGCAGGCCGAAGACGCGATCGAACAGCAGGTTGAACAGGTACGTATAGACCATGAAGAAGACGATCAGGCCCAGGTCGAGCACGAAGGCATCCCACAGGCTGATGTCGAGCCACCAGGCAAACAGCGGCACCAGCATCGCCACCAACCCACCCTCGAAGCCGATGGCATGCAGCACGCGCCGCTTGAAGTCGCGGCCGCGCGTTGGCTGGCGCGCTTCCCAACGTTCGAAGGCGCCGTTGAAGACGAAATTCCAGATGAAGGCCACCGTCGACGAAGCCACCGCCGCGGCCGTCGAATGGGCGCTGTCGTGGCCACCGATGACCGACAGGCCGAAGGTGGTAAACAGGATCGCCAGTGCCTCGAACAGGCAGGCGTAGACGAATTTGCGCTTGAAACCTTGCATCAACCACTCCACTGACCAGAACTCGAATTGCCCGATATGGGAACCGAGGCGCATTTTATGGTTTAATTTTTGAAAGAAGAAGTTGGCTTCTTTCAATTTAATTGATAACCAAAAAGACAACATGCCCTTTTCAAGCGACAGCGTGCGGGTGTTCCTGGCGGTGCTCGACGGCGGTTCGTTCTCGGCTGCAGCGCGCACGCTGGGTCGGGTCCCGTCATCGGTGAGCATGACCATCGCCCAACTGGAGGCCGAACTCGACCTGGTGCTGTTCGACCGCACCGCGCGCGATGCCCGGCCCACCGACATGGCGCGTGCGCTGGAGCCCGACGCCCGCCTGCTGGCAAGCCAGCTGCGCCAGCTCGATGCACAGGCGTTGTCGCTGCACCAGGGCCTGGAACGCAAGTTGACGCTGGCCGTCGCGCCCGAGTTGCTATCGGTGCCCTGGGCCAAGCCGCTGGCGGTGCTGGCGACCGAATTCCCGTCGCTGGAGGTGGAAGTCCTGTCGTCGCCCCAGGCCGATGCGATGCGCATGCTGCACGATGACACCGCGCAACTGGCCGTGGTGTTCGAACGCCATGCCGGCAACGAGCGCGAGGCGTTCCAGGAACTGACCAGCGAAATGATGGTGGCCGTGATCGCGCCCGCGCATCCGGCGTTGGCCGCAGCGTCCCGCAAGTTGCGCTACGAGGACCTGTACGACATCCGCCAGATCGCCGTGGCCAGCCGCGACGCCAGTATCTCGGACCCGCGCTTTTTCCTGGCGCGCCGCATCTGGCGCAGCGATAACCACCTGGCCACGCTATCGATGGTGCGCGAAGGGCTGGGTTGGGCCTATCTGCCGCACAGCCTGGTGCAGCCGCAGATCGCCGCCGGGCAACTGGTGGCCATCGATTTCGACAACATCAGCAACCAGCTGCCGCTGTGGGTGGACGTGGTGTGGAAGAAGGACCAGCCGCTGGGGCTGGGCGCGCAACGCTACATCGCGTTGATGCGCGAGATGGCGCCGGCCAGGCGCGCGCCGTAGACGCCAGGCAAGCCCGGCCCGCGTCGATGCTGCGGGTCGGGCGCACGCTGTCCGATATCAGGGTATGACGCGCGCGCGGGCCTTGGCGGCGATCAATTCCACCAGCAGCTGGTCGCGCTGGGCGCCCAGTTCGGCCGAGGTCCGTCCCGCCATCTGCTCGGCCACGCCGGCGGCGATCTGCTGGCGCAGCGGCTCGCTGATGGTGGGCGTGCCCAGGTCAGCCCACCAGCTTTCGATCGGCGGCCCCAGGTGCTCCAGCATGTGGTCGATGCCGCCGGCGCCACCCGACAGGTGCAGGTTGAGAAAGGGCCCCATCAATGCCCAGCGCAGGCCCGGGCCATAGGCGATGGCGGTATCGATGTCCTCGGTGCTGGCCACGCCTTGCTCGACCAGGTGAAACGCCTCGCGCCAGAGGGCTGCCTGCAGCCGGTTGGCGATGTGCCCCTTGACCTCCTTGCGCGGATGGATCGGCTTCTTGCCGATGGCGGTATAGAAATCCATGGCGCGCTGGACCGTTTCGGGCGAGGTCTGCTGGCCGCCGATCACCTCGACCAGCGGGATCATGTGCGGCGGGTTGAAGGGGTGGCCCAGTACCACCCGCTGCGGATGGCGGCAAGCCTGCTGCACCCGGCTCATCAACAAGCCCGATGAGCTCGACGCGATGATCACGTGTTCCGGCAGCGCCGCATCGATGCGGCGAAACAGCTCGATCTTGAGGTCTTCCCGCTCAGGCCCATTCTCCTGGACGAAGTCGGCGCCCTCGAGCGCGTCTTCCAGTTCGCTGAAAAAACGCAGCCGCGAAGGCGACGCGCCCGGTGCCAGACCCAAGGCCTCGAGCCCGGGCCAATGGCGGGCGACCGCTTCGTGCAGGCGCTGCTCGGCGCCGGCACTGGGGTCGGTGGCGCTCACGTCCAGGCCCTGCGCCAGGAAACCGGCGACCCAACTGGCGCCGATGACGCCGGTACCGATGACCGCTACGCGCCGGATCGGCGGCGTCGATGCGTTGCTGCTTTGCTGCATGCGTGTCTCCCTCAGGTAGTCAATCCATATGTTTATTGGTGTTATTGATTTGGCATGATGCTTGCCAGGCCAACAAGCATCATGCCATGACCAGCCCACTTATGATCTGCGCCGCCACGCTTTGGGCTATCATCGCGCACAGCCAAGGATCAGGTTGCCAAGGGTAAAGTTTATGGCCGGTGCCGCCGTTAAAGGTAGTTGCGCAACCAGGAGAACAACATGAAGCAGCTCAAGCTCAACCTGAAGGACGATGTCTACGAAATGCTGCAGCGCGAATTCAAGAATTTCGTGCGGCTGTCAACCAAGGTCGATTCGGGCTTCGTGGCGCCTTCGTTCGATGCCTTCCTGATGGCCCGCCTGTCGGACAATACCAACTTCCTCACCGAAGAGGCGGTGCAGCACCTGATGATGTCGGGCCAGTACGCCTGGGCCCGGCGCGCCATGGACCGCGACTTCCCCGATGTAGTGGCGATCCTGATCGCCGAAGCGGCCAATTACGGCTTTCACATCGCGGTGCGCCACGACTGGAGCAGCGAAGACCTCACCGAGGCCGCTCGCGCCTGGGCCCTGGCCATCATCAAGCAGTCCCAGGGCGATGAAACCCAGGTCGACGTGCTGGCGGCCCAGATCAAGTCCGCAGCCGTGAGCATCACGGTGGTGCAGGAAAAGCTCAAGACCCCCGCCACCCGCCTGGCCCACGCGCTGGGCCAGCAGATGAACGACACCCAGGTCGCGCTGCAGCATGCCCGCGGCGTGCTGGCGCGCGAACAGCTGGGCGCATTCCGTACCCTGCTCAAACTGGGCGTGGCCTACGGCTCGATCAAGGAACAGGCCGAAAAGGATGCGCTGGCCAAGCTGCAGGCACAACGCCCCTACCTGTTCCACCAGCCCAGCGAAGGCGTCTTCGCCAAGCTGGCCGCCTGGTGGCGCCTGCTCTGACATCGCCTCGGCTTGCCGCGCAGGCGGTGGCCGACGCCGCCCGCGTTAAACTGGCGCCTTTTGCATCGGGTCTAGTACGCCCGCTCCCGCTTCCATCATGAAAAACAAGAAATTCTGGCTCTTCGTCGGCGCCGCCCTGCTCTGCCTGTTGCTCTCCAGCGTGCCATTGCTGGCATTGTGGCTCACACCCGATTGACCGCCCCGGTCCGCAGCCGCCAGCACATTGCGCGCGGCTGTACTACGATGTGCGGTTTTGCCTACGGAGCATTCCAGATGACTGAAAAAGTAGCGTTGATCACCGCCGCCGGCAGCGGCATGGGAGCGGCCGCCGCAAGAAGGCTGGCCGCCGACGGCTTCAAGGTGGGGATTCTTTCGTCGTCCGGACGCGGCGAGGCATTGGCGCTGGAACTGGGCGGCCTCGGCGTGACCGGTTCGAACCAGTCGCCCGACGACCTCAAGTCGCTCGTCGACCAGGCGGTGGCGCGCTGGGGTCGGGTCGACGTACTGGTCAACAGCGCCGGCCACGGGCCGCGCGCCCCGATCCTCGACATCAGCGACGACGACTGGCATCGCGGCATGGAAACCTACCTGCTCAACGTGATCCGCCCCACGCGACTGGTCACGCCGCTGATGCAGCAACAGGGTGGCGGCGCCATCATCAACATTTCCACCGCTTGGGCGTTCGAACCAAGCGACATGTTTCCCACCTCGGCGGTGTTCCGCTCCGGCCTGGCGGCATTCACCAAGATCTTCACCGACACCTACGCGCGCGACAACGTGCGCATGAACAATGTGCTGCCGGGATGGATCGACAGCCTGCCGGCGCGCGAAGAACGCCGCGCCAGCGTGCCGATGCAGCGCTATGGCACCAGCGAGGAGATCGCCGCCACCATCGCCTTCCTGGCCTCGCCGGGCGCGGCCTACATCACCGGGCAGAACCTGCGGGTCGACGGCGGCTTGAGCCGGTCGGTCTGAGCGCCCGGCCTTGCCGATGCCTGGATTGCCGGGCACCGGCAAGGCTGTCGACCCCACCGGGGTCAGGCGATCAGCCGGCCAGTTCCCTGCGCACGATTTCCGCGCCGGCACTCAACGCATTGAGCTTGCCTCTTGCCACGCCACGGGATAGCGGCGCCATGCCGCAGTTGGTGCAGGGATAGAGCTTGTCGGCATCGACGAAGCGAAGTGCCTTGCGCAGGGTGTCGGCGACCTGCTCCGGTGTCTCGATGGTATCGGTGGCCACGTCGATGGCCCCGACCATCACCTTCTTGCCGCGTATCAGTTCGATCAGGTCCATGGGAACGCGCGAGTTGTGGCATTCCAGCGAGACGATGTCGATGCTGGATTTCTGCAGCTTCGGAAAAGCCTCTTCGTATTGTCGCCACTCCGAGCCCAGGGTCTTCTTCCAGTCCGTATTGGCCTTGATGCCGTAGCCGTAGCAGATATGCACGGCGGTCTCGCACTTCAAGCCCTCGATGGCCCTCTCCAGGGTAGCGACGCCCCAGTCATTGACCTCGTCGAAGAAGACATTGAATGCGGGCTCGTCGAACTGGATGATATCGACACCCGCGGCCTCCAGCTCCCTGGCTTCCTGGTTGAGGATCCCGGCGAATTCCCAGGCCAGTTTCTCGCGGCTCTTGTAATGGCTGTCGTACAGCGTGTCGATCATCGTCATCGGACCCGGCAGCGCCCATTTGATGGCTTGCGTGGTCTGCTGGCGCAAGAACCTGGCATCGTCGACAAACACCGGCTTGGGGCGCGATACGGCACCCACTACGGTGGGCACGCTGGCGTCATAGCGGTTACGTATGCGGACGGTCTCGCGCTTGTCGAAATCGACGCCGTCCAGGTGCTCGATGAACGTCGTCACAAAATGCTGGCGTGTCTGTTCGCCATCGCTGACGATATCGATACCTGCATGCCGTTGTTCCTGCAGCGCCAGGCGCAGCGCATCCTGCTTGCCCTCGACCAAAGCCTCGTCCTGCAATTTCCAGGGAGACCAGAGTGTCTCGGGTTGTGCCAGCCAGGAGGGCTTGGGCAAGCTGCCGGCAGTCGAAGTGGGTAATAGTTTCTTCACGATGGATGACATGGTTTCCTGGTGAGTCAAAGGGCAGTGGCGGCGGACCACCGATCAAGTATTTCGCGGTACGGCTTGATGAATTTTTCCTCGACGAACCTTCCCTGTTGAACCGCCAGCCGACTACGTTCTTCCCGATCGTAGACGATCCGGGTCAATGAATAATCCTGGTGCTGCAGGCTTGGCCGGTAGGATTTTCCCGCCGCTGAATTGGCGTTGTAGATCTCGGGCCGGTAGATCTTCTGGAAGGTTTCCATGGTGCTGATGGTGCCGATCAGCTCGAGGTTGGTGTAGTCCCCCAGCAGGTCGCCGGCGAAATAGAACGCCAGCGGTGCGGCGCTGTTGGGCGGCATGAAGTAGCGCACCGTCAACCCCATCTTGGCGAAGTAGTCGTCGGTGAGCGAATATTCATCCTGCCGGTATTCCACGCCCAGTACGGGGTGGCGGTTCTCGGTCCGATGATAGGTCTTGCTGCTCGACACGCTCAGGCAGATGACAGGCGGCTTGCTGAAATGCTCTCTGTAGGTGCTTGAATTGACGAAGCACTTGAACAGCTTTCCATGCAGGCTGCCGAAATCGTCTGGCGTGCTGAATTCGGGCCGGTTCCTGGTGTGTTCCAGCAGCAGCACGCTGAAGTCATAGTCGCGCACGTAGGAAGAAAAGTTGTTTCCTACGATGCCCTCGATGCGCTCGTCCGTCTTCCTGTCGACGATGTCGGTCTTCAATATCTCGATCAGGGGCAGCGCCTGGCCAGTCTCCCGGCCGTCGATATGCATCTCGACGGAAACGATCTCGAGTTCGACGCCATAACGGTCACCGTTGGGGTTGTCCCAATGCGCCAATGCATTGAAACGATTGTCGATCATCTCCAGGGTGTTGCGCAGGTTCTCCTGCCGGTTCCGGCCCCTGGCCAGGTTGGCGAAGTTGGTCGTGATGCGCGTATTGTCCGAAGGACGATAGTGTTCATCGAAGCGGATGCGCCCGATGGCAAACGTGAATTCTTTATCCATTTGTGATCCCGCAACCTGATTGTGGAGATGAAACCTGTATCTGGTTTCCGGTCAGGACGGATTCTATGCCGGTCGATCAATGAATAAAAATGATTTTATCTCATCAAATCATTAGCTATGCTCATACGACGCTGCGCAGTCGACGCTGCGCCATCGCGCCGCCGGCAGGGATGCGGCAGGCAAGAAGACAGGGTGTGCTCGAGGTCGCGGCAGGCGGCATGGGCGGCACCACATGCCACCAAAGATCAGGCGACGACCGGGTTCCTGGCCTGTTCGATGAAGGCATGCAGGTAATCGATGCCCACGTCCGCCTCGCGCGCCCCCAGGAAGATGTGCTTGGCAATGCCTTTCTTGCCCAGCCGCACCGGTACCACATCCATCTTGTCGGCATATTCCAGCACCAGCCAGCGCGGCAGGGCCGCCACGCCGCGGCCGCTGGCAACCATCTGCAGCATGATGTCGGTGGTCTCGATGGCCTTGTGGCGCTTGGGAGTGATGGCGGCCGGCGTCAGGAACATGCTGTAGATATCCAGCCGGTCCACCGGCACCGGGTAGGTGACCAGCACCTCGTCGCTCAGTTGCCTGGGCTTGATGTATTCCTCCTGGGCCAGCCGGTGGTTGCTGGCCACGACCAGCACCTGCTCGTAGTCGAACACCGGTTCGAACACCAGGCCCGGCTTGTCCAGCGGATCAGGCGTGACCAGCAGGTCGATTTCGTAGCCGAACAACGCGCCGATGCCCCCGAACTGGAATTTCTGCTTGACGTCCACGTCCACATCGGGCCACGCGGCCAGGTAGGGCGAGACCACCTTCAGCAGCCATTGGTAGCAAGGATGACATTCCATGCCGATGCGCAATGCGCCGCGCTCGCCCTGGGCAAACTGCCGCAGGCGTTCTTCGGCAAGTTCGAGCTGCGGCAGCACCCGGTTGGCCACCGCCAGCAGGTACTGGCCGGCCTGGGTCAGGCGCAGGCTGCGGCCTTCGCGCAACCAGACGTCCGTGCCCAGCTGCTGCTCCAGCTTTTTCATGCTGTGGCTCAACGCCGACTGCGTCACGTGCAGTACGCCCGCGGCTGCGGTCAGCGAACCTTGCTTCTCCACCTCTTGGACGATGGAAAGATGAATGCGATCAAGCATGATGGATGAATGAAATTCAACTATTTCTAAGTGAAATCCATTTTACTTCATCGCTCCATGTGCGCTACCAGCGATGCAAAGGCCGCGAGCCCCGTGCCGAATCGCCGCATGCCGCCCCTAAAAAAAATGGCGCCACCTTCGCTGGCGGCGCCGTGGCAGGTGGCCCTCGCCCAGGCCTAGGTCGCCGACTCCGGCAGGCGCCGGCCGCGGAACTTCCAGAATCGCCGGCCGGATCCGTTCGTGCCGGGCCGCGGGTTCTCGTCGCCGGCGTGTGCCAGTTTGTACAGCAACGGCAACACCAGCAATGTCAGGGCGGTCGACGAAAGGATGCCGCCGATGACCACGGTGGCCAGTGGGCGCTGCACCTCGGCACCGGTGCCCGTGGCCAGCGCCATCGGTACGAAACCGAGCGAGGCCACCAGGGCCGTCATCAGGACCGGGCGCAAGCGCGTCATGGCGCCTTCGTGGATGGCGTCATCCAGCGAGCGCCCTTCTTCGCGCAGGCTGCGGATGAACGAAATCATCACCAGGCCATTGAGCACCGCCACCCCCGACAATGCGATGAAACCGACCGCCGCCGAGATCGACATCGGAATGTCGCGCAGCGCCAGGGCCAGGATGCCGCCCGTCAGCGCAAACGGGATACCGGTAAACACCAGCATGCCATCCTTGACGTTGTTGAACATGGCGAACAAGAGCAAGAACACCATCAGCAGGGCGACCGGAATCACGATCTGCAGGCGCTGGGTGGCCGACTGCAGGTTCTCGAATTGCCCGCCCCAGGTGGTCCAGTAACCGGTCGGGATCTTCACCTGCGATTGCAGCTGTCGTTGGGCATCGGCCACGAACGATCCCAGGTCCCGGCCGCGAACGTTGGCGCTCACCACGATACGTCGCTTGCCGTCTTCCCGGCTTACCTGGTTAGGTCCTGGTGCAACATCGAGCGAGGCCACCTCCCCCAGCGGGACGTAGCTGGTCCTGGTCGTGCCCTCTTGCAATGGCAGCGCCAGCGGCAAGCGGCGAATGGCCTCGAGGTCGGCGCGTGCGCTCTCGGGCAATCGCACCACGATGCCGAATCGCCTGTCGCCCTGGAACAGGGTTCCCGCGTCCTTGCCGCCAATGGCGGTAGCGATCGTGTCCTGGATATCGGACACGTTCAGTCCGTACCTGGAGGTCTTCTGGCGATCGATATCGACCGTGAGCATCGGCAGGCCGGTGGTCTGCTCGATCTTCACTTCGGTCGCACCGGGGATCTTCTCCAGCACCGCCGAGATCTTCGCGGCGGTGTCATTGAGCGTATCCATGTCGTCGCCGAAGACCTTCACCGCGACGTCGCTGCGTATGCCCGAGATCAATTCGTTGAAGCGCAGCTGGATCGGCTGCGAGAATTCGTAGTTGTTGCCCGGAATCTTCGTCACCTCCTCCTGGATCGCGGCCAGCAGTTGCGCATGCGTCTTCTGCGGCTTGGGCCATTGGTCTTGCGGCTTCAACATGATGTAGCCATCCGAAATGTTGGGCGGCATCGGGTCGGATGCCACCTCCGCAGTACCGGTGCGTGCAAACACCCGTTCCACCTCCGGGAATTTCTGCTTCAGGGTGTGCTCGATCTGCTGTTGCATCTGCACCGATTGCGTCAGGCTGGTGCCGGGAATCCGCAATGCCTGGAGCGCCATGTCGCCCTCGTTGAGACTCGGGACGAATTCCGTACCCAGTCGGGTGGCCAGCACAGCGCATACGATGATCAAGGCACCGGAAAAGGTGAGGACCACCGGCTTGTTGCGCATGATCACCTTCAGCGCCGGCTCGTAGAGGCGCTTGGCCCGCAGCATCATGAAGTTCTCCTTTTCCGCCACCCGCTCGCCGATGAACAACGCGATGGCCGCGGGAATGAAGGTCACCGACAGGATCATGGCACCGACCAGGGCAGTGACCACGGTGAACGCCATGGGAGTGAACATCTTCCCTTCCACACCGGTCAGGGCGAACATCGGCAGATACACGATCATGATGATCAGCTGGCCGAACAACAGTGGCCGGCGCGCTTCCCGGGCGGCGGCGAATACCTCGTCGAAGCGTTCGTCGCGGGTCAGCGTGCGGCCATGTCCTTGCTGCGCATGGGCCAGCCGCCTGACGCAGTTTTCCACGATCACCACTGCGCCATCGATGATGATGCCGAAATCCAGCGCCCCCAGGCTGAGCAGGTTGGCGCTGACCTTGTTGGACACCATGCCCGTGAACGTGAAAAGCATCGCCAACGGGATCACGGCCGCGGTGATGATGGCCGCCCGGATGTTGCCGAGGAAGACGAACAGCACCGCGATCACCAGCAGGGCGCCCTCGACCAGGTTCTTCTTGACGGTCGCGATCGCCTTGTCGACCAGGATGGTCCGGTCGTACACGGTAACGGCCTCGACGCCATCGGGTAACGAACGGTTGATTTCCACCATCTTCCGGTCCACCGCCTGCGATACCTTGCGGCTGTTCTCGCCGATCAGCATGAAGACCGTGCCGAGCACCACTTCGCGGCCATTCTCGGTGGCCGCCCCGGTACGCAGCTCCGGGCCGATACCGACCTCGGCCACGTCGCGTACCCGGATCGGCACACCCTGGACGTTGGCCAGGACGATGCTACCGATATCGTCGGCCGATGCGACCTGGCCCGGGGCGCGGATCAGGTACTGCTCGCCGTTGCGTTCGATGTAACCGGCGCCGACGTTGTTGTTGTTCTTTTCCAGTGCCTTGACCACCGTGTCCATGGTCATGCCGTAGGAGGCCAGTTTTTCGGCCGAAGGGGCGACCAGGTACTCCTTGGCGAAGCCGCCGATGGTATTGATCTCGGTCACGCCCGGCACCAGGCGAAGCTGCGGCTTGATCACCCAATCCTGGATTTCGCGCAGGTCGGTCGCCGTATAGGGTGTACCGTCGGCCTTGCGCGCATCGTCCCTGGCCTCGACCGTCCACAGGTAGATTTCACCGAGCCCGGTGGAAATGGGCCCCATGCCGGGGTCGATCCCGGTGGGAAGCTGGCTTCTGGCCTGCTGGATACGCTCATTGACCAGTTGCCGTGCGAAGTAGATGTCGGTGCCATCCTTGAAGATGACCGTCACCTGCGACAAGCCATAGCGCGACAGTGAGCGCACCTGCTCCAGGTGCGGCAGGCCGGACATCACGGTCTCGATCGGATAGCTGATGCGCTGTTCGGTTTCCAGCGGCGAATAGCCGGGGGCCGCCGTGTTGATCTGGACCTGCACGTTGGTGATATCGGGAACCGCATCGATGGGCAGTTTCTGGTAGCTGTAGACGCCATAGGCGCCCATCGCAAGCGCCGCCAGCAGGACCAGCCATCGATGCTCGATGGCCAAGCGTATGATTCGTTCAAACATGATTGTCGTCTTTCTCGAAGTCGCCGCGATTAATGGCTATGCTCGGCCGAACCCTTGCCCAGCTCGGCCTTGATGGCGAAGCTGCCGGTGGCGGCGTAGTCGGAACCGGCGTCCAGGCCGGACCTGATTTCGACGAACTTGCCGTTGGTCCGTCCGGTCGTGACCTCCTGTGCGGCGAAGCCGCCCGGGATGCGAACGAAGACCACGCTCTTGCCGTCGACCGTCTGGATGGCGTCGGCCGCCACCGCCACCGGGACTTGCGCGGCATCCGATACCACCTCGACCGACACGAACAGTCCGGGGCGCCAGCTGTCATCGGGATTGGGCAATACCACATGCGCCCTGGCCGTCCTGGTCTGTTCGCCGATCAATGCACCGACGAAGGAGATCGTGGCGTCGGCCTTGGCGTCGAAGGCGGTGGCACGCACCACTACCTTTTCACCGACCCTGACCCTCTGCATATCCTTGGGTGAAACGATGATCTCGGCCCAGACCGTGGACAGGTCGGCAATCAGGAATGCGTTGGCATCCTCGCGTACCGCCTCCCCCAGCCCCAGGTGCTTCTCGACCACGGTGCCGTCGAACGGCGCCCGGATCTCGTAGCGGTTGAGGGCGCCCGAGGACCGGGTGGCACCGATGGCGCGCAGTTTCTGCTGCGCATTGCGCAGCGCGACCTCTGCCTCGCGCAATGTCACCTGTGCCTGCAGGTAATCCTGTTCGGCGGAGATCTTCTGCTCCCACAGGTTCTTCTCACGCTGGTAGGCGGTCCTGGCCAATGCCAGTCGCTGTTCGGCATTGAGCAGCTCGGCACGCTGCTCGGACACGGCGCTGCTATTGATCACCGCCAGCACCTGTCCTTTCCTGACCTTCTGGCCCAGGTTGGCGGAAACCGATTCGACGATGCCGGCGACCTGTGGCACCACGTGAGCGGTGCGGTCTGCATTGAAGCGGATTTCTCCGGGCAGTTGCAGGCTGCTGTTCATCTTCAATGCGCCGGCGGGCTTGACCTGGATACCCGCAGCGGCTATCTGCGCCTGGTTCAGCTCGATCTTTCCTTCTTCCTTGGAGAACGTGAATTGGTGGGTGCCACCGGCAGCCTTGGCCGAGAACCTGATATCGAAAAGATGGGGCTCCTCGATGGCGCTGGTCGCCTTCAGGGCATCCTTTTCGATCCGCAATGCCAAGGTTTCGGGTGCCTTCCCGGGGCGCTGGAGCGTCGCGTCCAAGTTCACCGACGACGGAGCAACGGGCTGGTCCTGCCAGTAGGGATAGACGACCAGGGCGCCGTCGCTTTCACTCAGCAGGACTTCCATGGACGACGCGCCTTGCTGGTACAGGACGCCACCGTGTGGCCCCTTGGATGGTGCCGCACCGTGATGCTCTCCATCCCCGTGCTCATCCGGGTCCTTGTGCGAATCCGCCTTGTCTTCACCGTGGTGTTCCTGGTCCTGATGACTGCCTTCATGCCGGTGTGCCGATGATTTCTCGGCGCCCCCGGCAACACTTCCACCCTTCGTCAGGATGACGCCCGACAACAGCGCTGCGACGGCGATGATCGCCGCGATGGCGAGCTTTTGCTTGTTGGTCATGTTTGATCTCACTTGGCTGATGGGGTCTCGGCGCCGGCCAGACGCTCAAGGTCGGCGGCGGCCTGGAATGCGATCGACAGCGCCTTCCAGTACTGTGCCTTTGCCTGGAAATACGTGCGCTGCGCGTCGAGGACGTCGAGAAAGCCGAACTTGCCCAGCTCGAAGCCGGTGCGCGCGGCCTGGTAGGCACCTTGCGCGGCAGGCACGATCCGGTCACGCAAGGCGGCAGCTTCATGTCTTGCATTGCGCAGGCGTTCGTAGCTCTGCGCGGCCTCGCTCTGCATGTTCAATTCGACCAGGGACAACTCGTCGCGCGCGATGTCCACCCGCTTGAGGGCCTCCAGTTCATTGCCCCGGTTGCTGTCGAAGACCGGGATCGGCACCGAGAAACCGACGACCCACATGTTTCTCGCGGCCGACTCATCGCGCTTGTTGCCCAAGGCCAGGTTCAGGTCCGGGATGCGCTTGCTGCTTTCGATCCTGGCCAGGGCCCGCCGCCGTTCGACTTCGAGCTGTGCCAACCGCACGGCAGGACCGACGGCGACCTTTTCGGTCAACTGGGCAATCGCCGGCAACTCCGGAATGGATTCGAGGGCGCCATCGGTGAGCTGGAAATCGTTGCCGACTGCCCCCCAGAAGGTCGCCAGCCTCCTGTGCGCCAGCGCCAGTTCACTGTCGGCCTGGTTCAACTCCAGCTGCGCGCTGGCCTCGGCGACCTGTGCCTTGGTCTGTTCGACCGGCGATATCTTGCCGGCCGTGACCCGGCGCGCCGTCATCCCGGAAGACGTACTGGCCAGGCCCAGCAGTTCCTTGGCCAGTCGCTGCCGCTCCATGGCGATCATCGCGTCGTAATAGGAGGCGGTAAGCCCGGCACGGATCTCGACCCGCTTGGCGGCGTAGTCGAGCAAGGCCATGTCCAGCGCGCGCCGTGCCGCCTCGATACGGGCACTGCGTTTTCCGCCCAGTTCGATGGGCTGGGTGATCTGGTAGGTGGTGGTCCTGGATGACTTGCGGGTATCTTCCAGCAAGGCCGAGAACTCCGGATTGGGCCGCGCTCCCGCCTGGATGATGGTGGCTTCTACTGCCTCGATTTCCTTGCGGGCCGCCGCCAGCGTCCTGTTCCGGTCATAGGCCAGGGCAATGGCTGCCGGCAGCGACAACGGCGCTGGCTCCCTGGCCATGACCGAAACGCTGGAATCCTGGTCTTGCTGCGTGGTTGCGGGCGCAGTGGACTGCGCGTGGCCGGGGCTGGCCGCAAGCAGGGCCAGCGCCAGCGAAAAGCTGTGCCGATACATCGAATTCTCCGGTGAATTAAGGGGAATCCGGCGAGGTCAGGTGGATGTGGATGTCCTCGCCGAGTCAGGCGGCGAGCAACCAATTGGGCTTGTCGGGCCCGTCGGCGATGTGGGAGGCGGGATGTGCCGAATACGCTGCCGTATTCCCGGTCCCGGCGGTCACCGGCGCGAGTAGCGCCGTGCCGTAGCACTGTACCGATTTCATGCAGGAGAAGTGGCACACGGAACAACCGATATCGTTGTCGCCGACGCTCGCGCCATCGGAGCCGGTGGGCTGTTGCGCCTGGAGGGAAGGATGCTCGTGGTGCCCCGGGTGGAGCGGCGCGAGCGCATTTTCCGTTTGGCAATAGCCCGCCATCGCAGCCCAGGAGAGCTGCAGCGGCAACAACAAGGCTAGGAAAATGATCAGGGCACGCATGATGAATTGATTATAACTTCCAGTCCATGCCAACGGTGGCGATGAGGTTAAAGTCGGGTAGGCTTGCGGTGCGCCCGAGCCTGCGCCGCGATCCGGCAGGCAGTGCGAGGACCTGCCCCGTACCAGGCGCTGGCGGCAGTCGATTCGATATCCGGCGCATCGTTGCAATGAAGTCTAGGACACAAGGCCGTACAGAAGGATTGCCTGGTGATTACAGAGTTGTAATGAATGAAGCCGACGACTCGATCAGAATGCGGTGTATTCGATGGGAACCTGGATATGCATATCTTGTTGGTAGAAGACGAACCGAAATCCGGCGACTATCTGCGCCGCGGCCTGGCGGAGTCGGGTTTTGTCGTCGACTGGGTCCGCACCGGGGTGGACGGCTTGCATCACGCACAGACACTGGATTACCAATTGGTCATCCTGGATGTCATGCTGCCGGGCATGAATGGCTGGGAGATCCTGCGCGAACTGCGCCGCACGCACGATACGCCTGTACTGTTTCTCACCGCCCGCGATGAAGTGGAAGATCGGGTCAAGGGCCTTGAGCTGGGTGCCGACGACTACCTGGTCAAGCCGTTCGCCTTCACGGAACTGCTGGCGCGGGCAAGGACGCTGCTGCGCCGCGGCCCCATCCGTGAAGCCGATGTGATCGAATACGGTGACGTGAGCGTGGATGTATTAAGGCGCAAGGTAAGCCGCGCGGGTCAACGGATCGACCTGACCGCCAAGGAGTTCGCGTTGCTCCATATGCTGGTCCGGCGGCCGGGGGAGGTGCTGTCGCGCCCCCAGATCGCGTCGCAGGTATGGGACATGAATTTTGATAGCGATACCAACGTGGTCGACGTGGCCGTGCGGCGCCTGCGCGCCAAGCTCGACGACGACTTCGACAGCAAGCTGGTCCATACCGTCTGGGGCATGGGTTACGTCTTCGAGGCCAGGAATTGAAGCCGCGCGGTACCGCGTCGATGACCTCGCGGCTGATGGCTTTGTTCGCATTGGTGTCGATCATCACGTTCGCCGGCGTCGGCAGCTATCTCTACCACTCCCTGCATGTCCAGCTGGAGCGGCGCGATGATGAGGAACTGCTCGGAAAGAGTCGCTCGATCGCCCATCTGATACAGGAAGCACGTTCGCTGCAGGCCATCCGGGATAACAGTCACGCGTTGCTCGACACGATCAGGGGTCATGACCAACTCCTGGTGATGATCAGCGATTCGACCGGCCTTGACGTCGTCAGCAGCGAGCGCCCTGCTGACATCGCCCAACTGGAGCCGGACATGCGCCATGGGCCGCAGCCGGATCTCATCCAATCCCGGCAGCTCGCTTCGGGAGCGGTGCGCTTCATCGTCAGCAAGGCAACGACCCGCTCGGGCCAGGAAGCCACCGTCACCGTGGCGCGTGCAGGCTCCGACCGGATGCAATTGCTGGCAGCGTATCGCTCCGAGGTCTGGTACGCGGCCGGTGTCGGTACCTTGCTTGCCACCTTGCTGAGTTTTTTCCTGGTGCGCAGTGGGCTGCGACCGCTGCAGTCGATGGCCGCCCAGACCCACGCGATATCGGCCAACCGCCTCGATACCCGGCTCGATATCCGATCCGCACCGCGGGAACTGCATGAGATCGTCGAATCGTTCAATGCGATGCTTGACCGCTTGCATCGCAGCTTCGAGCAACTGAGCCGCTTTTCGGCGGACCTGGCCCATGATCTGCGCACCCCGGTCAACAACCTGATGGTGCAAACCCAGGTCGCGCTGGGAAAACCGCGTGGCGTCGACGAGTACCAGGCGCTACTGAGTTCCAATATCGAAGAGTATGAGCGGCTCTCCCGGATGATGGAGAGCATGCTGTTCCTGGCCCGGGCCGATAACGCCCATGTCGCATTGCAGATCCGGCAACTGGATGTGGCGGATGAGCTCATCAGGATCGGCGAGTACTTCGAAGGCATTGCCGAGGACGCGGGGGTCGAGATCGTGGTGTGTGGCAGTGGCCGGATGAGTGCCGATCCGATCTTGCTACGGCGGGCGATCGGTAACCTGGTCGCCAATGCAATCCGATATACGCCTGCGCAAGGTGTCGTCAGGGTGGATGCACGCGATCTGGACGATGCGACGGTGATTACCGTCGCCAATCCTGGCATAGGCATACCGGACGACCTGCTTGATCGCGTCTTCGATCGTTTCTATCGGGCCGATCCATCGCGCAGCAGTTCCGGCGGGTCCAGCGGCCTGGGGTTGGCGATCGTGCGCTCGATCATGGCCTTGCACCAGGGTAGCGCCAGTGTCACCAGTATTCCCGGCGGGCAGACGGTGTTCAGTCTGAGCTTCCCCAAGCGGAGCTAGGTCGTATGTTGTGGGCTGGTGCCAGGCGCGGTCTTGAAGACAAGAGCAGTCCGACGGATAGTTCGCCGACCGCCTGTCGTGTGATTGCCCGGGGCCGTCAGGACCGGATCTTCGCCACCGAAACCGATTCGCCACCCGTGAGGCGCCGTTTGCGGGAAAGTATGTGCCGGGGTATGACGTCGCCTGCGCAAAAAAGCGGCGTCACCATTGCTGGTGGCGCCGCATCAAAGAACTGCTTTCCTCAAGACTACCTGGCCTGCATCAGAACTTGTGACGCAAGCCGACACGCAGTACGTTTTGCGTGGAATCGTCGTACGGCGCGAAGTCGCCGGCGTTGTTGAGTACACCGGGATTGACGACGTCCTTCGCACGCAGGTTGCTCCACATTGCATACACGTCGGTGCGCTTGGACAGGAAGTAGTCCACACCCAGGTTGAACTGGGTGGTCTTGCCCGAAGTGGGCAAGCTGCTACCGGCGGCGCGGTTGAAGTCCATGCGGCTGTGGATCACGCTGCCCAGGAGATGCAGGTTCTGGCTCAACGCGTAGTCCACGCCGAGGTCGACGATATTGGCCTTGCGTGCGCTGCCCACCGCTGACAGGCGGCCGGCCTGGTTAGCCGCGGTCGGGCGCTTGCCCTGCGACCATGCACCATACAGCTTGGCCGGACCAAACTGGTAGCTGGTGCCGATGGTGAAAGTCTTCAGGTTGGTATCGCCTGCGCTGTAGGGCGCGGAACTGGTCGCCAGCTTGCTCTGGAAATAGCCGGCGCCGATGCCGAACGGTCCATTGGCGTAGTTGGCACCGATACCATAGCCCTGGCCGGCAGACGTCTGGCCCGCGACTTCGCCGAAGGCGTAGTACAGGCTGCCGGTGAAGCCACCGAGGTTGGCGGTGTCGTAACGCACCGAATTATCGTTACGACCGGTCGAGGTACGGTCGATGTTGTTGGCGTGCGCCCCCTTCTGGCCATTCTGGCCGAAAGTCTGTGCCGACGTGTACTTGAATCCGATGTCGTCCAGGAAGTCGGACTGGCGGCCGACCGTCACCGTACCGAAGCCGCCCGACAGGCCCACCACCGACTTGCGGTCGAACAACACGCCCGAAGAACCCATGGCGCCGCTGTCGGCGTTGAAACCATTCTCCAGCACGAACAGTGCCTTCAGGCCGCCGCCCAGGTCTTCGGTCCCGCGAAATCCGATGCGCGAGCTGGACAAGCCGCCCGACTCCACGCCGAAGCGCGAGCCGTTCTCGTTGACACCGGCCTTCTTCACGTTGGACATATACGAGACGCCAGCGTCGACGATCCCGTAGATCGTGACGCTGCCTTGTGCATTTGCAGCCGATGCGCCCAGTCCGAGAAGCGCCAGTGCAATTAACTTCTTGTTCATATAACTCCTGATGGTTAGAAATCGTGACTGCGCGCCGATTGCTCACACGCGCATCACCACAATCGAACATCGAGATTCCCGCGCATGCCGGCACTCTCCATGTTGGATATCTTCAGCACGACAGTGCCTGTTGCAGGAGCCGGATCGGCGTTATCCACGGAAGGAATTGCCGCCTGCCCTGTAGAAGAAATAATCCGACCATTGCTCCTGAAAGTTAGAAATTGCGGCCCGATCCGGCCTGAGGATACGATCTCGACCGAGCTGGCCGAGCGCACACGCATCCCTGCGAGCGATCCGCATGAGGTCAGGCCTGATATCGATGGCGATTGCGGCGCGCGTTCCCATCGCGTGCGCCCTATGAATACGGACTCTGTGGTCCGTTGATCGACTGCCCAGGGTGAAACATGCCAGCCGGTTCCTGACGACTTGTCAGCAACGGGGCGAACTATACTGGGCGTTTTTTACTTGTGTGTTACCGACTTTGATTTTTTAAGTCATTTTCGAAATTGATTCGAGAGGCGCCGTGCGCCTGCGTCGCCGACGATAGTGGCCTCGTTCCCCGAAGGCCGCCATCCGCATTCTCGGTCGCCACGTCGTGGGCCAGGATCGATCCGCGATCCCGGCTGGCTGGCGGTCGTCGATGGCCCGCTGCGCCCGCAGCCGCAGCGCGGCGCAGGACAATGCTGCTAGAATCGGCCGCGGTGCGAGAGGCCTTGGCCGCCGGTTGCCAGAGCAAATGCCGACCGCTGGCCCTTCGGTCGCATCGCGTGCGCCGACATACAAGAGAAAACGTGACGAAAATAGAAGACGCCCCAATGCCCGAAGCCCACCAGGCTGCGGCTTGAGCGAACCAGCATGCATACCGAGACACCTCGATTCCCCGGCCTGACGGCGATCCTGCTGGCCGCCGGCCGCGGCTCGCGCTTCGACGCCATGGAAGGCAAGCTGATGCAGCCGGTAGGCGAGCATGGCCAGATGCTGGCCGTGGTGGCGGCACAATCGCTGCTGCGGGTGCTGCCGGTGGTGGCGGTAGTGGCCACCGATGGCCAACTGGCGCGGGCCCTGCGCGCGCAAGGCTGCACGGTGGTGACGGCGCTGCCGGGTGCGGCGCGCGAGATGAGCGCCACGCTGCGCCAGGGCGTCCTGCATACCGATACCGATGCGCGCGGCTGGCTGGTGGCCCTGGGCGACATGCCCATGGTGCGCTGCGATACCATTGCCCTGGTGTGCCAGGCCCTGCATGACGGTGCCGACATTGCGGTGCCGGTGCGGCAAGGACGCCGCGGCCATCCGGTCGGGTTCTCGGCACGTCACCGCCAAGCCCTGCTGGACTTGCGCGGCGACCAGGGGGCACGCACCATCCTGGCCGCCCATCAGGTGCGCGAGATAGCGGTCGACGACGCCGGCATCCACGTCGACGTCGATACCCGGGCCGACCTGCGGGCGCTGGACAGGCGCGACGCTTGACGCAGGTCTTGCGACCCCGTCCCGGGGGTCGACTCCAATAACTTCAGATATCGACGCTACCTTGGCGGCGGAAAATGCCCGGCCCGGTGACGCCCGGCAAGAATCGGCGTTCGCCGCACGACATGTACCGGCGAAGCAGCGAGGGAATCCATCTTCCAATCGATTCGAAGGATAGCCATGACCTATATCCGCAATACCAGCCCCGTCACCGACGCCCCCGTCCCGGCCGCCGCCGGCATCGCCGCGCCACTCGTAGGACCGGACTTACCGGCGCGGGAACGCATGCTCATCTCCGGCACCAGCCTCGACGACGATATCTGGGGAAGCAGCGGGCCCGACCGCATCGAGGGCGGGGAAGGCAACGACCGGATCCACGACCACATGGGCGACAACCTCATGCTCGGTGGCGCCGGCAACGACACCATTGCCGGCACGGGCACCTTCCGGGGTGGTCCCGGCAACGACATCCTGGTGGGCAGCGGGACCTTCCTGTTCGACCGGGGCGACGGTCGCGACCAGATTGGGCAGGATGGCTTTGTCACCTACCTGGGAGAGCAGGTCGGCGACACCAGGTATTCCCATCTGCGCGACAGCGTGCTGCGCTTCGGCGCCGGCATCGATCCCGCATCGATCGTACTGGTACGACGCCGGGACGACCTCGAGTTCGATGTGGGCGACGACGAGGCGGTGACCGTCTCGCGCTGGTTCGTGGACCGGGATGCCCGGCTGGGCGCGGTGGAATTCGCCGACGGTACCCACTGGAGCCGCCAACGGATTGCTGGCATGGCGCTGCACATCGCCGGTACCGGCGGCGACGACACGCTCGAGGGAGGCGCCCACAATGACACCATCGTCGGCGAAGGCGGGCGCGACATCATCTTCGACGATCGCGGCTGGAACATGCTGTTCGGCGACGAAGGCGACGATCTCATCATGGGCTCGGGCGGCCTGGCCGGCGGCGCCGGCGACGACATACTGGTCGGTCGCGGCCACCTGATGGACAATACCTATTTCTACGATCGCGGCGATGGCCATGACCAGATCTTCATCCATGGCGACTCCAACCGTCGCGCCCGCGCCGATACGATGGAGTTTTCGGCAGACCTGGATGTGCAGGACCTGTGGTTCCAGCGCCGCGGCGATGACCTGGTCGTGACCTTGGTAGGCGGCACCGATGGTGTCACCATCAATGACTGGTACCTGGGACCGGCGCACCAGGTAGCGCGCTTCCGGCTCGGCGCCGACAAGGTCATGGGCGCCGCGCACGTCGATGCACTGGTGCAGGCCATGTCGGGGTTCTCCCCGCCGCAGGGCGCTGGAAGTGTCCTGGAGACCCATTCCCGGCAAGCCCTGGCACCGGTGCTGGCGACGTCCTGGAGCGACACCCGGGCCGGCTGACCCCATCATCGAGCGTCGGCCCGGCTCCCGCGCCGGGTCGATTGCTCACACCCTTTCGATCACCATGGCGATCCCCTGCCCGACTCCGATGCACATGGTGCACAGCGCATAGCGGCCGCCACCGCGCTGCAACTGGTAGGTGGCCGTGGTGACCAGGCGCGCACCACTCATGCCCAGCGGATGGCCCAGGGCGATGGCGCCGCCATTGACGTTGACGCGCGGGTCGTCGTCGGCAACGCCCAGTTGCCGCAATACCGCCAGACCCTGTGACGCAAACGCCTCGTTGAGTTCGATCACGTCCATCTGCCCGATGTCCAGCCCGAGCTGGCCGAGCAGCTTGAGCACGGCCGGTGCCGGCCCGATGCCCATGATGCGCGGCGCCACACCGGCCGTGGCCATGCCCAGCACACGCGCGCGCGGCGCCAGCCGGTACTTGTCCACCGCCTCGGCGCTGGCCAGCAACAGCGCACAGGCGCCATCGTTGACGCCGGACGCATTGCCGGCCGTGACGGTGCCGTCGGGCCTGACCACGCCCTTGAGCCGGGCCAATGCGTCCAGGCTGGTGGCACGCGGATGTTCGTCCTGCGTGACCAGCACCGGATCGCCCTTCTTCTGGGCCACGCTCACCACCACGATCTCTTGCGCCAGCACGCCATTGGCCTGTGCCGTGGCCGCCTTGGCCTGGCTGCGTTGGGCAAACCGGTCCTGGTCGGCACGGCTGATGCCGAAGTCGGTGGCAACGTTCTCGCCGGTCTCGGGCATCGAATCGACACCATAGGCGGCCTTCATCTTCGGGTTGACGAAGCGCCAGCCGATGGTGGTGTCGTGGATCGCGGCGCTGCGCGAAAAGGCACTCTCGGCCTTGCCCATGACGAACGGCGCGCGCGTCATGCTCTCGACGCCGCCGGCGATCATCAGGTGCGCCTCGCCGGCCTTGATGGCGCGGGCGGCGATACCCACGGCATCCATGCCGGAACCGCACAAGCGGTTGACGGTGGTACCCGGCACCTCCTGCGGCAACCCGGCCAACAGCGCCGACATGCGCGCCACGTTGCGGTTGTCCTCGCCGGCCTGGTTGGCGCAGCCGTAGATCACGTCGTCCACGGCGTTCCAGTCGACCTGGGGATTGCGTTCCATCAATGCCCGTAACGGCACCGCGCCCAGGTCGTCGGCGCGTACCTCCTTGAAGGCGCCGCCGAAGCGTCCGATCGGGGTGCGGATGGCGTCACAGATGAATACGTCTTTCATGGCCTTCTCCGTTCAGGGGCCAGGCGCAATGGCGCGTCGGTCAGTGCTTGCAACGCCTCCAGCGTCAGGCCGTCGATCATCTCGCATACCTCGAGACCGGTGGTGGTGACGTCGATCACGGCCAGGTCGGTATAGATCCGGCTGACGCAACCGATGCCGGTCAGCGGATAGGTGCAGTGCCGGACCAGCTTGCTCTGCCCGTCCCTGGTCTGGTGCTCCATCATCACGAACACCTGCCTGGCACCGATGGCCAGGTCCATGGCCCCGCCCACGGCAGGGATGGCGTCGGCCGCACCGGTGTGCCAGTTGGCCAGGTCACCCTGCTGCGAGACCTGGAACGCGCCCAGCACGCAGATATCCAGGTGGCCCCCGCGCATCATGGCGAACGAGTCGGCATGGTGAAAGAAGGCGCCTCCCGTGAGCAGCGTGACCGACTGCTTGCCGGCGTTGATCAGGTCTGCGTCCTCCTCGCCCGCAGCCGGGGCCGGGCCCATGCCCAGCAAGCCATTCTCGCTGTGCAGAAAGATCTCCTTGTCGGCCGGCAGGTAGTCGGCCACCTTGGTGGGCAAGCCGATACCGAGATTGACGTAGGCGCCTTCGGGGATGTCGCGCGCCACGCGGGCGGCCATCTGGTCTCGGGTATGGCGATTCATCGGTTGCCCTCCTTGGCTACCTGCACCACCCGCTGCACGAAGATGCCGGGGGTGACGATATGTTCGGGGTCCAGCTGGCCCAGCTCGACGATCTGGTCTACCTGTGCCACGGCGCATTTGGCGGCCATGGCCATGATGGGACCGAAGTTGCGCGCCGTCTTGCGATACACCAGGTTGCCCCAGCGGTCGCCGCGGTGCGCCTTGATCAATGCGAAGTCGGCGTGGATGGGCGACTCCAGCACATAATGGCGGCCGTCTATTTCGCGCGTCTCGCGGCCATCGGCCAGCATGGTGCCGTAGCCGGTAGGGCTGAAGAAGCCACCGATGCCGGCCCCCGCGGCGCGGATGCGCTCGGCCAGGTTGCCCTGCGGCGTCAGTTCGAGTTCCAGTTCACCGGCGCGATAGAGGGCATCGAACACCTGCGAATCGGCCTGGCGCGGAAACGAACAGATGATCTTCCTGACGCGCCGGGCCTTGAGCAACGCCGCCAGCCCGGTCTCGCCGTTGCCTGCATTGTTGTTGACGATGGTCAGCTCGCGCGCGCCCTGGTCGATCAGGGCATCGATCAGGGCCGATGGCATGCCGGCATTGCCGAAGCCACCGATCATGATGGTGGCGCCGTCCTGGATGCCGGCGACGGCCTGCTGCAGCGATGCGATGGTTTTGTCTATCACGGTTTGCCTTGACGCAGATTGATGGCAATTGTGCGATCAACGCACAATTGATCTTTATTCGCACAAAAAGTGTAGCGAGCGCGCCAACCGTGCGTCAATGCATGGCGCGAATATGTGTTCGATTGCCGAACACCTGGTTAAAATTCGCACAACGCAAACACCGGAGATCCCATGACCGCAACCACCGCGCGCAAGCGCCGCCAGCTCGCCGGCACCACTTCCGAGACCACGGCCGCCGAGCCGAGCGTGGCCGAGCAGATCGATGCCATGGCCGATCCCAACTTCATGACGTCGCTGGCGCGCGGCATGGCGGTGATCCGCGCCTTCAGCGACATGCGTCGCGCCATGACGATTGCCCAGCTCAGCCAGCGCACCGGGATTCCACGCGCGGCGGTGCGGCGCTGCCTGCACACGCTCGTGGCGCTGGGTTATGCCGATGTCGATGGCAACTATTTCTCGCTGGGACCGAAGACCTTGACGCTGGGTTACTCGTACCTTTCGTCAACGCCATTGACGGTATCGGCCCAGCCCTGCCTGAACCAGGTCACCCGCGAACTGGGCGAGTCGTCGTCGCTGGCCGTTCTCAATGAAGACGAGGTGCTGTATGTGGCGCGCTCGGCGACGTCGCGCGTGATGTCGGTGGCGCTCAACACCGGCAGCCGGTTGCCGGCCTATTGCACCTCGCTGGGGCGGGTGCTGCTGGCGGCGATGCCGGCCGAGGAACTGGATGCCTACTTGGCCCGCGTCAAGCTGCGTGCGTTTACCGATAACACCGTGGTGTCGCAGCGACGCCTGCGCGAGATACTGGCCGGCATCGGCCGCGACGGCTATGCGCTCAACGACCAGGAGCTGGAAATCGGCCTGCGCTCGATCGCAGTGCCGGTACGCGGTGCGTCCGGCAACGTGGTGGCCGCGCTCAACGTGGGCGCACAGGCGGCGCGGGTGTCGCGCCAGCAGATGGAAGGCCAATTCCTGCCGGTGCTGTTGCGCCGCGCGCAGGACCTGTCGATCCTGCTGCCCTGAGACGGCCTCGTCTCAGGCTGCTGCCGCTACCTGCGGGGCTGCAATGCGATGGAACTGCCGCTCGAAGTAAGCCAGGCCATCCTCGGCCGTATCGGCCAGGCGGATATGACGCAACTCGACGAACAGCACGCAGTGCGAACCGGCCCGTTGTTCGTGCACGATGTCGCCTTCGAGCACGGCCAGCGCATCCGGCAGGGTCGGCTGGCCATGCTCACCGGTGCGCCATTGCACCTGGGCCATCCGCTCGGCCGGGGTGAGTCCGGTCATGCCGGCGACCTGGCGCGCCAGCTGTTCGTGACGGGCCGCCAGGATGTTGACGCACAGCCGACCGTTGGCCAGCAATACCGGCTGCGCGGCGCTCTTGAGATTGATGCACACCAGCAGCATGGCCGGACTGTCCGAGACCGAAGTCACGGCGCTGACGGTCATCGCGGCGCGTCCCGCCGGACCATCGGTGGTGACGATATTGACGGCGGCCGACAGGCGCGCCATGGCGTTGCGAAATTCGGTTTGCATGATGATGCCCATAAAAAATTCAAGTGACAGTACGCGCGCCACGGCGTTATGCTCGGCGCTTCTGCCAGCAGGTCCTCGCGGGGGCCGGCAAGCCGCATAAGGGCAGCTTATCCGGCGCAGATGAAAATCAAATACAAGGTGATGCGCCCGCTGCAACAGCCGGCGGCGTGTCAGGAGACATCAGGCACAACGATTGCTTGAACCGTACCAGCAACACCCCTGGCGCACCGTCATGAACAACGATAGTGCCTCCGCAATTTCGCCGTCAAATGATTGTCGGGAATGTTCTGCATGAAACAAATGAATATCGCCACGGTCGATCTGAACCTGCTCAAGACCTTTATCGCGATCTGGGAAGAGCGCAGCCTCACCACCGCTGCCGAGCGCCTGCACCTGACGCAACCGGCGGTAAGCCACGCCCTGCGCCGCCTGCGCGAGATGTTCGACGACCCGCTGTTCGTGCGCACGCCTACGGCCATGGTGCCCACCGACGCCGCGCTGCGCCTGCATACGCCGATCGCCAATGCGCTCACGATCATCCACGATGCGCTGCAGGACCATGCCCACTTCGACCCCGCCACGGCCAGCCGCACCTTTCGCATGGTGATGTCGGACATGTCGTCGGCACATGTGTTGCCGCTGCTCATGGAAGAGCTGGCGCATACCGCGCCGCGGGTGTCGTTCGAGGTGGAACAGATGCCGATCGAGGCATTGAGCGCGGCCATGCGCAACGGCGATATCGACCTGGCCTTCGGTTACCTGCCGGGGCTGTCGGACGACTGCGTGAGCCAGACCGTGCTGTACGACGAATACATCTGCATGCTGCGCCGCGCCCACCCGCTGGCAGGGGCGCCGCTGACCATGGAAACGCTGACCCAATTGCGCTACGTCTACACCGCCACCAACACCACCGGCCACAAGCTGGCCGAGGATGTGTTTCGCAAGGCCGGCATCCGGCGCGACATCGCCCTGCGCATTCCGCACTTCACGGTGGCGCCGCAGATCGTGCGCAAGACCGACCTGGCATTGATCCTGCCGCGCAGCATCGCCGAACAGGTCAACCTGGCGCGCGATTGCGTGTTGCTCGACCTGCCGCTGCCGATGCCGCGCATTCCGGTGCGGCTGCACACCCACACCCGCTTTGCGTCGGACCCAGGAATCGCCTGGCTGCGCAATACGCTGGCCGAGATGTTCGGTCGCGAGGAACCGGAGTCCACCGCAGCTTGACGTAATATACCTGGAAGGTATGGACCCCGCCGTCATCGGTCTTGGACAGGACCCGATCGTCATCACTAAGATCGGTCATCGTTACCAAAGACTGCCATGACCCAATCCGCCATTGCCATCGAACAAGTCGAGGTCATCCTGCTGGATGTCCCTACCATCCGCCCGCACAAGTTGTCCATGGCGACCATGTATCGCCAGACACTGGTGCTGGTGCGCATCACCGGCGCCGACGGCATCACCGGCCTGGGCGAGGCCACCACCATCGGTGGCCTGGCCTATGGCGAAGAGAGTCCCGAGAGCATCAAGGTCAACATCGACACCTACATCACGCCACTGCTCAAGGCACAGGACGCCACCCAGGTCGCGGCGCGCATGCAACTGGTGGGACGCCATGTACAGGGCAACCGCTTTGCCAAGTGCGCCATCGAGACCGCGCTCTACGATGCCCAGGCCAGGCGCCTGGGCGTGCCGCTGTCGACGCTGTTCGGCGGGCGCGTGCGTGATGCGCTGCCGATCGCCTGGACCCTGGCCTCGGGCGATACCGCGCGCGACATCGAGGAAGCCGAGAAGATGCTGGCGCAGCGCCGCCATGACATCTTCAAGCTCAAGATCGGCTCGCGCACGGTGCGCGAGGACGCCGCCCATGTGGCTGCCATCAAGCGTGCCGTGGGCACGCGTGCCAGTGTGCGGGTCGATGTCAACATGGCCTGGAGCGAAGCCGACGCCATGCTTGGCATGCGGCTGCTGGAAGATGCCGGTTGCGACCTGGTGGAACAACCGATCGCGGCCGCCAACATCGAAGGCATGGCGCGCCTGCGCAGCAAGAACCGCGTGGCGCTGATGGCCGATGAAGTCCTGCATGGCCCGGGCGATGCCTTTAGGGTGGCCCATCATGCGGCCGCCGACGTGTTCGCAGTCAAGATCAACCAATCCGGCGGCCTGGCCGGCGCACAAGCGGTGGCGGCCATTGCCGACGCCGCCCGCATCGACCTGTACGGCGGCACCATGCTGGAAGGCGCCGTTGGCACCATGGCATCGGCCCAGCTGTTCGCCGGCTTGCCGAACCTGGCGTGGGGCACCGAGCTGTTCGGCCCATTGCTGCTGACCGAGGAAATCCTGACCGAACCGCTGCGCTACCAGGATTTTTCGCTGACCCTGCCCACCGGCCCGGGCCTGGGCATCACGCTCGACGAAGATCGCATCAATCACCTGCGGCGCGACCGCCACCGGTGAACCGTAACGTTTCAATGAGGAGATCCGCATGCTGTTCAAAGTAACGATGGACGTGCAACTGCCGCACACCATGCCCAAGGAAAGTGCCGACGCCCTCAAGAGCGCCGAGCGCGAGCTGGCCCAGCGACTGCAACATGAAGGCAAGTGGCGCCATCTCTGGCGCGTGGCCGGCCGCTATGCCAATGTCAGCATCTTCGATGTGGCCGGTGCCGCGGAGCTGCACGACCTGCTGACCGGCCTGCCGCTGTTCCCGTACATGAAGATCGAGGTGCAAGCGCTGTGCCGCCACCCTTCTTCGATCCATGAGGACGACCGTTAAGCCCTGACTTACCGGGTGACCAGGCGTCACCGGCAGCACCCATACCAAGAGAGAAAGAGAGAGAGACCAGCATGGACAAGCAAGCTATCGACGCAGTACTGCGCAAGATACAGGGCGCCGATTCCGGCCAGCCCGCCAGCCGCGTGCAACAGATCGTCAACCGCATCGTGCACGACCTGTTCCATACCATCGAAGACTTCGACGTACAGCCCGAAGAGTTCTGGTCGGCCATGGCCTACCTGACCGATGCCGGCCGCAACGGCGAGTATGGCCTGATCGCAGCCGGCCTGGGGCTGGAGCATTTCCTTGACCTGCGCAGCGACGAGGCCGAAGCCCGGGCCGGCGTCACCGGCGGCACCCCGCGCACCATCGAAGGACCGTTGTATGTCGCCGGCGCGCCCGAGGAAAACGGCTTCGCCCGCCTCGACCAGGATCCGCAGGAGGGTGATGTCCTGTTCATGCAGGGCCAGGTGCGCGACATGGACGGCAAGCCGGTGGCCCATGCGCTGGTGGAAGTGTGGCACGCCAATCACCTGGGCGGCTATTCATTCTTCGACCCGAGCCAGTCGCCGTTCAACCTGCGCCGCAGCATCCGCACCGATGCCGATGGCCGCTATCGCTTCCGCTCGCGCGTACCGGTGGGTTACAGCGTGCCGCCGGGCGGCTCGACCGACCAGTTGATGAAATTGCTGGGACGGCATGGCACGCGCCCGGCCCACATCCACTTCTTCATCTCGGCGCCCGGCATGCGCAAGCTGACCACGCAGATCAACATCGAAGGCGATCCTTTCCTGTGGGACGACTTCGCCTTTGCTACCCGCGATGGCCTGGTGCCGGCCTTGAAGCAAGTCACCGATGCGGCGGCGATCCGCAGCAACGAACTCGATGCACCGTTCTATTCGATCGATTTCGATTTCACGATGCACCGTGAACAAGCCGACCTGCCCAAGGCCGAAGTCGACCGCGTCCACTTCGCACCATGAGCGCGACCGTGCCGGACCACCTGCATTACACGCTCGAGGGCCCCGCCGATGCGCCGGTATTGGTGCTGTCCAATTCGCTGGGCACCCGCCTGTCGATGTGGCAGG
>NZ_AKJA01000156.1 GCF_000282575.1 Herbaspirillum sp. YR522 | reverse complement strand
CCGCAATCCGCAATCCGCAATCCGCAATCCGCAATCCGCAATCCGCAATCCGCAATCCGCAACCCGCAACCCGCAACCCGCAACCCGCAACCCGCAACCCGACGCCATGACTTTCAAGACGCAGGCGCTTGAGCCTGGTCAGCATCGCAAGTCCCGTTCTGATCTTCATGCATCGAGCGTCATACCGGCAATACACAATGCGCTTTCCTTCTTTTCCGCCATTGTCACCTTCTCGCGATCTCCGCCACCGAGCTACGTCCGCCGCTTCCGGTCAGCAATGATGGCCGGCCTATCAAAGCCGGCCCCCAAATGAAAAAGGATCCCCAAAGGAGATCCTTTAAAAACACCATTAACACCATTGGTGCTGCGCTGAAATAAAAGAACCAGGTGCGACACCCGCGTCCGAAACTGCCTGCTGATGAGGCGCTACGGATACTGCCCGATCAGTACGAAAATCCCATTCTGTCCTCATAGGCGGCGACCTCCTTGATGTGGCGCTTCATTTCCTTGAGCCAGCGCTTGAACGCCTTCACATCGGAAAACACTTCCAGGTCACCGCTGACCCCATCGATGTAATCCTGCATGCGTACGATCTCCAGGTGCAGGCAGCGGCGCGCCGCCTCGGGCGTGAGGCGTTGCGGCGAATGAATCGAGTAGATCGACCGGAACCGGTCTTCGGTCATCAAGAGCTCGTGTTCAAGCTCAGTCGCCTGTTCCTTCAGCAGCTTGTTGTAGTGCTTCAGGCGCGCATCGCCAAGCTCATTGAGCGCGTCCTGGTCGATCTGCTGCAACTGGATCTGCAGCTCCAGCAGATGCAGCAGGTCCTGCTTTTCGTAGGCGGCGTTGAGAGACTGCATCATCTCGGTCTTGCGGGCACGCATCAGCTCGTCAGGTTCGCGGTCGGGGTGCAGGGCGCTGGCGAGCTTGCGGTAGATATCGCGTAGCGATTGCGTCAATTCGGCCTGGGCCGCTTCGCGTCGCCGTGCCGCTGCGTCGGCCTTGGCCGGCCCCGAGCGTGCAGCGCGGCGCTCGGCACGGGCTTGCTTCTTGGCCATTTCCCGGGCCTGGTGCTCGGCCATCTTGGCCCGCGCCCGTGCCATGACCTCGTCGGGCGAACTCATGTCGATATCGTCGCCCAGGGACTCGCCAAACATGGCCTCCATACGCGCCTTGAGTTCTTCCACCTCGAGGGTCATGTCCTGGTCGAAGTCGGATCCTGAATGGCGGTTGTAGAGCGCCTTGAGCCGCGCCTCATCGGCCATCTGGTCGCCATGCTGCTCGAGCAGGTTGAGGATCAGCGCCGATATCGCTTGCCGATCGGAAGATGCCAGCTTGGCGTCGTCGAACTGTGCGTCGAGCCTGTCGACCAACTCGAGCGAAAGCGCAATAAAGCGCGAGCGCAGCGGCAGCAATTGCTGCACATAGACCGGCTGGCACTCGGCACTCACCTGCTCCCAGCCGGCCAGCAACTTGCGTCGCTGCTCGATCTGCCTGAGCAAGGTATTGAAGGCTTTCTGGTCTTTCGACAGGCTGGAGCCGGCGCCGCTGGGCGCAGTGAGTGAAACAGCGTTGGACTTGGAAGCGACCATGGGAAATAAGAAGAAGGCATGTCAGCCTGCAGTGTACCAAGCCGCAAGCTGTCATCCAAAAAGCCAGGCGCCAGCGCCTAGCCGGACCTCGGTTCGCTGACCGCCACGAACGACACGCTCGCATTGAGCCCGCAGCAGAATTGACTGCCACCCTCATGGCGATTATGCAGCCGGATCGCCGCGCCCATCGAATCGACGATTTCGCCGCAAATGGTCAAGCCCAGCCCGCCCGAGGACGAACCGCTGGACGAGAACGCCTTGAACACCGTCTCCATTGCGTCATCGGCAATGCCGCCGCCGCTGTCCCATACCAGCAACTCGGCGCGCCCCTCGAATTGGCGGATACGGATGCCAAGCCGGCCCTGCTCGGGCGTGTGACGAATGGCATTGTGCAACAGGTTGGAAATGAGCTCGCCCACCATCCAGGGATGTCCCATGACGAAGACCTTGTCGCCATCGAGTTCGAAATCGAGGCTTTTCTCCGCGATCAGCGGCGACAGGTCGACCGCCGTCTCGCGCGCCAGCATGGCCAGGTCGCACACCTCCTGGACCCCGCGGCCGCGCAATTGCTCGACCTTGGCCAGCGACAGCAACTGGTTGGCCAGCGTGGTGGCGCGTTCTACCGTGCCCGACATCTCGCCCAGGATCACGTGGGGTGGCGCATCGCCGCGCAGGCCCGATTGAAGTTGTGTCTTCAGCACCGCCAGGGGCGTGCGCAACTGATGCGAGGCATTTGCCACGAAGCGCTGCTGGTGGTCCAGCAGGCGGCGCAGCCGCGCCATCAACTCGTTGAGGGCCTTGATGAAGGGCTGCAGCTCGCGCGGCGCCAGCGGCGGATCCACCGGCGACAGGTCGTCGGCAGACCGCCCGTCAAGCTGGCGTCGCAGCGCATCGACCGGTTGCAGCGCACGTGATACCACATACAGCGTCACCGACACGATCACCACCAGCAAGGCAGCCTGGCGCAACAGGGTTTCCCAGAAGATCTTGCGCGCCAGTGCACTGCGGTTCTCCATGGTCTCGGCCACCTGTACCAGCGCCGCACCGTGCGGGCCATTGGTGACCACCGGCTGGAACAGGGCTGCCACCCTCACCGGCACGCCGTTATAGGTATCTTCGTAGATGTGCGCCAGCGAGGGGTAGATGGCGGCGTTGTCGCGCCGGCCGCGGTAGGCCGGCAGGTCCTCGTCGCCGTCGAAGAACTTGCCGTCGAGATCATTGATGCGATAGATCATGCGGCTCGAATAATCGGCCTCGTAGATCTCCAGCGCGGCATACGGCAGCGACGCCTTGAGTTCGCCATTCTCGATGCGCAGCAAGTCGCCGATCGAGTGGACCGACGCGACCAGCATACGGTCATAGGCGGTATTGACCGACTCCAGCGTATTGCGATAAAGCGAGAACGAATCGATCACGATGAACAGCGCAATCGGCGAAATGATCCACGCCAGCAGGTAGCTGCGCACCGAAGAGCGACGTCGCGACAGCAGGCGCATGGTTCAGTCCTGGCCCGGCCGGGCACGCAGCAGGTAGCCCAGCCCACGCAGCGTCATGATCTCGGTCCCGGTCGGCGCCAGCTTCTTGCGCAAGCGATGGACCACTACCTCGATGGCTTCGATCTGGGTGTTGTCTTCCATCGGAAACACCAGCCGGAACAGCCGCTCCTTGGTCACCGCATGGCCCGGCTTGGCAATCAGCGTCTTGAGCAGGGTATGCTCGCGCGGCGTCAATTCGAGCGCCTCGTCGTCGCAGTAGAACGCCCCCGAGCTGCGATCCAGTCGCAGGCGGGCGCACCGCAGTCCGCTGTCCTCGGCATTGCTGCGGCGGCGCAGCAGCGCCCGGATACGGGCATCGAGCTCGTCCAGGTCGAACGGCTTGGCCAGGTAGTCGTCGGCGCCGGCGTTGAGCCCCACCACCCGGTCGCCCACCGCCCCGCGCGCGGTCAGCACGATGACCGGCGTATGGATGTCCTGCGAGCGGATCCGTTGCAACAGGTGCAGGCCATCCAGTCCCGGAATGTTCAGGTCCAGCACCACCAGGTCGCCGATGCCATCCTTGATATGCGAGAGCGCACTGATGCCGTCGGCGCAATGGGTGACCTGGAAGTCGCGTCGCTCCAGCGCGCGCAATAAGGCGCGCGACATGTCGATATCGTCTTCCACCAGCAGGATATGCATCGTTGCGGCCTCAATAAGGGAACAGCCGCCTTTATACCGCCAATCGCGTCATGGTGCGAGCCCTGCCATCGGCCGCGACGCGCCATGCTTGAAAGCAGAATGAAAGCTGGTGAAAGCCGGCTGCAAGAAAACCCGGCATTTTGCGGCTGTGCATGGTGGCGAAGAACGCACGGCTCACCTACACTGCCGCTCACGTCCCGCCTGGCATCTCGCGCCGTGGTCCGGACAACGATTACAAACCTCTAGGAGACAGCATGACCCAGCGTCTGATCAAGACCCTGCTCGCCCTGGCACTGACCGCCCCGGCGATCGCCTTCGCGCAGGACACTTGCACCAACCGTGGCGATCTCGACCAGCAGTACTGCGACGCCAACAAGGACCTGACGGCCGATACCCCGACCGATCCGAAGAAGCTCAAGACCCCCAACACCCTGGTGTTCACCTTCACCCCGGTCGAGGACCCAGCGGTCTACGACAAGATCTTCAAGCCCTTCACCGACTACCTGTCGCAATGTACCGCCAAGAAGGTCGTGTTCTTCCAGGTCCAGTCCAACGCCGCCGAGATCGAAGCGATGCGTTCCGGCCGCCTGCATGTGGGCGGCTTCTCGCCGGGACCGACCAACTTCGCCGTCAACATCGCCGGTGCCGTGCCGTTTGCCGTCATCGGTGACGAAAAGGGTTACCAGGGCTACACGGTGAATGTGATCGTGCGCAAGGACAGCCCGATCCAGAAGATGAGCGACCTCAAGGGCAAGAAGGTGGCGCACACCGCCCCGTCGTCCAATTCCGGCCACATGGCGCCGATGGCGCTGTTCCCCAAGCTGGGCGTGGTCCCTGAAAAAGACTACAAGCCGATCTTCTCGGGCAAGCATGACCAGTCGATCCTGGGTGTGAATTCGGGCGACTACGACGCCGCCGCGGTGGCATCCGACGTGTTCGATCGCATGATCGAGCGCGGTGTGATCAAGGCCGACAACTTCCGCGTCATCTGGCGCAGCGAGAAATTCCCGACCCAGGACTTTGCCTATGCGCATGACCTGGAGCCGGTGTTCCGCGACAAGATGCTCAAGTGCTTCTACGACTATCGTTTCACCGATGAGCTCAAGAAGGCATTTGCGGGCGCTGATCGGTTCTACCCGATCAACTACAAGAAGGACTTCGAGATGGTGCGCTTCGTGGCCCATACCGCCGGCGAGTCCTTCAACCGCGCTGCCTACGACAAGCAGAACTCGGGCAAGAAGTAATTCACAGCCCCCGCCCCGGCGGCTGCCGGGCGCGGGGCCTGCAGGTCATGCTGCAGGCAATACCCGTAACAGAAAACGACCTACGACCAGGGCGCAATCCCGGGTCGCGGCCGGCTGCATCCCGCCGCCGGACCGCAATCATCGATAGAAAGCTCCGCCCATGTCACACGCCATCGAAATCCAGGGCCTGGTCAAGGAATACAAGCCCGGCCATCCCATCCTCAAAGGCATCGACCTGAAGATCGGCGACGCCGGCCTGGTCGCCATCATCGGCCCCTCGGGCACGGGCAAGTCGACCCTGATCCGCTGCATCAACCGCCTGGTCGACCCCAGCCGTGGCGCCATCTGGTTCGAAAGCGAAGGCCGTCGCGTCAACCTGGCCGAACTGCGCGGCCGAGCCCTGCGCGAAAGCCGTCGCCACATCGGCATGGTGTTCCAGGAGTACAACCTGGTCGAGCGCCTGAGCGTGATGGAAAACCTGCTGTGCGGCCGCCTGGGCTATGTCGGCGCCTGGACCGCATGGCGTCGTAACTTCGCCAAGGAAGACATCGCGCATGCCTTCGAATTGCTCGATACCGTCGGCCTGGGCAATTTTGCCAACCAGCGCGCCGACGCCCTGTCGGGCGGACAGCGCCAGCGCGTCGGTATCGCGCGCGCCCTGATGCAGCGCCCGCGCCTGCTGCTGGCCGACGAGCCGACCTCTTCGCTGGATCCCAAGACCTCGTTCGAGATCATCTCGCTGCTCAAGGAGCAGGGTCGGGCCCAGAAGATCCCGGTGATCGTCAACATCCACGACGTCGAACTGGCCAAGCGCTACGCCGATCGCATCATCGGCATGTCCGGCGGACACGTGGTCTACGACGGCAACGCAGAGAACCTGAGCGACGACTTCCTCAAGCAGATCTACGGCGGCGAGGACTGGCTGGCATGAACCCGACCACCACCTCTTCCCCCGCGCGGGTAAGCCTGGCGTTTCGCCCGCAGCTTGCCACCCGCATCGTGGTCTGGCTGATCCTGGCCTACGCCGTCTATGCCGCCACCCAGCTCGGTTTCTCGTGGGACCGCTTTTCGTCGGGCCTGGGCAATGGCGCCAAGTTCCTGGCGCGCATGTTCCCGCCTGATGTCAGCAAGGGCGACATCCTCTGGGGCGGCATCAAGGAAACCCTGCAGATCGCCGTGCTGGCGTCGCTGTTCGGCATCCTGTTCTCGCTGCCGATCGGCCTCATGGGCGCGCGCAACCTGATGCCGGCCTGGATCTCGTGGCCGGCGCGCGCGTTCGTGTCGGTATGCCGCTCGCTGCACCCGGTGATCGTCGCCATCCTGTTCGTCAAGGCGGTCGGGTTCGGCGCGCTGGCCGGCGTGCTGGCGCTGATCGTGGCGTCGATCGGCTTCATCGGCAAGCTGTTCGCCGAAGCCATCGAAGAGATCTCGATCAAGCAGGTCGAGGCCATCCGCGCCACCGGCGCCTCGTTCATGAACGTGATCCTGTTCGGCGTGCTGCCACAGGTGCTGTCGCGCTTCGTCGGCTTCTCGACCTACCAGCTCGACTCCAACCTGCGCAACTCGACCATGGTCGGCATCGTCGGTGCCGGTGGCGTGGGCGGCGTGCTGTTCTCGGCGTTCCAGCGCTTCGACTACGACTTCGTGCTGACCATCCTGCTCACCATCATCACTATCATCGTCGTCGGCGAACTGCTGGCGAACTCGGTCAAGAAGGTCTTCAATGTCTGATACCACCTTGCGCACCCCTGCGGTCGCCCTCAGTCCGGCCGAACGCGAATGGCAGCGCCACACGCTGGGCCAGCGCCTGCTGCGCTTTGCCGTGTGGCTGGTCATCGCCGTGGCCGTCGTGCAATCGATGCGCTACATCGAGATCATCCCGGAATTCCTCTACGACGCACCGGAACAGATGAGCGACATGCTGGCCCGCATGTGGCCGGTCGACTGGGCTTACTTTGCCAGCGACGTCCAGGCCGGCCTGATCGAGACGCTGCATATCGCTACCCTGGGCACCCTGCTGGCGATCGTGCTGGCCATTCCATTCGGCCTGCTGGTAGCGCCCAACCTGACCCGTCACCGCGGCTTGAACGTGTTTGCGCGGGTGGTGCTGGTGGCTAGCCGTTCGGTCAATTCGCTGGTCTGGGCGCTGCTGTTCCTGGCCATCTTCGGACCCGGTCCGCTGGCCGGCACGCTGGCCATCGCCTTCCGCTCGATCGGTTTCGTGGGCAAGATGGCCGGTGAAACCATCGAACAGATGCCGCGCGGCCCGATCGAAGCCCTGCAGGCGTCCGGCGCCAGCAAGTTCTCGGAGATCTGGTATGGTTACTGGCCACAGTTGAAGCCCGCCTTCATGTCCATCGTGCTGCTGCGCTGGGATATCAACGTGCGCGAGTCGGCTGTGCTTGGCATCGTCGGCGCCGGTGGCGTGGGCATGGTGCTCGACACCGCCCTGAACCTGTTCCAGTGGCCACGCGTGGCGACGGTGCTGGTGTCTATCTTCGCCATCGTGATCGTCACCGAGGTCGCCGTGACCCAGATCCGCAAGCGCGTGCTCTAAGCTTGAACGTAACAACGCCCATCACTCACAATTCCGGTCATGCAACAAGAAATCAAACAATCCAGCCATCATGACTGCGACCTGCTGGTGGTGGGCGGTGGCATCAACGGCGCCGGCATCGCGCGCGACGCCGCCGGTCGCGGCCTGTCGGTGGTGCTGTGCGAACAGCACGACCTGGCCGCGCATACCTCGTCGTCGTCGAGCAAGCTCATCCATGGTGGCTTGCGCTATCTCGAGCATTACGAATTCGGCCTGGTGCGCAAGGCGCTGATCGAACGCGAGGTGCTGCTGCGCAGCGCGCCCCACATCATGTGGCCGATGCGCTTCGTCATGCCGCACGATGAAGGCCAGCGGCCGGCCTGGCTGATCCGCCTGGGCATGTTCCTGTACGACCACCTGGCACGACGCGAATTGCTGCCGGGCTCGCGCACGCTCGACCTGCGGCGCCATGCATCGGGCGCGCCGCTCAAGCCGCAGTTCAAGCGCGGCTTCGTCTATTCCGACGGCTGGGTCGACGATGCCCGCCTGGTCGTGCTCAATGCCCTGGGGGCGGCCGACCAGGGCGCGCGCGTGCTCACCCGAACGCGCTGCACTTCGCTCAAGCGCGAAGATGGCGCCTGGCTGGCCGGACTGCAGCATGCCGACGGCAGCATCAGCACCGTACGCGCGCGGGGCGCGGTCAATGCGGCCGGCCCCTGGGTGGCGCGCTTCCTGGACGGCGCCGCGCAAGTGCGCTCGACCAAGTCGGTGCGCCTGATCAAGGGCAGCCATATCGTCGTGCGGCGCCTGTTCGAGCATGACCACGCCTATATCTTCCAGAATCCGGACGGTCGTATCGTCTTTGCGATTCCCTACGAGCGCGATTTCACGCTCATCGGTACCACCGACGTCGAATACCAGGGGCCGACCGACAACGTCGCCATCTCGGACGAAGAGATCGACTACCTGTGCACGCTCTCGAACCGCTACTTCAGCCGCCCCATCACCCCGGACGACGTGGTGTGGACCTATTCCGGCGTGCGCCCGCTGCTGGAAGACGCCGCCGCCGATGCCTCGGCCGTGACGCGCGACTACCAGCTCGACCTCAACACCGATGGTGCCCCGCTGCTGTCGGTGTTCGGTGGCAAGATCACCACCTTCCGCAAGCTGGCCGAAGAGGCGGTCGACCTGATCGCGCCGGCCCTGGGCAACCAGCGCGGTCCATGGACCGCCGATGCCTGTCTGCCGGGCGGCGACCTGTTCGGTCCCAAGCCCGAGAACCGTTCGGTGCGCCAATTCGATGTGTTCGTACAGCAATTGCAGGCGCGCTACAGCTGGCTGTCGCCGGCGCTGCTGCATCGCTATGCGCGCGCCTACGGCAGCCGTGTCCACCAGTTGCTGGAGGGCTGTACCTGTGTGCAGGACATGGGGGAGCAGATTCTCGAGGGGCTGTTTGCCGTCGAGGTGAAGTACCTGCAGCGGCACGAATGGGCTACGTGCGCTGCAGATATCCTGTGGCGCCGCTCCAAGCTGGGCCTGCATCTGCCTGCCGGCAGCGCGGCCGTGCTGGATAGCTGGCTGGCTGCGCAGGGTTAAGGTGAGCAGGCCCGGGCGGCCGGTCGATCAGGCCGCCAGCAGGTAGGCGCCCACGGCAGCGATGCCGACGCCGCCGATGCGTACCACCCGGTCGGCCATCCGGCGGCCGGCCACCACGCCCACGATCAGCCCGGCCGCATGCAGGATCGCCGTGGCCAGCACGAAGCCGGCACCATACAGGGCCGCCATCGAACCGTGCGGCAGCTCGGTGCCGTGCGCATAGCCGTGGAACAACGCGAACAGCGACACCACCAGGGTGCTGCCCCAAAGCGGCAGACGCACCGCAAACGCGATCAACAGGCCCAGCACCGCCACCGAGGCCGCAATGCCGGTCTCCACGCCGGGCAGCGACAGGCCCGCGATGGCCAGCAAGGCCCCCACCACCATCATCACCGGAAACGCCAGCGGCAGCACCCACAAGGCGCGCTGCCGGTGTTGCGCTGCCCACAGGCCCACGGCCAGCATCGCCAGCAGATGGTCGATGCCCGAGAACGGGTGGTCGAAGCCGGCGGCCAGGCTGGCCGTGGCGCTCATGATCGAATCCGGATGGCCAGGATGCGCCAGTGCGCTGCCGGCAGCCAGCGCGGTCAAGGCCAGCACGCCCAGGCGTGCGCTGTTGGTGGTCAAGGTCTTGGTGGTAAGGGTGGACATGTTTTCTCCTGGTCAATCTATCGTGAAATCGTTCTTCGATGGGCTCAAGCGGCGGGTTTCTGGTCGAGCAGGCCCTGCTTGCGGATGTACTCGATCACCGTCTCCACACCGTCGCCGCTGCGCAGGTTGGTGAACACGAAGGGCCGCTCGCCGCGCATGCGCTTGGCATCGGCCGCCATGATATCGAGATTGGCGCCCACGTAGGGAGCCAGATCGGTCTTGTTGATGATCAGCAAGTCGGAACGGGTGATGCCGGGGCCACCCTTGCGCGGGATCTTCTCGCCGCCGGCCACGTCGATCACATAGATGGTCAGGTCCGACAGTTCCGGGCTGAAGGTGGCGGCCAGGTTGTCGCCGCCGGATTCCACCAGGATCAGGTCGAGGTCCGGGAAGTCAGCGCTCATGCGGGCGATCGCCTCGAGATTGATCGAGGCGTCCTCGCGGATGGCCGTGTGCGGGCAGCCGCCGGTTTCCACCCCCATCAGGCGCTCCGCCGGCAACGCGTCGGCGCGCAGCAGGATCTCCATGTCTTCCTTGGTGTAGATGTCGTTGGTGATGACGGCCATGTCGTAGTGGTCGCGCATGCGCTTGCACAGCATTTCGCACAGCGCGGTCTTGCCGGAACCGACCGGGCCGCCGATGCCCACGCGCAGCGGATTGGAGATGGAATTGCTCATGTGTGGTTCTTTCTCTAGGTTGGTCATCACGAACGGTAGATCCGGCTGTACTGCACTTCATGCTGCATCGACAGCAGCGACAGCCCGGGTGACCAGTTCGATAATTCGTCGTCTTGCAGCGTGTGCGCCGTGGCCGCCGCCTGTTCCAGTTCGGGCCGCAGGGACAGCAAGATGCGCTGCCCCGCCACCTGGCCCAGCGGCACGGTCTTGACGCACGCCAGCACCTGGTTCTCGGCCCACGAAAACAGCATGCCCAGCAGCGCCGCTTCGCAGGGCACCGCCAGCGCCACGGCGGCAAACGCCAGCGCAGTCGGCAGCGGCACGTCGGGCTGCGCCTGCAGCAGCGCCACCAGCTCCTGGTCGCCCAGCTTGAGATCGGTCGCCAGCTTGCTCAGCGAATAGCCCATCTGTATCGTCTCGGCGCGAAATTCGGAGGTGTCGCGCGCCGCCACGAAGCGTTCGGTCCACAGCGTCACGACGCCGGCGTCGCGCGACGCGAAGCCGCGCACCAGGCGGGCGAAGATGGGTGCCTCGAAACGCGCCATCACTTCGTGCAACGCCTGCACGATCCAGTTCCTGGCGCTGGCCTCGTCGCGCACCCGGCCGCATTCGATGGCGGCCTCCAGCCCTTGCGAATAGCTGTAGCCGCCGATCGGCAGCGACGGGCTGGCCAGTTGCAGCAGGTGCAGCAATGCGGTGGCCTGCATGGACTCGACCATCGGCTCAGGTTTCCTGCCGGTCGCCGGGGCGGTGGATCTTCTGGCGCAGCGGAATCGGCGCCAGCGGATGGTGCGCATGGTCGTCGCCATGATGGTGATGACCGCCGCCATAGGCACCCGACTCGGGCTCGAAGGCGGCCTGTTCCTCGCGCACCTGCGCGCCCAGGCCTTCCAGCATTTCCTTGAGGACCGGATCGCGCCGGATACGCAGGAAACCTGCCCCGCCATCCTGGCCGACATGGGCCTGCGTATGGCGATTGCCGAGGTGGAAGGCACAGCGCAGCAACAGGTGCGCACTGGCCGCATCGACCCGGTAGGTGGCTTCGGCCGCGGCCGTGATCTTGACCACCCGGCCATCGTCGCCGCGCAGCAGGTCGCCATCGCGCAGCACCGTGCCGCGCAGCGTGAACACCGCCACGTCCTCGCCCGAGGTCATGGTGGCGCGCAGGCGGCTCTTCTCGCGCTGGTCGTAGGGCAGCACCAGTTCGCCGTCGATCCGGTCGGCTTGTTCGATCTTGGTATTGAGTGTGAGCATGGGTTGTGATGAATCAGTCAGAACAGGAAGTAACGTTGCGCCAACGGCAGCGAGACTGCCGGCTCGCAGACCAGCAGTTCGCCATCGGCGCGCACTTCATAGGTCTCGGAGTCGACCTCCATCGTTGGCGTGGCGCCATTGTGGATCATGTCGCGCTTGCGCAGGTGGCGCATGTTCCTGACCGCCACCACGGGTTTGTCGAGCTTGAGCTGTTCGCCGATGCCGGCGTTGAAGGCGGCCTGCGAAACGAAGGTCAGCGAAGTCTTCAGGCCGCCGCCGAAGGCGCCGAACATCATCCGGTAATGCACCGGCTGCGGGGTCGGGATGGAGGCATTGGGGTCGCCCATCTGGGCCGCGGCGATCATGCCGCTCTTGAGGATCATCGAGGGCTTGGCGCCGAAGAAGGCCGGCTTCCACAGCACGATGTCGGCGATCTTGCCGATCTCCAGCGAACCCACCACGTGCGAGATGCCATGCGTGATGGCCGGGTTGATGGTGTACTTGGCGATGTAGCGCTTGATGCGGAAATTGTCGTGCCGCGACGGGTCCTCTGCCAGCGAGCCGCGCTGCACCTTCATCTTGTGGGCGGTCTGCCAGGTGCGCATGATGACTTCGCCCACCCGCCCCATGGCCTGCGAATCCGACGACATCATCGAGATGGCGCCGATGTCGTGCAGGATATCCTCGGCGGCGATGGTCTCGCGCCGGATGCGCGACTCGGCAAAGGCGATGTCCTCGGCGATGGCCGGGTCGAGGTGATGGCACACCATCAGCATGTCGAGGTGCTCGTCGAGGGTATTGACCGTAAACGGACGGGTCGGGTTGGTCGACGACGGCAGCACGTTGCCCTGGCCGACGGCGGCGATGATGTCGGGCGCATGACCGCCACCGGCACCTTCTGTGTGGAAGGTGTGGATGGTGCGATCGCGGAAGGCGGCCAGCGTGTGCTCGAGGAAGCCCCCCTCGTTGAGCGTGTCGGTATGGATCGCCACCTGGATATCCATGCGGTCGGCCACGGTCAGGCAATTGTCGATGGCAGCCGGGGTCGAACCCCAGTCCTCGTGCAGCTTGAGGCCGATGGCGCCGGCGTTGATCTGTTCTTCCAGCGGCAGCGGCAGGCTGACGTTGCCCTTGCCCAAAAAGCCCAGGTTCATCGGAAAGGCGTCGGCCGCGGCCAGCATCGAATGGATGTGCCACGGCCCGGGCGTGCAGGTGGTCGCGGCGGTGCCCACTGCCGGGCCGGTGCCGCCGCCCAGCATGGTGGTCACGCCGCTCATGAGCGCCTCCTCGATCTGCTGCGGGCAGATGAAGTGGATGTGGCTGTCGATGCCGCCGGCGGTGACGATCATGCCTTCGCCGGCGATGATCTCGGTGGCGCCGCCGATGGCCATGGTCACGCCGGGCTGGATGTCGGGGTTGCCGGCCTTGCCGATGCCAGCGATCTTGCCGCCCTTGATACCGATGTCGGCCTTGACGATGCCCCAGTGGTCGACGATGAGGGCGTTGGTGATGACGGTGTCCATGACGTCGGCGTGGGCGCGCTGCGACTGGCCCATGCCGTCGCGGATCACCTTGCCGCCGCCGAATTTCACTTCCTCGCCATAGATGGTGAAGTCCTTCTCCACCTCCAGGAACAGCTCGGTATCGGCCAGGCGTACGCGGTCGCCCACGGTGGGGCCGAACATCTCGGCATAGGCCGAACGGGAAATCCTGCTCATCTCATTGCCCCTTGTCGAGTTGTTTCCTGAGTCGGCCCATGACCAGCGCATTGAAGCCGTAGACCCGGCGATCGCCCGCCAACGCCACCAGTTCGACCGTGCGCTGCTGGCCCGGCTCGAAGCGCACCGCGGTACCGGCGGCGATGTTGAGCCGCATGCCGTAGGCGGCATTGCGCTCGAACAGCAAGGCCGGATTGGTTTCGTAGAAATGAAAATGGGACCCCACCTGTATCGGGCGGTCGCCGCTGTTGGCGACCGTCACGGTGGCCGTGGGGCGTCCGGCATTGAGTTCGATCTCGCCGGGTTCGACCAGCATTTCGCCTGGAATCATCAAGAGCTCCTGGAATCAGGGAATCGGGTTGTGCACGGTGACCAGCTTGCTGCCGTCCGGGAAGGTGGCCTCGACCTGGATGTCGGGAATCATCTCGGCGATGCCTTCCATCACGTCGGCGCGGGTCAGGATGGTGGCGCCCTCGGACATCAGTTCGGCCACCGTCTTGCCGTCGCGCGCACCTTCCATGATGGCCGCGGTGATCAGCGCCACCGCCTCGGGATAGTTGAGCTTGAGGCCACGCGCGCGGCGACGTTCGGCCAGCAATGCGGCGGTGAAGATGAGCAGCTTGTCTTTTTCTCTCGGGGTCAGATCCATGTTGGCTCCCGGCCGTCACGCGGCCATAGCGGTCTAAGATAATCGGATGGTTCAGGTGTTCCAGATGCGCGGGATGGCCGCCTCGCGCGCCAGCACCGGCGCGCGCAGCACATGCCAGGCCGCATGCAGCCATTGCCTTGCCACCAGGCTGGATTGTCCCATGTAGCGCGCCACCAGTACCTGCTTCATCAGCGTGGCGCCGCTGCGTCCTTCCAGGCCCAGTTCGCCGATGTGCTGGCGCAGCCGCGCCAGCAGCGCCTGGTCCATGCCATCGCCCACCGCCACCAGCGTGGCGCAGATGGCCTGGCCGTCCAGCGCCAGTGCACCGGACATGGCGCCCTGTTCGGCCTGCAGCCGGCCCTGCTCGAACCACACCAGCTTGCCGCCGCGGCGGATGCTGGTGCGCTGGGCCACGCTGCCGCGCCGGAACACCTCGCCCGACGCGGTACGGCCGAAGCACAGGATCTCGGCGCCGATATAGGCGGCATCGGCGGCCAGCTCGACCTCGTGCGTCATGCGCACATCGGCGGCGTCGAAGAAGATGGTTTCCTGCGGCAGCCATTCCAGCGTAGCGCCAGGCTGCGCCTGCAGCCGCACCGCCTGCTGCGACTGCCGGCCATGGGCCCGATACCACTTGCCGGCGCCCGGAGTGGTCAGCAATGCATGCGCGCCGGCACCCACCTCGGCGCTGATGTCGAGCTGGTCGCCGCCGACGATGCCACCGGGAGGATGCACGATCACGGCGTGGCACACCGAGGCATGCTCGGGGTACAGCGGCTTTTGCACGCGCAACGGGCCGAAGTGCTGGCGTCGTGTCAGGCGGGTGACTCCGCCGTCATCGGTAAAGCCCAATGCCAGGCGCGCCTGGTCCGGCGCATGGCGCGCCTCGGAGGGGGCCGCGATGATCGGTTCTGCCTGGCCGGAAATTCGTTTCATACCTTGTCATTGAGTCGATGGTGGGCGGCAGCCGCGAGTGTAGCGCAAGCGGCCGGCCCGGATGGACTACACGGCCAGGTGCCTCTTGACGTGCTCGCCATCCATCTCGGCCTGTACGCCCGAGGCCACCACTTCGCCGCGCGACATCACCACGAAGGTGTCGGCCAGCTCCCGCGCGAAGTCGAAATACTGCTCGCACAGCAAGATGCCGATATCGCCCCGTTGGCGCAGCAGGCTGATGACGCGGCCGATATCCTTGATGATCGACGGCTGGATGCCTTCGGTCGGCTCGTCCAGGATGATCAGCTTGGGTTCGGCCAGCAAGGCGCGGGCGATGGCCAGTTGTTGCTGCTGGCCGCCGGACAGGTCGCCGCCACGGCGATGCAGCATCTCCTTCAACACTGGAAACAGTTCGTAGACCTCGCCCTTGATGAGCGAGGCGCGACGGCCGGACTTGGTGGCCATGCCCATGAGCAGGTTTTCTTCCACCGTCAGGCGCGCGAAGATCTCGCGACCCTGCGGCACGTAGGCCACGCCCAGCCGTGCGCGCTGGTGCGGTTTCAAGCGGGTGATGTCCTGACCCTCGAACAGCACGTTGCCGGCCGCCACCGGCAACACACCCATGAGGCATTTCAGCAGCGTGGTCTTGCCCACGCCGTTGCGGCCCAGCAGCGACAGGCACTTGCCCTTTTCCACCGCGATCGAGACGCCACGCAAGGTATGCGCGGCGCCGTAGTACTGGTTCAGTTGATTGACTTGCAGCATATTGTTATCCGCCTTAACGTCCCAGATAGACTTCGATCACGCGCTCGTTGGATTGCACCTGCTGCATGTTGCCCTCGGCCAGCACCGACCCCTCGTGCAGCACGGTGACCTTGCCGCCCTGCGCGATTTCCTCGACGAAGCCCATGTCATGTTCCACCACCATGATCGAATGCTTGCCGCGCAGTTCGTTGAGCAATTCGGCGGTGCGCTCGGTCTCGGCGTCGGACATGCCGGCCACCGGTTCGTCGAGCAGCAGCAATTGCGGCTCCTGCATCAGCAGCATGCCGATTTCCAGCCATTGCTTCTGGCCGTGCGAGAGCAGGCCGGCGACGCGGTTTTCCTGGCCGTGCAGGCGGATCAGCCTGAGGATCTCCTCGATCTTGCCGACCTGGTGCGAATCGAGCCGGGCGAACAGCGTGGTCTTGACGCGCTTGTCCATCTTCATCGCCAGTTCCAGGTTCTCGAACACCGAGTGCTGCTCGAACACGGTCGGTCGCTGGAACTTGCGGCCGATGCCCATGTGCGCGATCTCGTATTCGGTCATGCGGGTGAGGTCGATGGTCTGGCCGAAGAAGGCCGTGCCGGCGCTGGGTCGGGTCTTGCCCGTGATCACATCCATCATGGTGGTCTTGCCGGCGCCATTGGGGCCGATGATGCAGCGCAGCTCGCCCACCGAGATGTCGAGGTTGAGATTGTTGATGGCCTTGAAGCCATCGAACGACACGGTGATGTTTTCCAGGTACAGGATGGCGCCGTGGGTGGTATCGACGCCTTCGGGCTTGATGCGCTCGTAGGAGGTGCCATGGTCGGCGTGCGGGCTATCCTGCCCGCCGCTGCCGGTCGAGAGCCGGTTGGGAACCAGTTCGCTCATGCGGTCTCCTTGGATGTCGGTGCCGCGTGCGGCTTCTTCAGTTTCTGGATCAGGCCCACGATCCCCTGCGGCATGAACAGCGTGACCAGGATGAAGATCAGGCCCAGTGCGTACAGCCACAGATCGGGGAAGGCGGCCGTAAACCAGCTCTTGAGTCCATTGACGGTGAAGGCACCGATGATCGGACCCAGCAGCGAGCCGCGCCCGCCCACTGCGGCCCAGATCACCATCTCGATCGAGTTGGCCGGCGACATCTCGGACGGGTTGATGATGCCCACCTGCGGCACGTACAGGGCACCGGCGATACCGCAGATGACAGCCGACAAGGTCCACACGAAGAGCTTGAACCACAGCGGGTTGTAGCCGATGAACATCAGGCGCGATTCCGAATCGCGCACGCCCTGCAGCACGCGGCCGAGCTTGGACGTGACGACCAGGCGGCACAGCAGCAGCGCGCCCAGCAGCAGCACCAGCGTGACCAGGTACAGCGCGGCCTTGGTGCCGGGCGCGGTGATGGTATAGCCGAGGATGCGCTTGAAATCGGTAAAGCCGTTGTTGCCGCCGAAGCCGGTGTCGTTGCGGAAGAACAGCAACATGAAGGCAAACGTCATGGCCTGCGTGATGATCGAGAAATACACGCCCTTGATGCGCGAGCGGAACGCGAAATAGCCGAACACGAACGCCAGCAGGCCCGGCACCAGCACCACCAGCAGCATGGCGAACCAGAAGTGCTCGGTCATCCACCAGTACCACGGATAGGCCTTCCAGTTCAGGAACACCATGAAGTCCGGCAGGTTGCTCTGGTAGACACCGTCGCGGCCGATGGCGCGCATCAGGTACATGCCGTGCGCATAGCCGCCCAGCGCAAAGAACACCCCGTGCCCCAGCGACAGGATGCCGGTGTAGCCCCATACCAGGTCCAGCGCCAGTGCGGCCATGGCGTAGCACATGAACTTGCCGGTCAGCGCGATGGTGTAGCTCGACACGTGCAGTGCGCTGTCGGCCGGCAACAGCAGGTTGCACATCGGCAGCAGCGCCAGCACCACGGTGCATGCCACGATGCCGGTCCAGGCCGGCCGCGAAAACAATGAAGGTCGGATAATCATTCGACGCTCCTGCCCTTGAGTGCGAAGAGGCCTTGCGGACGCTTCTGGATGAAGACGATGATGAACACCAGGATGGCGATCTTGGCCAGCACCGCGCCGGCCACCGGTTCCAGGAATTTATTGACCTCGCCCAGTCCGAAGGCGGCGATCACGGTACCGGCCAGCTGGCCCACGCCACCCAATACCACCACCATGAACGAGTCGACGATATAGCCCTGGCCGAGGTCGGGCCCGACGTTGCCCAGCTGCGACAGCGCCACTCCGCCCAGGCCGGCGATGCCGCAACCCAGGCCGAAGGTCATCATGTCGATGCGACCGGTCGATACGCCCACGCAGGACGCCATGCGACGGTTCTGGGTGACCGCCCGCACGAACAGGCCCAGGCGCGTCTTGTTGAGGATCAGCCATACCGCCAGCACCACCAACAGCGCGAAGAACACGATCACGATGCGGTTGTACGACAGCACCAGCGATCCCAGTACCGTGACCCCGCCCGACATCCAGCTCGGATTGGCCACCTCGACGTTCTGGGCGCCGAAGATCGAACGCACGCCTTGCATCAGCATCAGGCTGATGCCCCAGGTGCAGAGCAGGGTTTCCAGCGGCCGGCCATAGAGCCAGCGGATCACCAGTCGCTCCAGCGCGATACCCACGGCCGCGGCGACGATGAAGGCGGCGGGCAGCGCCACCACCAGGTATGCATCGATGGCGCCAGGGAAGAACTTGCGAAACACCAGCTGGCAGACGTAGGTGGTATAGGCGCCGATCATCAGCAGCTCGCCATGCGCCATGTTGATGATGCCCATCAGGCCGAAGGTGATGGCCAGGCCCAGCGCCGCCAGCAACAGCACGCTGCCCAGCGAGACGCCGTAGAACAGCTTGCCGGCAAAGTCGACGATGGACAGGTGCCGCTCGAGCGCGGCCAGGGTGCGCACCGCCTCGATGCGCACGCCCTCGTCGGGTTCGGCATAGGTGCCGTCGGCATTCCTGGACAGCAGTTGCTCCAGCGCCGGCTTGAGGGCTGCATTGGTGGTCTCGGCCAGGGTCTTGACGGCGGCACGGCGGGTGGCCGGATCGGCGGCGTGCAGGTTGGCCGTGGCCTGTACCTGTTGCAGGATGTCCTTGACCTGGGCATCGCTTTCCCTGGCCAGCGCTTTCTGGATCAGCGGCAGTTGTGCCGGATCGGCGCTCTTGAGCAGGTCGGTGGCCGCCGCGAGCCGTTGGTCGCGGTTCTCGGAGAGCAGCTTCAGGCCCGACAGCGCGCCGTCGACCGCGCCGCGCAGCCGGTTGTTGATGGTGATGCCTTCGGCGTCGTCCGGCGCCGGACCGGTCTTGTCGGTGGCGGGATCGAAGGCGTTGCCGGCGTCGTCGACGATGAGCACCTTGCCGTCCGGGGTGGCGTACAGCGCATCGCTGTTGAGCGCCTTGAGGACCTTGACGGCATCGCCATTGGCCAGCGCTGCGATCTGGTTGACCGCATCGATGCGGGCGTCGGGGTCGTCTCCCCCCAGGGGCTTCAACAGCGCGGGATCGATGGCGGCGGTGGCGGCAAGCGCATGCGCGCAGAGCCACGTCGCCAGCAGGACGCGCAAGAACGGGATGATTGGTTTCATGGTCGTTGCGCAGCGACGCGCATGGACCGGGCACGGTGCTGGCGCCGGAACACGGGGCGGTCGGGATGCGGCTTTCTTGTCGTGGTGGGGCTTGCTACCCGCATGCGATGCAGGCCTGGGTCGGCGCCGGGCGCGTCTTCGATATGCGGGTGCCGTGTATCGAAGACGCGCCCGGGCGCACGCCATTTACATCTTCTGCTTGCCTTCGTTACCCGGGATGTACGGGCTCCACGGTTGCGCGCGGATGGTGGTCTTGGTCTTGTTGACCACGTTGAACTGACCGTCGGCCTTGATCTCGCCGATCATCACGGGTTTGTGCAGGTGATGGTTGGTCTTGTCCATTTCCAGTTCATAGCCGGACGGTGCCTTGAACTTCTGGCCGCCCATGGCCGCGATCACCTTGTCGGTGTCGGTGGTCTTGGCCTTTTCCACGGCCTGCTTCCACATGTAGATGCCCACGTAGGTGGCTTCCATCGGGTCGTTGGTGACGACGGTGTCGGCGTTAGGCAGGTTCTTGGCCTTGGCGTAGGCCTTCCACTTCTTGATGAAGGCGGTGTTGACCGGGTTCTTCACCGATTCGAAGTAGTTCCAGGCCGCCAGGTGACCCACCAGCGGCTTGGTGTCGACGCCGCGCAATTCCTCTTCACCGACCGAGAACGCCACCACCGGCACGTCGGTCGCCTTCAGGCCGGCATTGCCCAGCTCCTTGTAGAACGGAACGTTGGAGTCGCCGTTGATGGTCGAGATCACGGCAGTCTTGCCACCGGCCGAGAACTTCTTGATGTTGGCCACGATGGTCTGGTAGTCGGAGTGACCGAACGGGGTGTAGACCTCGTCGATGTCCGAATCCTTCACGCCCTTGCTATGCAAGAACGCGCGCAGGATCTTGTTGGTGGTGCGCGGGTATACGTAGTCGGTACCCAGCAGCACGAAGCGCTTGGCACCGCCGCCTTCCTTCGACATCAGGTATTCGGTGGCGGGAATGGCTTGCTGGTTGGGCGCGGCGCCGGTGTAGAACACATTCTTTTCCAGTTCTTCACCTTCGTACTGCACCGGGTAGAACAACAGGCTGTTCAATTCCTTGAAGACCGGCAACACCGACTTGCGCGACACCGAGGTCCAGCAACCGAACACCACCGAGACCTTGTCCTGCGAGATCAGCTGGCGTGCCTTTTCGGCAAACAGCGGCCAGTTGGATGCCGGGTCGACGATTACCGGTTCCAGTTTCTTGCCGTTGACGCCACCGGCGGCGTTGATTTCTTCGATCGTCATCAATGCCACGTCCTTGAGCGAAGTCTCGGAGATGGCCATCGTGCCAGAGAGGGAGTGCAGGATGCCGACCTTGATGGTGTCGGCCGCGAAGGCCGAAGGCAACCAGGAAGAAGCGGCGAGCGCAAAGGCGCCGAGTGCAGTTGCTTTCAGTACGTTACGACGTGACATGGATGCTCCCTCGTGAAAAGTTTGGACACATTTTTTTTGACTGCCAACCGTTCATAGCAGAATGCGTGCCAATGGCAGAGCCCTGGTGCGCGCATGCATCAAAGCGGGGCGCGCCATGGACATGGGGATCTGGACATGTTGTCAATGAGCCTGTTTTTGCGCACCAAACGAGGGCTTTTTTGTCGACATGACATGCCGGCGAAAGTCCGGCTCACCAGTCTGGGGATGTCTTGCGCCCGTTCTTGGGGCGCGTCGCAAAGTCGCACTGGCCGGGGCTTGCGCCGGATTTGCGAGGGCCGGGGCGGGGCATCGAAAAATGTCGACAATGCCAGGCGACAACAATGCCGACGATGAGGCGATATCGTCAGCATCATGTCAGCATTTTCAGCGCAGGAACACCCGGTGCATCAGTTGCCGGATGGGAAATTCGATCATGCCTTGCAGCAGCCTGGGCAGCTCCAGCGGACGCATGATCATCTTGATGGTGGTCTCCGGGCGCAGGTGGCTGCGCACGGTGCGGCTCAAGTGCGAGGCGACCTCGCGCACCCGCGCCGGGTCGCCGGCCTGGGCCGGCGCATGCACGTTCATGACATGCCGAATGGCGCAGTCGGCATCTTCGCTCTTGAGCTCCAGCGTACGACGGCCCAGGGTGCCGAGCACCCTGGTGCGGCCGATGCCTTCCTGGCTGCGATAGCGACGGAAGTATTGGTAGAAATGCTTGTAGTGGTTGACCTCGTCGCTGGCGATCAACCCGGCCAGCTGCTTGAGCACCGGTTCGTCGGTGGCACGTTCGATGGCCCGATAGTAGGTGGCGGTCCCGGTCTCGACCACGCAGCGCGCAGCCAGCTCCTGGGCCCGCGTCGGTTCCAGCAGCTCGACCTTGCAATAACCGGAGTACTCCGCCAGGAAGCCATTGAAGGCACGCTCCCAGTCGAATTCGGGCCAGACATGCTGGACATAGGCGCGCAGGGCGCGGCCGTGCTGCAACTCTTCCTGTTCCCAACGGGTGCGCAGCCAGTGCTCTACCTCGGCGTCGCCACGGTAGTACTCGATCAAGTTGGTGGTGTACAGGTCCGAGCCGCTCTCGATGAACGATGCGCAGGCCACCATGTAGAACAGGTTCTCGTCGGCCCGCACGCGCTCGAGGTCGATGCGGCTGAAATCGATATCATCAATGCTCCAATGTGTTCTCTGCTGGCGCGGTGGCATCTTGGCGGTCCTTGTCGTCGGTGGCATGCCGTTATGATGCAGCCCCTCATCTTTGGTTCAGGCAAGCGACAAGGCCTGCCTGGCGGCCTGGCTAGAAGCCGTTGTAGTCGCTGCCCAGCACCACCCGGTTACGCCCCTGGTATTTCGCGTGGTACAGCGCCTGGTCGGCGATGCGCAAGACGCGCTCGGCCAGCGTATGGTCGTCCGGCTGCACGGCGGCCACGCCGATGCTGGCCGTGATATAGCCGAAGGGCGAGTCGGCATGGGGGATCTTGAGCGAGAAGATGGCGTCGCAGATGTTCTCGCCCAGCTGGATGGCGCTGCCGGCTTCGCTCTCGGCGACGATGATGACGAACTCTTCGCCGCCGTAGCGCGCCACCAGGTCGGTGGCGCGACGCGAACTGCCCTGCAGTACCCGCGCAATCACGCGCAGGCATTCGTCGCCGGCCTGGTGGCCGTAGCGGTCGTTGTATTTCTTGAAATAATCCACGTCCAGCATCAGCAGCGCCAGCGGCTTGGCCGAGCGCGCCGAGCGCCGCAACTCGTTGCCCAGGGCTTCGTCGAAGCGGCGCCGGTTGGCCACGCCGGTCAAGCCATCGGTGGCCGACAGCGCCTCCAGCTTGCGGTTGGCCCGTTCCAGTTCGCGCGTGCGCACGGCCACCTGGTCTTCCAGCTGTTCCTTGTTCTGGTGGACCTTGCTGGCCATCTGGTTGAACTTGCGCGAGAGCACGGCGATCTCGTCGGTGCCGACCTGTTCGGCGCGCATCTGCGAGTTACCCGCTTCGGTCTCCCGCATGACGGCGATGAGGCGCTTGAGCGGCTGCGAGATGCTGCGTGAAATCAGGTAGGACAGCAATAGCGACACCAAGAAGCACAGCAGGCCGATGCCCAGGATCTTGTTGCGCACCGAGCGGGTGTCGGCGTTGAGCTTGTCGCCTGGCGTGGCATTGACCACCAGCCACGAGGTATGCGGCACCCGGGCCACGGCCGCGTAATAGAGTTGCTTGTCGCGTGCGGTATAGGCGATGAAGTCGGAGTCGCGCTTCTGCGCCAGGCTGGCGGTGATGCCCTGCATCAACGCCGGGTCGGCGGCGGCGCTGCTGCCCTTGTGGCTCTGGACCACGATCTGGCCATCATCGGCGTCGACGATGAACATGTTCGAATCGTAGCCCAGGTCGATGCCTTCGAAGACATGGAAGAAATGACTGGGCTGCACCCCCACCAGCAGCAGCCCGGCGCTGCGATTGTTGCCGGTGAGCCGGATCTCGCGCAGCATGGCCAGGCTCTTCTGGCCGTGGCCGGCGTTGTACAGCGTCCACCGGGGCCGTCCGCCCAGGTCCGGGGTCTCCTCGGCCAGGCGCGAAATGCTGCTGGCCAGCGGCGGGAAGATCTGCGGATCGATTACCTGGCGGGTGCGGTCGAGCACATATTTCTGGCTCACATGGGGCATGGCTCCATAGCTGTCGAGCAGCATCCTGGCCATGCCGCTGCGGGCCGCCGCGCTGGCCACCCGGTCCGCGCCGTAGTAGTCGGTGAGCAGCGATTGCATGCGTTCGGACAGCACCAGTTCCTCGCTGTCTTCCTCGATCCGCTCCATGCGCAGCAGCAGGTTCTGCGATACCTGCTGCACCACCTGTACCGAATAGACCTGGAGTTTTTCCTGGGTGGCGCGGCTGGTTTCGCGATAGGCGATCAGTCCCGAGATCAGCAACGGCAGCAGCGACAACAGGATGAAAGAGTTGATCAGGCGATATCTGATCTCGATTCGCCGCAGGAAATCCATCGATAGAAAGTCCAGCCTCTTGCGCATGCCGCCCCTTGATTGGAACCCTTGGTGCAGCGGGTTCTATTTGTTGTCGGATCGTGCCTGTTCGCTGATCGAATCATGCAACAGGTGTGCTGCATCGGCCGGCGCCATCTTGCCGAACAGCACTGCCTGCAGCAGCCCATGCAAGCGCTCGATGGTATTGGTCGGCAGATAGGAGTAGTAAAGCCCGGGCCCCGTTCCCTGTTGCGCTAACCGTTCCACCAGCGCAAACAAGGCGCGGTCGCCGGCCACCTCCTCGCCCAGCTTGCGCAGCGGCGGGATGTTCTGCCGCTTGCTCTGCCAGATCGGCATGCCCCGGCCGTACAGGTAATCGATGAACTGCCGTGCGGCCTGGCGCGACTGCTCGCTGCCGCGCTGGGCGATCGCAAAACCGGTCTCGCTGCCGATCACCGGCACCGGTGCCTGTCCGCGGTCGTTCCAGGGCGGCGCGAACACGCCCACCCGCTGGTTGCGGGCGCGCATCAGGCTACCGGCGGCCCAGCTGCCCTGGAAGGTCATGGCCGCGCGGCCATCGGCGAACAGGCGCAGGGTATCGTCGTAGCCGGCCTGCATGAAGTCCGGCTGCAGCAGGTCGTGGTCGACCAGTTGTCGTAGCCGGGCGAAGATGCCGGCGCCGGCCGGGCTGTCGAGGGGCAAGGTGCCGTTGGCAATACGCGCGCGCCAGTCCGGGATGCCGGCCACGATGTTGTTGGCAAAGCCGTGGCTGAAGGGGCCGTTGGCCAGCATGTTGGGAAACCCGCCCGACAGCGCCAGCGGCGTCAGGCCCGCTTGCTTGAGTGCCAGGCCGGTGGCGATGAAGGCATCGAAGTCGGTTGGCAGGGCGCCGATGCCGGCCCGTTCGAACAGGTCGATGTTGTAGTAGATCAAGGTGGTGGCGATCCCGGTCGGGATGCCGAAATGACGATGATCGGGTGAGATCCAGTCCGCCTGCAGGGCTTCGGGCAGGTTGCCCCAGGCGGCACATTGCCCCATGTCGGACAGCAATCCCTGGTCGGCCAGGGTGGCGCCATACGGATTGGGATTGACCGAGACGATGTCGGGCAGGCTGTTGGTGGCGGCCTTGGGCTTGAGGTTTTCCTCGACCGAATTGCCGATCATGAACTGCAGCGCTACCTGGATCTGCGGGTGCTCGCGCGAAAAGGCATCGGCCACCCGCTGCATCTCTTCGGCCCAGTCCGGGGCCCAGATGAGCGCAGTCAAGACCGTCGCGCCAGTGCCCGGCGTGGTGCCGGCGGCCGTTTCATCCGGCTGGCCGCGCTCGCATCCAGACAACCAGGCGGTGCCGGCCGCGGCCAGGCCCAATGCCAGCAGGCGGCGCCGCCGGCCATCGCATCGCCGTGCCGTGGCGACATGCTCGGCGGCAATGGGTGTCTTTCTCGCGGTTGGCGAAGTCATGCAATCTTCCCCTGCGGCAATATGCTTTTTATCGTGGCTTCTTCCGAGCTGTACCTGCGCCGGCGCGCCAATGCTGCAGATGCGCCAGCGGCCAGAGCTATTTCCGCTTCCCGGCGTGCATGCTCCTGACGCCTGGGAACTGTTGGTGAGTGTGCCAGCTTTTGGATCGCAGTGCATCACCGAAGTGGCCGACGGTGCAAGTCCGGTGCCGGGCGGCAACCGGAACGAAAAGCCTGCTCGGTCTATAATGCCGGCCTACCCTTCACTGCGGCTTCCCATCGGCGCGCTGCCAGCATGCCGACCATGGTGAGCCGTCTACGGTTTTCCTCATGCAAACAGACAACAAGCTCGCAACGGGCAAATTTCCTCCATGGCTGGCGGTGCTGGCCGGCTTGACCGCCATGGGCGCGCTGGCCATCGACATGTACCTGCCCAGTTTCACGGCCATCGCGCAAGACCTGGGCGTGGGCACCAACCTGGTCCAGCTGACGCTGGCCACCTTCCTGGTCGGCCTGGCGCTGGGCCAGATGTTCTATGGCCCGCTGTCGGACCGGTTCGGGCGCAAGCCGCCGCTGTTCTTCGGCATTACCCTGTATTTCGCCTGCTCGTTGCTGTGCGTGTTTGCCCAGAACATCGAGACCCTGATCGTGCTGCGGTTCTTCCAGGGCCTGGGCGGCAGCGCCGGCATGGTGATCCCGCGCGCGATGGTGCGCGACCGCATGGGGGCCGAGGGCTCGGCCAAGGCGTTCTCGATGCTGATGCTGGTGTTCGGCCTGGCCCCGATCCTGGCCCCCTTCATCGGCGGCATCATGCTGGTGGTGGCCAGCTGGCGCGGCATCTTCGTGGTGCTGACCATCTTCGCCCTGTTGTGCCTGGTGGGCACGCGCAAGTACCTCACCGAGACCGTCGACGTGACCCAGGCCGAGCGCCTGCACCTGGGGCGCACCCTGCGCCAGTACTGGGGCCTGCTGCGGCATCGCCAGTTCATGTCCTATGTGCTGTGCGGCGGGCTGGTGCAGGCCGGCATGTTCGCCTATATCTCGGGCGGCCCGTTCGTGATCATCGAGCTGCACGGCATCAAGCCGCAGTATTTCGGGTTTGTCTTCGCGTCCAATGCCATCGGCCTCATCGCCGCCTCGCAGATCAATGCGCGCCTGGTGGTCAAGCGCTCGGCCGAGCGCGTGCTGGGCAAGATCCTGTGGCTGCCGGCCGGCCTGTCGCTGGTGGTGGCGCTGGCCGTGGCGGCCGGCTTCGAAAGCCTGCCGCTGCTGCTGGTGGGTTTCTTCGGCTTCCTGACCGCCTACGGTTTCACCGGCCCCAACGCCACCGCCATCGCCCTCAAGCACCAGGGGCGCCAGGCCGGTACCGCCGCCGCCCTGATGGGCACGCTGCAGTTCGGCATGGGGGTGATGTCGGGTGTGGTCATGAGCTTCTGGCATGACGGCACGGCGCTGCCGCTGGTGACCGTGATGGCGGTCTGCGGCGTGGCCGCTTTCGTGCTGTATCACCTGGTGGCCAAGCATGCGCCGGCCATGCCGCCCACGGCCGGCTAGGTCGATACCTCGTCGGGCGGCACCCGGCTCGCCCATCCTGTTGCTGCTGGTTCCGGCGGCGTGCGCCCACTTGGCGCACGCCGCACTTTCTTGGCGCTGACCGGCGTCGGTGCCGTCTCTTTCTTCCCGTCATCGCCCCCCCGCATCCGCGCCGCATTTCACTGGATGGAACGATTGTCCGTGGCACGCTAATTGCTGAACTCCCATCGGCGGTCTGACCAGTCAGGCCAATAACGGGGATCGACGCATGAGCATGCCCAACATCGCTGCACAGACGCTACAGCGCCAGATCCTGTGCGGCACCTACACGCCGGGCGAGATGCTGCCCAGCCAGCGCGAGCTGTCCGAGTCGATGGGCATCAGCCGCGCATCCCTGCGCGAGGCACTGTCGATGCTCGAAGCTTTGGGCTTCATCCGTTCCGTGCCGGGCAAGGGGACGCTGGTGGCCGAGCGCCAGCCTGGGCGCCTGGTGCGGCCGCCGTCGGCGAGCCAGACCGACGCCCACGGCAATGCCTTGCCCCTGGCCGCCATCTACCAGCTGCGCTATGTGCTCGAGCCGGCTGCCGCCGCGCTGGCGGCGCGCCATATCACGGCCCTGGCCACGCCTCGCCTGTGGGGACTGCAGGCACGCTTCGAGGATGCCCTCGACAACCTCGACCTGGTCAGCGCAGCCCACGCCGATTTCGAATTCCATCAACTGGTCGCCGAATTGTCCGGCAACCCCGGCCTGTTGCAGGTGGTGCGCCAGTTCGAAAGCCCCATCAGCCATAGCCTGCAAGTGCCGTTTGCCGACCCGCAGCGTATCCGGCCACCTGCCGTGGAGCATCGCGCCATCGCCGCGGCGATCTCGGCGGGCGACATCGATGGCGCCCGTACCAGCATGCAGCAGCATCTGCTCAACGCGGCCGCGCGTGCCGACACCGGTTTCGATCCACCCTGACATGCGTTTTTCGCCGTTCGTTTCATCTGTCGTCGTTTCCACCGTCATCCCAACCAGGAAAGCACTGATATGAAATCTCCAACAATCGCAGCCCTGACAATGGCCTGTAGCCTGGCCCTAGGCGCGCTCGCCGCAGTCCCGGCCCAGGCCGAGAAAGTATTGCGCATCGGCATGACCGCCGGCGACATTCCCCGCACGCTGGGCCAGCCCGACCAGGGTTTCGAGGGCAACCGCTTCACCGGCATTCCGATGTATGACGGCCTGACCCAATGGGACTTGTCCAAGGCCGATCGCGCCAGCGACCTGATTCCCGATCTGGCCCTGTCGTGGGCAGTCGATGCCAAGGACCCGACCAAGTGGATCTTCAAGCTGCGTCCGGGCGTCAAGTTCCATGATGGATCGGCCTTCAACGCCGACGCGGTGGTGTGGAACGTCGGCAAGGTGCTCGACAAGACCGCCGCCCAGTTCGACCCCAGCCAGGTGGGTGTGACCGCCTCGCGCATGCCGACCCTGCGCTCGGCGCGCAAGATCGACGACCTGACCGTGGAACTGAGCACCTCCGAGCCTGACTCGTTCCTGCCGATCAACCTCACCAACCTGTTCATGGCCTCGCCTGCCCAGTGGGACAAGAAGCTGGCCGCCGTGCCGGCTTCGGTGACCGATCGCGCTGAGCGCGCCAAGCAGGCCTGGATCGCCTTTGCCGCCGATGCCTCCGGCACCGGCCCATTCAAGATGAGCAAGTTCGTGCCGCGCGAGCGACTGGAAGTGGTCAAGAACGACGGCTACTGGGATGCGCATCGCCGTCCCAGGATCGACCGAGTGGTGATGCTGCCGCTACCCGAAGCCAATTCGCGCACGGCAGCGCTGATGTCGGGCCAGGTCGACTGGATCGAGGCCCCCGCGCCGGATGCGCTGGACGCCATCAAGGGGCGCGGCTTCAAGATCTACTCCAATCCGCAGCCGCACGTATGGCCCTGGCAGTTGTCGTTCGCACCCGGCTCGCCCTGGCTCGACAAGAAGGTGCGCTACGCCGCCAACCTGTGCATCAACCGCCCCGCCATGAAGCAATTGCTGGGCGGGCTCATGGGTGAAGCCACCGGCACCGTGGAGCCGGGCCACCCATGGCGCGGCAACCCGACCTTCCAGATCAAGTACGACCCGGCCGCAGCCAGGAAGCTGATGACCGAGGCCGGCTATTCGGCCGCCAAGCCGCTGACGGTCAAGGTACAGATCTCGGCCTCCGGCTCGGGCCAGATGCAGCCGCTGCCGATGAACGAGTTCATGCAGCAGAACCTCAAGGAATGCTTCTTCGACGTCCAGTTCGACGTGATCGAATGGAACACGCTCTATACCAACTGGCGCATCGGCGCCAAGGACCCGAGCGCGCACGGTGCCAATGCGGTCAACATCAGCTTCGCGGCCATGGACCCGTTCTTTGCCATGGTGCGCTTCGTCGATACCAAGGCCGCGCCGCCCACCTCCAACAATTGGGGCTTCTACAGCAATGCCGACGTCGATGCCCTCATCGGCAAGGCGCGCACCACCTTCGATCCCAAGCAACGCGACGCGCTTCTGGCGCAGTTGCACGCCAGGATCGTCGATGATGCACCGTTCGTCTGGGTCGCCCACGACACCGGTCCGCGTGCCATCTCGGCCAAGGTCAAGGGTGTAGTGCAGCCGCAGAGCTGGTTCATCGACATCGCCACCATGACCATGGATTGATGTCGTCCCGGTCGCGCCGACGCCGCTCGGCGCGACCCCCTGTCCAGCCCAACGCCAAGCCCATGATCTCCTACCTGATCCGTCGCACCCTGTACGCCCTGCCCATCATGCTGGGGGTGGCCTTCCTGTGTTTCATGCTGGTCCACATCGCGCCCGGCGATCCGTTGGTGGCGATCCTGCCGCCGGACGCCTCGGTCGACCTGCAAAAGCAGCTGATGGAACTGTACGGTTTCAACCGTAGCTATCCCGAACAGTTCTTCAGTTGGGTCTGGCGCGCCCTGCAGGGCGACCTCGGCAGTTCGATCGCCACCGGCAGGCCAGTGGCGGCCGAAGTGTTCAAGGCCGTGGGCAATACCTTCATGCTGGCCGCGATGGCCACCGCCATCGGTTTCCTGTTGGGTAGCCTGTTCGGTTTCGTGGCCGGGTATTTTCGCAACTCCTGGGTCGATCGCGCTGCCTCCTTCATTTCGGTGATCGGCGTGTCGGTGCCGCATTACTGGCTGGGCATGGTGCTGGTGATCATCTTCTCGTCGCGCCTGATGTGGTTGCCGGCCACCGGTGCCGGCCCCGACGGCTCGGGAGCCTGGGTGTGGGACCTGGAGCACGTCAAGTACCTGGTCATGCCGGCCGTGACCATGTCCTTCATCCCGATGGGCATCATCGCCCGCACCGTGCGCGCGTTGGTAGCCGACATCCTGTCGCAGGAGTTCGTGGTGGGCCTGAAGGCGCGTGGCCTGTCGGAGTTCGGCGTGTTTCGCCATGTGGTCAAGAACGCTGCCCCCACCGCGCTGGCGGTGATGGGCCTGCAACTGGGTTACCTGCTGGGTGGCTCGATCCTGATCGAGACCGTGTTTTCCTGGCCCGGCACCGGCTTCCTGCTGAACCAGGCGATCTTCCAGCGCGACCTGCCCCTGCTGCAGGGGACCATCCTGGTGCTGGCGCTGTTCTTCGTGGCGCTCAACCTGCTGGTCGACATCCTGCAGACCATCTTCGACCCCCGCATCGAGCGAGCCTGACATGACCATCGCCTCCACTGTCGACCCCATCGTGGTTCCCTACCGCCGTTCGCGCGGCCACTGGGCCAATGTCGGTGCGCGCCTGGCGCGCAATCCGTCGGCCCTGATCGCCGGCGCGGTATTGCTGGCGCTCGTCGCGATGGCCATCGCCGCGCCGTGGCTGATGCCGGCAGACCCGTTTGCCACCTCGATGTTCGCCCGCCTCAAGCCCATCGGCAGCGCCGGCCACCTGCTGGGCACCGACGAACTGGGGCGCGACCTGCTCTCGCGCCTGATCCTGGGCGCGCGGCTGTCGCTGTTCATGGGCATCACGCCGGTGCTGCTGGCCTTCGTCATCGGCAGCGCGCTGGGGATCCTGGCCGGCTATGCCGGCGGCCTGGTCAATACCGCGGTCATGCGCAGTATCGACATCCTGTACGCCTTCCCTTCGGTGCTGCTGGCCATTGCGTTGTCGGGTGCGCTGGGGGCCGGCATCTTCAATGCCCTGACATCGCTGACCATCGTGTTCGTGCCGCAGATCGCGCGTATCGCCGAGAGTGTCACCACCCAGGTCAGGCGCAGCGACTATGTCGACGCCGCCCGCGCCTCCGGTGCCGGCGCCTTCACCATCGTGCGCGCCCATGTGCTGGGCAATGTCCTGGGCCCGATCTTCGTCTATGCCACCAGCCTCATCTCGGTATCGATGATCCTGGCCTCCGGCCTGTCGTTCCTGGGGCTGGGCGTCAAGCCGCCCGAGCCGGAATGGGGCCTGATGCTCAACACCCTGCGCACTGCCATCTATACCCAGCCCTGGATCGCGGCATTGCCGGGCGCCTTCATCTTCGTCACTTCGATTTCATTCAACATGCTATCCGACGGCCTGCGGTCGGCCATGGAGGTCAAGCAATGAGCCAGATCCATCACATCGAACCGATCCATCATGCGCAGGACGTGGGCGGGCCGCGCCAGCCGCTGCTGGGAGTACGCGACCTGCTGAAGCATTTTCCGCTCAAGGGGCGCGGCCTGCCTTTTGCCGGCGTTCCGACGAAGGCGGTGCGCGCCGTCGACGGCGTCAGCTTCGACATCATGAAAGGCGAGACACTGGGCGTGGTCGGCGAATCCGGCTGCGGCAAGTCGACCACCGCCCGGGTGCTGATGCAACTGATCGAGCAAGACAGCGGCGAGCTGGTGTTCGATGGCCGCACGGTGGGGTCGCGATCGATGCCGCTGCGCCAGTTCCGGCGCCAGACGCAGATGGTGTTCCAGGACAGCTATTCGTCGCTCAATCCACGCATGACAATCGAGGATTCGATCGCCTTCGCGCCGATCGTGCACGGCCTCAATGCGCGCGACGCCATCATGCGCGCGCGCGACCTGCTGGCGCGCGTGGGCCTGCAACCGGACCGCTTTGCCGGCCGTTATCCGCACGAGCTGTCGGGCGGCCAGCGCCAGCGCGTCAATATCGCCCGTGCCCTGGCACTGGAGCCGCGCCTGGTGATCCTGGACGAGGCGGTCTCGGCGCTGGACAAATCGGTCGAGGCCCAGGTGCTCAACCTGTTGCTGGACCTGAAGCAGGAGTTCGGCCTGACCTATCTTTTCATCAGCCACGATCTCAACGTGGTGCGTTTCATTTCCGACCGCGTGCTGGTGATGTACCTGGGCCAGGTGGTCGAGCTGGGCGACGCCGAGCAGGTGTTCGACGCGCCGCTGCACCCCTATACCCGCGCATTGCTGCAGTCCATGCCCAGCATGGACCCGCTACACCGTACCGAACATGCGCCGCTGTCGGGCGATCCGCCCAACCCGATCGATCCACCCGCGGGTTGCCGTTTCCATACCCGCTGCGAGTTCGCCCAGCCGGTATGCGGGCAGCGCGCGCCGCGCCTGGCTCAGGCGCGCCACGGGCATGACGTGGCATGCCTGCGCTATGAAGCCGACAGCGGTTACGATGGCGCCGCCTTCGATCGGGCGATGACGGCCGGGGAGCAGCTTCATGGATGAGGTCATGGTCGAACTGCGCGACCTGCGCGTCACCTTCAAGGCTGCCGGCAAGGTCATCCGCGCCGTCAGCGGGGTGGACCTGGTGGTGCACGCCGGGGAGGTGGTGGCGCTGATCGGTGAATCGGGCTCGGGCAAGAGCGTCACGCTGCGCTCGATCATGCGCCTGCATCCGCCACGCACGACCAGCATCGAAGGCAAGCTCGAGGTGGCGGGCCAGGATGTGCTGGCGATGTCGCCCAAGGCGTTGTCGGCGCTGCGTGGCGACCGGGTGGCGATGATCTTCCAGGAACCGCTGCTGGCGCTGGACCCGGTCTATACCGTGGGCAGCCAGATCGTCGAGACCATACGTCGCCACAAGAAGGTGTCGGCCGCCGATGCCCGGCGGCGTGCGCTGGCGCTGTTCGAGAAGGTGCGCATTCCCAGCCCGGAGCGCCGCCTGGATGCCTATGCGCACGAGATGTCGGGCGGCATGCGCCAGCGCGCCATGATTGCGCTGGCCCTGTCGTGCTCACCCAAGGTGTTGCTGGCCGATGAGCCCACCACCGCCCTGGATGCGACAGTGCAGATCCAGATCCTGCTGTTGCTACGTGAGTTGCAGCGCGAGCTGGGGCTGTCGATCATCTTCGTCACGCATGACATCGGCGCCGCCGTCGAGGTGGCCGACCGCATCGCCGTGATGTATGCCGGGCGCATCGTCGAACAGGGGCCTGCGGCACAACTGCTGGCGCAACCGCGTCACCCGTACACCATCTCGCTGCTGCAAAGCCGCAGTCACGGCGCCATGCAGAAGGGCCAACGGCTGCAGACCATTGCCGGCGCCCCGCCCGACCTGTCCCGGCTGCCACCGGGCTGCGCCTTTGCCGAGCGCTGTGCGTACGCGATCGAACAGTGTCGCACCACCCAGCCGGCCGAGCTCGACATCGGGCCAGGCCATACGGTGCGCTGCCTGCGCGCGCACGAATTGCAATTGACCGCCAGCATGGCGGTCGACGTCAAGGAGACTGCATGAGCACCGCGGCACACTGTTTCGTTCCCTATCCCGATGCCCCGGTCGCATCCAGCCCCGACGGCCCGCTGGCCGGCTTGCGCCTGGCCGTGAAGGACATCTTCGACGTCGCCGGCTACCCCACCGGCTGCGGCAATCCGCACATGCTGGCCATGTCCGGCATCAAGACCCGGTCGGCACCGGCGGTGCAGGCGCTGCTCGATGCCGGCGCGCGCTTCGTGGGCAAGGTCCATACCGATGAGCTGGCATTTTCGATGAACGGCAGGAATGCCCATTTCGGCACGCCCCGCAACGGCGCGGCGCCAGACCGCATCCCGGGCGGTTCCAGCTCGGGCTCGGCCGCGGCCGTATCGAACGACCTGGCCGATATCGCATTGGGCACCGACACCGGCGGCTCGGTGCGTACCCCCGCCAGCCACTGCGGCCTGATCGGCCTGCGGCCCACCCATGGGCGCATATCGCTGGCCGACGTGATGCCGTTGTCACCGACGTTCGATACGTGCGGCTGGTTCGCACGCGACCCTGGCGTGTTTGCCCGCGTGGGCGAGGTGCTGCTGGGCGAGGACAGCGTGGTGCTGCCGGAGAACCCGCGTGCGATGGTCGCAGCCGATGTGCTGGCCTTGCTGGCGCCGCGCGTGCAGGCGGTCTTCTGCGCCACGCTGGACCGCTTCGCCGGCGTACTCGGCACGCCCCAGCCGGTCAAGACCGCCAGCGTCTCGTTCGAGGCGTTGTTCTGGGCGTTCCGTTTCATCCAGGGCTACCAGGCATGGCAAAGCCATGGCGAACATATCCGCCGGCACGACTTCCAGCTGGGTCCCGGAGTGGCCGAACGCTTTGCCTGGTCGGCCACCGTCACGCCGCAGCAGATGCAGCAGCACAGCGCCGTACGCTGGAGCTTTCGCGATGACTTCGCGCGCCTGCTGGGCGCCGATGGCGTGCTGCTGCTGCCCACCGTGCCGGACATCGCCCCGCGCTTGATCGACCCCGAGCCGGCGCTGGAGGACTACCGCAACCAGGCCGTGCGCATGCTGTGCCTGGCCGGACTGTCGGGCTTGCCGCAGATTTCGCTGCCGCTGATGCGACTCGATGACGCGCCGTTCGGCCTGTCGCTGATCGGGCCGCCGGGCAGCGACCGGTCCCTGGTCCGGTTTGCGGCGAGGTTGATGCATGAGTGCGCCTGAAGCCGGTGCGGCCACGGTGCTGGTGGCGCAGCCGTTGAGCCGCGCCGGGTTCGCCCCATACGGCCACCTGATCGCGCCCGGCCCACAGCAGCGCGACATCAATTTCGGCACCACCCGCCGCTTCGACGACGTCGCCCATCTCGACACCGACGCCCAGGGCGGCCGGGTCGCGGTGGCGATCTTTCGCACCGACGTCGCTACCCACGTCGCGCCATACCCGCTGCGGGCCTTCGAGCGCCACCTGCTGGGCAGCCAGAGCTTCGTACCGATGGGGGCCGGCCGCATGCTGGTGGTACTGGCCGGATGCGACACCCAACCCGATGAAGCCGCCATGGTCGCCTTCATCGTCGAGCCGGGGCAGGGCGTCACGCTCAAGCGCGGGGTGTGGCACCACCCGCTCATCACCATCGGCGCGGCCGATGTACTGGTCATCGAAAGGATGGCGCCCGAGGAGGACTGCGAGGTGGTCGCCATGCGCTCGCGGGTCGAGGTGGTGCTGGCCGCGAGTTGACGTGCGGCAAGCCGGAAAAGGTGAATCCTGCAATAATGCGGAAACACCACGCTGTCATGCGATGCGAATCCGTTCCACCCCAGCAACGGCTCGCACCATGTCGTCATCACAGCTGCCAATCCGAGACCGCCATGCTCTACGCCGTTGCCTGCTTCTTCCTGTGGGGGCTATTCCCGCTTTACTTCAAGCTGCTCAAGGAAATCCCTTCCTTCGATATCGTCGTGCATCGGCTGTTCTGGTCTTTCGTGTTCCTGGCCGGGGTGCTGGCCTGGCGCCGCCAGTGGGGCTGGTTGCGCCAGGCGGCGCGCCAGCCCAGGGTACTGATCGGCTTCCTGGCATCGGCGCTGCTGCTATCGGGCAACTGGACGCTGTACGTATGGGCCGTCAACCAGGGCCGCATCGTCGACACCAGCCTGGGCTACTTCATGAGCCCACTCATCAGCGTACTGCTGGGTTTCGTCATTCTCAAGGAGCGCCTGCGCGCGCTGCAATGGCTGGCGGTGCTGCTGGCGCTGGGGGCGGTGCTGTGGCTGACCGTCGCCAACGGCAGCCTGCCCTGGATCGCGCTGGTCATCGCCGGCACCTTCGGCCTGTATGGCCTGCTGCGCAAGACGGCCCAACTGGGCGCGCTGGAAGGCTTGTCGCTGGAAACCCTGATGATGTTGCCGCTGGTGCTGCTGATGCTGGGCATCGACACCTGGCGCGACACCAACAGCTTCGCCCACGCTGCCACCGGCGCCCAGGTCCTGCTGGCACTGTCGGGGCCGGTCACGGCGGTGCCGCTGCTGCTGTTTGCCCAGGCCGCGCGCCGCATCCCGCTGTCGTTGCTGGGTTTGCTGCAGTACATCTCGCCCACGCTGCAGTTGCTGACCGGGGTGGTGATCTACGACGAGCCGTTCGCCGGCAACCGCGCCATCGGATTTAGCGTGATCTGGCTGGCGCTCGCGGTATACTCCGCCGAAGGATTGTGGCGCTTCTGGCGCGCACGGGGGCAAGGCGCTTCCGTGGACGCGGCCTGAGGCGCGGCAGTCACCGTTTTCACTTTCAAGGGCACGGAAAAAAATGGCTCAATACGTATTCACCATGAACCGGGTCGGCAAGATCGTGCCACCCAAGCGACATATCCTGAAGGACATCTCGTTGTCCTTCTTCCCCGGCGCCAAGATCGGCGTGCTCGGCCTGAACGGCTCGGGCAAGTCGACCCTGCTCAAGATCATGGCCGGGATCGACCGCGAGATCGAGGGCGAAGCGATCCCGATGCCCAACCTGAACATCGGCTACCTGCCGCAGGAACCGCAACTCGACCCCGAGAAGACGGTGCGCCAGGAGGTCGAGAGCGCACTGGGTGAAGTGTTCGAAGCGCAAGCCAAGCTGGACGCGGTGTATGCCGCCTACGCCGAGGAAGACGCCGACTTCGACGCCCTGGCTACCGAGCAGGCGCGCCTGGAAGCGATCATTTCGGCCTCCGACGGCAACAGCCTCAACCAGCAGCTCGAGATGGCCGCCGACGCGCTGCGCCTGCCGCCATGGGACGCCAAGGTCGGCGTGCTCTCGGGCGGTGAAAAGCGTCGCGTGGCGCTGTGCAAGTTGTTGCTCTCCAAGCCCGACATGCTGTTGCTGGACGAGCCGACCAACCACCTCGACGCCGAATCGGTGGATTGGCTCGAACAGTTCCTGCAACGCTTCCCCGGCACCGTGGTGGCGATTACCCACGATCGTTATTTCCTCGATAACGCCGCCGAATGGATCCTGGAACTGGACCGTGGCCACGGCATTCCCTGGAAGGGCAACTACAGCTCGTGGCTGGAACAGAAGGATGCCCGCCTGAAGCAGGAAGAAGCCAGCGAGTCGGCGCGCCAGAAGACCATCGCCAAGGAACTGGAGTGGGTGCGGCAGAACCCCAAGGGACGCCAGGCCAAGAGCAAGGCGCGCCTGGCCCGTTTCAACGAATTGTCCGAATACGAATACCAGAAGCGCAACGAGACCCAGGAAATCTTCATTCCGGTGGCCGAGCGCCTGGGTAACGAGGTGATCGAGTTCAAGAACGTCAACAAGGGCTATGGCGACCGCCTGCTGATCGACAACCTGAACTTCAAGATCCCGGCCGGCGCCATCGTCGGCATCATCGGCCCCAACGGCGCCGGCAAGTCGACCCTGTTCCGCATGCTGGCCGGACGCGAGCAGCCCGATGGCGGCGAAGTGGTGCTCGGACCCACCGTCAAGGTGTCGCTGGTGGACCAGTCGCGCGAAGACCTCGAAAACAAGAAGACCGTGTTCGAGGATGTCGCCGGCGGCGCCGACCTGCTCACCGTGGGACGCTTCGAGATGCCGTCGCGCGCCTATCTGGGCCGGTTCAACTTCAAGGGGTCGGACCAGCAGAAGATCGTCGGCAACCTGTCCGGTGGTGAACGCGGCCGCCTGCACTTGGCCAAGACCCTGCTGCAGGGCGGCAACGTGCTGCTGCTCGATGAACCGTCCAACGATCTCGACGTGGAAACCCTGCGCGCGCTGGAAGATGCCCTGCTCGAATTTGCCGGCACGGTGCTGGTGATCTCGCACGATCGCTGGTTCCTGGATCGTATCGCCACTCACATCATCGCCTTCGAAGGCGATTCGCAGGTCACGTTCTTCAACGGCAACTACCAGGAGTACGAAGCCGACAAGAAGAAGCGCCTCGGTGAAGAAGGTGCCAAGCCCAAGCGCATCCGCTACAAGCCCGTTACCCGTTGAGCCGGACCCGCGGGTCGGCCTGTTGACCGGACGCCGCTGCCATCAGCGGCGTTTTTTTGCGCTCGTCGGCGCTGGCCTGTCCCCGACGCCAGGCCAGCCGAGGTAAAGAGTTGTAGGGATGCATGACGCCGGCCGGACACGCCGATAACATCGTCACGGACATCTACCAGGCGAGGCGCAATGAACACGAGATCGGGCATGGCATTATGGATGGCCGCTGCGCTGCTGGGCGGCTGTGGCACCTCCAGCGGCGTTACCCAGCTCAACGACGACACCTACATGCTGACGGCCAGCTCACCCTGGCAGGGCAACGATGGGGTGGCCATCAAGGGCCTGCAGCAGGCCGATGCCTATTGCCGTAATCTCGGGCGCCGCATGCGCGTGGTCGGCAGCGAGCGTTCCGAGGGCTTGCCGGTGGTGCTGCCGCCCAAGGCGCTGCTGAGCTTCAAGTGCGACAAGCCTGCTTGAGACCTGCCGGACCGGCTTCGATGCGCTGCCTGGGCAGCCACCCGGTGCGAACGGGGGGCGCTTGCGGCAGGCGACGACGGCACGTGCCGTCCCCGGCACGAATTGCCGCGCACGGGTAGAATCCCGGCCTTGCGTCCACAAGACGCCATAGCAGAGAGGACGCCGCCCCACCGGGCGCATGGCCGAGCCTGCCCCAACGTATTCGCGCCACCCGCTGCCATTTCATGATAACCGCGTCCCGTGTGCTTCGTGCCGCCAGGAAGACGCCCATTCATCCCGCTCACTCATCCCGTTCAATCATGCTTGCCATCATTACCCGCCTGTTTCCCCTGTGGGCGCTGCTGCTTTCCGCAGCCGCCTATTTTTCACCCGGCACCTTCACGCCCATCGGCAAATACGTGACCCAGTTGCTCACGCTGATCATGCTGACCATGGGCGTGACGCTGACGGTGGACGACTTCAAGCGCATCATCAAGCGCCCGGCGCCGGTGGCCGCCGGCATCATCCTGCATTACCTGGTCATGCCGCTGGCGGCCTGGATCATCGCCAAGGCCCTGCGCATGCCGCCCGACCTGACCGCCGGCATGGTGCTGGTGGGCAGCGTGGCCTCGGGCACCGCCTCCAACGTCATGATCTACCTCTCGCGCGGTGACGTGGCCCTGTCGGTCACCATCTCGACGCTGTCGGCGCTGGTGAGCGTATTGGCCACGCCCTGGCTGACCGAACTCTATGTCGACGCGTCGATCCATTTCGACGCCCACGCCATGCTGATGTCGATCGTGCAGATCGTGGTGGTGCCGATCGTGGTCGGCCTGATCGCCAACATCTTCGCCGGCGGCCTGATCCGTCGCATCGAGCCCTACCTGTCGCTGGTGTCGATGGTGGCGATCCTGCTGATCATCGCCGCCGTGGTGGGTGGCAGCCAGGCCAGTATCGCCTCGGTCGGGCTGGTGGTGCTGGTCGGGGTCATCCTGCACAACGGCCTGGGCCTGCTGGGCGGCTACTGGGGCGGACGCCTGCTGGGCTTCGACGAAGCGGTATGCCGCACCCTGGCCATCGAGGTGGGCATGCAGAATTCGGGCCTGGCCGCCGCGCTGGGCAAGATGTACTTCACCCCCGTGGCCGCCTTGCCAGGGGCGCTGTTCTCGGTCTGGCACAACCTGTCGGGATCGCTCCTGGCCGGCTATTGGCGTGGTCGTCCACCGCGCGACTAGACAGCGCGTGGCCGCAGCCTGACAGATCGGGCCGCCCCGGCCGCGTCCGGTGGCGGCCCTGCCTTTGCAGGCTTGTTTTCGTCCGATTACGATTATTTGCAGTATGTAACCTCCCGCTGCATCACCTCATAGTGGGCACGGCAAACTTCCACGGTTTTCGGACCGGCGTACCGGCACAGTCCGAAAAGGCCAGTGAGGGGCCGCCGGTGGCGCCAGCCGATTCAGTGGCGGCGCGCCGGGTTTCGGAGGTGCATATGCCCAAGCTATTGTCTGTCGACGTCCTATGGCGAATCCTGCTGTCATTGGCCGTCATCCTGTATCCCGCGCCAGGCGTGTCGGCCGATGTCGAGCCTGTTCCGCGGATTGTGCTGATCGGTTTTTCGGGCGCCCTGAGCGGGGTTTCAGAAGACCTCGGCAAGAGCCTGGCCAACGCCGCCGAGATGGCGCTGGCCGAGGCCAATCGCCTGCAATTGCGGGTGTCGGGCCAGCGCGTCGCATTCCGCCTGCTGCGCTACGATGACCGCGACGACCCGGCCACCGCGATGGAGGTCGCGCGGCAAATGCTGCAGGCGGGCGTGGTCGCGGTGGTCGGCACGGCCAATTCGAACACCAGCGAGGCGGTGGCGAAGCTCTATTCGGACGCAGGCGTGGCCCTGATCTCGCCGGCGGCCAGCGCTACCGCATTGAGCGAGCGCGGATACACCAGCTTCTTTCGCCTGATCGACCACGACGAGCATGCCGGGCAGTTTCTCGGCCATTATGTGGTGCGCGACATGAAGCTGCGCCGGCTGGCCGTGATCGATAACGGCAGCATGTATGGCGTCGGCGTGGCCAGCTCGTTCTTTTCCCAGGTGCGCGCCAATGGTGCCACGATAGTCATGCGCGATCGCATCAGCTACGCCAGCAACCTGCCGCAGCTGGTGCGTCGACTCAGGCTGCGCGGCACCGAGGCGTTGTTCTTCGGCGGCTATGCGGCGCAGGCCGCGCAACTGGCCCAGACCCTGCGCCACGAAGGTGGCGGAATGCGGCTGCTGATGGCTTCCAGCGGCGTGGTGGGCGCCAGCTTCCTGATCGCGGCCCGCAACGGCGCCAATGGCACGGTCGCCATCGAGAGCGGCGTACCGGCTGCGGAGATGGCAGGCTGGCGCCGCTTCGAGCACGAGTACCAGCAACGGTTCGGGTTGCATCTGCACGGTCTTACCCCGTTTGCCTACGATGCCGCCCAAGTGGCGGTGGCCGCGGTACGCCAGGCCGATTCGCTGGACTCCCGGCGCATCGTCCAGGCCCTGCGGCGCATCAGCTTTCGCGGCCTGACCGGGGTGGTGGCCTTCGATGCCAAGGGCAACCCGCGCAATCCGCTGTTGAGCATCTCCGAAGTGCGCGACCAGCGCTGGGTACCGTTGCGTACCATCGACGTGCGGCACGGCGGCACGCTCAAGCCTGGCGGGTCCTGATGCGGTATGCTTTTCGCCCCTGCGCAGCTTCTGGAAGGAAAACATTATGAACAGGCGCGACTTCATCGAACTCGCCGCCAGCGCCGCTGCCGGCGGCACACTGCTGGCGCCGGCACCGGCCATGGCCCGCGAGCGTACCGCAGCCGGCCCGGTGCTGCTGACCGTCACCGGCGCCATCTCGTCACCCAACCGGGGCCCGTTCGATCCGGCGCTGGACCAGATGATGCACAAGCAGAAGGTGCAATTCGATCGTGCGCGCACCTTCGATTTCGGTACGCTGGACGCCTTGCCCACCGTCGAGATCAAGCCCACGCTCGAATACGACAACCTGCCGCATAGCCTGCGCGGGCCATTGCTGGTGGATGTGATGCGGGCCGCCGGTGCCGATCCGCGGGCCGACGGCTACCTGCTGCGCGCCATCGACGGTTACGCCATCGTGCTGCCACGGGGCGACGCCCTGCGCTACCGCTTCATCATCGCCACCCACCTCGACGGCAAGCCGCTGCCGCTGGGTGGACTGGGGCCGTTGTGGGCGGTGTATGACGCCGATCGCTTCGGGGAGATGGCCGCGCAACCGGTGGCGGCGCGCTTCGGCCTGTGTCCCTGGGGCCTTTACCACATCGCCGTCGGGCGCGGCTGAGCCGTAAATTTGCTAACATCTGCGCTTTCCCCGGCCATCTACGACCCGTTGCGGTTCGAATCCTCATGAGCAAGTTCTGGAGCCCCATCGTCAGCCAGCTGACGCCCTACACCCCTGGCGAGCAGCCCAAGCTGGCCAGGCTGGTCAAGCTCAATACCAACGAGAGCCCCTACGGACCGTCGCCGCGTGCGCTGGCCGCGATCGCCGGCGAGGTCGGCGACAGCCTGCGCCTGTACCCCAATCCCGACGCCGAGCCGCTCAAGCTGGCCATTGCCGCGCGCCACGCCGCCGACGGCATCACGCCGCGCGAGGTGTTCGTGGGCAATGGCTCCGACGAAGTGCTGGCGCATGCGTTCCACGCCCTGCTCAAGCACGGCAGGCCGATCCTGTTCCCCGATATCACCTACAGCTTCTACCCGACCTACGCCGGCCTGTACGAGGTGCAGTATCGCGCCGTGCCGCTGGCCGACGATTTCACGATCCGCGCCGACGATTACCTGGGCCAGGGCGACGCCATCGGCGGCATCATCTTCCCCAATCCGAACGCGCCCACCGGTTGCCTGGTGCCGCTGGCGGAGGTCGAGCGCATCCTGCAAGGCAATGCGCAGCGGGTGGTGGTGGTCGATGAAGCGTATATCGACTTCGGCGGCGTCAGCGCCATCGGCCTGGTGCAGCGCTACCCCAACCTGCTGGTGGTACAGACCCTGTCGAAGTCGCGGGCGCTGGCCGGCATGCGGGTGGGGTTCGCCATCGGGCATGCCGACCTGATCGATGCCCTCGAGCGCGTCAAGAACAGCTTCAACTCGTATCCGCTGGACCGGCCGGCCATTGCCGGGGCGACGGCCGCCATCGAGGACGAGGCGTATTTCCGCAAGACCTGCGACCTGGTCATCGCCAGCCGCGAGCGCCTGGCGGCCTCGCTCAAGGCGCTGGGTTTCGAGGTATTGCCGTCGGCGGCCAACTTCGTCTTCGTGCGCCACCCTGGCCATGACGCCGCCACACTGGCGGCCAGGCTGCGTGGCGACGGCATCATCGTGCGTCACTTCACCAGTACGCGGATCAACCAGTTCCTGCGCATTACCATCGGCACCGATGAGGCCTGCGATATCCTGGTGGCGTCGTTGCAGCAGCACCTGGGCTGATCGCCCGCGTGGCGGAGCCGGCAGGGCGGCGCCGGGCGCGGCGAGGACGTTGTTTTTGCGCACGATTCCGACGGGAAATTTTCTGCTGAGGATCGGTGAGTTACGGCCGCACAGGCCCGCCGCGCGGGTGGGAAGAAATCGCCGGTCGGGATGAAGACCTTGGCAATGCGCCAATCAGGAAATTTCTGACTACAGGTGGAACCGGGAAGCCCGGTATTCTGGCATGGTCCACTGGCCGATCCACTTCTCGTTAGTTTTCCATCCCATGATTTCGTCTTCGCTACGCACCAAGGTAGTTTCCATTTGCATGGGTATTACCATCGTCGCCATGTTCTCGGTGGGACTGGCCAACTACCTCTCGACCCGGGCCCGCACCCTCGATAACCTGGACTCGCAGACCAGCCAGCTGTTGCGCAGCCAGGCTGCCACGATCGGCGAATGGGTCGGCGCGCGAAGGCTGGTGGTGACCTCGCTCAAGGATGCCATCGCCCAGCCCGAGCCGCTGCCGGCGGTGCGTGCGGCCGAGGCGGCAGGCGGATTCGACCTGGCCTACGTGGCCAGGGCCGACAAGCGCGTGACGTTTTCGCAAGAGCGAAAGCGCGCGGCCGACTACGACGCCACCCAGCGTCCGTGGTACCTGACGGCGGCCAAGGCCCGCGAGCCGATCGTTACCTCGCCCTACACCAGTGCCAGCACGGGCAAGTTGCTGGTGACCTTTGCCGAAGCCATCCGTGACGGCGACCAGGTGATCGGCGTGGCCGCCGCCGACGTGTTGCTCGACACCGTGGTCAACAACGTGACCCGTATCCATCCCACCGCCAACAGCTACGCTTTCCTGGCCGATTCGGCCGGCAAGATCATCAGCCATCCCGACGACAGGTTCAGGCTCAAGCCGGTCTCGGAACTGGACCCGCAACTGACCGTGGACGACCTGAGACAGCTGGAAAAATCCGGCCAGCACAAGGACCTGACCATCAATGGCCAGCATGTCATGCTGTTCTGCGTGGGTGTACCGGGCACGGATTGGGTGTTGTCCATCGCACTCGATCGCAACGATGCGCTGGCGCCCTTGAACGCGATGTTGAAGGTATCGATCCTGATCGCGGCGCTGGTGGTGTTATGCGCCTCGCTGTTGCTGGTGGTCCTGATCAGCCGTTCGCTGGGGCGCCTGCAGGCGGTCGAGGGCGCACTGCAGGAAATCGCCAGCGGCGACGGCGACCTGACCCGCCGCCTGCAGATCAGTGGCCACGACGAGGTGGCGCGCATCAGCGGCGCGTTCAATCGCTTCGTCGACAAGATCGAAGGCGTGATGCTCGATATCCGCCAGACCAGCCACTCCATCCGTGCCGCTTCGCGCGACATCGCGCAGGGCAACCTCGACCTGTCATCCCGTACCGAGGACCAGGCCAGCTCGCTGGAGCAGACGGCTGCGGCCATGGAGCAGCTCACCGCCAGCGTGAAGAACAATGCCGAGAACGCGTTGCAGGCCAACCAGCTGTCGCAGAGCGCCTCGGAGATCGCCGGCGCCGGCGGCGCCAAGGTCGACCACGTGGTCACCACCATGGGTGCCATCAACGCCTCGTCGCAGAAGATCGTCGACATCATCGGCGTCATCGATGGCATTGCCTTCCAGACCAATATCCTGGCGCTCAACGCCGCTGTCGAGGCAGCGCGGGCCGGCGAGCAGGGACGCGGTTTTGCAGTGGTGGCGTCGGAGGTGAGATCGCTGGCGCAACGCTCCTCTTCCGCGGCCAAGGAGATCAAGCAACTGATCACCGACTCGGTGGAGCAGGTGCGTATCGGCCAAGAGCTGGTCAGCGCCGCCGGCGCCACCATCGGCGAAGTGGTCGACAGCTGCAGCAGGGTCAGGGATGTGGTGGCCGAGATCACCGAAGCCAGCCGCCAGCAGAGCTCCGGCATCAACCAGACCAACGAGGCCGTGGGACACATCGACCAGGTCACGCAGCAGAACGCGGCGCTGGTCGAAGAGGCAGCGGCCGGTGCGCAGTCATTGCTGGAACAGGCCGATCGGCTGACCGAGATCATCGCCCTGTTCAAGTTGAGCGCGGTAGAGGGCCGCGTGCAGCGTTAGGCGCAGGGCGGGGCCAGCGGGAACCCTGGCGCATGATTTGTTACCCATTGGTGGGCATCGTCTGGCCCCTATTGACTGAGGTAGCATCATGCACGCATTTTCCCGGATATTGTCTTGCTGCAAGCCGGATGCAGCACCGGAGCAGCACCCGTTGGAGCCCACGGATCGGGCACAACCGGCATCGTCGGCGCCCGGCGGCATGGGTGTAGTCATTCGCAATACCGCCCATATCGAGACAGCGACACCGGGCCTGGAGGCCTTCTATCCGATCATCGAGAGGACGCAGCCGGCGGGACAGGCGCGACGCGCCATCGACCTGGGCTCGGGCGGTGGCCGGGATAGCAAGTTCCTGGCCGCCAGAGGCTGGGACGTCACCGCAGCAGACACCGAAAAGGACGCTGCCGGCCCGCTGGCGAATCACGCCCGGATCAAATTTGTCCTGGGATCCCTGGATGCGGTGGCTGCCGAGCCCGGTTCGATCGCCTTGATCAACTGCCAGCGCGTCACGCCGTTCATGTCACTGGAACAGTTGCGTGCCATGCTGGCGCGCGCTTCCCACATCCTGAGTCCGACGGGGCAGCTCGCCATATCGTTCTTCGGACCGTCTCATTCCTGGACCCTGGAACCCGAGCACAAGGACAAACTCTTCTACGACATCGAGGCCATCGAGACCGAACTTGCCCGGTGTGACCTGAAACTTGTTGCCCATCCGAATGAAACCAAAGGACCGCAGCGGGCCGCCAACGGCAAGAAGGTCGAATGTTGGCATGAGATCAGGGTAGTGGCGGCAAGGGACGTGCCGGTCAGGGAACCGGCATTGGCAGCCCGTCTCAGGGCCGGCATGGACACGCAAGAGTCACCGCAAGGCCCATCGGCAGGTCGATGATGCCGGGCTGCAGCAAGCGTTTCAGGCCAGGCGTTCGATGACCTGCGCATGCTGCGGCCAGCCCTGCAACAGGACCTGCGGGTCGGCGATCTCGAACTCGTCGAATTCAAAGCCGGGCGCTACCGTACATCCGACCAGGCTGTGGCCGTCGGGTTCGGCGCACGCTGCGGCGAACCACGCGCCAGCCGGCACCACCGCCTGGAACGCCGCGTCCCCGTGCGTCAATGGATTGCCCAGGCGCAGCGTGGTCAGTGCACCGTCCGGTTCGAGCACATGGACATGCAACGGCGAGCCGTCATAGAAGTGCCACACTTCGTCGGACTTGATCCGATGCCATGTCGAGCGTTCTCCACTTTGCAGCAGATAATAGATCGCCGTCGAGGCAGCCCGATCGGCGCCGTCGATTGCGCGTGCCACGCGTTGCCCGCTGCGATAGGTTTCCCTGAAGTGGCCACCTTCGGGATGGGGCTGCAGCGCAAGGCGCATGACCAGTTCAGCGCTAATGGATGGTTTTTCGTGCATATGGAGTCGGCGGTAGGGTTGGAGATGGTGTCGTTGTTACCTGGGCGATGATCAGCTGCCGCTGACCAGTGGCCGCTGGCGCCAGGCCAGCAGCGCCCCCACCAGCAGCGCCGCGGCCGAGAATGCCAGGCCCCGTTGCAGCCCGCCGGCGCTATCGGCAATCCAGCCGACAAACGTCGGGCCCACGATCTGGCCGGCGGCAAAGATGATGGTGAAGGCGCTGATGCCCGAGGCCCATGCCGATGGCGGCAGGTTGTGCCGCACCATTGCCGTGGTCGACGCCACCGCCGACAGGAAGCATCCGCCAAACAGGATGCCCGAGGCGAACACCGCCAGCGGTTGCGCCGTCAGTGCCGGTATCAAGGTGGCCACGCACAGCAGCGCATTGAGTATCGCCAGCGACTGGCCACCGTGGAACCGGTCGAGCATGCGCGCCCACAAGCGTGACGAGCAAAAGGTGGCCACGCCCAGCAGCGTGAAGAACCAGGTGATGCGCCCGGGCGCCATGCCTTGCTCATTGAGCAGCGCGATGACGAAGGTCATGTAGCCGATGTAGCCCAGCCCGAACATCAGGTAACCGAGCAGACCGAACAGCAGGCTGCGTGCCTGCCAGCTGCCTTGCGCGGCGGCCTGGGCGGCAGGCGCCGGGATCAGGCGCGCCGATAGCGACATCACGATGCTGGCCACCAGCGCCATGGCCGCCAGCATCAGCCACGCCCATTGCCAGGGGTGGGCCGCACCATGGGCCGCGGCCATGGCGATGATGGCGGGCACCGTGGGCGCTGTTATCGCGATGCCGATGCCGGTGCCGCCGTAGTACAAGCCCAATAACAGGCCGGCGCGCTGGCCATGCAACGCGGCCAGTCGGCTGACCAGCAGCCCGCCCGATACGAAGATGAAAGCGCTGGTGATGCCGGTGGCCACGCGTAGTGCAAGTTGTACCGAGGTGTCGGTGAACAGGCCGGGCGCCACCGTCAGCAAGGCGGTGCCGAAGGCGCCGGCAATCAGGATGCGGTGCGCCGCGTGGCGCCGCATCAGTGGCGGCGTGACCAGGGCGCCCAGCAGATAGCCGAGCGCATTGCCGGTGTTCATGCCGCCGGCTACCAGGTAGGACCAGCCGAGGTCATTGCGCATCGGCGCCAGCAGCAAGGCGTACGAGAAGCGCGCCACGCCCAGCGCGACCGCGGTGCCCAGCGACAGCGCCAGGGCGGCCAGGATCGGGTGGTGAAGGACGAACGGATGCGGTTGGTGCCCATTGGGGGCAGCAGTGGTGGACATGGGGTCTCCGGCGTGATGCCTGGCATTGTTGTCATGTGCCGCGTCAGTGTAGCCGAGCGGCGAAAATCAGGCAGCCGAGGCGTCGGCGTCGCCGAAATGCCGGCCCACCGCTTCGATGCAGGCGTCGACCACGGTGGGATCGAGCCGGGTACCGCGCAGGCGGCGGATTTCCTCGAGCGCGGCCTGCATGCCCATCGCCTTGCGGTAGGGACGGTCGGCCGACATCGATTCGACGATATCGGCCACGGTCAGGATGCGTGCCTCCAGCGGGATCGATTCGGCGTCGATGCCGCGCGGGTAGCCGCTGCCGTCCAGGTATTCGTGATGGCACCAGACGATCTCGGCCAGGTTCGAGGGGAAGCTGATCTTCTTGAGGACGTCGTAGCCGATCTGCACATGGGTCTTGAGGGTGGCGTATTCGTCCTCGGTGATGCGGCCGGGCTTGTTGAGCAGCCCCTGCGGGATCCTGGCCTTGCCGATGTCATGTACCTGCGCGGCCATGTGCAGCAATTCGATGCGCTCGGGCGCCAGGCCCATCTGGCGGGCGATCTCCACGCACAGCTCGGCGGTGCGGTCTTCGTGGCCCGGGGTGTAGCCGTCGGTGAGCCGGTGCATGGCGACCAGCGCTTCGACGATCTCGTGGTAGATCTTGTTCGAATTTGAATCTGAATCTGGCATTCCTGTCCCTGAACTTGCCCATCTGTCGGGCTGTTGCTCTAGCCTGCAGATGGCCGCCCCGAATGTCGGATAATAGCGGCTGCAATGGCGAGGCAGTTTACCTTTCACACGCACCGATGACAACCAAGCTTTCCACTCCCCGGGCCGCCGCGCCTGGCGCACCGGCACGCCCGGCCTGGCGGCGTATCGCCATCCCGCTGTTGTTCATGTTGCTGGGGGTGGTGTACGCCACCTGGGCGGCCCGCATTCCCGCCATTCGCGACATCCTGCAACTGGACGCGGCGACCTTGTCGATCGTGCTGCTGTGCGGCGGCGGCGGCGCGGTGGCTTCTTTCCCGTTGGCGGCGTGGATCACCGGCCATTATGGCGCGCGCCACGGCACGCTGTATTCGGGCCTGGTGCTGCTGGTGTCGCTGCCGTTGCTGGCGTTGGCGCCCAACCTGTGGCTGCTGATGGCGGCCAGCCTGTTGTATGGCGCGGCCTCGAGTTGCTTCGACGTGGCCATCAATGCGTTGGGCGCGCAGGCCGAGCATGAAGCGGGGCGGCCGATCATGTCGATGTTGCACGGCTGGTTCTGCGTCGGCACGTTTTCCGGGGCGCTGGCCGCCAGCGGCATCGCCGCCATGGGCGTGCCGCCGATCTGGCACTTCCTGCTGGTGACGGCGCTGTTCCTGCCGTCGCTGCGCATGGCCTATCTGGCGCTGCCCGACGACCGCCCCGAGCACGATCCGCATCGCAAGATATTCGCCGTGCCGCACGGACACCTGGTGGTGCTGGGCGTGATCGGTTTCTGCGGCGCCATCGTCGAGGGATCGATCGCCGACTGGAGCGGTATCTACATGAAGGACCACATCGGCGCCAGCGACGGTGGCACGCCGCTGGCCTATGCCGCCTTTGCCGGCATGATGCTGATCATGCGCATGGTGGGCGACCGCCTCAAGCAGCGCTTCCACGCGCGCCGGGTGGTAACGCTGGGCACGCTGGGCGCGGCCTGCGGCATGGCCATCGCAGTGGCGGCCGAATCGATGGGACCGGCGATCCTGGGCTTTGCCATCGCCGGTGCCGGGGTGGCGGCGGTGTTCCCGTTCGTGTTCAGCGCCGCTGGCAGGCATGGCTCGACGGCGCTGGCCGCAGTGGCCACGCTGGGCTACAGCGGCAGCCTGATCGGACCGCCGGCGGTGGGCTTCCTGGCGCACGGCTGGGGCTTGCCGGCATCGTTGGCGTTGATCGGGTTGCTGTGCGTGGCCATCGCCATCTGCAGCAGCCGGGCACGCTGGCTGGAATAAATCGACATTGTCTGGCCAGTCGCCGCGGTGCCTGGCCCATAAAAAAGGATCTTCATGCGCAATCTGGTACTGCTGCCAGGCTTCATGCTCAACCAGCACTTGTGGGACGACATGCACGCCGACCTGTCCACCCTGGGCTCACTCACCTTCGGCGACCTGGGCCAGGATATCGGTATCGAAGCCATGGCCGACGCCGTGCTGCGCCAGGCGCCGCCGGAGTTCGTGCTGTTGGGATTTTCGATGGGAGGCTTCGTGGCGCAGGCGGTGGCCTTGAAGGCCCCCGAGCGGGTGCGCGGACTGGCCTTGCTCAATACGTCATCGCGCCCGCAGACGGCGCAAGAGTCGGCTGCCACCAAGGCCCAGTTCGATATCGCCCAGCGTACCCCGTTCAAGGGCCTCACCTCGCGCGCACTGGCGTCCTCGCTGCACCCCGATCTCGCTACCGAGCGTAGCCTGCTCGATCGTCTGCAGGCGATGGCGCTGGCCAACGGCAAGGAGGTCTTCCTGCGTCAGTTGCAGACCCTGCGCGACAGCCATGCCGAGCAGCTCGGCTTGCTGCGTTGTCCCACGCTGATCGTGGCCAGCGACCATGACCGGCTGCGCTCGGTCGAGGAATCTGCCGAAATGGCGCGCCAGATCGATGGCGCGCGTTTCGAGATCGTGGCCGACTGCGGCCACATGACGCCCATCGAGAAGCCTGCCGAATTGTTCGAGATCATCCGCGACTGGGTGCAAGCCAGCGGTTTGTAGCGCAACGTCCAGGTCGGCCAGCGCCGCTGCCGCTGAGAATGGCAGCACCCGACCTGTGCATATACCAGTCCGAGCGCTGTGACGTGGGCAAAAAAAATGCCGTCCAGTGGCGAACTGGACGGCATTGCCGCTGGGACGGCGTCTTTTTCATCGATTCTTTCATGGCCGGCCTGAAGGCCGGACCCGGTTTGCTTACCGCTGGTGCTCGCTCTGCTTGGGCGGGGCGGCCGCGGCGCGATCGCCCGGGCCCTTGTTGGCCTCGTCCAGGCCGCCGGTGCCGCGCAGGTCGGTGTCGACCTGGCCTTGGCTGATATCGTCGTAGGCTTGCCGGATTTCCTGGCGCTCGACCTTGGGGCCACCCCTGCCGGCCTCGTTGCGGTCGAAGCTCTGGTCTTGCTCATGCGGCAGCTTCGGCTTGTCGTTTCTGGGATGACGATCTTTTCTGGTCCTGAGAAAGCTGGTCATGGTTTCCTCGCATCAAGTGTTATTGGTTGACTCCACCACCGGGACGACGGCAGGCGTGGCGGTTACGCTGCGTCCGTACGACCCGGTCAAAAGACAGGCGGGTAAAAATACGACACGATGCTGACAAAGAAGTGCCAACCGTTACAAATAAGCTGAAAACCGACTGGTTTGTCCGACAGAAGATTCGCACATGGTGCGTCAGACAACGCGTGATGCACCGAAACGGCGCCGGAGGAAGGGGATTACGCTGTTGGAGCCCGGCCGTGCCCGGCCGGTTCCCGTGTCATGTCACAGTGCCAGGCGCGCGCGCGCAGCGCGATATTGCGCTTCGAGGCGGTCGGTCATCTCGGCCACGGTGGGAATGTCCTCCATCAGTCCGACGCCCTGGCCCACGCCCCAGATGTCGCGCCAGGCCTTGGCCTTGCTGGCGCCGCCGGAGCCGAAGTTCATGGCGCTCTTGTCGGCGGCCGGCAGGTTGTCCGGGTCGAGCCCGGCGTTGATGATCGATTGCCGCAGGTAGTTGCCGTGCACGCCGGTAAACAGGTTGGTATAGACCACATCGGCGGCGCTGGCCTCGACGATGGCGTCACGGTAGGCCTGGTCGACATTGGACTCGACCGTGGCCAGCCAGCGCGAACCGATATAGGCCAGGTCGGCCCCCATGGCCTGGGCTGCCAGTACCGCATCGCCGGTGGCGATCGAACCCGACAGGACCAGTGGACCGTCGAACAGGCGGCGCGCCTCGCCGACCAACGCAAAAGGCGACAGTGGTCCGGCATGACCGCCGGCGCCGGCGGCCACCAGGATCAAGCCATCGACACCGGCCTCCAGCGCCTTCTCGGCATGACGCAGCGAAATCACATCGTGCAGCACGATGCCGCCATAGCCATGGACGGCGTCCAGCATTTCGCGAGGCGGCGCGCGCAGGCTGGAGATGATGATCGGCACCCGGTGCCGCACGCATACCTCGACGTCGTGCGCCAGGCGGTCATTGGACTGGTGCACGATCTGGTTGACGGCGATGGGGCCCACGCGGCGCTGCGGGTGCTGGTCTTGCCAGTCTTTCAACTCGCGCTCGAGCCCGGTGAGCCAGACATCGAGCTGCTCGGCCGGGCGCGCATTGAGCGCCGGGAAAGCCCCGACCAGTCCGGCCTTGCACTGCGCGGCCACCAGCGCCGGGCCACTGGCAATGAACATGGGCGAACAGATGATGGGCAGGCGCAGATCTTGCAAGGCTTTGGGTAGGGTCCTGGGCATGGTCGTCTCGTGGTTGTCGTTGTTTAGGGTCCGGGGGCCGCAATGTGCTGTCGATTATAGGTGAAAATATTACGGTCGTGCTTTTTGTTGCGGGAACGGTAAAACGGCCGTTTCGGTCTGAAAAAATCTTGCGGGATCGTGCGTGCATGTTATTTTTTGCAAACGCACTCCTGTTTTGGGTGGGGCTCGCCGGGAAGCGGCTCCAGTCGTGTTCAAGGCAACATCCGACGTCGTGGGGGAATCATGGGAAACTTCGATCTGGCCAGCATCATCATCGTGGCCGCACTGGGCATCGTGCTGGTGGCAGCGGCAGTGTGGCACCACCGTTCACTGAAGAAGGCGGTGCTCACTGGCGACAAGCGTCATGTGCGCGGCCTGCGCCGCTACCGTCACTGAGCGGCTGATCAGCCGCCGCGCCGGGCGGCCATGGCATTGCCGGCGCGACTGGCCGACTTGCGTCCCAGCTGGGCCGAGATGAATTGTCCGGCGTCGACCACCGCATCGAGATCGATGCCGGTGTCGATGCCCAGGCCTTGCATCATGTACAGCACATCCTCGGAGGCGACGTTGCCGGTGGCGCCCTTGGCATAGGGGCAGCCGCCCAGTCCGGCCACCGATGAGTGGAAGATCGTGATGCCTGCCTCCAGGCTGGCATAGATGTTGGCCAGCGCCTGCCCGTAGGTATCGTGGAAGTGACCCGACAGGCCCTCGATGGGGAACTCGCGCATGGCCGTTTCCATCACCGGGCGCACCTTGTCGGGAGTGGCCACGCCGATGGTGTCGGCAATGTCGATCTCGTCACAGCCCAGCTCGCGCAACCGGCGCACCACATCGGCCACCGCCGCCAACGGCACCTCACCCTGGTAGGGACAGCCAAAGGCGCAACTGACGGCTGCCCGCAGTCGCTTGCGATGGCGCTTGGCGGCCTCGGCCACTTCGCGGAAGCGTTCGATCGACTCGGCAATCGAACAATTGATGTTCTTTTGCGAGAAGGCCTCGGAGGCGGCACCGAAGATCACCACTTCATCGACGTCACCCGCCAGCGCTGCCTCGAAGCCCTTCAGGTTCGGTACCAGCGCCGAATACACCACGCCCGGACGGCGCTTGATATCGCGCATCACGTCGCCCGAGGTGGCCATCTGCGGCACCCATTTGGGCGAGACGAAGGCGGCTGCCTCCACATTGGGAAAGCCTGCCGCAGCCAGGCGCTCGACCAGTTCGATCTTGACCCCGGCGCCGATGGTCTGCTGCTCGTTCTGCAGGCCATCACGGGGACCGACTTCGACCATCTTCACTTTGCGGGGCAGGCTCATCTTGTGTCTCCGACGTTATTTATTGGTTGTTTCCGATGATACCAGCGCCGGGGGCGTCAAGCCGGCGACGCCTCCAGCCGCACGTCGGCCACCGTGCCACCGGTCAGCCGCTCCAGTTGCGCCGCCGTGAGGTTGAACACCGCATGCGGATGGCCGGCCGCAGCCCAGACGCTGGCAAAGCCGAACAGGTCGCGATCGATCAGCATCACTGGCTTGACCACGTGCCCCACCGGGCACACGCCGCCAATGGCGTAGCCGGTATTGTCGCGCACGAACCTGGCATCGGCGCGGCCCAGCGGCCCGACCAGCGCGGTGACCTTGGCTTCGTCGACGCGATTGCCGCCACTGGCGATGACCAACACCGGCGCGTTGTCGGACAGGCGGCGAAAGATGATCGACTTGGCGATCTCGGCGACGTCGCAGCCGACGGCGGCGGCAGCCTCGGCCGAGGTGCGTCCGCTGGACGGCAACATCACCACCGGCTTGTCATGTCCCAGGCTGGCCAGCAGGTCGGCCACGCGTTGTGCGGAAGAAGGTAGGGTCTGGCTCATCGGATCGCTGGAATGGAAAAAAACAGCCGACCATGATAGCAGTGCCCCGCCTCAGGCATCGAGCAGGTAGCCGCCCCGGCAACGTGCCGCACCTGCACGTTCCAGTTGCGCGGCGGCCCATCGCGCCAGCGCCTCGTCGCTCATCTGCATGAAACGCGCATTGGCGATCTTCAGCAGCGGGATATCGCGCATCATCGCCGGCAGGTCGTCGAGCGCGATACGCTGGCGCTCCAGCAGCAGGAACTTGAGCAACACCTTGATACCGTTGCGGGCGTTGCGCAGCGGGTCGGCCTGCAGGTAATCCAGCCGCGAGAAGGCACGCGCCAGGGCCGGGTCGACATCATCGAAGGGGGCGCCGTGGCCAGGGATCACCAGCCGTGGCGCAACGGTGCGGATCAGCTCGAGCGTGGCGCGCACCTCGTCGAAGCCGGCCTCGCCGTCGAGCTCGGGGAAGACCACGCCGAAGCCGTCGCGCCAGAATGCATCGGCCGACACCAGGATGCCTTCGCTGGCGCAATACAGCATCACCGAGTGCGGGTCGTGGCCGGGCGCGGCCAGCGCCTGCCAGTCGAGTTCACCCAGGCGCAGGCGGTCGCCGTGGCCGATGACGCCATCGAAGAAGAAGCGCGGGCATTGCTGGCCGGTGGCGCGATAGCTCAGCGCCGTCTCGTCCCAATGCCGGACTGCGTCGGCTTCACCGGCCGGGATCAGCGTGCGGCAGCGGTAGCGCGCTTGCAGCGCCGCATTGGCGCCGCAGTGGTCGGAATGCAGATGGGTATTGAGCAACAGGTCGAGCCCGCTGCGCTGGCGCGCCTGCAACACGTGATGCACCAGCGTCAGCGTCTGTTCGCTGTGGGTCACGTAGCCGCTGTCGACCATGGCCACCTGGTCGCGCCCGAAGAACAGCACATTGTTGGCCGACAGCCAGCCCCGTTCGAGCACGTGCATCGATGGCGGCAGGCACAAGGCGGGCGCGTTCATGGCCGTTGATCAGTCAGGACGAAAGTCGAGCAGCCGTGCCCCTTCGCGGACCTGGTCGCCGACGGCGTAGAGCAGCTCATCGATGACGCCGGCCGCAGGCGCTGCGATCGTGTGCTCCATCTTCATCGCCTCCATGATCAACATCGGCGCGCCGCGTTCGACGTGCGCGCCCTTGGCCGTCAGTATGGCCACGATCTTGCCCGGCATCGGTGCGGTCAATCGGTCGTCGCCGGCTTCGCCATCGGCGGCGTGCGCCAGCGGATCGAGCAGGCGCAGGCGGCTGTGGCCGTGGGCGTCGAATACATGCAGCAGCTCGTCGTGGCGCACTACCGTGGCCTGCAGCACGCGCCCGTCCAGGCGCAATTCGACATCGCTGCCGCGCATGCTGTCGAGTTGCAGCACATGTGACTGGCCACCGACCCGCAGCGTGTGGTGGCGGTCGCCGCCGGCGTAGGCCAGCTCGACTTCATGGTTGCCCGCTTCATCGGTAAATACCAGCGTTCGGTGCAGCCGGCCGTGGGCGCGCCAGCCATCGGTGTGGGACCAGGGGTCGGCGGTGCGGGCCTGCGCCTGTTGTTGCAACAGGCTGGCGACGGCCACCGCCAAGGTGTCGGGCAAGGGCGCGCCCGGCGCTGGCAGCAGCGTCTCGCGATGCCGTTCGATCAGCCCGGTGTCGAGGTCGGCGTTGGCGAACGCATGGCCGCTGACCAACCGTTGCAGGAAGGCGATGTTGGTCGCCAGTCCGACCACCTGGTATTGCGCCAGCGCACGCGCCATGTTGCGCAATGCACCGGCGCGGTCCGCACCCCATACGATCAGCTTGGCGATCATCGGGTCGTAGAACGGCGAGATCGCGTCGCCTTCGCGCACGCCGGCATCAATCCGAATTGCGGCCGGCTGTCCGGGATCGGCGCCATGCACCTGGAACGAGACGGCGTGGGCGGTGCGCAGATGGACAAGCGAGCCGATCGAGGGCAGGAAGCCCTTCTCCGGATTCTCGGCATAGACGCGGGCTTCGATGGCATGGCCATTGATCTGCAACTGATGCTGCTGCAACGGCAGCGGTTCGCCGGCGGCCACGCGCAGCTGCCATTCGACCAGGTCCTGGCCGGTGATCATCTCGGTGACCGGGTGCTCGACCTGCAGCCGGGTATTCATTTCCATGAAATAGAAGCTGCCGTCCTGGTTGGCGATGAATTCCACGGTACCGGCACCGACGTAGCCGACCGCCTGGGCCGCGGCAATCGCGGCCGCACCCATGGCCGCGCGCCGTTCGCCACTCATGCCCGGTGCCGGGGCTTCTTCCAGCACCTTCTGGTGGCGGCGCTGCACCGAACAGTCGCGCTCGAACAGGTAGATGCAATGGCCATGGCTGTCGGCAAAGACCTGGATCTCGATATGGCGGGGCCGGGTCAGGTATTTCTCGACCAGCACCTGGTCGTCGCCGAAGCTGGCCTGCGCTTCGCGCTGGCACGAGCTCAGCGCGGCGTCGAAGTCGGCGCCCTGTTCGACGATGCGCATGCCCTTGCCGCCGCCCCCGGCACTGGCCTTGAGCAGTACCGGATAGCCGATGCGGTCGGCCTGCTCGCGCAAGAACCCGGGTTCCTGCCGCTGGCCGTGATAGCCCGGCACCAGTGGCACCGCCGCGCCCTGCATCAATGACTTGGCAGCCGACTTCGAGCCCATGGCGCGGATGGCCGTCGCCGGTGGGCCGATGAAGACCAGTCCGGCCGCCGCGCAGGCGTCGGCGAAGTCGGCGTTCTCCGACAGGAAGCCGTAGCCGGGATGGATCGCCTGCGCGCCCATGGCCAGCGCGGCGGCGATGATCAGGTCGCCTCGCAGGTAGCTGTCGCGGGCCGGCGCCGGGCCCAGCCGCACGCCCTCGTCGCAGGCCTGCACATGCGCGGCCAGCGCATCGGCGTCGGAATAGACCGCGACCGTGGCAATACCCATGCGGCGCGCGGTGGCGGCAACGCGGCAGGCGATCTCGCCCCGGTTGGCGATCAGGATCTTGCTGAACATGGTTGTCTCCTCCATCAGCGATATGGAATACGCGGCGGGTCGAAAGTCAGATACGGAACACGCCGAAGCGGGTCTCGGCGATGGGCGCATTCAATGCCGCCGACAGGCCCAGCGCCAGTACCCTGCGGGTATCGACCGGATCGATCACGCCGTCGTCCCACAGGCGCGCCGAGGCGTAGTAAGGATGGCCCTGGGTCTCGTACTGGGCACGGATCGGGTCCTTGAAGGCCGCTTCTTCCTGCGCGCTCCAGCTGCCGCCACGGCCTTCGATGCCGTCGCGCTTGACGGTGGCCAGCACGCTGGCGGCCTGCTCGCCGCCCATGACCGAGATGCGGGCGTTGGGCCACATCCACAGCAAGCGCGGCGAGAAGGCGCGCCCGCACATGCCATAGTTGCCGGCGCCGAAGCTGCCGCCGATGATCACCGTCAGCTTGGGCACCGCGGCGGTGGCTACGGCCGTGACCATCTTGGCGCCATGGCGGGCGATGCCTTCGTTCTCGTATTTCTTGCCCACCATGAAGCCGGTGATGTTCTGCAGGAACACCAGCGGGATCTTGCGCTGGCAGCACAGTTCGATGAAGTGCGCACCTTTCTGTGCCGACTCCGAGAACAGGATCCCGTTGTTGGCCACGATGCCGACCGGCATGCCGTGCAGGTGGGCAAAACCGCATACCAGCGTGGTGCCGTAGCGGGCCTTGAATTCGGCGAATTCGCTGGCGTCGACGATGCGCGCGATCACCTCGCGCACGTCGAAGGGTTTGCGGCTATCGGTGGGGATCACGCCATACAGTTCGTGCGCCGGATAGCGCGGCTCCCGCACCGGCTGCAGCGCCAGTTGCTGCGGCTTGCTGCGGTTCAGGTTGGCCACCACGTCACGCGCGATGGACAAGGCGTGCAGGTCGTCCTGCGCCAGATGGTCGACCACGCCGGAGAGGCGGGTATGGACGTCGCCGCCGCCGAGCTCCTCGGTGCTGACCACCTCGCCGGTGGCCGCCTTGACCAGGGGCGGTCCGGCCAGGAAGATGGTGCCCTGGTCGCGCACGATGATCGACTCGTCGCTCATGGCGGGCACATAGGCGCCACCGGCGGTACACGATCCCATCACCACCGCGATCTGGGCGATGCCCTTGGCCGACATGTTGGCCTGGTTGAAGAAGATGCGGCCGAAGTGATCGCGATCGGGAAACACCTCGTCCTGGCTGGGCAGGTTGGCACCGCCGCTATCGACCAGGTAGATGCAGGGCAGGTGATTGAATTCGGCGATCTCCTGTGCCCGCAAGTGCTTCTTGGCAGTCATCGGGTAATACGTGCCGCCCTTGACGGTGGCGTCGTTGCAGACGATCACGCATTCCTGGCCGGCCACCCGGCCGATGCCGGTGATGATGCCGGCCGATGGCGCGGCATCCTTGAGCGTGCCCTCGCGGTCCTGTTCGCGGTACATGCCGTAGGCGGCCAGTGGCGACAATTCGAGAAAGGGCGTGCCCGCATCGAGCAGCATCTGCACCCGGTCGCGCGGCAGCAGCTTGCCGCGCGCCAGGTGCTTTTCGCGCGCAGCCTGGCCGCCGCCTTCGGCGACCTGGGCGATCTTTTGCCGCAGGTCGTCGACGATGGCCTGCATCGCCGCGCGGTTGTTCTCGAATTCCTCGCTGCGCAAGTCGAGCTTGCTTTCGATGTGCGGCATGGTGTCTCCTCCGGTGTGGTTCTAGCGGTCTTCGGGAAAGCTGCCGTCGACGTAATACCAGCGCGCCTGCCCCTGGGCATCGGGTTGGCGCACGAAGTTGCTGATCTCGTGCATGCGGTGCGCGCGTCCGGCGACCTTGAAGCGGGCCACGAATTCGACGGTGGCCTCGTCGCTGTCCTTGGCGTGGGTATGCTTCTTGATATCGAGTCCGATCCATTTGACGTCGGTCTCGCCGGTCAATTCTTCTTCCGGCAGCGTGTCGGCAAACCAGGTGGCGCGCAGGTAGGCCTCGTCGCGCAATACATAGGCGCTGTAGCGCGAGCGCATCAGCAACTCGGCCGTGGCCGGGATCTCGGCCCCCGAGATGAAACGGCCGCAGCACTTGGCAAACGACGGTTGGCCGCAAGGGCAGGGGACATTCTTGTTGCTCATCAGATCTTTCCGTTCTTCAGGAAGCTTTCCAGCTGGTTGAATCGGTCGAAGCCCCAGAACGACTCGCCGTCGACGATGACGAAGGGAGCGCCGAACACGCCGCGCTGCATGGCCTGCTCGGTGGCTTGCCGCAGGCGGTCCTTTACCGCGGGATCGGCCAGGGCGGCGGTCAGCGCGGCGCGGTCGATGCCCAGGTCGGCGGCGATGCGCAGCACGTTGTCGGGTTCGCCGATATCGATGTCCTCGGTGAAATAGGCGCTGAAGATGGCCTGCGCAAACGGCAACGCATGCTGCGGATCCTGCTGCTGCAACCACAGCATGGCGCGCGCGGCAGCCTGGGTGGCGATGGGGAACTTGCTCGGTGGCGTAAACAGCATGTTGTGAAAGCGCGCGGTGCGCTGCATGTCGTGCAGCGAATAGTCGCCTTTCTTCGGAATGGCCGTCAGCGGGCTGGTGCCCAGCGTCTTGAAGACGGCACCCAGCAAGACTGGATGCCATGCCACCTGGCGCTCGTGACGGCGCGCCAGCGCCTCGATCTCGAGCGAGCCGAAGTAGGCATAGGGTGAGGCGAAGTCGAAATAGAAATCGATGGGTGTGCTCATGGGTCTGGTCTTTATCAACAGGTCAAAGGGTGTCGGCGAACAGTTCGCGGCCGATCAGCATGCGGCGGATTTCGCTGGTGCCGGCGCCGATCTCGTACAACTTGGCGTCGCGCCACAGGCGCCCGGTGGGATAGTCATTGATGTAGCCGTTGCCGCCCAGCGCCTGGATCGCCTCGCCGGCCATCCAGGTGGCCTTTTCGGCCGAATACAGGATGGCGCCGGCGGCATCCTTGCGCAGCGCACGTATCCGTGCCGGATCGTGGGCCCGGTCACAGGCCTGGCCGACCGCATAGACGTAGGCACGGCAAGCCATCATGGTCGAATACATGTCGGCCAGCTTGCCTTGCATCAACTGGAATTGGCCGATGGCCTGGCCGAACTGGTGGCGCTCATGCACATACGGCACCACCGTATCCATGCAGGCCTGCATGATGCCCAGCGGGCCGCCCGACAGCACGGTGCGTTCGAAATCGAGGCCCGACATCAGCACGTTGACGCCACCGCCGACGCCGCCCAGTACGTTCTGCTCTGGCACTTCGCAATCCTGGAACACCAGTTCGCCCGTGTGCGAGCCGCGCATGCCCAGCTTGTCGAGTTTTTGCGCCACCGAAAAACCGGGGTAGCCCTTTTCCACCAGGAACGCGGTCATGCCGCGCGCGCCGGCATCGGGCTCGGTCTTGGCGTAGACCACCAGGACGTCGGCATCGGGGCCGTTGGTGATCCACATCTTGGTGCCGTTGAGCACGTAGCGGTCGCCCCGGCGTTCGGCGCGCAGTTTCATGCTGACCACGTCGGAGCCGGCGTTGGGCTCGGACATCGCCAGCGCACCGATGGATCGACCCGAGATCAGGCCCGGCAGGTAGCGCTCACGCTGGGCCTGGTCGCCATTGCGCTTGATCTGGTTCACGCACAGGTTGGAATGCGCGCCGTAGGACAGGCCCACCGAGGCCGAGGCGCGCGAGATTTCCTCCATCGCCACGATATGCGCCAGATAGCCCATGTCGGCCCCGCCGTACTCTTCGGGCGCGGTGATGCCCAGTACCCCGAGCTGCCCCAGCTTGGGCCACAGGTCCATCGGAAACTGGTCGCTGCGGTCGATCTCGGCGGCGCGCGGCGCGATCTCGGCCTGGGCGAAGGCGGCCACCGTCGCGCGCAGGGCGTCGATGTCCTCGCCGTGGTTGAAGTTCAGTCCTGGCAGGTCGATCATGCTTGTCTCCTCGTCTCGGGTTTTTATGGGCGATGCGAATTCGGGTCGGGCAGGTCAGGCTTTGTTCTGGTCGGTGGCCAGCGCCAGCAGGGCGTGGCATTCGTTCTCGTGGGCGCTGATCTCGGCCAGCGTCAGTTCCAGGTCTTCGCGCTGCCGCTCGAGCTTGGTCCGGTGCTGCTGCAGTACCGCCAGGAAGCTCTGCAACTGCGTCACCGTATCCTTGGGCGACTCGTACATGTCGATCAGGTCCTTGATCTCGGCCAGCGTGAAACCCAGGCGCTTGCCGCGCAGCGTCAGCTTCAGGCGGGTGCGCTGGCGCGCCGGATAGACCCGGTTGCGTCCCCCCGCGCCTTCGCGCTTGGGATCGAGGATGCCGTGGTCTTCATAGAATCGGATCGCGCGCGGCGTGATGTCGAATTCTTCGGCCAGTTCGGTGATGGTGTAGGTGGGCATAGGGCTCGGCGGCGTATAACGGGCGAAGGACAACGGCAGAGTCGGGGTGGTACTGGCACTTTACGTTAACGTAAAGTATATTGCCCTTCTGCGTCCAGTGAAAAATAGCTGACGCCTCTTCGATTGCTTGCCCAGGATATGCATGAACGCTCTTGAATCCCAGCTTGACTATGTATTCGGTGAACAATTGCCCGCGCCGGGCGCGGCCATCGAGGTCGCGCCCGGCGTGCGCTGGTTGCGCATGGGCCTGCCCTTTGCGCTGAACCACATCAACCTCTGGTTGCTCCGCGACGAGATCGACACCGAGCAGGGGCGGCGTGCCGGCTGGACCGTGATCGACTGCGGCATTGCCACCGACCCCACCCGCGAGGCCTGGGAGACGGTGTTTGCCAATGAGCTCGACGGCTTGCCGATATTGCGCGTGCTGGTCACCCATTGCCATCCCGACCACGTCGGCCTGGCCGACTGGCTGTGCCGCCGCTGGCAGGCGCCGTTGTGGATGAGCACGGGCGAATACGCCTTTGCGCGGGTGATGTCGGCGGCGCTGCCGGGCGCCGAGGGCACGGCGGCGACCCCGCATTTTCGCCGCCATGGGCTGGTCGATCCCGAGGTGGTGGCGACCTTGCAGGGGCGTAACAGCTATTACCAGGAGCTGGTGCCGGCGGTGCCGGTCGCGTATGTGCGCCTGCAGGATGGCGACACCGTGCACATCGGTGGCCATGACTGGGAAGTCATCACCGGCTTCGGCCATTCACCCGAGCACGTGTCGCTGCACGCATCCTCATTGGGGGTATTGATCTCGGGCGACATGGTGTTACCGCGCATCTCGACCAATGTCTCGGTATTCGCCATCGAGCCCGAAGCCGATCCGGTGCGCCTGTACCTGGAATCCTTGCGCAAGTACGCCCATGTGGCCGCGGACGTGGTGGTGCTGGGATCGCACGGCAAGCCATTTCGCGGCCTGCATACCCGCATCGCCCAACTGGAAGAACATCATCGCCTGCGCCTGGCCGAGGTGCTGGAGGCGTGCGCCACGCCCAAGACCGGGGTCGACATCCTGCCGGTGCTGTTCAAGCGCGCGCTCGACACGCACCAGCTCAGTTTTGCGCTGGGCGAATCGGTGGCGCACCTGCATATGCTCTGGTACCAGGGCAAGCTGCGACGCTCGCTCGATGCGGACGGGGTGTTTCGGTTCGTGGCGTTGTGAGCGGGTTGTTGGGGTCTTGGGGCGCGAACCCTGCTCTCAGTGAACTTCCGCCTGGAGAGACGACTTCCAGCCACGTATGACCATGTTGCGATAAAGCGTAACCCCTTGGGGGGTACGTAACGGGGTTCCTGGTCTTTCGCCGTGCAGTTGCAAAAGATGGGTGCTCATGCTCGTGGTTCTCCTCAATAAACGCGATCATCCCGCTCAAATAAAAAGCGGGTCTCGAAGTCCAGCTGGGGAGCGGGTGCGAGATTGTCGACGCGCACGCGATATATGCCTGGCTCGAATTTGGCGGCGTGGATATTCTGGGCGCGCCAGATCTCGTTGTCGGTCATGCGTTGCCCGTAGAAAGGCGAGCGTCCCGAGAAAAGCTTGTCGATGTGAACCGGGCGGCCCTTGTGCCTGCCTGCGGAATCGATGCGGATTCTCAACCTGACCGGAGAGGGGGGCGACTCACCGTCGTCCATGCCCTGGCCGCGATACATCTGCCGCAGGTGTTCTTTCTTGTCGTCGGGCCATTCGTCCCTCTCGACGAAGATGAGATTGAACTGGTAAGCACGTTCCAGATCTTTTACCCGCACCAGGAAATCGATTTGTTCACCCCCTTGCCGCAGCGGAAAAGCAAGGCTGTATCTGCTGTCGTGTACCTGCCCTTGCGCGCCCTCTCGTTTCGCACAACCAGACAAGGCGCCAGCCGTGAATACCGCCGCGAGTGCGGCGCCCAGTTTTTTTAATGCCTTGCGCATTTGCATCCGAGGCTCCACTGTCAGTGAGCGATCTCGGCGGGCATCCCGATGCTGGCGCTGATCATTGATGGGTTGATTTGCTGGTGGGGAATGTAGTGCGGCGAAACCTGGCGCAAGAAAATACGCATCTACCTTCGTAGCAGATTTCGATTAACTTCAGTCCTGGTGCCGGCGGCCGACTGGCGACGCCTGGTGCTGCTTGATCGTGGGCGCCGCACGGACATGAAAAAGCCCCGCCACGACATCGTCGTGCGGGGCGCTGGAGAACCGACAGATTGTTGCGTCAGCCTGCCTTCTTCTTCAATTCGCGTTCTTCCTTCTGCAGCTTGGTCTTGATGCGGTTGCGCTTGAGCGGCGACAGGTATTCGACAAACACCTTGCCCTCCAGATGATCCATCTCGTGCTGGATGCACACCGCCAGCAAGTCGTCGGCTTCCACCTCGAAGGGCTGGCCGTCGGCATCCTGCGCGCGCACCTTGACCCGCGCCGGGCGCTCGACGCCATCGTAGATGCCGGGGACCGACAGGCAACCCTCGTCGTAGACACGCTTTTCGTCACTGGCCCACAGCACCTCGGGATTGATGAATACCTGCAATTGCTTGCCCTCGTCGGAGACGTCGATGACGATCACGCGCTCGTGGACGTCGATCTGCGTGGCCGCCAGGCCCACGCCCGGCGCGTCGTACATGGTCTCGGCCATGTCGGCCACCAGGGTCTTGATGCGTTCGTCGAAGACGGTGACCGGCTTGGCAATCTTGTGCAGCCGGGGATCGGGATAACGGAGGATAGGGAGCAGGGCCATACGCGGTGCAGTGGTGATTTCAGACGTGGGACTTCGATGATAAGGCTCCCGAGGCTCGCAGGATTGTGAGCGTCGGGCAAATTCTTTTCTGGATGATTTTCAAAATTGGGGCTTCATCGCCCGCTTCAAGCACGACAGCGACAAAATCGGCGCTCGCCGCTTGGCAGTGGCGGCGCTGGCGCCAGGCGCGAAAAGTGTAGCACAGCGCCGCAGCGGCGATCTGTCCGATGATATCCCTGGAGCACACCATGACGTTGCAATTGCCCCACGTTGCCGACGACGAAGACCCCGCGGCGCTGGCCGCCTGGTTGCGCCTGGCGCTCATCGATGACCTCGGCAGCGCCGCCTGTCGCCGGCTGCTGGCCCGGTTCGGGCTGCCAGGCCAGGTGCTGCGCGCCTCCCAGGCGGCATTGCGCGAGTTGCTGCCGCCTCGCATGGCAGAGCTTGTCGGCGCCCGACCCAATGCGGTTTTGGGCGCCCGTATCCAGGCCGCGCTCGCCTGGGCGGCGCAGCCGGGACACGCGATCGTGACGCTGGCCGATGCCGGCTACCCGCCGTTGCTGCTCAATATCCCGGACCCGCCCCTGTTGCTCTACGTACGCGGGCGCACGGCCCTGTTGCAGGCGCCAGCGGTAGCGGTGGTGGGCAGTCGCAACGCCACGCGCCAGGGGGTAGAGCACGCGGCCCGCTTTGCTGCGGAGCTGGCCGGGGCGGGCCTGACGATCGTGTCGGGGCTGGCGCTGGGCATCGATGCCGCCGCCCACACCGGGGCCCTGGGCGAGCCAGGCTCGACGGTGGCGGTGATCGGCACCGGCATCGATATCGATTACCCGGCCGGCAACCGGGCATTGGCCGACCGGATCGCCCAGGCGGGTTGCATCGTGAGTGAATATGCGCTGGGCGCGCCACCGCTGGCGCATCACTTCCCGCGGCGCAACCGCCTCATCTCGGGCCTGGCGCGGGCGGTGCTGGTGATCGAGGCGGCGGCGCAGTCGGGCTCGCTCATCACGGCACGCCTGGCCGCCGAGCAGGGGCGGGATGTGTTCGCCCTGCCGGGCTCGATCCATTCGCCGTTGGCCAAGGGCTGTCACCGACTCATCCGTGAGGGCGCCAAGCTGGTCGAGACCACGCAGGACATCCTCGACGAACTGCCCGCTGGCCTGGCCGCTGTGCCGGCACCCAGGCCGCTCGATTGCCAGCCAGGCCATGGCATCGCCGGCCAGCAGGGCGGTAGTGCCGATGCGCGACTTGTCATGCAGGCAATGGGGCATGACCCGGTCGATCTCGACACCCTGGCAGCCCGCTGCGGGCTGGGTCCGGCTTGCCTGGCCGACGCGCTGCTGGTGCTGGAACTGGAGGGCCGGGTCGAGATGTTGCCAGGAGCGCATTATCGTCGTCTTGGGTAACCAAAATTGCGACCCCCGAAGTCCAAATTCCTGCCATACTGGACCAACTGACTTGTGCATTCATACCCTTCGCGATAGAGTAGAGCCATGTTTGATGTCCTCGTTTACCTGTACGAAACCTACTATCGCCCGGATGCCTGCCCCGAACCGGAGGCCCTGGTCAAGAAGTTGTCCGCGATCGGTTTCGAAGAAGACGAAATCTCGCAGGCGCTTGGATGGCTGACCGATCTTGAGGTGGCCAACCACGATTTCGCCGACCGTTATCCCAAGCAAACCGCGTTTTCCTTCGGCACCCGTGTCTACGTACGCCAGGAAACCGACGTGCTCGGCGTGGACGCGGTCGGGTTCATCCAGTTTCTCGAATCGGCCAAGATGCTCGACGGCATGCAACGCGAGATCGTCATCGAACGCGCCCTGGCCGCCGGCGAGGTGCCGATCACCCTCGAAAAGCTCAAGGTCATCGTGCTCATGGTGTTGTGGAGCCAGGGCAAGGAACCCGACGGACTGATGTTCGAAGAACTGTTCCTCGACGAAGACGACAACGAGCCGCGCCTGCTGCATTGAGATCATCCTCTGCCGGCGCCGCGACCGGGTGGGCTTATCTTGCTCTAATGCCAACTTCAATGCCGGATAACCTCTGCTGGAGGTTTTTCGCGCTTGCCGTTTCATTTGCAACACGCTTATCATTCCCCCGCATCGGCCTGTAATTGGCTACGATGCAAGATTCCGTTGTCCGCAGGCAATGAAGACGCCGTTGGCGTCGGCCCGGACCACATGGAGTTGTTTCGCGCGACAGCGACCCCAGATGACCGTGGTCATCCGCGTAGACACTTCAGCAACCGACCTGTCCCTAGAGACCCATACCTATGAGCAAGACCCTCATCATTGCCGAGAAGCCTTCTGTCGCGAACGATATCGCGAAGACGCTCGGTGGCTTTACCAAGCACGATGAGTATTTCGAATCAGACGAATTCATCCTGTCGTCGGCTGTCGGCCACCTGCTCGAGATCGCGGTGCCCGAAGAATACGACGTCAAGCGCGGCAAGTGGAGCTTCACCCACCTGCCGATGATCCCGCCGCATTTCGCCCTCAATCCTATCGCCAAGACCGAGTCGCGCCTGAAGGTGCTGGCCCGGCTGATCAAGCGCAAGGATGTCACGACCCTGATCAACGCCTGTGACGCGGGCCGCGAAGGGGAGTTGATCTTCCGCCTGATCGCCCAGTACACCAAGGCCAAGCAGCCGGTGAAGCGGCTCTGGCTGCAATCGATGACGCCGGGCGCGATCCGCGACGGTTTCGCACGCTTGCGCGACGACGAGGAAATGATGCCGCTGGCCAACGCCGCGCGTTGCCGCAGCGAAGCCGACTGGCTGATCGGCATCAACGGCACCCGCGCCATGACCGCCTTCAATTCGAAGGAAGGCGGCTTCTACCTGACCACCGTGGGGCGCGTGCAGACGCCGACCTTGTCGATCGTGGTCGAGCGCGAAGAGAAGATCAAGAAATTCGTCTCGCGCGACTACTGGGAAGTCCACGGCGAATTCGTCTGCGCCGCCGGCATCTACAAGGGCCGCTGGCTGGACCGCGCCCACAAGAAGGACGAAGGCGACGCCGAAAAGCGCCCCGAGCGCCTGTGGAGCCAGGCCGCGGCCGACTCGGTGGTGGCGGCCTGCCGC
>NZ_AKJA01000155.1 GCF_000282575.1 Herbaspirillum sp. YR522 | reverse complement strand
CTGGGGCCCGCTGGGCAACAACGTCGCGCCGCCCGACCTGCTGCAGGGCGTGGTGATGTGGGGCGACTTCATCTATCCGAAATACCGCCTGTTCGTCATTGCCGTCGGCGTGGTGATGGCGGTGGTGCTGGGCGCGGTGCTGGAGGGCACCCGGCTGGGTGCCATCGTGCGTGCCGGCAGCGAGTCGACCGAGATGGTGGCGTTGCTGGGCCTCAATATTCGCCGCATCTTTGCGCTGGTGTTCGCGCTGGGCGCGGCCACCGCCGCGCTGGCCGGCGTGCTGGCCGCGCCGATCCGCGGGGTCGATCCGTTCATGGGCGTCGAAGCGCTGGGCATCGCCTTCGTCGCGGTGGTGGTGGGCGGCATGGGCAGCTTCGCCGGCGCGCTGGCCGGCGGCCTGCTGGTCGGCATCGTGCAAAGCATGATGAGCACCATCTGGCCACCGGGCGCCAACCTCATGATCTACGTCGCCATGGCGCTGGTATTGCTGCTGCGGCCCAACGGACTGCTGGGCCGGGCATAAGGGGAATCACATGAAACATCTTGTCCATCATCGCTTCACCGTCATGGCCGCCGTCGTGGTGCTGGCGCTGCCGTTGCTGCTGGCCTCCGGCTCGCTGGCCAGCGAGCTGCTGATCTTCGCGCTGGCCGCCATGGCCTGCAACCTGCTGCTGGGCTATACCGGCCTGATGTCGTTCGGGCAGGGCATCTTCTACGGCCTGGGTAGCTATGCCAGCGGCCTGCTGCTGTTGCACCTGAAGGCGCCGCTGTCGCTGGCGCTGGGCGGCGCCATGGCGGTCGGCGCACTGGTGGCGGCCTTCGTCGGCTGGTTCGCGATCCGCCAGCGCGGCGTCTATTTCGTGATGCTGACGCTGGCCTTTTCGCAGATGTTCTATTTCCTGGCGTACTCGCTGGTGGACATTACCGGCGGCGACAACGGCCTGCTGGATATCGTCCGGCCCAGCCCTGCGCTGATGGGGACGGTGCTGTTCGACATCGGTAGCCCGTGGCGCTACTACACGCTGGTGGCCGGCATCTTCCTGGTGCTATTCGTGCTGCTGCAGCGCCTGTCGGAGTCGCGCTTCGGCCGCACGCTGCTGGCCATCCGCGACAACGAGGCCCGCGCTGCCGCGGTCGGCTACGACGTGCGTGCCTTCAAGCTGGCGGCTTTCGTGGTGTCCGGCGCCGTCACCGGGCTGGCCGGGGGCCTGCACGCCATGCTGTCCGGTATCGCTCCCTTGTCCAGCATCGAGTACCACGTCAGCGAAACCATCCTGCTGATGACCGTCATCGGCGGCACCGGCAAGCTGTTTGCCTCGGTGATCGGCGCGGCCGCGTATGTGCTGGCCTCGGACTGGTTGTCGTCGATCTGGCCACGCTGGATGATGTTGCTGGGCTTGCTGCTCATTGCCGTCGCGCTGTACATGCAGAAGGGAATCTGGGGCGTGCTGGAGCGCGCTGCGCGATCCCTGCGCGGCAATGCCGGCGACCGCATGGCCGCCACCACCGTCGAACCCGGCAAGGAGCAGGCATGAACTCCGTATCGTCCAACGGCGCGTTGCTGCGCGCACGCGGCGTGACCAAGCGCTACGGCGCCTTTACCGCGGTCGACGGCGTCGACCTGGCGGTCATGCCGGGCACCATCCACTCGGTCATCGGCCCCAACGGCGCCGGCAAGACCACGCTGTTCCATACCCTGACCGGCACCGTGCCGATCACTGCCGGCAGCATCCTCATGGACGGCGAGGAAGTCAGCCGCCTGGCCGGCTACAAGCGGGTGCAGCGCGGCATGGCGCGCTCGTTCCAGGTCACCAGCCTGTTCCAGAATCTCTCGGTGCGGGAGAACCTGCGGGTGGCGGCCCAGGGGCGTGCGCCGCATGCCGCACTGTTCGGCTGGGGCATCCCGGGCAACGACGACCCGGCGCTGGTGGCGGCGGACGAGTTGCTGCTGCGCTTCAGCCTGGGCCCGGTGTCCGACCGGGCGGTCGGACTGCTGTCGCACGGCCAGCAACGGCGGCTGGAGGTCGCCATGGCGATGGCGGCGCGGCCCAGGCTGATCTTCCTGGATGAACCGACCTCAGGCATGGGCATCGACGACATCGCCGAAATGAAGGACCTGATCTTCTCGCTCAGGCAAGACGGCTACGCCATCCTGCTGATCGAGCACAACATGGACATCGTCATGGGTATTTCCGACACCATCACGGTGATGCAAACGGGGCGGGTGCTGGTGGAAGGCGCGCCGGAAGCGATCCGCAACGACGAACACGTGCGCCGCGCCTATCTCGGCAACATGATTACCGGAGGCCGCCAATGAGCAGCGACATCGTGCTGGACGTGCGGGATCTGCACGCCTACTACGGCAAGAGCCACGTGCTGCAAGGGGTATCGTTGAGCGTTCGCGCCGGCGAGGTGGTGACGCTGCTGGGCCGCAACGGCGCCGGCAAGACCACCACGCTGCGCAGTATCGCCGGCAGCCTGGTGCCGCCCGCGGGACAGGTGTCGTTCCAGGGCCGCGAAGTCGCCGGGCAGGAGGCCTACAAGATTGCTGCCGGCGGGCTGTGCCTGGTGCCGGAACATCGCGGCATCTTCAGCCTGTTGTCGGTGGAAGAGAACCTGGCGATCGCGGTGCGTCGCAGTTCTCCGTGGCAACTGGCCGATATCTATCGCATCTTCCCGCGCCTGAAGGAGCGCCGCAAGAACGGTGGCGCCCAGCTCTCCGGCGGCGAACAGCAGATGCTGGCGATCGCGCGGGCGCTGCTCAACCATCCGCGCCTGCTGATGCTGGATGAGCCGGTGGAAGGGCTGGCGCCGGTGATCGTCGAGGAGATCGTCGCCCAGTTGCGGCAGGTGCGCGCCACCGGCATGCCCATCGTGCTGGTGGAGCAGAACCTGGAAGTCTGCTGCCAGTTGGCCGACCGGCACTACATCCTGGAGCAGGGGCGGGTGGTCTATACGGCGGGCAATGCCGACTTCCTGGCCGACCATGCGGCCAAGGACCGTTACCTGGGCGTGAACGTCGCAGCCTGACAGCGTCGAACCGGCGTCAGGCGTTCACCGGCTCAAGCCTTGCCGCCGCCGCCGGGCAGTTCGTCGCGCAGCCGTTTCAGGCGCAGCGCGACATGGATGTCGGCCACCCGGCCATCGCTTTCCCACGGGCCGAGCAGGGTGGAAATGACCTCCAGCCGGTTGTGCAGGGTGTTGACGTGGATCTGCAGCACGGTCGCCGTGGCGCGCGCGTTCTGCATGTGGTCCAGGTAGGTGTGCAGGGTGTCGGTCAACTGGGTGTTGCGCCGCGCATCCTGTTCGGTCAGCCGGCCGATCACGCCGTCGATGGCGGCATCCAGGGTGGCGGCGTCCTGGTGCTGGAACAGCACCGCATACATGCGCAGCGAGGCTTCATGCGCCACGCAGTTGCGCCGGCGCAGGGCCTGCAGCAGGCCGAGTGCGCGCTTCAGATGCTGGTCGGCGCCGGCCAGGCCGGCCAGATCGTCGTACGGACCGGAGAGCACCGCGATGCCGGGGAAGGACAGTTCCTCGAACAGCGCGGCATGCAGCTCCTGCTCCAGCTGGCGCCGATCGGCCTGGTTCACCGCCATCACGATGCGGCCATCGATGTCGGTCGCCAGGTGCGGCAGGTGACGCAGCCGGCTCGACAGCTTGCGCACCGCATAGCCGACCCGGGTGCGCTCGATCTGGATCATCGCCAGCATGCAGGGCTTGGCCAGGTCGACCCCATGCCGCGCCAGGCGGCCCGCCAGCTCGCCGTCGTGCTGGCGGGGTTCGAGCAGGGCGCGCATGGTGAGGTTGATGTCCTGGTCGAGCGAGGCCGAGCTCTTTTCGGCCGACAGTTGCAGCACGGCGGTGGCGGTGGCGCTGCGCTCGAAGATGCGCACCGCCGGCTCGTTCATGGGCAAGCGGGTCTGGATCACCAACGCCCCGAACAGCTCGTCGCGGCTCATCACTGCCGCCACCTGGCAATGCGCGCCGGCGGCCGTGGCGCGCCCGCTGGCGCGGCTCTGGCTGATGGCCGACTGGATGGCGGAGTCGATGCCGGAGAAGCTGCGATAAGAGTCGATGACCTCCGGCGCCTCATAGTCGCGCGGGGTGGCCACGCAGACTTCGATACCGGCGGCGTCCAGGTACAGCACGCGGCCATCGAGAATGTTGGCCACGGTATGGATCAGGTCCTTGAGCGGCGCCCCGCGCGCCAGCAGCCGGGTCAGCTGCTCGTGGGCATCGGCCGCCAGTTCCAGCGCCGCGGTCTGTTCCTGCAGGCGACGGTTGGCTTGTTCCGTTTCCAGCAGGGCCTGCCGCGTCAGGTCGAAGGCGCGGGCGTTGCGCACCGCCACCGAGGCGTGCGCGGCAAGCGTGGCGAGAATGGAGATCTCGCGCGGCGCATAGCTGCGCGCGTAGCGGTCGCCCACGATCAGGATGCCGACCACCTCCGCACCGGATAGCAGCGGCGCGGCCACCAGCGAGCGCAGCCCCTCGCGGCGGATCATCTGGTCGTTCTCGGCGGTGTGCTCGAAATGGCGGTCGCCCATATAGTCGCTGGTGGCGAACGGGCTGCGGGTGCGCATCACGTGGCCGGCCACGCCGGTATTGAGCGGGGTATTGGTGTTCTTGGTTTCGTTGGAATAGACGCCGCTGACGGCCAGCACGCCCAGGTTGTTGTGGTCGTCGTTCATGCCGGCCAGCCAGGCCAGGTCGCTGCCCAGCAGGCGGCGGCCGCGCTCGACGATGTCGAACAGGACCTGGCCCAGCTCCTTGAGCTCGGTCAGCGCCTGCGCACTCTCGAATACGCCGCGCAGGCTCAACTCGTTCTGGCGATGTCGCTCCAGTCGCTTGCCGATCGACAGCGCGCGATGCGCCGCGCCCAGCAGCGAATGGCGCTGCGGATGGTCGTCGGGCAGTTGCTCGATGTCGCGCAGCAGGGCGGTCAGGGCGGCGTGCTGCTCCTCGTCCTGGTCGAGCAGGGCCAGCAGGTCTTCATGGCTGGGGACGGTGGGCAGCGGGGCGGGCGAAAGGCGATTCATGGCAAACGGATGGCGACGACAGGCTGACAGGGTAGCGACGATTCTTCAGCAAGAACCTGTATGAATCATCCAGTTGGCGACCGTATTATTGGTATTAACACACATTGTAGCGAGGCATCCGGCTCAGTACAGTCGGTTGTCGTGACGAATTTTCATTTTCCTGCCCACTTTATTTCGAACATGCTTCCTGATTCCGTACAGCAAGATCGCTCCGGCCAAGCCGCCTTTGCGCATGATTTGCCCGATATCCACGCCACCCACGCCATCCGCCTGGACGGCCAGGTGGCAATCGTCACCGGCGCCGGCGGCGGCCTGGGACGCTGCCACGCGCTGGAACTGGCGCGTCGCGGCGCCAGGGTTGTCATCAACGACCTTGGCGTGGCGCGCGACGGCCGCACACAGGCCTCGACCGCCGCCGAAGACGTGGTGCGGGAGATCCAGGCCTTCGGCGGCGAGGCGATGGCCAGCGCAGCCTCGGTCACCGACACCGCCAGCGTGCTGCGCATGGTGGAAGACACCATGGCGCGTTGGGGCCGCATCGACATCCTGGTCAACAACGCCGGCTTCCTGCGCGACAAGAGCTTCACCAAGATGAGCCTGGAGGACTTCGAAACCATCGTCGACGTCCACCTGATGGGCGCCGTGCGCTGCACCAAGGCGGTGTGGGACATCATGCGCGCCCAGAACTACGGTCGCATCGTCATGACCACCTCCTCCTCCGGCCTGTTCGGCAATTTCGGCCAGTCCAACTATGGTGCCGCCAAGATGGGCCTGGTGGGCTTGATGCAGACGCTGGCGATCGAGGGCCTGAAGTACGGCATTCACGTCAACTGCCTGGCGCCGTCGGCGGCCACCCGCATGACCGAGGAGCTGTTCCCGGCCGAAGAACTGGCCCTGTTGTCGCCGCAAAGCGTGACGCCCGGCGTGGTCTACCTGGTCTCGCCGAAAGCGCCGACCAAGACCATCCTGTGCGCCGGCGCCGGCGCTTTCTCTACTTCGCACGTGACGCTGACCGAGGGCATCTACGCCGGCGACGGCCCGGTCGCGGCCGAAGCCATCGCCAGCAATGCCGCCGCGCTGACCGACCGACGCGACGAACAGGTGCCGGCCACCGGCTTCGAGCAATCCAAGCGCGAGATCCTCAAGGCGCGTGCGGCGCGCCGCCGGCAAGCCCAGACCGCGTGAGCGCAACGAGGGACAGACGCATGAACGAAGTATTTGTCGTCAGCGCCGTGCGCACGGCCATCGGCGACTTCGGCGGCAGCCTGCGCGATGTGGCGCCGGCCCGCCTGGCGACCAGCGTCACGGCCGAAGCGGTACGTCGCAGCGGCATCGCCGCCGACGCCATCGGCCACGTGGTGTTCGGCCAGGTTATTCCGACCGAGCCCAATGATGCCTATCTGGCGCGCATTGCCGCGCTCAACGCCGGCTTGCCGCAATCGGTCCCGGCCATGACGCTCAACCGGCTCTGCGGCTCCGGCCTGCAGGCGGCGTTGAGCGCGGCCCAGGCCATCATGCTGGGCGACACCGACATTGCGCTCGCCGGCGGCGCCGAGAGCATGAGCCGGGCGCCGTTCCTCTCGAACTCCATGCGCTGGGGCAGCCGCATGGGCGATGCGGTGCTGCTGGATGGCTTGACCGGTGCGCTGACCGATCCCTTCCACAAGATCCTGATGGGCGTCACCGCCGAGAACGTGGCGCAGCGCCATGACATTTCACGCGCCGAGCAGGACGCGCTGGCGCTGGAAAGCCATCGCCGGGCTGCGGCGGCGATAGCGCAAGGGCGCTTCAAGGAGCAGATCCTGCCGCTCGAGGTCAAGGCCAAGGGTAAGGCCAGCGTGTTCGACCAGGACGAACACGTGCGTGCGGATGTCAGCGCCGAGGAGCTGGCCGGGCTGCGCACCCTCTTCAAGAAGGAGGGCGGCAGCGTCACCGCCGGCAACGCCTCCGGCATCAATGATGGCGCCGCCGCGCTGGTGCTGGCCAGCGGCAACGCGGTCCGGGAACACGGCCTGCGGCCGCTGGCCCGCCTGGTATCGTATGCGCATGCCGGCGTCGATCCCGCCTACATGGGCATCGGCCCGGTGCCGGCAACGCGCCAGGCGCTGCAGCGCGCCGGGCTCCGCGTGGCCGACCTGGACGTGATCGAATCCAACGAAGCCTTTGCCGCCCAGGCCTGCGCGGTGAGCGGCCTGCTGGATCTCGATCCGCAAAAGGTGAACCCGAATGGCAGCGGCATCTCGCTGGGCCACCCGGTCGGCGCCACCGGCGCCGTCAATACCGTGAAGCTGGTGTACGAGATGCAACGGCGCAATGCCCGCTATGGGCTGGTCACGATGTGCATCGGCGGCGGGCAGGGCATTGCCGCCATTTTCGAACGGATGTAACCGTTGGCAGAGGAGCCCGGCATGGACAAGCAATTGATCGCAATGGAAAAGCAGGGTGACGTCGCCTGGATCACCCTTAACAATCCCGACAGCATGAACGCGCTGTCGGGCTCCATGCTGGAGCAGCTGGCCGGGGTCGTCGACGGCCTGCATGAAGATGCCGCCGTGCGCTGCGTGGTGATCACCGGCGCCGGCAAGGCGTTCTGCTCCGGCGGCGACCTGCTGGGCTTCCGCGAGGACCTGGCCCATGGCACCGACCGCTTCATCGCCAAGTTGCGCTACGCCCAGGACGTATTCGACCGGATCGAGGCCTTGCCCATGCCGGTCATCGCGGCGGTGAACGGCTATGCGATTGCCGGCGGGCTGGAGCTGATCCTGTGCTGCGACATGATCGTGGCCGCGCAATCGGCCAGGATCGGTGACGGCCACGCACGCTACGGCTTCATCCCGGGCGGCGGATCCTCGGCCCGGCTGCCGCGCAAGATCGCCGCCAACCGCGCCAATTACATGCTGCTCAGCGCCGAGCTGCTGCCGGCGGCAACGCTGGAGCAATGGGGACTGGTGAACATGGTGACGCCCGACGGCCAATTGCTGGAGGCCGCCGGCAAGCTGGCCACCTCGGTTGCCAGGCACAGCCCGCTGGGCCTGCGCGTCATCAAGGACCTGCTGCGCGCCAGCATGGAAACCAACTGCGGGCAGGCCGCCCGCGCCGAGATCGACGCTTTCGTGGCGTACGCGCGCAGCGAAGACTTCGCAGAAGGCCTGGCGGCATTTGCCGAGAAGCGCAAGCCGTCGTTCATCGGAACGTAGCGTCGCGGTCCCGGGCCGGACATCGACGATATCGTCGAGCTTGTATAATGGCCAGACCGGCAACGGCAATTGTAGGTCTGTGCTGTCCTTGGTTGCTGGCCGGCAGCCTATCTTGATCACTCACATGTCTTGGTGAAATCATAGCGCGGTGCTTCAAGCCTTCGGCCGCTGGCGAGATCGACGAAGCAGATAATTTAAGCAACATACCGCGAGCACGAACTCGACAACCTCCAGCATCGCGGCTGCGTGTCGAATAGAATCATGCTTTTTGGGCAGCATCGAGCTGATTTGCTAACAGTTAGTCGTATTCATCATATCTGGATACGCAACAAGGCTCACCAAGCCCCGATTTCCCTCACTCTGCTTCTATGTCATCGACCGAATTGATCCTGGCCGGGCTGATTGCCCTTGGCATCGTATTGCAAGTCCTGCTGCTGTTGCGTGGCCAGCGGCGCGACGACAGCGGCATCGAGGCTGCATTGACGCAGCTCAAGCTTGAGCTGCAACGGCACCAGCAGGACAGCGCCGAGCGCATCGAGCGTGAACTGCGCAGCCAGGTGCAGTCCAGCGCGCAAGGCACGCGCCAGGAACTGGGCAGCAGCTTCGCGCAATTGCAGCAGACCCTGGCCACCCAGATGTCGTCGGTGGCGACCTTGCAGAACAACCAGATCGACGGCTTTGCCCAGCAACTGGTCAAGCTCAACGAAACCAACGCCCAGCAACTCGATGGCATGCGCCAGTCGATCACGCTGCAGGCGCAGGTAAGCCGCGAAGAGCAGGGCTTGTCGCTCAAGCGTTTCGGCGACACGCTCAACCAGCAGCTGTCGTCCTTGACCGAATCCAACGCCCAGCGCATGGGTGAGATCCGCACCACGCTGGAGGCCCGCATCAAGGACCTGCAGACCGACAACGCGCAAAAGCTCGAAGAGATGCGCAAGACCGTCGACGAAAAGCTGCACGCCACGCTGGAGCAACGCCTGGGCGAGTCGTTCCGCCTGGTGTCGGACCGGCTCGACAAGGTGCACCAGGGCCTGGGCGAGATGCAGCAGCTGGCCACCGGGGTGGGCGACCTCAAGCGCGTGCTGACCAACGTCAAGACGCGCGGCACCTGGGGCGAAGTGCAACTGGAGATGTTGCTCGAGCAGATGTTGACCCCCGACCAGTACGCCAAGAATGTCGAGACCGTGCCCTCCAGCGGCGAGCGGGTGGAGTTCGCCATCAAGCTGCCTGGCGCCGCCGACGACGGTCGCCCGGTGTGGATGCCGATCGATGCCAAGTTCCCCAAGGAACAGTACGAAAGGCTGGTGGATGCGGCCGACCGCGCCGATGCCGAGGGCGTGGCCAGCGCCGGCCGCGAGCTGGAGCGCGCGGTGCGCGGTGAAGCCAGGACCATCGCCGAGAAATACCTGTCGCCGCCGCTGACGACCGATTTCGCGATCCTGTTCTTGCCCACCGAAGGCTTGTATGCGGAGGTGATGCGGCGCCCCGGTCTGTCCGATGACCTGCAGCGCACGCTGCGGGTGAGCATTGCCGGGCCGTCGACGCTGGCGGCGCTGCTCAACAGCCTGCAGATGGGCTTTCGCACGCTGGCGCTGGAGAAGCGCTCGTCGGAGGTATGGCAGGTACTGGGCGCGGTCAAGACCGAATTCACCAAGTTCGGCGATGTGCTGTCGGCGACCAAGACAGCGCTGGAACGCGCGGCCCGCAATATCGACCAGGCCGAGGTCCGTACCCGCCAGATGACGCGCAAGCTCAAATCGGTAGAGGCCCTGCCAGCCGAGAGCGCGCAGCAGCTGCTGGGCACGGCCGAACTCGACCTGGGCGGCACCGACGAAGAGGTCTAGGGCGGTTCGGCCGGGCTACACCAGGCCGTCGAACACCACCACCGACACCAGCTCGCCGGCGGCCACGTCGCCGCGTTCGTGTTCCAGCTCGATGAGGCAGTTGGCGTCCGACATCGAGCGCAGGATACCCGAGCCCTGGGTGCCGGTCAGGCGCACATTCCATATTCCCTGCTGGTCCGGCGCCAGGATGCCGCGCTGGTATTCGCTGCGCCCCGGCTTCTTGCGGATGGCATCGGTGGTGCCCACGCGCAGGCGCGGCAGCGGGCTGGCCTCGGCGCCCGCCAGGCGCAGCAGCGCATCGCGCACGAAACAGTAGAAACTGACGGTGACCGCGACCGGGTTGCCCGGCAATCCGAACAGGTAGGCGTGGCGCCCGTGCGAGGCAATGCGGCCGAACGCCAGCGGGCGCCCGGGACGCATGCCGATCTTCCAGAACAGCATCTGGCCCAGGCTGGCCATGATCTGCTTGGTGTAGTCCGCCGCGCCCACCGATACGCCGCCCGAGGTGATGACCGCGTCGGCCTGCTCGCAGGCGGTACGAAAGGTAGCTTCCAGCGCGGCCGGGTCGTCGCCCACCACGCCCAGGTCGAGCACATCGCAGCCCAGGCGGCTGAGCATGCCGTGCAGGGTGTAGCGATTGGAGTCGTAGACGCAGCCCGGGTCCAGCGTTTGACCGACCGAGCGCAGTTCGTCGCCGGTCGAGAAGAAGGCCACCCGCAAGCGGCGCTGCACGGCGACCTCGGCCATGCCCAGCGAAGCCAGCAAGCCGATGTCGGCCGGGCGCAGCAACTTGCCGCGCGACAGCGCCACGCTGTGTCGTGCCAGGTCTTCACCGCGCAGGCGACGATTGTCGCCCGGACGTACGCGTGCGGCCGGGATGGTCACGCCCTGGTCGTCGCCGTCGATGGTCAATTCCTGGGGGATGACGGTGTCACAGCCGGGCGGCATCGGCGCCCCGGTCATGATGCGCACGCATTGGCCGGGTCCGGGCGTGCCATCGAAGCGTTGCCCGGCATGGACCGCGCCGGCCAGTGCCAGTCGCACCTGGCGGCCATGGACGATATCGGCGCCGCGCAATGCGTAGCCATCCATGGCCGAGTTGTCATGCGCCGGCACGTCGATGTGCGACACGATGTCATGCGCCAGCACCCGCCCCAGGGCACTGCGGATGGGCAACCGCTCGGCGGCGTCGATGGGGGTGATGAAGTCGCCGATGACGCGCTGCGCTTGCGCCACCGTCATGGCGTTGGGGTCGTAGCCACTGATGCAGCTGATGATGTCGTCCAGCGAATTGGGGGAGCTCACCGTGATGTTTCCTGTTCGAGTTGTTGCAGTTGCTGCGCGGTATTGATGTTGCAGAAGGCATGCGGATCGGGGAAGTCGACTTCCACCAGCCTGAGCGAGGCGAACCAGAGTGCCATCTTGCGTTCGCCGGCGGACAGGAAGCGCTCCAGCGAGGCCGCCAGCGTGGTATCGATCAGTGCGCAGACCGGGTGCTGCTGGCGTTGCCCGCCGTGCCCGGTGACCGCATAGGCGGCCTGGGCACCACTGGCGACGATGGCCTCGGCCAGGCGCAGCACCAGGTCGGTCGGAATCAATGGCGCATCGCAGGCAGTGGTGGCCAGCCATGGCGTGGTGCAATGGCGCAGGCCGCTTTGCAGCCCCGCCAGCGGGCCATGGAAGCCATCGTCGAGGTCTGGCCACACCGGATAGCCGAACGCGGCGTAGCGCGCGTGCGAGCGGTTGGCGTTGATGGCCAGGGTGCCGACCTGGGGCGCCAGGCGGGCGATGACATGCCGTGCCAGCGGCTTGCCGTGCAGCTGCTGCAGGCCCTTGTCGAGGCCACCCATGCGACTGCCGCGACCGCCTGCCAGCACCAGGCCGGTGATGTGTTCGGGGGAGATGGCGGCGACCGGAGTGCAGTCAGGCATGGTGCAGGAAGAGGACGGCAGCGTCCTCAACCACCGATGTACGACATTTCGACCTTGCGCAGCGGCCGTGCCGGTTGTTCGCTGCGCAGCTCCGAATAGCGGTCGCCGCGGCTACGCCACAACTGGGCAATGGCGCCGGCCAGCAAGGCATCGTCGTCGCTGCCGCGCACCAGGGCGCGCAGGTCATGGCCCTGGCTGCCGAACAGGCAGGTGTAGACCTGGCCTTCGGTCGACAGGCGGGCGCGCGAACAGTCCTGGCAAAAGGCCTGGGTCACGCTGGAGATGACGCCGATCTCGCCGCCGCCGTCGACATAGCGCCAGCGCTCGGCGGTCTCGCCGGTGTAGTTCGGATCGACCTCCACCAGCGGCAGTTCGGCGGCGATGCGCTGCACCACCTCGCACGAGGGTAATACTTCATCCATGCGCCAGCCGTTGGAACTGCCCACGTCCATGTATTCGATGAAGCGCAGGATCACCGGCGTGCCCTTGAAGTGGCGCGCCATGGGCAGGATCTGGTCGTCGTTGACGCCTTTCTTGACCACCATGTTGACCTTGACCGGCCCCAGGCCGGCAGCCATCGCCGCGTCGATGCCGTCGAGCACCCGCGCGACCGGGAAGTCGACATCGTTCATACGGCGAAAGCCGGCGTCGTCCAGCGAGTCGAGCGACACCGTCACGCGCTTGAGACCGGCATCCTTGAGAGCTTGCGCCTTCTGTCGCAGCAGCGTGCCGTTGGTGGTCAGGGTCAGGTCGACCTCGCTGCCATCGGCGGTGCGCAGGGCGGCCAGCATCGCCACCAGGCGTTCGATATGCTTGCGCAGCAGCGGCTCGCCACCGGTGAGCCGGATCTTGTGGACGCCGTGGGCCACGAACTGGCGCGCCACCCGGGTGATTTCCTCAAAGCTGAGCAGGGCCGAATGGGGCAGGAAGTCATACTGCTTGTCGAACACATCCTTGGGCATGCAGTACACGCAGCGGAAATTGCAACGGTCGGTGACCGAAATGCGCAGGTCGTGCAGCGGCCGCCCCAGCGTGTCGCCCAGCAGGCCGCTGGGCTGCTCGCGCAGCACCTGTCCCAGCGGGTTCAAGGCCGGGGCTTGCCGCAGGTCAACGATGGGGATGACGCGTGTGTTCATAGGGCTGGCGAGGATGATTGCATAACGATAGCACGCCTGGCACATCGGCGTGATGCTTGCATCGGCACCACGCACTGTATTGCGCCAGGCCATGCCCAACTGTGACGCACGTGTACCGCCAGGATGCAAGAAAGGGAGCCGAAGCTCCCTTTCTTGTTGCCTTCACCAATGCATCAGTGACGCGTTTCGACTTGCACCAGCGGGTCGTTGGACTGCGGTGGCAGCGGCTTGCGCTCGCGTGGCACGCGCACCGGCGGTACCACGGTGGCGGCAGCCTCCTGCGCCGCGCGCAGCTTGGCCGGATCGGTCGAGGCCTGGGTCAGGCCAGCCTGCGACAGCATCTGGTTGACGGCGTCGCGTTGTGCGCCGTTGTCCTGGGCCGCACTACGCGGTGCCGGGGCCGCGACCGGGGCCGCAGCCGTGGGCGCTACCTCGAACTCGGGCGCAGCTGGCGTGGCCACCGGTGCCGGTGTAGCTGGCGTGGCATCGAGCAGGCTGATCTGTTGCGGCGCCGATGGGCTGGCGACAGTTTCGGCCGGCAGCGCCACTTCGATCGGGGCCTCCGATGCAGCCGGTGCCTCTGGCGCGGCCTGCACCGGCTCCAGCGCCGGGGCTGGGGCGAAGCTGGCGTCGATCGATGCGGCGGCCGGTTCGATCGGCTCGGCATTGGCAAACACCGCCTGAGTCGCTTCGGCTGCGGCGGCGGCCACGGCTTCGACCGAGTTCACACCGGCCTCGACAGTGGCTGCGGTCTCGGTGCGCTCGACAGCGGCTGCCGGTTCGGCCGCGACCGGCGTCGAGAAGCTGGCCTGGGCTACCGCGGCCTGGCTGACTTCGTCGGTGGTGGCGTGCGCGGCCTGGGCGCTGACCGACTCGGCGTTGGCTTCGGTGTCACCGGCTTCGTTGCTGTCTTCGATGAAATTGCCGTTTTCGTCACGTTCGCGGCGGTTGCGGTTGCGGCCGCCACGACGACGACGACGACGTGGCTCGGTGGCGCCATCGGCGCCTTCGACGGCTTCACCGGCGATGCCCGGCTCGACCTGGCCGGCCTCCACCTGGACTGCCTCGGTGCCGGTGGTTTGCACCACGTCGGCACCGCTGACGGTCACTGCCACCCCGGCGCCTGCGACCACGGTGCCGGTGGCCAATGCGGCTTCCAGCGGCAGGCCTTCTTCGGTGCGGGCTTCCTTGCGTTCGCCGCGCGGTGTGCGCGGTGGGCGTGGTTCACGACCTTCGCGCGGCTCGCGACCTTCACGGCCCTCGCGCGGTTCGCGCGGTTCACGCACTTCACGTGGCTCACGCGCTTCGTTGCGACGTGCTTCCTTGGCTTCCTGGCCTTCGCGTGGTTCACGACCTTCGCGTGGCTCGCGCGCTTCACGACCTTCACGCGGTTCGCGCGGTGGACGCGGGGCGCGTGGCGGACGGGCCTCGATGGCGCCTGCCGCTTCGGCCGGGTTCTTCAGTTCAGGGGCGGTGGCCGGTGCGCCGTCGCGATTGCGACCGCCGCGTTCGCCGCCACGGTCATTGCGATTGCGGCTGCGGCCATTGCGGTCGCGGCCGGCGCGCTCGCTTTCGCGCTTGGCAGGGCTCTTGGCTTCGACCACCACGGGTGCCGGGGCCGGGGCCACGGGCTTCTTGCGGAAGAAACTGAAGATCTTGCCCAGCAGGCCCGCTTCGGGGGCCAGGGTCGGCGGCGGCACGGGGGCCACGACCGGTTCCGGTACGCGACGGTCGACGATAGGCGCTGGCTGGTCCGGGGTGATGCCCTTGACCACGGCTTCCTGGCGCGGCTTGACGTCGTCCTTCTGGCGCTTGCTGTAGCCGATGTCGGTGTCGGCCTGCTCGGCCATGGCATAGCTGGCCTGGGCATCGTCGAGGCGCGGATCGTCATGCTTGATCCGCTCCATCTTGTAGTGCGGGGTTTCCAGGTGCTTGTTGGGGATCATGATCACCGTGACGCGATGGCGCGTCTCGATCTTCAGGATTTCACCGCGCTTCTCGTTGAGCAGGAAGCCGGCCACATCGACCGGGGCCTGCACATGGATGGCGGCGGAGTTTTCCTTCATCGCCTCTTCCTGGATGATGCGCAGCACCTGCAGGGCGGACGATTCGGTATCGCGGATATGGCCGGTGCCGTTGCAACGCGGGCAGGTCACGTGGCTGCCTTCGGACAGCGACGGACGCAGGCGCTGGCGCGACAGTTCCATCAGGCCGAAGCGCGAGATCTTGCCCATCTGGACGCGGGCACGGTCGTGGTGCAGGGCATCCTTGAGGCGGGTCTCGACTTCGCGCTGGTTCTTGGAGTTCTCCATGTCGATGAAGTCGATCACGATCAGGCCACCCAGGTCGCGCAGGCGCAACTGGCGGGCCACTTCCTCGGCCGCTTCCAGGTTGGTGTTGAACGCGGTGGTCTCGATGTCGCTGCCACGGGTGGCGCGCGCCGAGTTGACGTCGACCGAGACCAGCGCTTCGGTGTGGTCGATCACGATGGCGCCGCCCGATGGCAGCGGCACGGTACGCGAGTACGCGGTTTCGATCTGGTGCTCGATCTGGAAGCGCGAGAACAGCGGCACGTCGTCGCGGTAGCGCTTGACGCGGTGGACCATGTCCGGCATCACGTGGGCCATGAACTGCTGGGCCTGGTCGTGGATGTCGTCGGTGTCGATCAGGATTTCGCCGATGTCGGGCTGGAAGTAGTCGCGGATGGCACGGATGACCAGCGAGGATTCCTGGTAGATCAGGAATGCGCCGGAGCCGACCTTGCCGGCGCCTTCGATGGCGCGCCACAGTTGCATCAGGTAGTTCAGGTCCCACTGCAGTTCGTCGACATTGCGACCGATGCCTGCGGTGCGGGCGATGACCGACATGCCGCCTGGCAGGTCGAGCTTGTCCATGGTTTCGCGCAGTTCCTGGCGATCTTCGCCCTCGACCCGGCGCGATACGCCGCCGCCGCGCGGGTTGTTGGGCATCAGCACCAGGTAGCGGCCGGCCAGCGAAATGAACGAGGTCAGGGCAGCGCCCTTGTTGCCGCGTTCTTCCTTCTCGACCTGGACGATGATTTCCTGGCCTTCGCGCAGCGCTTCCTTGATGGTGGCGTTGCGTACGTCGACCCCTTCCTTGAAGTAGGTACGGGCCACTTCCTTGAACGGCAGGAAGCCGTGGCGTTCTTCGCCGTAATTGACGAAGCAGGCTTCCAGCGAGGGTTCGATGCGGGTGATGACACCCTTGTAGATGTTGGACTTGCGCTGCTCACGTCCGGTGGTTTCGATGTCGATGTCGATCAGCTTCTGGCCGTCGACAATCGCTACGCGCAACTCTTCCTGCTGCGTAGCATTGAACAACATACGTTTCATGTTTTCACTCCGGGATCCGAGGATCCTTCAAATGGGCCGTGCGTGAGAGCGGCCCAAAGTACATGGGATGTACGCGAAGAACGAAGTGATTGGGGAGGGAATTGCCTTAATGTGTGGAGGGCCCCTTAGAGGCCACTCAAGCACAACGGGGCGCGGATGCAAAGGACCGGAAAGCCGGGCAGCGCCGTATCCGCGCCGGGCGTTCCGCGATTTGCGGTCACGCGCTTTGCTGCGGACGGTAAGCTGGTCTGTGGAGCCAAACTAAACATAGCGACTGGATGGCGACGGCGATCGGTTTCAATGCATCACCGGCAAGCCTCGCGACTAACCGCTCCCGAACCGTGGCCCGGACCGGACGATGGGCGCAGGCGTTGGCAGACCATGGTCTGCGTCGGCGTGCGCTGCCTTTCGTCAACGGGCTGGGCTATGGTCCAGTTGCTGGTTCGCCGGATGCGAGTCTTGCCGACTTTTATCCTGATGATCCAAACAATTCTGTTCCACTTCCAAGTGCGTTATCCGATTGCAACACCGGTGCAAACTGGACTCGCGCAGGGAAGGTGCGTACTCGTTCGAGGCCTTGCAATCGGTCGAGCGGCTTGTGTTTCAGCCTTGCAGCTGTGGTCACCTGGCGCAGTGCCGTGTGGGGCATCTGCGGTGCCGCACGTCGTCTTTTCGGGGCCCCCTTCGTCAATTTTGCATTTAGCGAGGCTGACAAAGACTCCTCTTGTGTAGAATGATCTTTTTAATTCTACTGACGCGGTTTTTTGACCAGCGTCGATCGATTATATATTCAAAATGAAGGACTTAGCGAGATTTTCTAGGGGGGCTTCTCAAACCGCCGAACCGCTGGCGGCTCCCCGGAGCGCAACAGGCTCGCAGGGCGTCCCTCAAGTGCAATTGCTGACCATTTCCGAAGAAGAAGCGGGTCAGCGCATCGACAATTTCATGCTGCGCATCTGCCGCGGCGTGCCCAAGAGCCATATCTACCGGGTGCTGCGTTCGGGCGAGGTGCGCGTCAACAAGGGGCGTATCGACCAGACCTATCGACTGGTCGAGGGCGACGTGGTGCGCGTGCCGCCAATACGAGTGGCCGAGCGCCAGGAGTCCGTGGTGCCGGGCGCCGAGTTTCGCATCCTGCTCGAGGACAGCCATATGCTGGTCATCGACAAGCCGGCCGGCATTGCCGTGCACGGTGGTTCGGGTGTGAGCTACGGCGTCATCGAGCAGCTGCGTGCGGCACGCCCGCAGGCCAAGTTCCTGGAACTGGTGCATCGGCTCGACCGCGATACCTCGGGCGTGTTGCTGATCGCCAAGAAGCGCTCGGCGCTCAACCACCTGCACGACCAGATGCGCGACGGCACCACCGACAAGCGCTACCTGACGCTGGTGACGGGCGACTGGAAGAACGCCCGGCAACACATCAAGTTGCCGCTGTTTAAGTACAGCACCGCCGACGGCGAGCGGCGGGTGCGGGTGCAGGAAGACGGCCAGGCCGCGCACACCATCTTTTCGCTGCTGCGCCGGTATGGCGACTATGCGCTGCTGCAGGCCGAGCTCAAGACCGGACGCACGCACCAGATCCGGGTGCACCTGTCGGCCAGCGGGTTTCCCATCGTGGGCGATGACAAGTATGGCGACTTCGCGCTGAACAAGGCGCTGCAGAAGGCCGACGGCAAGCGCATCGGGTTCAAGCGCATGTTCCTGCATGCCAGGCAGATCAGTTTCACCCATCCTGACAGCGGCCAGATCGTCACGCTCAAGGCGGCGTTGCCGCCCGAATGCGACCGGTTCCTGCGCAGCCTGGACGCCGATGGCGATAGCGAGCCTTTTGTGGCCGATTGAAGGGCCGACGAACTGGCGTGCAGTATGATGGTTGCCAGGAATTAACACTTGAGCATGTCCGCATGACAACGGTCGAGACCGACTTGCGCCAGCCGGACCTGCCGAAAGCGAAAAAAGAACATGCCAAGAAAGCAATTTGACCTGATCGTCTTCGACTGGGACGGCACGCTCATGGACAGCACATCGACCATCGTGCGCTGCATCCAGGCGGCGGCCCGCGATCTGGGCCTGCCGATCCCCGACAAGAGCGCCGCGTCCTACGTGATCGGCCTGGGGCTGCAGGACGCGATGCAGGCGGCCATTCCCGACGTCGATCCCAAGTACTACCCGCGCATCGTGGAGCGCTATCGCCATCACTACCTCGGGCAGGACAAGGACCTGAGCCTGTTCGAGGGCGTGCCGGAGATGCTGGCCGACCTGTCGCAACAGGGATACTTCCTGGCAGTGGCCACCGGCAAGAGCCGGGTCGGCCTCAATCGTGCCATGAACAGCACCGGCTTGCTGTCGCGCTTCGACGCCACGCGCTGCGCCGACGAGACGTTTTCCAAGCCGCATCCGGCGATGCTGCAGGAACTGACCCGCGAACTGGGGCAGGACATGGGACGCACGCTGATGATCGGCGACACCACCCACGACCTGCAGATGGCCATCAATGCCGGCGCGCGCGGGGTGGCCGTCGAATTCGGCGCCCATCCGATGGCGCAACTGGCCGAACTCGGTCCGCTGTTCTCGGCGCGATCCATCCGCGAGCTGCACCAATGGCTCAACGACAACGCCTGAGCCGGGCCAGGGCATGAGCGACCGTACCGAAATCGAGATCTGCCCCGCGGCCGACATCGTCGATGGCGGCCGTGGCAAGCGCTTTGCCGTGCAGGTGCATGGCGACGACGCCACCGGCTTCGTGATCCGGCACGGTGGCCAGGTGTATGCCTATCTCAACCGCTGTGCCCATGTGCCGGTCGAGCTGGACTGGTTCGAGGGTGAGTTCTTCGAGTCAAGCGGGACTTATCTCATGTGCGCAACACATGGCGCCGTTTATACTCCGTCGACCGGAAAATGCGAGGGTGGCCCCTGTACCGGCGCGCAATTGCGTAAGATCATGGCGGTGGAACGCGACGGCCTTATTTATTGGTGCCCGGACGATCTGGTCAAGGCGGTCGGGGCTTGAACCCGGCCAAATCAGCAAAGGCTGCCAAGGGCGACTTTGCATAAAGTGAGCATATGAGCAATAACAACGACATCGACAACCAGCAGGTTCCACCATCCCCGGTCAACCCGACATCGGATCCCCGTAGCCCGGACCCGACCCCCAGGTCCGCGCGCGACGACAAGAAGCACATCGGCTGGGAGCGCGACGTGCTCGAGAAGCTGGCGCTGTTTGCCGTCAAGGAACAGCGCGCACGGCGTCGCTGGAGCATCTTCTTCCGGATTGCGCTGCTGGTGGTGGTGGTCTTCGGGGTGTGGATGGCCTTTACCTACGGCAAGACCGAGAGCGAGCCATTGGGCACCCATACTGCCTTGGTCGAGATCAAGGGCACCATCGAATCCGAAGGCCAGGGCTCGGCCGGGGTGGTGATCCCGGCGTTGGACAAGGCCTTTGCCGCCGCCGATTCGGTGGGCGTGATCCTCAAGATCAACAGTCCCGGCGGCAGCCCGGTACAGGCCGGCATGATCAACGACGAGATCACCCGCTTGCGCAAGGCCTATCCGAACAAGCCCATCCACGTGGTGGTCGAGGAGATCTGCGCCTCGGGCGGCTATTACATCGCCGCCGCTGCCGACCACATCTACGTCAACAAGGCCAGCCTGATCGGCTCGGTCGGGGTGCTCATGGACGGGTTCGGCTTCACCGGCCTGATGGAAAAGCTGGGCGTGGAACGGCGCCTGCTGACCGCTGGCGACAACAAGAGCTTCCTCGATCCGTTCAGCGCGCAAAGCCCCAGGCAGCGTGAATACGCGCAGTCGATGCTCGAAGAGATCCACCGCCAGTTCATCGAGGTGGTGCGCCAGGGCCGGGGTGCGCGTCTGAAGGAAACCCCCGATACCTTCTCGGGCCTGGTGTGGACCGGTTCCAAGGCAGTCGAGCTGGGCCTGGCCGATGGCTATGGCACCGTCGACAGCGTGGCGCGTGACGTGATCAAGGCGGCCGACGTGGTCGACTATACGCAGACCGAGAACCTGTCGGACCGGGTGTTGAAGAAGTTCGGCGTCGCCTTCGGCGCCGGTGTGGCCAAGACCATGATGTCGTCGGCGCTGCCTCAATTGCGCTGACCGGCCAGCCTGGAAAGACAAAGGCCGGCTGCATGGGCAGCCGGCCTTTTTACATGATGTCACCGCATTTCACTGCGCCAGCAGCAGGAACACCGTCGGTTTCTTGTGGAAGTCGGGGGCCTTGCCGCTGGCCAGCGCCGCCTTCCATTGGGTCGCGCTCTGGGTGCGGATGGCCTCGCCCGGCAGGCTCAGGTCGGTGGCTACGCAGATCAGCGTGCCGGGGGCGCAGCTGCTGGCCAGTGCCTCCAGCATGGCCGCGTTGCGGTAAGGTGTTTCGATCAGCAACTGGGTCTGGTGTTCGGTGCGCGAGCGTTCTTCCAGTTGCCGGATGCGCTTGGTACGGGCGGCCGCGTCGGTGGGCAGGTAGCCATTGAAGGCAAAGCTCTGGCCGTTCAGGCCGCTGGCCATGACCGCCAGCAGCAGCGACGATGGCCCCACCAGCGGACGTACCCGGATGCCATGCTGGTGCGCCAGGCGTACCAGGTTGGCGCCGGGGTCGGCCACCGCCGGCACCCCCGCTTCCGAGATCAGTCCGCCATCGCGCCCTTGCAGCAACGGCGCCAGCAGCGCCGGCAGCGCTGCGGCGTCGGTATTGACGTTGAGTTCGGCCATGGCGATTTCCTGGATCGGTCGCGCCAGCGGTTGCCGCGTGCCCAGCAGCTTCAGGAAGGCGCGTGTCGATTTGGCGTTCTCGACCACGAAATAATCCAGTCGCGCCGCAATCGATTGCGCCTCGCGGGGAATGATGAAGTCCAGCCGATGAGTGGCGTCGTCTGCGCCCTCGGCCCCGGGCTCGACAGTGCCGAGCGTGTTGGGAACCAGATAAAGAATGCCCGACATCGAAGAATTTTTAGTAAATTGTTTAAAATAATATCGCGCCGTGTCCAGCGCGTCCCGCACCGCCATTCTACAGGCCGCACGCCGTATTGCGGCAAGCTCAAGGCGCCGGCGGGCGAGGGTGTCATCAATCTGTCATGCGAGGCGATTATCTTGATTGCCTTGATTGTCTTTATGGCGCGGCCAGCGGTGTCGCCCGAACCGGAAGGAATGGAATGTTTGCTGCCGTTGATCTTGGCTCCAACAGCTTTCGCCTGCACATCGGCAAATACGAGAACGATGGCATTCGCGTGATCAAGAGTGCGCGCGACCCGATTCGCCTGGCCGCCGGCATCGACAAGAGCGGCAACCTGACGCCGCAGGCCTGCCAGAGCGCAATCGATTCGCTGACCCGATTTCGCGCCGTCCTGCGCGACTACGCGCTCGACTCGGTGCGGGTGGTGGCGACCAACACCTTGCGCGTGGCGCGCAATGCAATCGACCTGTTGCCCGAGCTTGAGCGCGCCATCGGCTATCCGGTGGAAATCATTTCCGGCGAGGAAGAAGGGCGCCTGATCTACATGGGCGTGGCCGGGGTTCTGGCCGATGCCACCGAGCAGCGCATGGTGATCGACATCGGCGGCGGCTCCACCGAGGTGGTGCGCGGTTGCGGCAGCGATATCTCGCACGTCGAATCGTTCGGCATCGGTACCGTCAACCAGAGCCTGGCGTTCTTCCCGGATGGTGCCATTACCGCGGCCGCCTTCGAACGCGCCATCCTGTCGGCACGTTCGCATGTCGAGGACGCGGTACACCTGTTCGACTTTCACGCCGACGTCAATGTCTACGGTTCGTCGGGCACCATGCGCGCCATCGCCGATACCATCGCCCGCAATCGCATGGGCGACGGCCGGGTCAGCCTGCCCAGCCTGGCCGTGCTGATGCAGCACCTGATCGATTTCGGCCATGTCAGCCAGATCGAGCTGGATGGCATGAAGCCCGACCGCGCCGGCGTCATCATGGGGGGCCTGGCCGTGCTGATCGGCTTCATGCAGCAGTTCGGCATCGGGCGCATCACCCCGGTCGAGGCCGGCTTGCGCATGGGCGTGATGTGGGACCTGCAACTGCGCGCCACCCAGGCCGACCGCCGCGAGCGCTCGGTGGACGAATTCATGCGTCGCTTCCAGGTCGACGCAGTGCGTGCGCGCGGCGTGGCCGACACCGCGCGCGGCTTCTTCCAGCTGCTCAAGCCCGCCAGCGACGCCTATGCCCGCTATCTGTACTGGAGCGCCCAACTGCACGAGACCGGCTTGATCGTCTCGCCCACCGGCTATCACAAGCATTCGTCCTATATGGTCGCCAATGCCGACATGCCCGGTTTCACCACCCGCGAACAACGCCTGATGAGTACGCTGATCCTGGGCCAGAAGGGCAACCTCAAGAAGATCAGCGAGATGCTGGGCGACGTCGATTTCGCCAAGGCCCTGCTGGCGTTGCGGCTGGCGGTGATGTTCCGGCATTCGCACATCACGCTCGATCTCGACAAGGTGCGGGTCAAGCTCAAGAGCAAGATCGATATCGAGATCCGGCGCGACTACATCACCGACCACCCCAGCATCTCGTTCTGGTTCCAGAAGGAACAGGAGTGGTGGGCCGGTATCGGGGTCGACTTCGGGGTCAAGGTCACCAGCTGAGCCGCGGCCCGGCCGGGCACCGATCCACAGGCAGGGGGCAGGGTGCATTTATGGATGGTAATGCGTCTTGTTCGTGTTATAGTCGCCTGCGTTTTGCCGGGGACGGCCAGTGTCCCCGGCCATCGATACCTACAACAAGGCACGACCAGCTGCCGCCATCGCGATCCGCGCCAAAAATGAAGCCCGATAGTCATGTCGGGCGTTCGATCAATTTTTGGAAAAGGATGGTCCATGTTTGCTCGTCAACTCGTGCTCGGCGCTTTGCTGGCCGGTACCGCATTGTCTGTCGTCGCCCAGGACAAGGTGCTCAACCTCTATTCGGCGCGCCATTATCAGACTGACGAAACCCTGTATGCCGATTTCACCAAGGCCACCGGCATCAAGATCAATCGCATCGATGGCGATGACGCCGGTATCCTGGCTCGCCTCAAGAGCGAGGGCGCGGCCAGCCCGGCCGACGTGATCCTGCTGGTGGATGCGGCACGCTTGTGGAAGGCGCAGAGCGAAGGCCTGTTCCAGCCGATCAAGTCGACGCTGCTGGAGCAACGTATTCCCGCCAACCTGCACAGCAAGGAAGGCAGCGACGGCACGCAGTGGTTCGGCTTTTCGACGCGTGCCCGCGTGATCGTCTACAACAAGGCCAACGTCAAGCCGGACGATGTCGATAGCTACGAATCGCTGGCCGATGCGAAGAACAAGGGACGGGTCTGCACCCGCAGCGGCGCCCATCCGTACAACGTGTCGCTGTTCGGCGCGTTGCTCGAGCATGACGGCCCGGCCAAGACCGAGCAGATCCTCAAGGGCATCGTGGCCAACCAGGCGCGCCAGCCGGTAGGGGGTGACACCGACCAGATCAAGGCGGTGGCCTCGGGCGAATGCGAGGTGGCGATTTCCAACTCGTACTACGTGGCGCGCCTGTTGCGCTCGACCAAGCCCGAGGATGTCGCGCTGATGGAAAAGGTCGGTATCGTCTGGCCTAACCAGAAGAGCTATGGCACCCATGTCAACATCGCCGGCGCCGGCGTGGCCAAGCATGCGCCGCACAAGGCCGAGGCGATCCAGTTCCTCGAATACCTGGCCGGCGACAATGCCCAGCGCTATTTCGCCGAGGGCAACAACGAATGGCCAGCCGTCCCCAGCGTCAAGACAGACAATCCTGCCTTGCAGAAGATGGGTTCGTTCAAGGCCGAGGTGATCAACGTGGGCGCAGTCGGCGCCAACCAGCAGAAAGTGCTGCAGATGCTGGACCGGGTCGGCTACAAGTGATGCAGGTCATGCGCGGCTGAGATGTCGGGCAAGCGCTGGCAGCCGGTATCGGGATCCGATACTGGCTGTTTCTTTTTGGATGGTCGGTCGCCATGGATTGCTGCCATTAGAGTTAAATGTTATTAAATAAAATAAATATAAATGAAATATTACGTTATAGTATAAGTTCAAGGGGTATGAATTTATGCTTTAAAATAATATTTGATCGATATTTATCGAAAGGAATAACATGACGGTGTTCGAGCAACTTCAGCAAAGGCGCGGTGAGCTCGGGCGTACGCTGCAGAACCTGTCGAGCCTGACCGCCATGAGCGTGCCGCAGGTCAGCAATGCCCTCAACGGCCGTACCGACTCGCGGCTCAGTACGCTCGAAGCGTTGGCCGACGCCATGGATGCCAGTCTGGTGGTGGTGCCCAAGCACCTGATGCCGGAACTGGCACGTTTGCTGTCCGGCAAGACCATCGGTCCCGACGACGTGGCGTCGACCGTCGACCGTTTTCTCGAGGGGCATTGAGTGCAGGGCAAGGCCACTGGCGGGTTGACCCCGCGTTACCTGGAGGTAAGGCTGCACGGCCGGCACATAGGCTGGCTCTGCGAGGCCGGTCGGGTCACGCGGTTTGTCGCCACCGAGCAGTACCTGGCCGATCGCCAGCGCGCCACGCTATCGCTGTCGATGACGCTGCCTGGCGCCGAACGGGTGACCCAGGAAACCCTCAATAATCACTTCGATCCGGCGCTGTATCGCGAACGCGGCGAGCTGCCGCCGTTCTTCGCCGGGCTGATGCCGGAGGGGGCGCTGCGGCGTCGCCTTGCGGCGACCCGCAAGAGCGATCGCGACATGGACGACTTCGGCGTGCTGGCCGCCGCCGGCGAGGACCTGCCCGGCGCGGTGACGGTGGTGCCCGCCGATCTCGACCACCTGACGGCGGCCGCGCGCGCCTATGGCGTCACCGGCGGCGCCGACAACCTTGAGATCGGCGTGCCGGAGCAGGCGGCCGAGGGCGCGGCCTCGTTGTCCGGGGTACAGGACAAGCTGGCACTGTCCCACGCGCGCGATGGCAGGCGTTACAGCATGCCCGTCAAGGGGCGGCTGTCCGACCTCATCGCCAAGCTGCCCGCGCCCGGTGACGACACGCAGGTGATGAATGAATACACCTGCATGACCCTGGCGGGACTGGCCGGCGTCAATGTCGCGCAATGCCGCCCGGTCTCCATGCGGGAGCTCAACGACCATCCGCAACTGGTGGCCGCGCTGGGCCCGGATGCGCGCTTCCTGGCGGTCGATCGCTTCGATCGCGGACCCGGCAGCGCGGTGCACATGGAAGATGCCTGCCAGTTATTGACGCTGATGCCCGGGCAGAAGTACGCCGGTGCGGCGCAGTTCGTCAAGCTGATCCAGGTGCTTGACCGGCTCAGCACGCGCGGCATCGAGGATATCCGTCAATTCTTCATCCGCCAGGCGGTCAATACGCTCATCGGTAACTCCGATGCCCACCTGAAGAACTTCAGCGTGCTGTATCACAATGGCATCCGCCCCGAGCTGTCGCCGGCCTACGATATCGTGTGCGTGGCAGCACTGCCAGGATTCCGGGGCTACGGCGCCAACGTCGCCATCGATGGCTTGCAGCGCCGGGAAACCCTGGACACCTATACCTCCATGGCGCGCCAGGCCGGCATCTCGCCACGCATCGCCAAGGCCGCCGTGCTGCAGACGGTGGCACGCGCCAGGGAGCTCTGGCCGCGCGCGCTGCAAGACATGGAAGTGCCACCGGCGGTGCGCAGCGAGATCGAAGCGCGCCTTGCCACGCTGCCGTTGGCAGGTGTGGCGCGCCGCTGAGCGCACCGGCTCAGGATGGCCGGGGCGGGTCGCGGAACGGATTGCGCTCGTTCAATTCGCTGATGTAGTCCTCGATCCCGCCCCCTTCGCGTTGCAGGAAATGCTCCACCGCATCGTAGAACCCCGGGTGGGCCAGCCAGTGCGCCGACCAGGTCTTCTGCGGCAGGAAACCGCGCGCCATCTTGTGCTCGCCCTGGGCACCGCCTTCGAACCAAGTGATCTTCTGGGCGATGCAGAACTCCAGCGGCTGGTAGTAGGCGGTCTCGAAATGCAGGCACGGCACATGTTCGAGCGCGCCCCAGTAGCGACCATACAGCGTGTGCTGGTCGTACACCGTGAGCGAGGCGGCGATCGGCTGGCCGTCGCGCTCGGCCAGCGTCAGCAGCAGGTGCTGCGGCATGCTGGCGCCGATGCGCAGGAAGAAGTCGAGGTTGAGGTAGGGCGTGGAGTAGTGCGCCGCATAGGTATGGCGATAGCAGCGGTGAAAGAAGCGCCATTGCGCCTCGCCGATCTCGGCGCCGCGCAGCCACCGCAGCGTTACGCCTTGTTCGGCCACGCGTCGGCGTTCGGCCAGCACGTTCTTGCGTTTCTTGCGTTCCAGCGTGGCGGCAAACTGCGCGAAGCTGTCATAGCCCTCGTTGTGCCAATGGAACTGCACCCCCGAGCGCAGCAGGAAGCCGGCCTCGGCCAGCGCCTCGGCCTGCTCGGGAGGCGGATACAGCACATGGGTCGAGGAGTGCCGGCCGTCCACCTGCAGCGCCTGCAAGGCCACCAGCAGCGCCGCCCGTGCGGCATCGTCGCGCGCCAGCAGGCGACTGCCGCGCACTGGCGTGAACGGGATCGCCGAGAGCAACTTGGGGTAATACTCGACCCCATGGCGCTGGTAGGCCTCGGCCCAGGCCCAGTCGAACACGTACTCGCCGTAGGAATGGCTTTTCAGGTAGAGCGGCAGGGCCGCGACCAGCTGTTGGTCCTGCCACAGGCTGAGGTAATGCGGCTGCCACCCGGTCTCGGCGCTGGCCGATCCACTCTCGTGAAGCGCGTGCAGGAACGCATAGGAAAGAAAGGGGGTGGCCTCCTGCTGCTGGCCGACCAGGGCATCCCATTGCGGCTGGCCAATCTGGGCCAGAGAAGAAACGATTCGCGTGCGATAATCCATTGCCTGCATTCGGGTTATGTTGGATCAGCGAGCCGCAGAGCCCGACCGATCAGGCATTCTACGCAAAATGAAAAAAAGGCGTCGCGCTGCATCACGCTCCAGGTATCGCGCCTGCGCCGCGCCAGCGTCAGACAATCAGGAACTAGCATGCCAAGTGAATTCTTCAACCTCTACAACCATGGTTTCGCCCGGGTAGCGGTGGCCGTGCCGCAATGCAAGGTGGCCGACCCGGCCTTCAATGCGGCGCGCACCATCGAACTGGCGCGCCAGGCCGCCGCCCAGGGCGCGGTACTGGTCTCGTTTCCCGAACTGGGCCTGTCGGCCTACAGCTGCGAAGACCTGTTCCAGCAGAAGGCCCTGCTGGACGGCGCCCAGCAAGCCCTGCAGGCAGTGGTCGAGGCCAGCATCGACCTGCCGGCGGTGTTGATCGTCGGCTTGCCGCTGAAGATCGACCACCAATTGTTCAATTGCGCCGCGGTGGTGGCCAATGGCCGCGTGCACGGCGTGGTGCCCAAGACCTACCTGCCCAACTACAGCGAATTCTACGAGGCCCGCCAGTTCAGTCCGGCCGATTGCGTCATCAGCAGCCATGTGCGCCTGGGTGGCCAGGATGTGCCAGTGGGCAGCCTGCTGTTCGATATCGCCGGCATTGCCGACTTCCGTTTTCACGTCGAGATCTGCGAAGACGTCTGGGTGCCGATCCCGCCGTCGTCGTTTGCAGCGCTGGCCGGCGCGACCGTGCTGGTGAACCTGTCCGCATCCAATGTCGTCGTGGGCAAGTCGGGCTATCGCCATCAACTGGTGTCGCAGCAGTCGGCGCGCTGCATGGCTGCCTATCTCTATTCGTCGGCCGGCAATGGCGAATCGACCACCGACGTGGCATGGGATGGCCAGGCCTTGATCTGCGAGAACGGTGAGCTGCTGGCCCAGTCCGAACGCTTCGGCGACGGCGGTCACGTGATCTACGCCGATGTCGACCTCGAGCGCCTGTCGCGCGAGCGCTTTCACCAGACCAGCTTCGGCCAGTCGGTGCGGCGCCATGCCGACGAGGTGCGCCGCTTCGACATCGTCACCATCGAGCTGCCGGCGTTTGCACCGGCCGGACCGCTACCGCTGCGGCGACAGGTCGCGCGCTTTCCCTACGTCCCGGCCAGCGCCGCGCTGCGCGAGGAGCGCTGCGCGGAGGTGTACCACATCCAGGTGCAGGCGCTGGTGCAGCGACTGTCGTCGAGTGCCATCCAGAAGGTCGTCATTGGCGTCTCGGGCGGGCTCGATTCGACCCACGCCCTGCTGGTGTGCGCCAAGGCGATGGACAAGCTTGGCTTGCCGCGTTCCAATATCCTGGCCTATACCATGCCCGGCTTTGCCACCAGCGGCCGCACCCTGGACCAGGCCCACCGGTTGATGCGGCAGGTCGGATGCAGCGCGCAGGAGATCGATATCCGGCCCAGTTGCGAACTGATGCTCAAGGACCTGGGGCATCCCTATGCGCGGGGCGAGGCGGTGTACGACATCACCTTCGAGAACGTCCAGGCCGGCGAGCGTACCAACCACCTGTTCCGCCTGGCCAACCACAACAATGCCATCGTCATCGGCACCGGCGACTTGTCGGAGTTGGCGCTGGGCTGGTGCACCTATGGCGTGGGCGACCACATGTCGCACTACAACGTCAACGCCAGCGTGCCCAAGACACTGATCACGCACCTGGTGCGCTGGGTGGCAGAATCGTCGTCGCTGGCACTGGAGGATCCCGAGGTGCTGATGCAGGTGCTCGATACCGAGATCAGCCCGGAGCTGGTCCCGGGGGCCTCGACCAGTGCCCCGGGCCAACGTACCCAGGATTTCATCGGGCCCTACGAATTGCAGGACTTCAACCTGTACTACATCCTGCGCTATGGTTTCACGCCCGCCAAGGTGGCCTTCCTGGCGCATTCGGCCTGGCACGACAGCGGGCAGGGGCATTGGCCCGACGGCCTGCACGGCACGCGCAATGTTTATACCCTGGCGCAGATCAAGAAGAACCTGGGCATCTTCGTCTATCGCTTCTTCAAGACCAGCCAGTTCAAACGCTCCTGCGTGCCCAACGCCCCCAAGGTCGGCAGCGGCGGTTCGCTATCGCCGCGAGGCGACTGGCGTGCGCCATCCGATTCCGAGGCCACGCTCTGGCTGGAGAACCTGCAGGCGATTCCCGAGAACGAAGACCAGGTGTGGATGCGCTAGGATTGTCGTCGTTTTTTTAGTAAACAATTGATTTTTTGCGACTTAGCTGAAGAGAGGAAAATGCCATGAAACAAGTGACCGCTATCATCAAACCGTTCAAGCTGGATGAGGTCAGAGAGTCGCTCGCCGAAGTCGGCGTCACCGGCCTGACGGTCACCGAGGTCAAGGGCTTTGGTCGCCAGAAAGGCCATACCGAGCTGTATCGCGGCGCCGAATACGTGGTCGATTTCCTGCCCAAGGTAAAGATCGAAGTCGTGGTCGACGAGAGCGTGGTGGAGCAGGCAGTCGACGCCATCATCAAGGCAGCGCGCACCGGCAAGATCGGAGACGGCAAGATCTTCGTCCAGGAGGTCGAACAGGTCATTCGGATCCGCACAGGAGAAACAGGCGCCGACGCCGTCTGACCCGAACCGGCCACAGGCCGGTTTTTTTATTGCCCGTCACCGTGTCCCGACCTCCGTCCAGCATCAATAAGAATGGCCTTCGACTTGCCGTCGGTCATTACCTAGGAGGGACATGGCAATGCGGTCGATGACGAGAGGCATATTCCACGCGGTTCTTTTCGGCGGTTCGGCCAGCGGTGTCCATCCCGACCGCCGCATCACCATCGGCGCCGGGGGCCGCCTGTCGAAGCGGCTCGTCGGCCTGGCGCTGCTGATGGTCGTGCTGGCCGCCCGCGCCGAGACCGGGGTGTTCCATGATCGCCTGCTGCTGGGCCAGTCGGCCAGCCTGTCGGGGCCGCTGGCCGGTGCCGCCCAGGCCTGTGCGCAAGGTGCGCGCGCCTATTTCGACGTGGTCAATGCACATGGCGGGGTACACGGCCGTCGCATAGAAATGCGAAGCCACGACGACGGCTACGACGCCGAGGCCGCAGTGGCCAATACCCGGCGCCTGATCGACGACGACCGGGTGTTTGCCCTGTTCGGCCACGTTGGCTGGCCGGGCGTGGCGGCCGTACTGCCGCTGGTGACGCAGGCACGGGTGCCGTTTCTTTTTCCCTGCAGCGGCGCCCCCAGCCTGTATGACGCCTTCAATCGCCAGGTGTTTACGGTACGCGCCAGCTACGTGCGTGAATACCGCTACCTGTTGCGTATGTTCAATCGCATGGGTATCAAGCGGCTGGCACTCATCTACCAGAACAATGTATTCGGCAAGCGACTCTTCGACGAACTCAATGCAGAGGCCGAGGCGCGCAGCCTGTCGGTGTTTCCCGGCGCCATCGACGCGACCAGCAATTTTCCGTCGCTGCTCAGGCGCACGCTGGCCCAGGGGCCGGACGCGGTGCTGCTGGTCAATGGCGATCCATTGCTCAATGTGACGGTGGTGCGGGGGCTGCAAGAGGCGGGTTACCACGGTCGCTACTTCGGCGCCTCGATCACCGGCCAGCGTACCTTCATCGAGCAACTGGGCGCGTTCTCGCGCGGGGTGGTGATCGCCCAGGTGGTGCCGTCGCCCTGGCAGGTGTCGATTCCGCTGGTGGCGGACTACCGCAAGCTGATGGTCGCGCAGGGCGTCAGCGAGTTCTCGTTTGGCAGCATGGAAGGCTTCATCGGTGCCCGTATCCTGGTCGAAGCGCTGCGGCGCGCCGGGCGCCACCTCACGCGCGAACGGCTGATCGAGGCGCTGGAAAGCATCAACGAGAGCAACTTCGAGCATCGCGGCTTTCCGGTCAATTTCTCGGCGACCAATCACCAGGGTGCCGACTTCGTCGATACCGCAATGATTTCCAGCAGCAGCCTGTTCCTGCATTGAACGCTGCAGCCTGCAACGGTGTACCAGGTTGACACACCTGGCATGTTCATCGCTGACACGCGACTCGCGTCGTCGAGGTCGGGATGCTGCGCACGGCTGATGCCATGGGCGCAACTGCGTTCATGGGAGCGCTCGATGATCTGCAGCTCCAGCGGCCTGGCGTCGGACGCTGTACGCAGTTGCGGCGCCACCGGCGCCAGGTCGGAGTGCCTGGGTTTGCATGCTGGTCTCCTTTCGTTTGCTGCCCGATGTCCTTTTTGTGATGGAGCGGGAGCGGTGTGGTTCAAGCATAACCGATTGCCGTGCGCATGCACGGTGCCACGGCCAGGACTTGCCAGGGCGGCAACGCTGAATTGAAACAGCGTTTGCAGCCATCGCCGACAGCAGGCAAAATACTGTTTATTCATACAGTATTATTCGGATCCATCACGTGTCCAGGTTTCCTAAGTTTCCCGAAGGCATTGCCGCCCCTTTTCCTGCCGCGGCGGCGTCGCCGCGCGAGCTCGACGATGCCACGCTCACACCCGAGCAATTCGTGCACCGACCGCAGGTGGCGCAGAAGGGGCGGGGCGCGGTCACCAACCTGCGTGGACGCTACGACACCGTGCGCCGCGAGGCCTTTGACGATGGCTGGCAGGCGATGCAGCAGGGCGGGGTGCACCAGGGCGTGGTGCACGAAGGTGCCGACGCCGATTACGGGGATGACGGTCAAGCAATGCCGCCCCTGAAGACCATCGTCACCGAAGAAAAGGCGAAGTCCATCATCAGCCGCAATAGCTCGCCGGACTTGCCGTTCAGCCTGTCGATCAATCCCTATCGCGGCTGCGAGCATGGTTGCATCTATTGTTTTGCGCGGCCATCGCACAGTTACCTGGGCCTGTCGCCGGGTCTCGATTTCGAAAGCCGCCTGTTTGCCAAGGTCAATGCGCCCGAGCTGCTGCTGCGCGAACTGGCGCGCCCTTCCTATGTGCCCGACACCATCACGGTGGGCATCAATACCGATGCCTATCAACCGTGCGAGCGGCAACTGGGCATTACCCGCCGGGTGCTCCAGGTCTTGCACGACTGTGGCAATCCGGTGGCGCTGATCACCAAGTCGTCGCTCATCGAGCGCGACATCGACTTGCTGTCGGCCATGGCGGCACGACGCCAGGCCATCGCCGCCGTCACCATCACCACCCTCGACCCGGCCATCGCCCGCACCCTCGAGCCGCGTGCGGCCAGCCCGGCGCGGCGCCTGCGCACCATCCGCACCCTGGCCGAGGCCGGCATTCCGGTCAGCGTGTCGATTGCGCCGGTGATCCCGTTCGTGACCGAACCCGATCTCGAGCGGCTGATGGAGGCCGCGGTGGAAGCCGGCGCCGGGCAGGCCGGCTATATCGTGCTGCGCCTGCCATGGGAAGTCAGTCCCTTGTTCAGGCAATGGCTGCAGGCGCATTTCCCCGATCGCGCGCAGCGCGTGATGAACCGCATCCAGGATATGCGCGGGGGCAAGGACTACGACGCCGATTTTGCCACCCGCATGCGCGGCACCGGGGTGTGGGCCGACCTGTTGCAGCAGCGCTTCGACAAGGCCAGCCGGCGCCTGGGCCTGTCGCATCGCAACCGGGCGTTCGCCACCCTCGACACCAGCGGTTTCCGGCGGCCGGTGGTGGATCCGGTGGCAGGCAAGGGCGGCGCCGCAGGCCCGCAGATGGATCTGTTCTGAGACGGCGCCGCGCGTGCCGGCACGCACGGATACAATGTGGGGCTCCATCCATCACTGTCCCGTTCGAGGCGCACCATGATCGATTTCGCATTCCAGACCGTCCCCAAGCTGCTGGTCGAATACGGCGGGTGCCGCCGGCTGGGTGGTTTGCTGCAACCGCATTTCAGGCCGACGCGCGTGAGCCTGGTGACGGACGCCTTCCTGCATCGCAGCGGGCTGCTGGTGCCGGCGCTCGAGAGCCTGCGCGCGCAGGGCTGCGAAGTGTGCGTCATCGACGACGTGGTCGCCGATCCGCCGCAGGAAGTGGTGCTGGCCGCCGCCGAGCGCTCGCGCGCTTTCGGCGCCGACCTGGTCATCGGCCTGGGCGGTGGGTCGTCGATGGATGTGGCCAAGCTGATTGCGGTGCTGGCCGACGGCACCCAGCCGCTGGCCAGCATGTACGGGGTCGACAAGATCAGCGCCAAGCGCCTGCCGCTGGTGCAGATTCCCACCACCGCCGGCACCGGCTCGGAAGTCACGCCGATCTCGATCGTCACCACCGGCGAAAACACCAAGGCCGGCGTGGTGTCGCCCCGCTTGTACGCCGACCTGACGCTGCTCGACGCCGAGCTCACGCTGGGCCTGCCGCCAAAGGTGACCGCCGCGACCGGCATCGACGCCATGGTCCACGCCATCGAGGCCTATACCAGCCGGGTGCGCAAGAACCCGTTGTCCGACATGCTGGCGCGTGAAGCGCTGCGCCTGCTGGCGGGCAACCTGCTGGCCGCCTGCCGCGATGGTGCCGATCGTGCCGCGCGCGAAGCGATGCTGCTGGGGGCGACCCTGGCCGGGCAGGCGTTCGCCAATGCCCCGGTGGCGGCGGTGCATGCGCTGGCATACCCCATCGGCGGCATCTTCCACGTGCCGCATGGCTTGTCCAATGCGCTGGTGCTGCCGCATGTGTTGCGCTTCAACCTGCCGGCGGCCACGCCGCTGTATGCTGAATTGGCCGATGTGGTGGTGCCGGGCGCACGCGATGGCAGCGACGAAGCGCGCGCCCAGCGCCTGATCGGGTGGGTGGAAACGGTGAGCCAACAGACCGGCATCGAACGCTCGTTGCGGCAGGTGGGAATCGCGCTGGCCGACCTGCAACGGCTGGCCGAGGGGGCCATGTTGCAGACCAGGTTGCTGGTCAACAATCCACGTGAGGTGGATGTCGACGATGCACTGGGGATTTATACGGCGGCCTGGCACCAGGCCTGACCGGGGCCGGTTTCCATTGCCGGGCGGTCGGTGTTGCGCACCGACCGTGTTCTTTTTCGTGGCTAGGCGAGTCCTGGCCCGCGGCGGATGTCATTGCGCCGGCGTTCAGCCTCCCGGCCGCTCGCTCGACTTGAGCAACACCACCAGCGCGCCGGCGCCACCGTCGGCGGCGCGCGCCTGGCAAAAGGCCATTACCTCGTCCTTTTGCATCAGCCAGTTGCGCACCTTGTGCTTCAACACCGGCTCCTTGTTGACCGAGCCCAGCCCCTTGCCGTGGATCACCCGCACGCAGCGCAGGCCGCGTCGACGTACGCTGCGCAGGAACTCGCCCAACGCTTCGCGCGCCTGGTCGCGCCGGTAGCCGTGCAAGTCGAGTTGGGCCTGGATCACCCAGTTGCCGCGCCGCAGCTTGCTGAGCACATCGGGCCCCACGCCGGGGCGTGCGAAGCTGAGCGCTTCGTCGCTGTCCATCAGGGTATCGACGGTGAACTCATCCGAGATCGATTCGAGCAGGGCAGCCTGCTCGTCGGCGATATGCTGGCGGGGAATCGGCGGCGGTGGCGACGGCTGGTGCAAGGCCTTGCTGATGGCGTTGACCGGCAGTGGCGCCACGCGCCCGATGCTGTGACGAAACAGGTTGGCCTCACGCTCGGCCAGCGCCGCCTGGCGCTCCCGTTCGACCTCGGCCTTGATGCGTGCCTGCTCCTGGTCTTGCAACGTCTTGCGCAATGACCCGAGTGCGGAAAATTCCTTGATGTTTGCCATGGCTTGCCTTGATTGCGGCCGTCCCCGACCGGCTGGAACGCATCTCGCGCTGGTTCATACAATGCGTTCAAATGTATCAGAACCGCAGCCATGGCGCTGCCTGATGCCGCCGGCGGGAGCCAGCCTTCAACCGCAGGCCAGCTTGATGATGATCTTGCCCGGGTCGACGTGGATATTGAGGCGCTGCGGGTCGTAGTCCATCGTCGCGGCGTCATCCGGGCGCAGTACGCGCGCCACGGAGGCCCCGGCTTCGAGGAGTGCCTGGCGTTCGACATACCCGCTCAGGGTCTGGCCGATGAACTTGTCGGCCGCCGCTGCGTTGCAGGTGGAGCCGGCCTCGGCCGGCCTGCCTTCCTGTGCATTGGTGCACGCCGATAGCAGTGCGGCCAGCGACAGCGATGCCAGCAGGGGGAGGGCAGTGCGCAGTGTGGATGACACGATCTGTCCTTTGTTGTCGTTATATAAAAAAAGGCTGGCAGACGCGATGTGGTCTGCCAGCCTTTGATGAGCCAGGCGGGGGGGAGTTCACTCCCGGCGGCCGGTTCGGCACTTCGTCATTCCAGGCCTTCCAGGTAGCGCTGGGCATCGAGCGCGGCCATGCAGCCGGTGCCGGCGCTGGTGATGGCCTGGCGGTAGATATGGTCCTGCACGTCGCCGGCGGCGAAGACGCCATCGATGCTGGTGGCGGTGGCGAAGCCTTCGTTGCCGGCGCGGGTCTTGAGGTAGCCGTTCTGCATGTCCAGCTGGCCATCGAAGATGGTGGTGTTGGGCTTGTGGCCGATGGCCACGAACAGGCCGTGTACCGCGATGTCGGTGATGGCACCGTCCTGGGTCGACTTGATCTTGATGCCGGTCACGCCGCTGTCGTCACCCACGACCTCGTCCAGCGTGTGATGCCACTTGACGTCGATCTTGCCTTCGGTGACCTTGTGCAGCAGGCGATCGATCAGGATCGGTTCGGCGCGGAACTTGTCGCGGCGGTGGATGATGGTTACCTTGCTGGCGATATTGGACAGGTACAGCGCTTCTTCCACGGCGGTGTTGCCGCCGCCGATGACCGCCACCTCGCGTCCGCGATAGAAGAAGCCGTCGCAGGTGGCACAGGCCGACACGCCCCGTCCCATGAAAGCCTGCTCGGATGGCAGGCCCAGGTACTGGGCCGAGGCGCCGGTGGCGATGATGAGGGCATCGGCGGTGTACTCGCCGGCGTCGCCGATGAGGCGGAAAGGGCGCTCCGACAGCTTGGTGGTGTGGATGTGGTCGAAGATGATCTCGGTCTTGAAACGCTCGGCGTGCTGCAACAGGCGCTGCATCAGTTCCGGGCCTTGCACGCCCAGCGGATCGCCGGGCCAGTTCTCGACATCGGTGGTGGTCATCAACTGGCCACCTTGCTCCACGCCGGTGATCAACACCGGGTTGAGGTTGGCGCGCGCGGCATAGACCGCTGCGCTGTAGCCGGCGGGGCCGGAACCGAGAATCAGGACCTTGGCGTGTTTGGACGTGCTCATAGATAACTCTTCGTCGTGGATGAGGGAGACTTCAAGCAGGTGAAGCCGGGCTCAGGTTTTTCAATGCATGCCGCGTACGCGGCGATGCAGGGATGTCGATGGTCGATGCGGCCGCAGCGGCGTGGCATGTCGAACGCGCTGCAAAACGGTTAGGATTATAGTCCAAGCCCCGGCGCCGTCCGATGCAATTACGCTATCCCGGCGATAGGCCGGGGCGGGCCGGCTTGCAATAATGATAACGGCCGAGTCGTTGCCGATGGCGTGCCTGGCGTCAAAAGCGCGAACTGCAATGCAATGCCGTTACAATGGCGGCTTGTCTCTCGCCCATCTTTTTCGCCCATCCACATTGCCGGCGCGATGGGCATACAGTTTTTTTCCGGATTTATGTCGAAGACGAGTCAAGCCCACATCCGCAATACCAAAGCACCACCCGCACCCATGCCCAACCGGCTGGTGCGGCTGATATCGGAAGCCCGCTGGCTGGCGCTGACTGCGCTGCTGCTTTACCTGGTGCTGATCCTGCTCACCTATTCCAAGACCGATCCGGGTTGGTCGGTGGCCAGTTCGGTGCCGCGCGTGGCCAACTGGGGCGGGCGCATCGGCGCCTGGCTGGCCGACCTGATGCTTTACATCTTCGGCATGTCGGCCTGGTGGTGGTGCGTGCTGCTGGGGCGTTCGGTGATGAATGGCTACCGCCACCTGTCGACCCGTTTCATGATGCAGGCCGAGGCCGAGCCGCCCTACCAGCAGGAACCGATCATCCGCGCCGTCGGCTTCGTGTTCATGATGACCGGCAGCCTGGGTATCGAATTCACCCGCATGCACCGGCTGGCAGGCAAGTTGCCTCACTCCTCGGGCGGCGTGCTGGGCGAGATGATCGGGACGGCCGTGCAGCCTTCGCTGGGATTCACCGGTGCCACCCTGCTGCTGTTGCTGTTGTTCGGACTGGGCGTGAGCCTGTTCTTCCATGTGTCCTGGCTGTCGGCGGTCGAACGCATCGGTGGCGCCATCGAGGATGGCCTGCTGTGGCTGCGTAACTCCTATTCGGCCCGCGCCGATCGCAAGGCCGGCCAGGAAGCGGCGGTCAAGCGCGAGGAAGTGGTGGTACAGGAGCGGGCCAAGATCGTCGAGGCCGCGCCGATTCGCATCGAGCCGCAGATCGTCGAGGTGCAGAAGTCCGACCGGGTGCAGAAGGAACGCCAGACCAGCCTGTTCGAGGACAGCAACACCGACCTGCCGCCGCTGTCGCTGCTGGACGAGGCGCCGCCTGCCCAGCAGACGGTGTCGGTGGAGACGCTTGAATTCACCAGTCGCCTGATCGAGAAGAAGCTGTCCGACTTCGGGGTCGAGGTCAAGGTGGTGGCGGCCTACCCGGGCCCGGTGATCACCCGCTATGAGATCGAGCCGGCCACCGGCGTCAAGGGTAGCCAGATCGTCAACCTGGCCCGCGACCTGGCGCGTTCGTTGTCGCTGACCTCGATTCGCGTGGTGGAGGTGATCCAGGGCAAGAATTTCATGGGCCTGGAGTTGCCCAACCCCAAACGCCAGATCGTGCGCCTGACCGAGATCCTCGGCTCCAAGGTCTACAACGACAGCCATTCCAGCCTCACCGTGGCGCTGGGCAAGGACATCGCCGGCAATCCGGTGGTGGCCGACCTGGCCAAGATGCCGCACTTGCTGGTGGCCGGTACCACCGGTTCGGGCAAGTCGGTGGGCATCAACGCCACCATCCTGTCGCTGCTGTACAAGTCGACCCCGCGCCAGGTCCGGCTGATCCTGATCGATCCCAAGATGCTGGAACTGTCGATCTACGAAGGTATCCCGCACCTGCTGGCGCCGGTGGTGACCGACATGCGCCATGCCGGCCACGCCCTGAACTGGGCGGTCGAGGAGATGGAGCGCCGCTACAAGAAGATGTCCAAGCTGGGGGTGCGCAACCTGGCCGGCTACAACCAGAAGATCATCGACGCCGACAAGCGCGGCGAGAAGATCCCCAATCCGTTCAGCCTGACCCCGGATGCGCCCGAGCCGCTGGAGCAGCTCGAGACCATCGTCATCATCATCGACGAACTGGCTGACCTGATGATGGTGGTGGGCAAGAAGGTCGAGGAATTGATCGCGCGCATCGCCCAGAAGGCGCGGGCCGCAGGCATCCACCTGATCCTGGCGACCCAGCGGCCCTCGGTGGACGTGATCACCGGGCTGATCAAGGCCAACGTGCCGACCCGTATCGCGTTCCAGGTGTCGTCCAAGATCGACTCGCGCACCATCCTCGACCAGATGGGCGCCGAAGCGCTGCTGGGCATGGGCGACATGCTCTATAACGCGCCCGGTACCTCGCTGCCGGTGCGGGTACACGGCGCCTTCGTGTCGGACGACGAAGTGCACCGCGTGGTCGAGCACCTGAAGGCCCAGGGGGAACCGAACTACGTCGAGGGCATCCTAGAAGGCGGCGTCCTCGAGGATGCCGACGCCGGCGGTGCTGCCGCCGGTGGTGCGGGTGGCGGCACCGAAAGCGATCCGATGTATGACCAGGCGGTGGCGGTGGTACTGAAGCATCGCCGGGCATCGATCTCGCTGGTGCAGCGCCACCTGCGCATCGGCTATAACCGCGCCGCGCGCCTGCTCGAGCAGATGGAGCAAAGTGGCCTGGTGTCGACCATGCAGTCCAACGGCAACCGCGAGATCCTGGTGCCGGCCGGCGCGGGCGGCGAAGTCGAATAACGGGCAGGTAGCGACCAATCAAGAAGGCAAGAAGGGATCAAGCACATGCAGCATGTCGTAAAGAATTCGCAGCAGCGCACGCCGGCGGCAGCCAGCCGGCTCGGCTA
>NZ_AKJA01000154.1 GCF_000282575.1 Herbaspirillum sp. YR522 | reverse complement strand
CCGCGGCAGCAGCACCGGCGGCAGCCGCGCCCGCACCCGCTTCGGCGGCGTCGGCGCCGCCTTCTTCCAGCGCCAGCTAAGGCCTATCTTCCCCACCATGCGCAAATACTTCATCACCGGTCTGTTGATCCTGGTCCCCCTGGCCATTACCGTCTGGGTGCTCAACCTGATCATCGGCACCATGGACCAGTCGCTGCTGCTGCTGCCGGAAAGCTGGCGGCCGGAAGCCATCGTGGGGTTCCATATCCCCGGCCTGGGCACCATCCTGACACTGCTGATCATCTTCCTGACCGGCCTGGCCGCGCGCAATTTCATCGGACGCCAGATCGTCTCGCTGTGGGAAGGCATCCTGACCCGCATCCCGGTGGTCAAGTCGATCTATTCCAGCGTCAAGCAGGTGTCCGATACGCTGTTCTCGTCGTCCGGCAATGCGTTTCGCAAGGCGGTGCTGATCCAGTACCCGCGCCAGGGCTCGTGGACCATCGCGTTCCTGACCGGCGTGCCCGGTGGCGAGGTGCGCAACCACCTGCATGGCGACTTCATCAGCGTGTATGTCCCGACCACGCCCAACCCGACATCGGGTTTCTTCCTGATGCTGCCGCGGGCCGATTCGATCGAACTCGACATGTCGGTCGACGAGGCGCTGAAGTACATCGTGTCGATGGGGGTCGTGGCCCCCGAAGCGCAGGCCGACAAGAAAATCATCACCGCGTCGGCGGCGCCGCACAATTGACGGGGCGGCCGCGCCCACCGATGCCGGCCAGCCCCGCCTTCGCCTCCATCCCATCGAACCCAACAAGAACTGACAACGGAATCTAGAACCATGTCCCTGCGTACTCAATATTGCGGCCTCACCACCGAGGCACTGCTTGGCCAAACCGTCAGCCTGTGTGGCTGGGTACATCGTCGTCGTGACCACGGTGGCGTCATCTTCATCGACCTGCGCGACCGCGAAGGCCTGGTGCAGGTGGTCTGCGACCCGGACCGCGCCGAGGTATTCAAGAACGCCGAAGCGGTGCGCAACGAGTTCTGCCTGCGTATCACCGGTGTGGTGCGCAACCGTCCGGAAGGTACCACCAACGCCAACCTCAACTCGGGCAAGATCGAGGTCCTGTGCCATGAGCTGGAAGTGTTGAACCCATCGGTGACGCCACCGTTCCAGCTGGACGACGACAGCCTGTCCGAGACCACCCGCCTGACCCATCGCGTGCTCGACCTGCGCCGTCCGCAGATGCAGAACAACCTGCGCCTGCGCTATCGCGTGGCCATGGAAGTGCGCAAGTTCCTGGATGGCCAGGGCTTCATCGACATCGAAACCCCGATGCTGACCAAGTCGACCCCGGAAGGCGCACGTGACTACCTGGTGCCGTCGCGCGTGAACGCCGGCGAATTCTTTGCATTGCCGCAGTCGCCGCAGCTGTTCAAGCAGTTGCTGATGGTGGCCAACTTCGACCGTTACTACCAGATCACCAAGTGCTTCCGCGACGAAGACCTGCGCGCCGATCGCCAGCCCGAGTTCACCCAGATCGACTGCGAGACCTCGTTCATGAACGAGCAGGAAATCCGCGACCTGTTCGAAGGCATGATCCGCCTGGTGTTCAAGAACACGCTCGACATCGACCTGCCCGACCCGTTCCCGGTAATGGACTTCGCCACCGCCATGGGCAAGTACGGTTCGGACAAGCCGGACATGCGCGTCAATCTCGAATTCACCGAACTGACCGACGTCATGAAGGACGTCGATTTCAAGGTCTTCTCGGGTGCTGCCAACAGCGAAGGCGGCCGCGTGGTCGGCTTGCGCGTGCCCGGTGGGGCCGAGATGCCGCGCTCGGAAATCGACGCCTACACCCAGTTCGTGGCCATCTATGGCGCCAAGGGCCTGGCCTACATCAAGGTCAACGAAAAGGCCAAGGGACGTGACGGCCTGCAGTCGCCGATCGTCAAGAACATCCATGATGCGGCCCTGGCAGCGATCATCGAACGCACCGGCGCGCAGGACGGCGACCTGATCTTCTTCGGTGCCGATCGCGCCAAGGTGGTCAACGATGCCATCGGCGCGTTGCGCGTGAAGGTCGGGCACAGCGACTTCGGCAAGAAGAACGGCTTGTTTACCGACCAATGGCGTCCGCTGTGGGTGGTCGACTTCCCGATGTTCGAGTACGACGAGGACAACCAGCGCTGGGTTGCCCTGCACCATCCGTTCACCTCGCCCAAGGATGGTCACGAGGACTTCATCTCGACCAACCCGGCGGCGGCCATCGCCAAGGCCTATGACCTGGTGCTCAACGGTTGGGAGCTGGGTGGCGGCTCGGTCCGTATCCACCGTGCCGAGGTCCAGAGCAAGGTGTTCCGTGCGCTCAAGATCGACGACGAAGAGGCACGCCTGAAGTTCGGCTTCCTGCTCGACGCGTTGCAATACGGCGCGCCACCGCATGGCGGCATCGCCTTCGGCCTGGATCGCCTGGTGACAATGATGGCTGGCGCCGAGTCGATTCGCGACGTGATCGCCTTCCCCAAGACCCAGCGCGCCCAGTGCCTGCTCACGCAAGCACCATCGGCAGTCGACGAGAAGCAACTGCGCGAATTGCACATCCGGTTGCGCAATACCGAGCCAGCGGTCAAGTCCTGACCTTTTGTCGCGCGCGGGGCGCCGGTATTCGGCACGCCGGGCCGCAATAGATAAATGGATGCAAGGGCGCATGCAGCGATGCATGCGCCCTTTTGCTTGCTGCGGGTCCGTCGCGTGCCGGCTCCGAAGCGTTGCCCGCCAGGTCTCGTGCATGGCCCATCGGCGTCAGGACCGGGCTCGACCTGCAGGTCTCTGATTGATGCCGATGGGAGGGCTTACTTCTTGTCGTTGACCATCTTGACGATCCATGCGGTCAGCCCCGCCACGCCTCCTACCGTTGCCACTGTTATTGCGGCACCGATCTGTGTCTTCTGTAGCGAAGTCTTGAGGGCGTCTGCCGCCAGTTTCACTTCATTGTCCAATTGTTTCTGAAGTTCTTGCATGCGGGTGAGCACCACCGAATTGTTCCGCATGTTTTGCGACAGGAGAGTGGTCAGCTCTGCCTGTTTTTCCGCCTGCGATAACTTGAGGCTAGCCACTGCGTCTTCTGCTTGCTTCTTGAAGACTGGAAGCCTGCTCTTCAAGGCCGAAATGCCATTCAGATTCACCCTGGTCAACGGTTTGCTTGGGTTGACCTGTGCCCACTGTGACAGGATGACGCTTTTCTCCTCCGCCACCATGGCCTTCTGCATCTCGACGAGTCGCTGGATTTCACTTGGCGCCAGCTCTTTTTCATAGGCTTCCGACAAGCGTTTGGTATGCCGATTGACGACATCTGCATATTTTTTCTGCTGGCTGGCAATCATTTCATCGACCGTGCTCGCGCCCTTTGGCAAGACCAGGCCGTTTCTTTGCACGTACTCGTCGGTCAGCCAGTCCGGCTTCTTGAGCCAGGCCGGTGCAGCGATCTTTGTCATGCCGTGGCTCTGGATGATTTGCATTGCTTTCGCCAGCTCTTGCGCGGTCGGATCCGGATCGAGATCGGGCCTTGCCGTCTCCGGCGTGGGGGAGCGCGATTGGGACGCGGTCGTCCCCGCGGTCGAGTCGGCCGTCGAAGCGCGTCGCGACGCCGTGGCATTGTCTCTTGTTGCACCATTCGTCATGTCTTGCAACTCGATCTGCTCGGGCGCATGCGATGGGGTGCTGTCCTTGGTGCGCGGCGGGGTCGCAGGCCTTGTGACGGTATCGCCCGCAGTATGTACGAAGCCATCATTGGCAAGCCCGTTGGAGGCGCCATCGGCGCGCACGCCTGACTGGCCGTGACCACCGGGCGCCGCAAGCACCGTGCCCCGCGACGGTCCGGGAAGCCTGGGTGAGCCATTCGGGCTCAACGGATAACCGATCTGGCCATTGATCTTTTGCGGCAGGCGGAAGACCGGCGAACTGCCGGACATGAATGGGCGCCCGTTCAAGGCCGTAACGCCAGTCTGCGTCGCGAGCTTGCCGATGCCCTGTCCGCCCCTCTTTGCCGCCTTGCCTCCAGGCAGGAATTCCAGCGGGGCCATTGCCAATTCGATGGCGACATTGTTCTTCGCTTCGGCCTGCATCTTGCCGCGGCCAAAGACCGCCGCCAAGGTGTCCGGGAAGGGAAGCACCCGACCAAGTGTCATGAGTTTCTGGTTCCAACCCAGGTCGGCATTGGACTTGACATCGAGCTTCATGTCTTGCTGGGCATCCCTGATCAGTGCAGCGGCGCGATTGCGGAACGGATCGCCCTTGATCGGCGCGGCGCCGGCTACTGCTCCCGGCCTGTCATTCGAATAGCCGAAGGGCGCGCCGTGTCCCAGATTGATGGCGTCCTCTATATTAGGAAAACGATTGCCGTTGCCGAGCGAAAATTGCTGTCGGATGAAATCGTCTTTCCACGTCTTGTCCTGCCACTTCTGTTTCATCCAGCGTGAAACGTCGCGCACACTGTCGCCGGTGACGAAGGGTGTATCGGCCCCGGGGAAGTAGCCTACGGTGCGGCCCCTGTTGTTGGCGATCAGCAGCGCGCCGGTGGCCTCTACGCCTTCCACCTGCAGGGGACTGACCGTGATGTTCTTGCCGGGCTTGTTATCGAAAGCATCGCGCACGAGTGCATAGTCGGCATCGTCGAGCGTGCTGCCGTGCGCGGCGTTTGCCTGCTCCAGCGCCGAGGTCCTGGACGCGACCGCTATGTCGTCGGCATGCGCGGAAAAGAAGTCCTGTCGCTGCTTGCTCAATTCTTCGGCAAACCGATTGGGGTGGTTCCGGTTCGACTTCCTGGTGCCAAGGCCTGTCATGTCGCGATACAGGTCGCGCACATCCATCAGGCTGGGCGTGGCCTCGAGCTTGGTGCCGACCAGCCGTGGGTCGGCGGCCGCTGCGGTCATGACGGTCTGGGTTTCGCCCGTGACCGGGTAAAGACCGTACAGCCCCATGCGGGGGGAGAAGTCGAGGTCGCTGGCGCCGTCGGTAAAGTTGTCCGCGAAGAGTTGGCTCAGTGTCGTGACCTTGGCTTCGGAGAGCTCCCTCTTTGCATATTGTCCAGTCTTCCTTCCGGTGAACTCCGCCAGTACGGTCATATCGGGGTTCACGTCGAGGTCATACATGTCCTTCATGTATTGCCGCGCGTAGGTCGCCGCGGACGCCTGCACTGATGGGTACCTGGACTCCAGATAGGACAGTTGTTCGCTGGCCGTTCCGTTCCGGGGGAATCCCTGCGACGTGGGACTGGACGGGGTGGGGCCCGGTACCACGGAGGACGGCGCCAGGGCAGTCAGCTGCTGCGTTACAGTGCGATTGGACGTGCGACCGGAGCTCGTCGGAAGTGCCGTCGAGCCCGGCTTGGCGGGGCTCGCAGCAGCTGTTGCTCGTGTCGTTTCCGATGCGCCAGGTCGCGCCTGCGCCGGCACCGGTGCGGCGGCGCGCTGCGCGATATCGCCGGCCAGCGGAAGGAACGTCGCGCGTGCCACTTCTTCGGTATCGAACATCGTCGCGGCAACGCTCATGTCGAACTTGTCGTCGGCGATCGTCTTTTGCTGCAGCACACGGGCCTGTGCCTGGAACGGCGGTCCGACCAGCGCCGCCGCCGTGTCCATGCCATCGAGCATGCCCGGGCTCATGGTGAGCAGTTGATCGGCCACCCCCTTTTCAGCGACGCCGGTACGGTTGGTCGCATCGTTGCGTGAAAAATGCCGACGCGCGAATTCGTGCGTCCGATAGTGGCCCGCCTGACGGAATTCCCCGGCCATCCAGTCGTGCGCCTGTTGGATGTCATCGAATGCGCGCAATGGATGCGCTTCGCCCGGCATGTGCAAGACGGTCCTGCCGCTGTGATCGGTCACCCGCTGGGCATTGATGGAGTCGTGTTGCCCAATGCGCAATGGATAGACCTTGGCCGCACCGTTGACCGAGCCATCCAGGGCCGACCTGAACATGTCCTCATCGGCCTGGTTGAAGCGCGGTTCACCGGCTTGCGCCTGGAGCGAGCCGTCGGCGATACCTGCCCGTCGCTCGACGGTCCGCTCGATGTCGTCGATGGCCTGGTCGTGGCGGGCCTGGGCGTAGCGCTCCAGGTTGCTGTTGAAGAACGACTCGAGTCGCTGCCGGTGATAGTTGGGGAGGTCATTGGGAGCCCCGGCGCGGGGGTCGTCGGCGATGCCTTTGAGGGCGGCATCCAGGCGCTCCAGCGACAGGGCGGTGGTGGCCACGTCGGGATCGACCTGCTTTCCTCGTTTGGTGACGTGGTTGGTATAGCGGGTCTGGCCCTCGGTCACGAAGCTGCTCTTGTCCAGGTCCGATTTCCTGTAGACACCGTAATGCCTTGCATCCGGATCGAAGGTCCGGCTGGCATACTGGTCGTTCATGAACAGGTCCGTCAGCGGCGTGGTCCGCAACGACGTGGGGTCGTACTGGATCGGTGTGAACCTGGTGGCCGCGCGTGTGGGCTTCAATGGTTCGGCTTGGGTGAAATCGACCAGCACCAGTTCGTTCGCATCCAGTTTTTCCTTGACACGCGGTGCGATCCAGTTCTTGCGCCGCCCCTGGTTGAGATACTCGTTGGCATACTCCGCGGCCGACTGCTTCAGGGTGGGTCGAGCGTCGCTCAGGCGCGACATCGTGACGTCGGGGTCTTCGTTGGAACGGGACACCTCGACCACCTGGTTCTGCTGGATGGCCGGGTTGACCCGATTGGTGCCTCCGGTAGCAAGCGACGGGCGCGCAAGGGCAGCCGTGCTGCTGGTGATCCTGGGGGCATCGGGCTTGGCGACGCGTCTGTCCGCCGGTCTTGTCGAGTCCTGTGCGCCATCGGCTGCGGCTGGACGGGGCTGCACACGGGTACTGGCTGAGCTGGTTTGCATATGAAAGGCCTCCTGGATTTGGACTTGCCTTGACGGAGGCAATGGACCGGGCCTAGTCTGGCCGCGTCGAACGTGGCCGCTAAGCGCCGTGCCAAGGTAGCGACCAGGATGGCGCGAACGTAGTACTTATATGTGACAGTGGCGAGATCGGTGAAAACTAGTTTTTGATCGAGAGCTATCTCGCAATTCCGGCTCGACATCGGCGTCGCCGTGTTGCCAGCCGGATCGCAGCGGCTCGGCTAGAATGGCGGCTTCGCCTCTGCCTGCCTGCAATCGATGACTTCCACCTACAAGATCCCCGAATCGGTCCTGGTCGTGATCCACACCGCCGGGCGCGAGGTATTGCTGATCGAACGGGCCGACCGGCCCGGCTTCTGGCAATCGGTTACCGGCTCGAAGGACACGCCGCACGAGCCCTTGTCAGAGACTGCCCGACGCGAAGTGCAGGAAGAAACCGGCATAACGGTGGCCGACGGCAGCGTAGAATCGACCTGTGACGAAGGACGGGCGCTGCCTGCTACGCACTTGCGCGACTGGCAACTTTCCAACGTCTACGATATTTATCCCGTCTGGCGGCACCGTTATGCGCCCGGCGTAACCCGCAATACCGAACACGTCTTCGGGCTGCTAGTGCCGCGCGACATACCGATCGTGCTGGCGCCACGTGAACATACGCGTTATCAATGGTTGCCCTACCGTGAAGCAGCGGATCGCTGTTTTTCGCCTTCCAACGCAGAAGCGATCCTGCAATTGCCGCGCTTCATGCCGGGCTAGCGCAAGACCAGGCGGCGAGCCGGACAAGAACATCAGAAAGGTTGCTCTCATGAAGCTGCGCGTTGCGACATACAACATCCACAAGGGCGTCACCTCGTTCGGCGGCAGGCCGCGTATCCTGGCCCTCAAGCAGGCACTGGCCCAACTCGATGCCGACATCCTGTTCCTGCAGGAAGTGCAAGGCAGGCACGACCTGAACGCCCTGCGTCACACCTCCAACTGGCCCCAGCAGGGCCAGCACGAATACCTGGCGGGCGAGACCCACCATTCGGCCTATGGCATGAACGCCGTCTATGACCACGGTCATCACGGCAATGCGCTGATCTCGCGCTTTGCCATTGCATCCTTCCGTAACCAGGATGTGTCGGACCATTCGTATGAATCGCGCGGGATCTTGCACTGCGTGGTGCCGGTCGATGGTGTCGAGGTGCATTGCTACGTGGTCCACCTGGGCCTGTTCGCCGGCGGTCGGCGACGCCAGACGGCGGCGCTGATCGAGGCCGTGCGCTCGTCCTCGCCGCCGGATGCGCCATTGATCATCGCCGGCGACTTCAACGACTGGACCAACCAGCTCAGCAAGATGCTGTACCAACGCATCGGCGTGCAGGAGGTGTTCGACCAGCCGGTGACCAAGGGGCTGATGAATGGGCTGCGCCGGCTGGGTGGCCTGTCCACCCCGATCCGGCCTGCCCGTACCTTCCCCGCGATGTTGCCGTGGCTGCGGCTGGACCGTATCTACCTGCGCGGCTTCAAGGTCCACAAGGCCGAGGTGCTCAGCGAAGGGCCGTGGGCGCGGTTGTCCGATCACGCCCCCATCGTCAGCGAGCTGCAGTTGGCATAGACTGCGGCTGTTACCGATACGACGCATCCCGACTGTCTTCCAGTCCAATCAAAAGTCATGCATGCGCCACACCAATTTCACCGATGGCAATGAGATCGTGCTGCTCCATAGCGGCGCGGCCTACTATCCCGCGCTGATCGCCGCCATCGAGGCCGCACGCGTGGAGATCTACCTCGAAACCTATATCTTTGCCATCGACGATACCGGCGTGCTGGTCCGCGATGCCCTGCAGCGCGCCGTCCTGCGCGGTGTGGTGGTCTATGTCATCACTGACTGGACCGGCACCGGGCGCGCCCACAGCGCGCAGTTGAAGCAATTCTTCGCCGCCGCCGGCGTGCAGCACCGTTCGTTCAACCCCTGGTTCCGGCGCGGCGTGGCACGCAGCCATCGCAAGCTGTGCGTGGTAGATCGCCAGGTGGCCTTCGTCGGCGGGCTCAACATCAATGACGATTTCATTTCCGACAGTGGCCACGCGATCCCGCTGCCGGCGCCGCGGTGGGACTTTGCCGTGCGTATCACCGGCAACCTGGTGCATGAGATCTATCGCGAGATGGAAGCGCAATGGTTGCGCGTGGGGCACATGAAGCTCAAGGCGCGCTGGGAGAATTTCAAGCGGCTGCGCCATGGACTGACCCTTCCGGTGCATCAAGGCGCGCAGGCGGCGCTGGTGGTGCGCGACAACTTTCGCAACCGGCGCACCATCCAGCGCGTCTATCTGCAGGCGCTGGGGCGCGCGCGAGAGAGCGCCTTCCTGGCCAACCCCTATTTCGCTCCCGGGCGCAAGATGCGGCGTGCGCTGGAGCAGGCAGCCCAGCGCGGCGTGCGGGTGACCTTGTTGCTGGGGGTGGGGCAGTTCGCGATGCAGGATGCGGTGGCACATTATTTCTACCCCAAGCTGCTGGGCGCCGGGGTGCGCATCATCGAATACACCAAGACCCAGCTGCATGCCAAGGTGGCGGTAGTGGACGACCACTGGTCCACGGTCGGCTCCAGCAATGTCGACGGGCTCTCGTTGTTCGTCAACCAGGAAGCCAATGTGGTGATCCAGGACACCGCCTTCGCCCAATACCTGCGCCAGGAAATCGAAGCCGGCGCGGCCCAGGGACGGGTGGTGCACCTGTCCGATTTTGCCCATGTACCCTGGTACCGTCGAGCCGGCTACGGCGCCGCCTTCCTGCTGTATCGCACGGTAATCCATGTCATCACCCTGGGCCGCAGCGCCTGAGCACGATACCGAAAATTCACGATATCGCTATTCATGATGAAATGGACTAAGATGGCCGTCCGGGTTTCCGATGGAAGGCTTGGCAACGGTCTTCCTGACTATCAATAAAGGAGCGAATTATGGATGATGTCGTCATCGTGGCAGCACAGCGCACTGCCATTGGCAAGTTCGGTGGTTCTCTGGCAAAGATTGCTGCGTCCGACCTCGGTGCGCAGGTCATCAAGGCCCTGCTGGCCAAGACCGGCATCAAGCCCGAGGCCATCAGCGAAGTCATCCTGGGCCAGGTGCTGACCGCAGGCGTGGGCCAGAACCCGGCCCGCCAGGCGGTGATCCGCTCCGGCCTGCCCGACATGGTGCCAGCCTTCGTGGTGGGCAAGGTGTGCGGCAGCGGCCTGAAGGCGGTGCAACTGGCAGCGCAGGCGATTCGCTGTGGCGATGCCCAGATCGTCATCGCCGGTGGCCAGGAAAACATGAGCGCCTCGCCGCACGTGCTCAACAACTCGCGCGACGGCTTTCGCATGGGCGACGCCAAGCTGACCGATACCATGATCGTCGACGGCCTGTGGGACGTCTACAACCAATATCACATGGGCATCACCGCCGAGAACGTGGCAAAGAAGTTCGATATCTCGCGCGAAGAACAGGACGCCTTTGCCGCGGCTTCGCAGAACAAGGCCGAGGCTGCGCAAAAGGCCGGTCGTTTCAAGGATGAGATCATCCCCATCGAGATCAAGGGCAAGAAGGAAACCGTGGTCTTCGACACCGACGAGTTCGTCAAGCACGGCGTCACGGCCGAGTCGCTGGGCGCGTTGCGCCCGGCCTTCGACAAGGCCGGCACGGTCACCGCCGGCAACGCCTCCGGCATCAACGATGGCGCCGCCGCCGTGGTGGTCACGTCGGCCAGGCTGGCTGCCGAACTGGGCCTGCCGGTGCTGGCCAGGATCAAGTCGTATTCGTCGGCCGGCCTCGATCCGAGCATCATGGGCATGGGGCCGGTGCCGGCGTCGCAACTGACCTTGAAGAAGGCCGGCTGGACCCCGCAGGACCTGGACCTGATGGAAATCAACGAAGCCTTTGCCGCGCAGGCCATTGCGGTGAACAAGCAGATGGGCTGGGACACCAGCAAGATCAACGTCAACGGTGGTGCCATCGCGCTGGGTCACCCGATCGGCGCCTCCGGGGCGCGCGTGCTGGTGTCGCTGATCCACGAGATGGTACGACGCGACGCCAAGCGCGGCCTGGCCAGCCTGTGTATCGGCGGTGGCATGGGCGTGGCGCTGGCCCTGGAGCGCTGATCCGGATCATGGGTTGAGCCGGGGAACGCCGCCGATCTTCCGTTGCGTCGATAGGCAACGATGGCGATGAACGGGCGCTTGCAGCGCGATATGCATGTCGCGCCGCAAGCGCCTTTTTCTTCGTCCGGCCCAGCCATCGTCCCTGATGGGCACCCGATCGGGCAGCGCGTCGATATCGCTGCCGATACCGTTGTCATCCGGACCGGGCGCGCTATTTCATATCGGAAAAGGCACGGCAAGCGAGAAGTCCAGGTTGTTCCTTGCCAATCCGTATGCACTTGACGCATATGCCGCCGAGACGCTGATTGCGCCGGTCAGCTCATTGATGCCGGGCACGCCGTAGCTGCGCTTGCCATGGTTGGCGCCGACCAGCGCCACCCAGGGCAAGTGGCCATTGGCCATCTGTTCGGCTCGAATGATATTGAACGCGGAATAGTTCATGGTCGTCATCCGGACGCCGCCATCGTAGACGGCACCGGGCGATATCCAGGCCGCAAGCGAATCCAGCGCCACGATCTTCATGCCTTTTTCATGCGCCCGGGTCACCAGGTCGATCATGGCATGGTCGGCGTTACCCTTTGTCAGCTGGTCGCGCAGCTTGTCCGATATTTCCCCCGTCAGGTTGAAATTGCGCAATTCCGCTGGCGCATCGTCCCGTAGCAGCGCTTCGAGATAAAGTGTCTTCACGCCCCTGGCGTGCAGATCGTCGATCCGGGCGGTGAGCGCGCTGCGCGCCGCGGCATTGGTATGGTCTTCGCCAAAGATCACGCCATTGCCCAGCGGCGTGTTCCTGTTGGCCAGCGCGCGCTTGAGCACCTGATCGTTGAATTCGGGGTTGGGCGGTGGATAGGGATATCGCGACGTGCCATCCAGCCAGGCCTGCGACACGGTTACAGGCTCCGGACGTGAAGCGCGCTCCGGCACCGGGTGCTGGCGAAAGAAGGCTTGCGCATCCTGGTATAGCTGGCTGCTCTTCTGCGTGAACAGTTCCTTGCTGGGCACGCTGAGCGCATCCCAATGATAGTAGGGATTGCCGATCTGCCGGATTTCCGGGTTCGTTATATCGTATCTGGCGACCGTCGCCATGAGCTCCTGGCGCCACATCGGTGACGGATTGACCCGATTCGGGCTCAAGGGATAGCCGATTTGCCCGTTGACCCGCTGGGGCGCCCGGAAGAAAGGCAAGGGCCCCGCATCGGGGGCGCCCGCCCTGGCGCTGTGCTTGAGCGCCGGCATGGCTGCCGCCTCCGAGGGTGCGGCCGCTGCCTTGAGCGTGCCCTTGAACGCGCCTGCCACGCCTTTGGCCCCTGCCTTGGCCACTGCACCCAGGCCATCGAGCACAGGCCCGGTTGCCACGTCCAGCCCCAGCGATACCAGCCCTTCGGTGCGTTCGCTGCCCTTGCCGATGGCAATCGCTGCGGCCGCCCCGATGAACGGCACCAGCCGCATCGAATGGATCAGCATCGAGTTGTTCAGGTCGGCGTTGCTGTTCATGATGAACCTGGCATCCTCCACATCCTTGGCCGCGCGGGCGTCGGTGAGCGCTTCGAAGGGATTGCCGCTGAGCTTGGGGCCGAATTCCATGCCGCTTGCCGAGAACAGGTTGAGCGCATCGCCGATGACGTCGGGACTGGCGAGCAGGCCTTGCCGGTTGCCGGCGTCGTTAGCCGAGAAATGGGCCTGGGTGAAGCGCTTGAGCCAGTCGATGTCCTGCGACTTGTCGCTGACCCAGTCCTGGGCCGAGGACAGGCTGTCGAAGGCCTGGAACGCCTTGTCCTCGCCCGGGGTGTAGAGCACCGTGCGCCCGTTCTTGCGGTCGCTCCACAGGAAGCTGTCATGCGAGGTGAACGTGCCCAGCTGCAGCTGGCGAATGTCCAGGTGCGGCAGCGAGGTGCCGGCAAAGGCGCGATGCCCATCCTTCCAGTCCGAGAGCGTGATCTCCTGGTTGAAGTAGGCCCGGTCCAGATGCACATGGGCCAGCTCGGTCTGGGCCTGGATGAAAGGCGTGCGCTGGCGGGTCCAGAATCGCGCGAGCTCCTGCTGGAACTGCTGCGGGAACCGGTTGCCGTCGCTGCTCTTCATGTAGCCGTACAGTTCGGCCGCACTGATGCGGCTGGGTCGGATCGAGGGCTCTACCTGCTGATCCGGATGCAGATCGTAGCCGGGCGCAGGGATGAGGGCGTCAGCGGTCTTGAGATCGTCGTCGGTATAGATTCCTAAATGGCGCTGCCGCAAATTCCTGAGCAGGTGGGCGGTATTGCCGTCGAAGTTGCGCACGAACAGCTCCGTGAGCGAACGCTCCTCCTGGACCTGGTTGGCCACCGGCCGGCGATAGCTGGTATCGGTGCCTGGGCCGACATACCTGGGATGCATGGGCAGCAGCACCAGCTTGGTGGTGTCCGGATCGAGCACCTGGTTGAAACGATGGGCGATGAAGTCGCGCGCATAGTCGCGCGCCGACTGATGCATCGAGGGATAGTCGGCAAAGACGCGGGTGAAAGCCCCCGAAAGGTAATCGGCCAGCGCCGCGTCGCTGGCCTTGGCTTGTGTTGCAGGCGTCGGCGCGGCAGGGGCGGCCAGGACGGTGCTGGCGCTGGCGCGGGCGCGGCCGGCGCGTACTGCCGGTGCGGCCGGCTGGTGTGCGCCAGGGCGGGCAGCGGCACGTTCGTCGGAAGAGAGGGGCGGCTGCGCATGTGGCGTCGGGAGACGGCCGCTTGGCGAGATTGTCTGCATGGAACGGGTCCTTGGGCGGGTGGAGACATGACGATGCTATGTGGCGCCCGGTCCGCGATGTGCTACATGTTCATTATTTGCATCTCGACATCGCCGGCCTGGCGTAAGCACATCGCGGGCCATCTGCCGTAGAATTTCCGCTGGCCCTTTTTTTGCAGAGATCCGTCCATGACCGACACCACCCGCATCGATAAATGGTGCTGGGCCGCGCGCTTCTTCAAGACCCGCTCGCTGGCCACCGACGCCATCGAGCGCGGCCGCGTCAAGCTCAACGGCGAGCGCACCAAGCCAGCCCACAGTGTCAAGCCGGGCGACCTGCTGCAGATCGACAATGGCGCCACCGAATGGCAGGTGCATGTCACCGGCATTGCCGATAAACGTGGCTCGGCCGCGATTGCCGCCACGCTCTATGCCGAGACCGAGGACAGCCTGCAGCGCCGCCAGGCCGGTGCCGAGCAGCAGCGCCTGTTTCGCGAACCGGCATCCCGGATCAAGGGCCGGCCGACCAAGCGCGACCGGCGCCTGCTGGATCGCTCGTCGCAATGAATGGCCGCGCCATTGGGCGTTGTAAGATAACGGCAGATCTCCGGCCACTCTCCTGACAGAAGGTACGAATGTCCCAGGCAGCCCTGTTCCTGCAAGCGATCCGCAAGGAGTGCCCGCCCGGCGCATGCAAGTGCCAGCGCGAGCAGTTGCTGGACGACCTGGCCGCGCCCGCGGCGCGGGTGTTGATGCTGACCCGCGAGGAAGAAAAACGCCTGATCGAGCGCATCGCCCGGATCGACTCCTTCGAAGACCTGCAGCGGGTCGGCATGCTGATGCAGCGCAACCTGGGCATCGTGCTGCAGATCGTGCCCGTCGCACGCGAGGTGCGCACCGTGCGCGGACTGCAGATTCGCCTGCTGGACCAGCCCGGCCTGTGCCACAAGACACGCCAGACCATTCCCGCGGCCATCCGCAAGCGCCTCGAGGAAACCCCGACCATCGTCTATGCGCTGCTGGACGCCCACGACCTGTTGGGCATCGCCGCGCCCGGCGCCGACTGAGGTCTTGCCACCCGGCAAGCGGCCGGCCGTTGCCCACCGAATTTCGTTTGACATTTGGGTGGCGATGAATAATAGTACGATCGTTCGAATATATTCAGTGCGCTGAAAAACGCCGGCAAGACGGCAACACGCAACACGGCGGAGTGGCGCACGGCAGTGACGGCAGTCGGCATCCCGGCGCCGATATCAACGAGACAATAATGAACGAGACCAGCAAGAGCACTGCCGCCATCGCGCGGCCCAAGTTTTTGCGCAAGGGCGAGCAGACCCGGGCGGCGATCCTCGACGTGGCGCTGGAACTGGCCAGCCGCGATGGCCTCGAGGGGCTCACCATCGGCTTGCTGGCCGAGAAGATGAAGATGAGCAAGTCGGGTGTCTTCGCCCATTTCGGCTCGCGCGAAGATTTGCAGATCGAAGTGGTGCGCCTGTATCACAACCGCTTCGAGCAGGACGTGTTCTATCCCTCCATCAAGGAACTGCGTGGCCTGCCTCGGCTGCAAAGCATGTTTGCGCGCTGGGTCAAGCAAGTCACGGTCGAAATCGCGCTGGGCTGTATCTATATCAGTGGCGCGGTGGAGTACGACGATCGCCCCGGCGCCATCCGCGACCACCTGGTGGCCATGGTGCAGGCCTGGCGCGACGCCCTCGAGCGCAGTATCAAGCAGGCGGTCGAACAGGGCCATCTGCGCGCCGACCTTGACGTGGGCCTGATGGTCTACGAGATCTACGGCCTGATCCTGGCGCTGCACCACGATGCCCGCTTCCTCAACATCCCGGGCAGCGTCGAGCGCGCCCAGGCCAGCTTTGACCGGCTCATCGAGAGCTATCGCCCCAGCGGCAGCGGCGACGCCGTCAAAGTCACCAAGAATTCCAAATCGGTTGCCAAGAAAGCAGCCTGAACCCAAGACCATCGGAGACAGCCATGCCCCAATACCAAGCCCCCATTCGCGATATGCAATTCGTGCTGCACGAACTGCTCAACGTCGAAGAGGTCTTGAAAGACCTGCCGCCGCACGCGGACACCAACCGCGAACTGATCGACCAGGTGCTCGAGGAGGGCGGCAAGTTCACCTCGCAGGTGCTGTTTCCGCTGAACCATCCGGGCGACCGCGAAGGCTGCCATTTCGACCGCGAGACCCACAGCGTGACCACGCCCAAGGGGTTCAAGGAAGCCTACCGGCAGTACATCGAAGCCGGCTGGCCGGCCCTGGCGTGCGATACCGAATACGGCGGCCAGGGCTTGCCGCTGGTGCTCAACAACTCGTTCTACGAGATGCTCAACTCGTCCAACCAGGCCTGGACCATGTACCCCGGCCTGTCGCATGGAGCCTATGAATGCCTGCACGCGCATGGCTCGGACGAGCAGAAGAAGCTGTACCTGCCCAAGCTGGTCTCGGGTGAATGGACCGGCACCATGTGCCTGACCGAAGCGCATTGCGGCACCGACCTGGGCCTGCTGCGCAGCAAGGCCGAGCCGCAGGCCGATGGCAGCTACAAGATCACCGGCAACAAGATCTTCATCTCGGCCGGCGAAAACGACATGTCGGCCAACATCGTGCACCTGGTGCTGGCGCGCCTGCCCGATTCGCCGCAGGGCTCCAAGGGCATCTCGCTGTTCATCGTGCCCAAGTTCCTGCCCCAGGCCGATGGCTCGCTGGGTGGGCGCAACCCGGTCACCTGTGGCGCCATCGAGGAAAAGATGGGCATCCACGGCAACGCCACCTGCCAGATCAACCTGGACGGCGCCACCGGCTGGCTGATCGGCCAGCCGCACAAGGGCTTGCAGGCGATGTTCGTATTCATGAACGCGGCGCGCCTGGGCGTGGGCATGCAGGGCCTGGGCCTGACCGAGGTGGCCTACCAGAATGCCGTGACCTATGCCAAGGACCGGGTGCAGATGCGTAGCCTGTCGGGCATCAAGGCACCCGAGAAGGCGGCCGACCCGATCATCGTGCATCCCGATGTGCGACGCATGTTGCTGACCGCGCGCGCCTATGCAGAAGGCGGTCGCGCCTTCTGCTCGTATGTCGCGCTCGAGCTGGACCGCGAACTGAGCCATCCCGACGAGCAGGTGCGCCGCGACGCGGGCGATATCGTGGCCTTGCTCACACCGGTGGTCAAGGCATTCCTGACCGACAATGCCTGGAGCGCCACCTCCGAGTGCCTGCAGGTCTATGGCGGCCATGGCTATATCTCGGAATGGGGCATGGAGCAGTACGTGCGCGACGCCCGCATCAACATGATCTACGAAGGTACCAATACCATCCAGTCGCTCGACCTGCTGGGGCGCAAGGTGCTGATGGACAATGGCGCCAAGCTCAAGAAGTTCGGCGCGCTGATCCAGGCCTTCGTCGAAGAGCACGGCACCGACGAGGCCATGTCCGAATTCATCACGCCGCTGGCCGACATCGGCGACAAGGTCAGCAAGCTGACCATGGAAATCGGCATGAAGTCCTTCGCCAACCAGGACGAAGCCGGCGCGGCTGCGGTGCCCTACCTGCGCGTGGTGGGACACCTGGTGTTCGCCTGGCTGTTTGCCCGTTCGGCCAGCATCGCCCTGGCCAAGCAGGACAGTGGCGACAGCTTCTACACCGCCAAGCTGGCCACGGCGCGCTTCTATTTCGCCCGCCTGCTGCCGGAAACGGCAATGCTGATCCGCCAGGCCCGTTCCGGCTCGGCCAATCTCATGGCGCTGGATGCCGACCTGTTCTGAGGTATAACTAGCACCTCGGTGGTCCCGGCGCAGGCCGGGACACAGGCCCCCCGGCCCCAGGCTTTCAGTCCGAATTCGTTTCGCCTCATTGAAGCATCAGCAAAGGAGACTTGCGTGTCCAATTTCATCGTCAAAAAAGTGGCCGTACTTGGCGCCGGCGTCATGGGGGCGCAGATCGCCGCCCATTGCATCAACGCCCGCGTGCCCGTGGTGCTGTTCGACCTGCCGGCCAAGGAAGGCCCCAAGAATGGCATCGTGCTGCGCGCCATCGACAACCTCAAGAAGCTCAGCCCGGCGCCGCTGGGCAACAAGGACGACGCCGCGCTGATCCAGGTCGCCAACTACGAGGATGACCTGGCCCAGCTGGCCGGTTGCGACCTGATCATCGAAGCCATCGCCGAGCGCATGGACTGGAAGCACGACCTGTACAAGAAGGTCGCGCCCCATATCGGTCCCGACACCATCTTCGCCTCCAATACCTCGGGCCTGTCGATCACTGCCCTGGCGGACGGTTTCGATGCCGGGCTCAAGGCGCGCTTCTGCGGCGTGCACTTCTTCAACCCGCCGCGCTACATGCACCTGGTCGAGCTGATCCCCACCGCCACCACGGCGCCCGAGATCCTCGACAAGCTCGAGGTGTTCCTCACCACCACCTTGGGCAAGGGCGTGGTGCGGGCTTTCGATACCCCCAACTTCGTCGCCAACCGGGTCGGTATCTTCGGTATCCTGGCCACCGTCATCGAGGCCGACAAGTATGGCCTGTCGGTCGACGTGGTCGATGACCTGACCGGCGCCAAGCTGGGCCGCGCCAAGTCGGGCACATTCCGTACCGCCGACGTGGTCGGGCTCGACACCATGGGCCACGTGATCCGCACCATGCAGGACAACCTCAAGGACGACCCCTTCTTCGCCACCTACGCCACGCCGCCGCTGCTGGCCAAGCTGATCGAGCAGGGTGCATTGGGGCAGAAGAGCGGCGCCGGTTTCTACAAGAAGGTGGGCAAGGACATCCTGCGCATCGATCCGGCCAAGGGCGATTACGTGGCCGGCGGCGGCAAGGCCGACGACATCATCGTGCGGATCCTCAAGGAGAAGGATCCGGTCAAGCGCATGAAGGCGCTGCACGACTCGACCAATCCACAGGGGCAGTTCCTGTGGGCGATCTTCCGCGACATGTTCCACTACATCGCCGTGCACCTGGAATCGGTGGCCGACAACGCGCGCGACCTCGATTTCGCCATGCGCTGGGGCTTTGGCTGGAGCGTGGGCCCATTCGAAACCTGGCAAGCCTCGGGCTGGCAGCAGATCGCGCAGTGGGTCAAGGAAGACATCGAAGCCGGTCGCGCCTTGTCCAGCGCGCCCCTGCCGGCCTGGGTGTTCGACGGTCGCCAGGGCGTGCATGGCGCCGGCGGTTCGTATTCGCCATCCAGGCAGGCCGATGTAGCGCGCTCCCAGTTGCCGATCTACCAGCGCCAGGCTTTCCGTGCGCCGCTGGCGGGCGAAGGCGTGGCCGACGGCAAGCTGGCCGGCACCACCTTCTTCGAAGACGAATCGGTGCGCGTCTGGCACCAGGGCGACGAAGTGTTGATCCTGTCGTTCAAGACCAAGATGCACGTGATCGGCCAGGGCGTCATCGATGGCATGAATCGCGCCATCACCGAAGCCGAGCGGAACTTCAAGGGCCTGGTGATCTGGCATCCGGACGCCGCCGAAGGCGGCGCCTTCTCGGCCGGTGCCGACCTGCAGTCGATGCTGCCCCTGTTCATGTCGGGCGGCGTCAAGGCCATCGAGCCGGTGGTGCATCAACTGCAGCAGGCGCACCAGCGCCTCAAGTATGCCGGCGTGCCGGTGGTGGCGGCGGTGGCCGGGCTGGCCCTGGGCGGCGGCTGCGAACTGTTGCTGCACGCCGCCAAGCGGGTGGTATCGATCGAGTCCTATATCGGCCTGGTCGAAGTCGGCGTGGGCCTGATTCCGGCCGGTGGCGGCCTCAAGGAAGCGGCGGTGCGCGCCGCGCGCCAAGCCAAGGGCAACGACATCCTGCCGTTCCTCAAGGACTACATGCTGGCCGCGGCCACCGCCAATGTGTCCAAGTCGGCGCTCGAAGCCAGGAAGCTGGGCTACCTGCGCGAGGACGACGTGATCGTCTTCAACCCCTACGAATTGCTGCACGTGGCCAAGGTCGAGGCACGTGCCCTGTTCGATGCCGGTTACCGGGCGCCGTTGCCGCCGCAGATCCCGGTGATCGGGCGCAACGGCCTGGCCACCATCATGGCGCAGCTGGTCAACATGCGCGACGGTGGTTTTATCTCGGCGCACGACTTCAAGCTGGGCAAGATGATTGCCGAGACCGTCGCCGGTGGCGAAGTGGAAGAGGGCAGTATCGTCAACGAACAATGGCTGCTCGACATCGAGCGCAGGTTCTTCATGGAGCTGCTCAATCACCCCAAGACGCAGGAACGGATCATGGGAATGATGCAGACCGGCAAACCAGTGCGCAATTGATGCCAGGCCGTAGCCAAGTCCTAATAAGCATTCGCCCCATACAGGAGCAACAACAATGAGCAAACAACTGCAAGACGCGTACATCGTCGCCGCCACCCGCACCCCGATCGGCAAGGCGCCGCGCGGCATGTTCAAGAACACCCGTCCGGACGACCTGCTGGTACGCGCCATCCAGTCTGCCGTGGCGCAGGTCCCGGGGCTGGACCCCAAGCTGATCGAGGACGCCATCATCGGCTGCTCCTTCCCCGAAGGCGCGGCGGGCCTGAACATGGCGCGTAACGCCGTGCTGCTGGCCGGCCTGCCCAATACCATCGGCGGCGTCACCATCAACCGTTTCTGCGCCTCGGGCATCACTGCCGTGGCGATGGCGGCCGACCGTATCCGCGTCGGCGAAGCCGACATCATGATCGCCGGCGGTGCCGAGTCGATGTCGATGGTGCCGATGATGGGATTTCATCCCTCGGTCAACATCGATGCCTTCAAGGACGAGAACGTGGGCATGGCCTATGGCATGGGCCTGACCGCGGAAAAGGTGGCCCAGCAATGGAAGGTCTCGCGCGAGGCCCAGGACGAGTTCGCCCTGGCGTCGCACCAGAAGGCGATCGCCGCCCAGCAGGCCGGTGAATTCGCCGACGAGATGACGCCGTTCGAGATCATCGAGCGCTTCCCCAACCTGGGCAGCGGCGAGATCGACGTCAAGACCCGCACCGTGAGCCTGGACGAAGGTCCGCGCGCCGATTCCAGCATCGCCGCGCTGGCCAAGCTCAAGCCGGTGTTCGCCGCCAAGGGCAGCGTCACCGCGGGCAACAGTTCGCAGACCTCCGACGGCGCCGGCGCGCTGATCATCGTCTCCGAGAAGATCCTCAAGCAGTTCAACCTGACCCCGCTGGCGCGCTTTGTCTCGTTCGCGGTGCGCGGCGTGCCGCCCGAGATCATGGGGATCGGCCCCAAGGAAGCGATTCCGGCCGCGCTCAAGGCCGCCGGCCTGACCCAGGACCAGATCGACTGGATCGAGCTCAACGAAGCCTTTGCCGCCCAGGCGCTGGCCGTCATCGGCGACCTCGGGCTGGACCCGGCCAAGGTCAACCCGATGGGCGGCGCCATCGCACTGGGCCACCCGCTGGGCGCCACCGGCGCCATCCGTGCGGCCACCACCATCCATGCGCTGCGCCGCAAGAACCTGAAGTACGGCATGGTGACCATGTGCGTGGGCACGGGCATGGGAGCCGCCGGTATTTTCGAGCGCATGTAATCGATGTGATGCCCCAGGCGACAGCCGCACCGCTTGCGCCGTGCGGCTGTTTTTTCAACCTATCCACAGCCGGCGTACGAACCGGGAGACCCATGGACATCGAACTGAGCAAGCAGGACGGCATTCTGACCATCGCCTTCGATCGTGAAGACAAGAAGAACGCCATTACCGCCGCCATGTACCAGCAGCTGGCCGACGCCCTCAAGGAGGCCGAGCAGGACGCTGCCGTGCGCGCGATCCTGTTCTGTGGCAAGCCCAAGGTATTCACTGCCGGCAACGACCTGGAAGATTTTCTCAGGCACCCGCCCAGCGACAAGGACGCACCCGTGTTCCAGTTCCTGTGGCAGCTCAGTCACGCCGGCAAGCCCATCGTGGCCGCCGTCGCTGGCGCGGCGGTGGGCATCGGCACCACCTTGCTGCTGCACTGCGACCTGGTCTATGCGGCCGACAACGCGCGCTTCTCGATGCCGTTCACGCAATTGGGCCTGTGCCCGGAGGCGGCGTCGTCGCTGCTGCTGCCGCATATCGCCGGCTATCAGCGCGCCGCCGAAAAGCTGTTGCTGGGCGAGCCTTTCGATGCCCTTGAGGCGCGCGACATGGGCTTGGTCAACCGCGTGCTGCCGGGCGACGAATTGCTGCCTTTCGCGCGCCAGCAGGCCAGCAAGCTGGCTGCGCTGCCGGCGGCATCGATCCGGGTGACCAAGCAATTGATGAAGAAGAACCGAGTGAGCGCCACCGAGCAGCAGATCAGCGCGGAAGTGGAACACTTCGCCCGCATGCTGGTGGCGCCCGAGGCCAAGGAAGCCTTTACCGCGTTCCTGGAGAAGAGAAAGCCGGACTTTTCGCAGTTCGCGTGAACGATTCCCTTTTTGCCGCCCCGGCAGCGTAGGAAAGGCGCTGCGCCGGTTGCGACCGGGAGCGCTCAAGTCAGCCGTTCCAGCGAAAAAAAAATGCCGTCCAGTCGACACTGGACGGCACCACGTTACCGGGCTGGCGTCAGCCCATCACGAGTTGTTCTTTGCCCGGCCATGCTTGCGCTCGTACATGGCCTTGTCGGCCGCTGCCAGCAAGGCGTGGAAGTCGCACATCTCGGACGGGGTGACGGTGGCCGCGCCCAGGCTGACCTCGATGTCGGTGTGCGGCCACTTCACGCGCGCGACTGCCTGCTTGATGCGGTCGGCGACCTGCATGGCGCCGATCTCGTCGGTGTCGGGCAGGATCAGCGCGAATTCGTCGCCGCCGTAGCGGGCCAGGAAGTCGCTGGCGCGCAGCGGCGAGCGCAGCACCAGGGCCAGCTGGGTCAGCAACGCATCACCGGCGGGGTGGCCGTAGGTATCGTTGTACTGCTTGAAGTAGTCCACATCCACCATCAACATCGACAGCGGGCGCGCATTGCGCAGGTGACGCGTCCATTCTTCACGCAGGCGCAGGTCGAAGTTGCGACGGTTGCCGATGGCAGTGAGCGAGTCGGTCAGCGTCTGCTGCTCGAGCTTTTGCATGGTGCGGCGGCTTTCGAACTGGGCTTCGAGCTGGCGCGCCAGCTTTTGCAGGCCATCGCGCTCGGCCGCGCTCAGGGTGCGCACCGTGCGGTCCATCACGCACAACGTGCCCAGCGCATCGCCATTCTCGGCCAGCAGTGGTACGGCGGCATAGAAGCGCACGTGCGGCATGCTGGTAGCCAGTTCGCTCTGGCCGAAACGCAGGTCGGACTGCAGGTCGCTGATTTCCGTCAGGTTGCGGCCACGACGCACGGCCGCTTCGCACAGCGAAAAATCGACCGCGCTACGGGATACGCCGTTCTGCCCGGCAAAGCGCCACCATTGGTTGCGCACATCGCCGCGACCATTGACCACCGACACGAAGGGATGCTGCAGACCGAGGTCGCCATGCAATTGGGTCATCATGCCGAACGGCGCATTGCATACATTGCAAGCCAGCGACAGGAAGTCGGCCAGCATCGGCTCAAGCCAGGCATCGGACTCGCCACCGAAGTTGGCCAGCTGCAGGCGCGAATCGGCCGGACCACGAGTGGTCATGCCCCGATTGGACGGGCCGCGCTCGCGCGCTGGTTGCATGGAACGCTTGAAGGCATCCGGTCTAACAGGTGTCTGTAGGTTTCTGATGGTCATGGCGCACTATTGTCTGGTTGGGCTCGTTGCCTGACATCCCGTGGTGGACATCAAGACAACGTGTTGCTGTTAGTTGGCTTTTTCGCTTTCCGTCGTTTCTTATTCGCATTTTGGCCGGAAGCCTTTATTGCCCTGCGACATCAAAGTAGCAGATAAAAATCACTTGTAAATGTTTTTGCTACATCCTCTTACAAATTAAACGTTTCGGTAGCAGAAACAGTGCAATTCCGCTCACAAATGCCGCTATTTGCATGATCATGATGACAATTGATCGCTTGTCATCAAGGCTGGAAGGGCTATCCGATGTTGACAAGATTAGCCCATTTCGATGCCGGTCGGCATCGGACATCGCCACCGATTGGTGTAGGCAATGTCCTATATTGCGATGCACTATTCGTATTTGTCGCCGGGAGGCGACATGGACGCAATGACAACGGAAGGCGACAAAAATGGACTTGCCAAGCCAGTACCACAAAAATAAACTCTGCCGTTCCCGGCAGCGGTGCGCCTGCATCAGGCATGGCACCGAGGCGCCTGACCACGTTTTTTTTTGAAAGCAGAGATGTCGATCCAGCCCAAAGCAGGCGCAGTCCTGTTCGCCAAGGATGTCGCCCGGCTTGCCGCGTTCTACGCGCAGGTCCTGGCGGTGGTGCCCAAGCATGCCGAAGCCGAGAAGGTGGTCATCGAAACCGACACCTTCCTGCTGGTGATCCACGCCATTCCGGCGGCGGTCGCGGCCAAGGTCGAGATTGCCTCGCCGCCGGTACTGCGCCAGCAGGTGCCGGTCAAGCTGTTCCTGCCGGTGCGTTCACTGGCCCAGGCACGGGTGAACGCGCAGGGTAGCGGTGGCGACATCAGGCCGGTTGAGTTCGAATGGAGTGCGGCGGACGTCACCGCCTGTGATGGCAACGACCCGGAAGGCAATGTGGTGCAATTCCGGCAGGCATTGCAATGAAGGCACGGCTCCATCGCACCGATGGAGCCCGACCAGGCCGCTGGCTCAGGCCGCCGGCGGCAGCACCAGCTTGCCGTAGATGTCGCGCTGCATGTCGATCACCTCGGCGGTGATCTGGACCTGGGTGCCGGTCGGCCAGGTCTGGCCCTGCTGCACGGTTGCCACCAGCAGGTCGGCGACCTGCTTCTTCACCTCCGGTGTTCGTCCCGAAAGAATCGTCAGCCGAATGTGCAGGAAGCCGCGGCGCGCCTGCGGCTCGGTGCCGACCAGGTAATCGTCGAGCTTGATGGCGCGTGCCTTGATGGCATTTTCATCGAAGTGGCCGCTGGCCACCAATGCCTGGTTGATGTTGTGCAGGGTCTGGCGAGTGTCGATGTCCAGGTTGTCGGTGTATTCGAAAAACAGATGCGGCATGGTGGTCCTCGTCTTGTTCGGGAAAGTTGAAGCCTGCTCAGCTTGCCAGATAACCGGCCAGCTTGCCCAGGTCGACGTTGCCGCCGCTGATGATCACCCCCACCCGCTTGCCCTGTAGTTGCTCGCGCATCCTGCGGGCGGCGGCAAAGGCCAGGCAGCCGGTCGGCTCGACCACCATCTTCATGCGTTCGGCAAAGAAACGCATGCACTGCACCAGTTCGGCATCGCTGACGGTATGGATGTCGTCCACGTCGCGCCGGATCACCTCGAAGGTATAGTCGCCCAGGAAGGCCGTCTGGGCGCCATCGGCAATCGTCCTGGGGGTGTCGATGCTGATGATGCGCCCGGCCCGCAGCGACTGCTGGCCATCATTGCCCGCTTCCGGCTCGACACCGTAGAGACGACATTGCGGCGACAGGGCACGGGCAGCCAGCGCCGCGCCGGACAACAGCCCGCCGCCACCCAGGCAGACGAACAGGGCATCGAGGGGACCGGTCTGCTGCAGCAGTTCGAGGGTAGCCGTGCCCTGTCCGGCGATGATGTGCGGATGGTCATAGGGCGGGATGATGGTCATGCCGCGCTCGTCGGCCAGGCGCTGGCAGATCTGCGCCCGGTCCTGCTGGTAGCGGTCGTAGGTCACGATCTCGGCGCCATAGCCGCGGGTGGCGGCCAGCTTGGCGGCCGGCGCGTCGAGCGGCATCACGATGGTGGCCGGGATGCCCAGCAACTGCGCCGCCAGCGCAGTGCCTTGCGCATGGTTGCCCGAGGAGAAGGTGACCACCCCGGCACGGCGCTGCTCGGCATCGAATTGCGACAGCGAATTCATCGCGCCGCGAAACTTGAAGGCGCCCATGCGCTGGAAGTTCTCGGCCTTGAAGAACAGGCTGGCGCCGAGCTCGGCATCGGCGGTGCGCGAACGCAGCACCGGGGTGCGATGGGCCCACGGCCTGATGCGTTCGGCCGCCAGCAACACGTCGGCGAAGGTCGGCAGTTCGGTGGCGCTGGAGCGGGGGATGGCGGAGTCGGTCATGGCAAAGGTCCTTGGCAATGAAAGGGCGTCAGGCGTGACGATACGTCGCCTGCGCCCTTGTGTATAGAAACAGAGCCGCCGGATGGGGGCCGGATCAGGGCGCCGAGAGCGAATCGGTGAGCGCCCGGGCGACCGCGTCGAACACCAGGCGCAGGCGGGCCGGCATCGGGCCACGTTGCGGGCGATACAGGTACATGTCCCAGGGATCCGGTTCCAGCGCCGGCAACAAGGGTACCAGGCGGCCACTGGCGATGTCATCGGCCACCAGGAAGCTGACGATCTGGCCGGCCGCCTGGCCGCTGCGCACGAACTGGTATTCCGCCTCGGAGTCGTCGCACACGAAGCGCGCCGCACTCGGGTTCATCTGCCGTTCGCCGGCAAACATCCAGGGCCACAGGCGCCCGGTGTCGTGGTCGACGATGGCGGTGTGCGGCATGGCCTGCAATTGATCCAGGTTGCGCGGCGTGCCATGCCGGCGCAGGTAGCGCGGCGTGGCCACCACGTGCAGCCGGGTCTTGGCCAGCTTGCGCACCACGAAGCGGTTGTCGCGCAGGAAGCCGACCCGGATGCCGATGTCGATCTTCTCGGCGATCACGTCGATGCGCTGGTCGTTCAAGCGCACATCGAAACGCAGGCCCGGATACTGTGCGCCCAGCGCCTCGATCACCGGTAGCAGGCGCCGCCGTCCCAACGAAGAGGGCGCTGCCAGTCGCACCAGGCCTTCCATCTCCTGCTCGGGGGTAGCCGTGCGTGGCTGCTCGAACAACGCATCGAGCTGCAGCATGCTGCTGCGGGCGCGTTCGGCCAGCGCCTCGCCGAAGGCGGTGATACGGACCTGTCGGGTATTGCGATGAAACAGCATTTCGCCCTGCAGCCGTTCCAGCTCCTTGACCGCGCGGGTGACGGCCTGGGGCGAGATGCCCAGGCGCACCGCCGCCTCCTTGAAACTGCCCGCCTCGGCGGCGGTGCAGAAGATACGGATCATTTCGAGGCGATTGAGCATGGGCGTGGATGGAAGGTGATGATTCCAATTTATGGAATTCTGAAATCTTATCATTTCCATTGTTTGGCATGAACCAGGCCACCATACTTGGTCTTGTCGCCATGCAGCCGGCGCCAGATCCAACCCCGGACAAAACACAAAGGAACCATCATGAACGCAAATATCAAGGACAAGGTCGTCATCATCACCGGCGCCAGCAGCGGCCTGGGCGAAGCCACCGCGCGCCACCTGGGCGAACGCGGTGCCAGGCTGGTGCTGGCCGCGCGCCGGGTCGACCGGCTCGAGGCGCTGGTGGCCGAGATCACCGCCGCCGGTGGCCAGGCCATTGCGGTGGCCACCGATGTGGCCCGCCAGGCCGATGTCGAGGCCATGGTCGAGCGCGCGGTGGCGCACTTCGGCCGGGTCGATGTACTGGTCAACAATGCCGGCACCATGCCGCTGTCACCGTTGGCCAAGCTCAAGGTCGACGAATGGGATCGCACCATCGACATCAATATCAAGGGCGTGCTGTACGGCATTGCCGCGGTGCTCCCGCGCTTCGCGGCGCAGGGCTCGGGGCATGTGATCAATGTGTCGTCGGTGGCCGGCATCAAGGTGTTCGCCCCGATCGGCACCGTCTACAGCGCCACCAAGTTCGCAGTGCGCGCCATCAGCGAAGGCCTGCGCATGGAAGCGCCCGAGGGCGTGCGCACCACCATCATCTCGCCGGGCGCGGTCGCCTCCGAACTGAAGCTGCACAGCAGCGACACCGAAACCGCCAGCGCGGTGCAGGCCTTCTATGCGGCCAACGAGATCCCGGCCGATTCGGTGGCGCGTGCCATTGCCTACGCCATCGAGCAGCCGGCCAATGTCGACATCAACGAAGTGGTGCTGCGTCCGGTGGCGCAGGAGTTCTAGGCGGAGGCGGGTTCGGGGGGCATTTGCACCCTGACAACACTCCCGCAAGGCATGTTGCTTGCTTCAAACACGGCCGTGGCCGTGTGCAGACAAGCACGGGCGATTTCTATATGATTGCCGGCCGAAAATGAAGGAGTGATCGATGGCCAATGCTTGCGGTGTGGATTTCGGCACCTCCAACTCCACCGTGGGCTGGGTCCGTGCGGCAGGCGACGTACGCCTGCTGACCCTGGAAGAAGACAAGGCGACATTGCCATCGGTGGTGTTCTTCAACGCCGACGAAAACCAGTTCAGCTACGGTCGCGCCGCGCTCGGCGAATACCTGGCCGGCTACGAAGGGCGACTGATGCGTTCGCTCAAGAGCCTGCTCGGCTCGGGCGCCATCGACGGCCAGACCGAAGTCGGAGGGCGGGCCTTGCCCTATCGCGGCTTGCTGGCGCAGTTCATCGGCGAGCTCAAGCGGCGCGGCGAAAGCGCCGCCGGGCAGTCGTTCTCGAAGGTGGTGATGGGGCGGCCGGTGCATTTCGTCGACGACGATGCCGATGCCGACCGCCTGGCGCAGGATACGCTGGAAGAAATCGCCCGCAGTGTCGGTTTCGACGAGATCGCCTTCCAGTTCGAGCCCATTGCCGCGGCCTTCGACTACGAGTCGCGCATCGCGCGCGAAGAACTGGTGCTGATCGTCGACATCGGCGGCGGTACGTCCGACTTCTCGCTGGTGCGCCTGTCGCCCCAGCGGGCCGGCAAGAGCGAGCGGCGTGACGATATCCTGGCCAACGGCGGGGTGCATATCGGTGGTACCGACTTCGACAAGTATTTCAGCCTGTCCTGCGTGATGCCGTTGCTCGGATTGGGCGGTCGCCTGGGCGGCAATGCCGAGGTGCCATCCAGTTATTACTTCAACCTGGCCACCTGGCACACCATCAACCAGCTCTATACCCGCAAGGTGTGGCAGCAGTTGCAGGATGTGGCACGTGAAGTGGCCGACCGTGAGAGGTTTGCCCGCCTGCTCGACGTGGTCGAGCAGCGCTGTGGCCACTGGCTGGCCTTGCAAGTCGAGGGCGGCAAGATTGCGCTATCGTCGCAAGACAGCGCCACGCTGGACCTGGATCGCCTGCGCCCGCCCGAGCAACTGCAGCTCAAGCGTGAAGACTTCGATATCGCCGTCGACCACCTGGTGCAGTCGGTCGAGCACACTGTCACGGGACTGCTGCAACAGGCCGGCCTGCGTCCGGCCGATATCGACAGCGTGTTCTTCACCGGCGGCTCGTCGGGCGTGAGACTGCTGCGCCAGCGCATTGGCGCGCTGGTGCCCGACGCCCGTCATGTCGAAGGCGACCTGTTCGGCAGTATCGGTAGCGGCCTGGCCCTCGACGCGGCGCGCAAGTTCGGCTGACCTGCCTGCGCCGCCAGCCCGTCGCGGCGCGGCGCCAAGGGCGCTGCTACAATGCGCCGACCGTGACCATCGGGCCGTCGTCGCCCGTCTTCCATGAAATCCTCATCCGAATCGTTCGTCAGGCGCGTGCGCAGCAGGCTGGACGAATTGTCGACCATCGAACGCCAGTTGGCCGATTTCCTGCTGGAGTTTCCCGGCGAGCTGGCCAGCTACGCCGGTAACGAACTGGCGCAACTGGCCGGCGTTTCGCCGTCCACGGTGAGCCGCTTCATCCGTCGCCTGGGGTATGAAAACTATGACGAAGCGCGGCGCCAGGTGCGCCAGGAGCAGGAAATCGGCTCGCCCCTGCTGCAGGCCGGGGCCACCGCGCCGCGCCACCTGAAGTCGGTGGCGGCGCACTTCCAGCAGTCGCAGGCCAATTTGGCCGATACCTTCGAGCGTCTGTCGGATGCCATGATGGGCGAGATCAGCCGAGCCATCGCCGGCGCGCCCCAGGTGCTGATCTTCGGCAGTCGCAGCAGCCATGCCTTCGCCATGTACCTGCGCTGGCAGATCATCCAGGTGTTGCCGCGCGTGCTGGCCATTCCCGGCCCTGGCGAGACCGTGGCCGAACATACGGCCGGCCTGGGCGAGCTCGATTGCGTGATCGTGTTCGGCACCCGACGCCAGACCGCGCAGATGGAACGCGTGCTGCAAGCCGCGCAACGCGCCGGCGCCCGGATCGTCTATATCAGCGACCAGGCCTCGCCCGACTTCGCCGGTGCCACCTGGTCCCTGCAGTGCCAATGCCGCGGTCCGGGTCCGCTCGACAACCATGTGGCCGTCATGGCGCTGTGCGACCTGTTGTCGACGATGGTGATCGAAGCCGCCGGCAGCGCCGGGCGCAAGCGCCTGGCGGCGGTCGAGCAAGGGCATGAGGAACTGGCCGACTTCGACTGAGGCTTGAAATCATTATTTCGTCCATCGTCGTATATGAATCACCATTTTCACGCAGGCCTGCGCCACCACGGTGCGATCGCCGTGGCGCCGTGCCGTATGCTGGCGCGCCGCGGCCGTTAAGGGCACTTCATGCACACCCGCCGGCTGGCACGACAATTGCTCGACCACTCCTGAACTTGAAATATTAATTTCAATTTATATAAATAGCTGAAATTAATGTTCCATCCGTCGTTTCCTACGCACGAGGAGCTGAGCATGGCTGCTGGACCCACCCTATCTTCCGCGGATACCCCGCGCATTGCCGAACTCGACGGTGCGCTGGACAAGATCGGCGTGACCCGTTCGCATCACACCATCATCTTCCTGGTATTGATCGGTTGCCTGTTCGACAGCTTCGAGCAGAACGCCATCGGCCTGGTGGGACCGTTGCTCAAGCAGCAATGGGGGCTGGACGCTACCGCCATCGGCCTGCTCAATACGGTCACCTTTGCCAGCGCCGCCATCGGTCGTATCGTCTCCGGCCTGGTGGCCGACCGCTACGGCCGGCGTGTCATGCTGAGCCTGGACTTGCTGTTGTTCACGCTGGGTGCCGGCATCTGCGCCCTGGCGCCGGACCTGACGGTGATGGCCATCGGTCGCGCCATCGTCGGCTTCGGACTGGGCGGCGAGATCGCCATCGCCGTGACCATGCTGTCCGAATTCTGCTCCAGCAAGTTTCGGGGCACCGCCGTGGGCCTGGTCAACGTCGGGGCCGGCGGGCTGGGCAACTTCCTGGCGCCGGCATTCGGCTTGCTGGTCTTTACGCTCTTTCCCGGCCCGGACGGCTGGCGCTGGCTGTTCTTCTGCCTGATGCTGCCAGCGCTGCTGGGCGCCTTCTATCGGCGCTACATTCCCGAAACCCCGCGTTTCCTGCTGTCGCGGCAGCGCATCGCCGAGGCCAACCAGGTGCTCTCGCGCCTGGCCAGCGGAAAGTTGTCCGGACCCGCGCCGCAGGCGCGGCAATGGATCGCCGACGATGGCCGACGCGACCAGGCGCGCGGCGCCAAGGTGCGCCCGCAGGAGATCTTCCAGGGCGCGCTGGCGCGCCGCACGGTGCCGCTGTGCATCGCCATCTGGATGACCTACGGCGCGCAGATCTCGGTGCTCACGCTGATGCCGACCATCCTGGTCAGCCTGGGCTACAGCATGTCCAAGAGCCTGTTGTTTACCATGGTGATGCAAAGCGGCAGCCTGCTGGGTGCCATCGCCGCCTCGGCCTTCGGTTTCCACCTGCCGCGCAAGCGGGTGCTGACGGCGGGTGCCGTGTGCGCCTGCGGCGCGGCGCTGGCCATCGGTTTCCTGGCCAAGAGCATTGCCGTGATCCTGGTGGCCGGTGCCGTGTTCCAGTTCTTCGTGCTGCTGTTGAACACCACCATCTGGATCTTCGCGCCGGAGCTGTATCCGACCCGCGTGCGCGCCTTTGGCACCGCCTTCATCCTGGCCACCGGCACCGCCGCCGGTGCCTTCATGCCGCTGGCGGCCGGACGCCTGTTCGACGCCTTCGGCCTGGCCGGCGTGTTCGGGATGATCGCGGTGATGTACCTGGTCTTCACCATCAGCATTCGCGCCGTACCGGAGACCTACGGCAAGTCGCCCGATGCCCCGCTCGACCAGGCCGGCCTTGCCGGCGCCTGACCGATTGTCCATGGAGGAGCCGCCAGGCATGCATCACATCCTGCTGATCAATCCCAATTCGTCGGCGACCACCACCGATATGATGGTGGCCATCGCCGCGGCCGAACTGCCGGCCGGCTTTGCCGTCGACGGCGTCAGCGCCGGGCATGGCCCGTCGATGATCGTCAACGATATCGAACTGGCGGCCGCCGCGCCCGAGGTCGAGCGCAACTGGCGTGATGCCGGCAGCCATTATGCCGGGGTCATCATCAGCGCCTTCGGCGACCCCGGCATCGAGGCCGTGCGCGCGGCCAGCCGGGTGCCGGTGGCCGGCATCTGCGAAGCGTCGATGCTGGAAGCGGCCCAGGGCGCGCGCCGCTTCGGCGTGGCCACGGTGACCCCGGAACTGGCTGGCGCCATCGCGGCCAGGGCCGGCGCACTGGGACTGGAGCACCTCTACAGCGGCATTCGTCTGACCGCCGGCGATCCGCGCGCCTTGGCGGCCGATCCCCAGGCGCTGGAACAGGCATTGGCCATCGCGGTGCAGCAATGCATCGAACTCGACGGCGCCCAGGCGGTGGTGATCGGGGGTGGGCCACTGGGCCAGGCGGCGATGGCCCTGGCCCGGCGTTTTGCAGTGCCGGTGATCGCACCGATACCGGCGGCGGTGCGTCACCTGCTGCGGCAACTGCAGGCCCGGTGACGCAGAACGGTGGACTACAGCATGGCCAACGGCTGCTTGCGTCGCGGTGGCGCGAACGCCGCATCCAGCGCCTGCAGATCGGCTGGCGACAGGTCCAGCTCCAGGCTGGCCCGGTTTTCCCGAACGTGCTTTTCGCTGGCCGCCTTGGGAATGGCGATCACCCCGGGCTGCTTCGATACCCACGCCAGGGCCACCTGGGCGGGGCTGGCGCGGTGCTGTGCGGCGATGGCGGCCAGCACCGGATGGTCCAGGATGCGGCCCTGCTCGATGGGTGAGTAAGCCATCACCGGCATGGCCAGTTCGCGCGCCTGCGGCAACAGGTCGAACTCGATGCCGCGTCGGCTCAGGTTGTACAGCACCTGGTTGACCAGGCATTGGTCGCCTTGCTCCAGCGCCAGCAGCTCGTCGATGTCGTCCACGTCCAGGTTGCTCACGCCCCAGCCACCGATCTTGCCCTGCGCCACCAGCGTCTGCATCGCCTCGACCGTGGCCGACAGCGGGTGCGTGCCGCGCCAGTGCAACAGGTAGAGCTCGATATGATCGGTGCCCAGGCGCTTGAGGCTGGCCTCGCAGGCGGCGGTGGTGCCGCGGCGCGACGCATTGTGCGGCAACACCTTGCTGACCAGCGTGACTTCGTTGCGACGCCCGGCGATGGCCTGGCCCACCACTTTCTCGGCGCCGCCGTCGGCATACATCTCGGCGGTATCGATCAGTGTCATGCCCAGTGCGATACCGGCCTGCAGCGCCTTGACCTCGGCCGCGGCGCTGGCGGCGGCCTCGCCCATGTTCCAGGTTCCCTGGCCCAGGGTGGGGATGCGCGCGCCATTGCGCAATACCGTGCTCGGAATCTGCTTCATTGCTTCTCCTGTGGTCAGTGTGTCGATATGAGGGCCGATGCGCGCCGGCGTTCACTGATGCCGAAGGGCAATATTGTGGCCGCGCCGATCTGCTGGCATGATCGCAGCCAATTAGATCCAGGGGGAAGTGATGTTGCGTCGATTGCGTCAGGCGGGGGCCAAGTACTGGGCGCGCTGGTTGCTGGCATTGGTGTTGACGGCCGTCGCCGCGGCCCAGGTGACGGCGTACCTGCCGGGCCAGTGGGTGGGGCGGCTGGACCTGTTCTTTTATGACTTGCGCATGCGGGTGGTCAAGCCGGTGCTGGATCCGCGCATCGTCATCGTCGACATCGACGAAAAGAGCATTGCCGAAGTCGGGCGCTGGCCCTGGAGCCGTGACGTGGTGGCCCAGCTGGTGCGGCAGATGACGCAAGGCTACCTGTCGCCTGCGGTCGGTTTCGACGTGGTGTTCGCCGAGCCCGACACCAGTTCCGGCTACAGTCGGCTGGAGCAACTGGCGCACGGGGAATTGAAGGACGTGCCGCAATTCGGGCGCCAGTTGCAGGGCCTCAAGTCCGAGATGGATTACGACGCCCGGCTGGCGGCGGCCCTCCAGGGACAGCCGGTGGTGATGGGCTACAACCTGTCCAATGAAGCCGGCGCCATCGCCAAGGGGCAATTGCCGGACCCGGCCTTCACCGTGGCCGACCTGGGCGGGCGTCGCCTGGACGTGACCCGCTGGCGTGCCTACGGCGCCAACCTGCCGCAGCTGCAACAGGCCGCGCGCTCGGGTGGCTTCTTCAACCCGCTGCCCGATGACGACGGCCTCATTCGCGCCGTGCCGCTAGTGGCGCAGGTGGGCGAGAATTTCTATGAGTCGCTGGCACTGGCGACGGCGCGCGTGGCGTTGCGGGGGCGGCAGATCAAGCCGGTGTTCCTGCACGACGACGCGCTGCTGTCGCAGCAGCAATTGCGCGACTACGGCGCACTCGAGGCTATCGCCATGGACGTCAAGCCGGAACCGCTGTTCATCCCGGTCGAACGCCATCTGACCACGCTGGTCACCTATCGCGGCCACGGCGGCCCGGCCGGCGGCGCGTTCCGCTATGTGCCGGCCGTGGATGTGCTCAAGGGGCGCGTGCCACACCAGGACCTGGATGGCCGCGTCATGCTGGTCGGCACCACCGTGCCGGGCTTGAACGACCTGCGGGCCACGCCGGTCAGCCCGGTCTATCCGGGGGTCGAGGTGCATGCCAACCTGATCGCGTCGATCATCGACGGCGATTTCAAGCAGCGTCCCGAATTCGCCGTCGGCTACGACCTGGTCCAGGTGCTGCTGATCGGGTTGGTGCTGGGCGTGCTGCTGCCGATGCTGGGGCCGCTGTGGTCGATCGTGCTGACCGTGGCCGTGGGCGGCGGGCTGGGCGCGTTCAATTTCTGGCTGTACGACGCCGGTGGTCTGGTACTGCCGCTGGCCACCGCCTTGCTGCTGGTGGCGGCCCTGTTCATCAGCAACCTGGGCTGGGGCTATCTGTTCGAATACCGCAACCGCCGCGCCATCGTCAACCTGTTCGGTGAATATGTCGCGCCCGAGCTGGTGGCCGAAATGGCGGCCAACCCGGCCAGCTACAACATGGAAGGCGAGATCCGCGAGCTGACCGTGATGTTCTCGGATGTGCGTGGCTTCACCACCATCTCCGAAAGCCTGCAACCCAATGAATTGCGTGAATACATCAACGCCTACCTGACCGCCATGTCGGAAGACATACGGGGTAACCGCGGCACGCTGGACAAGTACATCGGCGACGCCGTCATGGCGTTCTGGGGGGCGCCGCTGGACCTGCCCGACCATGCCGCGCGGGCGGTGACGACGGCGCTGCAGATGCAGCAGACCACGGTGCTGTTGAACCAGCAGTTCGCGCTGCGCAACTGGCCGCCGCTGAAGATCGGCATCGGCTTGAACACCGGCTCGATGCGGGTGGGCGACATGGGCTCGAAGATCCGGCGCGCCTACACCGTCATGGGCGACGCGGTCAACCTGTCGTCGCGCCTGGAATCCATCACCAAGGTCTACGGGGTGGGGGTGCTGGTGGGGCAGGCCACGCGTGATGCAGCGCCCGGCTTCGTCTATCGCGAACTGGATCGGGTTCGGGTCAAGGGCAAGAACGAACCGGTGCCGATCTTCGAGCCGCTGGCCGCAGAAGGCGAACTCGATGCGGATGCCGGCGCCGACCTGGCGCAATGGCACACGGCGCTGGCGTTGGTGCGCGCGCAACAGTGGGATGAGGCGCAACGCATCATCGACGAGCTGCACCGCAAGTCGCCCCATGGCCTGTACTGGCTCTACCTGGAGCGGATCGCCCACTTTCGCAGCGCGCCGCCGCCGCCCGACTGGGACGGCGTGACCACCTTCGATACCAAATAGCAGTGGTCTGCCGCACCGATGTCCAGATTGACATTGTCGATCTGGACATCGGTGCGGCAAGTGACCAAAAATAATTTCCGCGTGGAAATCAATGCGTGGCAAAAACCGGGTCCAGGCCAATGGTGGCGGGGTTTTTTAGCGATTTGTGTCGACGCCCGCAATGCGAATATCTATACTTTACACGCGTCAAGAAATGCAGCAGCGCCTCCGGAGGGCGGGCGTCTGCCTGATTCTCGCCGCAGGGGAATTGCATTGATCTTCAGATGATTCAGGTCGCCACCTGGCGTGGCGTGGGAGCCTGTGGTCGCACGAAAATCGATCCACGGGCCGGCAGCGGGCCATGGGAAAAATACGGGCGTCGTCGGCAGGCGGCGCATCCGAAAAGACAGGAAGAGGGAGGCGAGTGACCCGATCACGGGCGTTCGCACAGGGATGAAACAACGCTTTCAACACACCGTCATGGGCATGGCGCTGGCTACGGCTGCGCTGGGCGCATTCGCGCAATCGCCCGCGACCACCGGCCAGGAGCCGATGGCCGAGGCCGTCGACCGATTCGAGATCAGGCGCTTCGAGATCCAGGGCAACACCTTGCTCAAGCCGGCCGAGCTCGAGCGCGCGGTCAATCCCTACACCGGCACCGGCCGGGTATATGGCGACGTGCAAAAGGCGCTCGAAGCGCTGGAAGCGGCCTATCGCGGCGCCGGCTACAGCGCCGTGCAGGTGTTCGTGCCCGAGCAGGAACTGAGCGCTGGCGTGGTGCGCATCGAGGTGGTCGAGACCGTGATCGGGCGCGTCACCGTGGCCGACAACAAGCATTTCAGCGCCGCCAACATCCGCGCCAGCATCCCTGGGCTGCAAGAGGGGCGCACGCCCAACCTGCGGCGCATCTCGGAATCGGTGCAACTGGCCAACGACAACCCGGCCAAGCAGGTCAACGTCAACCTGGCCACCGCCGACGATGGCGGGATCGACGCCACCGTCAACGTCACCGACTACAACCCGTTGCGCGTGATGCTCACGGTCGACAACAGCGGCACGGCCGACACCGGACACTTTCGCACCGGCGTGGCGCTGCAGCACTCCAACCTGTTCGACCGCGACCATGTGGGTACGGTGGCCTACACCACGTCGCCCGACAGCCCCGCCGGTTCCAAGGTCGATCTCTATTCGCTGGGTTACCGGGTGCCGCTGTACGGCATCGGTGACAGCATCGATTTCATCTACGGCAAATCCAATGTCACCTCGGGCCAGTCGCCCACCTTGGGCGGGGTGCTGGCCATCACCGGCAAGGGCAACGTCTATGCGATGCGCTGGAACCACTTCTTTGCGCGCCAGGGCGAACGAACCAGCAAGCTGGTGTTCGGCGCCGACTACAAGAAGGTCGATTCGACCTGCTCGCTGCTGGGCATCAGCGCCGGCATCGAAAGCTGCGCACCCTATTCGACACTGCCGCTGTCGCTGACCTACAGTGCCCAGCAGCAGAGCATCGGGCAGGTGCTCGACTACAACCTCGGCATCGCCCGCAATATCGCCACCGGCGCGGCGCGTACCGGCAGTACCGGGCTCACCGATCGTTACTCCGTGTTCGCCAGCGGACGTCGCGCGGCCGATCATTTCGTCATCGTGCGTGGCGGCGCGTCGTTGTTCAAGGGCTTTGCCAATGACTGGCAATTGCGCCTGGCCAGTACCGTGCAGGTGTCACCCCATGCGCTGGTGCCGGTCGAGCAGGTCGGCCTGGTGGGGGCGTCGGCGGTACGTGGCTTTACCGAACGCGCGGTGGCAGCCGATAGCGGGGTAATCGTCAACAGCGAGATCTATACCCCGGACCTGCTGGCCAAAAGCGAAGTCAAGGGCAGCCTGCGCCTGCTGGGATTCATCGATGCCGGGCGCGGGTTCAACAACAACACCGGCGGCAGCACGCTGGCGTCGACCGTCAGCGTGGCCAGCATCGGCCTTGGCGCGCGCTATGCGCTGGGCCGCGACTTCAACCTGCGCCTGGATGTGGCACGGGTCCAATTGAACGGTGGCGCCAGCACGGAAAAACGGGGCGACCTCAATGCCCACCTGAGCGCTGTCCTGGGGTTCTAACATGACAAAGACGACAAGAAATTTCGCCAAGCCCGCCATCGAACTGGTGCCGCCCTCGGTCCTGATACGGGCAGGTCGACGCCGCCTGAGGCTCACCTGGCGTCCTCGGCTGCGCCTGCCCAGCCTGTTGTCGGGCCTGTTGCGACGCTCGTTCAAACGGGTGCTGGCGCCGGCATTGAAGGTGTCGATCGCCACGGCCGCCGTGTGCGGCGCCTGGCAGATGCCGGCGTTGGCGGCGGCACCGGCGCCCGGTACGCTGCCGGCCGGCTGGAGCGTGGTCAACGGCAACGTCACCTTTACCCAGAACGGCAACACCCTGAACATCAACCAGCTCTCGCCGCAGGCGATTGCCAATTTCGTCTCGTTCTCGGTCGGTTCGGACGCCACCGTCAACGTCAACCAGCCCGGTTCGCTGGCGGCACTGCTGGCGCGCGTGACCGGCGGCGACATTTCGCAGATCTACGGCAAGCTGGCCGCACCCGGCACCGTGGTGCTTTACAACCCGAACGGCCTGGTGATCGGCCCGGGTGGCATGGTCGATGTGGGCCGCTTCATCGGCACCACGCTCAACATCAGCGACAGCGATTTCCTGGCTGGCAAGTTCAATTTCGCCAAGCAGGCGGTGGCCGGTGCGGTCGACAACCAGGGCACCATCCAGTCTGCCACCGGGGGCAGCGTCTACCTGGTCGGCAGCAGTGTCAGCAATAGCGGTGTCATCCGCAGTGCCGGCGGGCAGGTGATCCTGGGCGCCGGTGACACCGTTACCCTGGCCGACACCGCCACCCCCGGCGTGACGGTCAAGGTCACCGGCAGCGCCGGCAGCGTGACCAACCTGGGTACCATCACGGCCGATGCCGGCCGCATCGGCGTGGCTGCGGGCCTGATCAACAACAGTGGCGTCATCAGCGCATCGAGCGTGGTCAAGGAAGGCGGCCGCATCTTCCTGCGCGCCTCGCAGAACCTGACCACGAGTGCCGGCTCCAGCATTGCCGCCGATGGCACCAGCGGCGGCAATGTCACCCTGTACTCGGAAGGAGCGGCCTTCATCGACGGTGCGGTGTCGGCCACCGGTGCGACCGGCCACGGCGGCTTTGTCGAGACCTCCGGCCTGCAGCAGCTCGATGTGGTCAGGGCGCCTACGGTGGGTGCCGGCGGCACCTGGTATATCGATCCGTACAACCTGGAAGTGGTGGCCGGCAACAACGTCGCCAGCAACGTGACCAGCAGCGGCAACGTCATCACCTCCAACGGCGACACCTCGCAGATCAGCAACGGCACCATCAACCAGATGCTCGATGCCAACCAGAGCGTGGTGCTGGCCACTGGCGGCGACGGCACGGGCGGCAATATCGTGGTCAATGCCGATATCACCAACACCCATGGGCAGGGCACCACGCTGACCCTGCAGGCCGACGCCAACATCAGCATCAATGCCAACATCACCAGCAACGACAGCTTGCCGATGGGCCTGGTATTGACCACCAACTATCGCGACAAGAACAGCGGCACTTTCGGGGTGCAGATCGCTCAGGACGTCACCGTGCGCACCGGCGGCGACGTGCTGGTCAACCAGGGTTCCACCGGCCATGGAAACGGCGCCCTCGGCCTGGGCAACAATGCCACCCTCGATATCGGCGGTGGCAGCCTGCGCGCGGGGCAGATCGAGCTTTCAAGCTATGCCAACCTGACCCTGGGCAGCGGCAGCTCGCTGGTTGCCACCGGCCTTGCCACCCTGGCCGAGGCCAATGTGAATGCCGAGGGTGCGGCCCTGTTCCAGCTTGGAAACCTCACCAATGTGGGCAATGTGACGCTGCTCGGTGTAAACAATGCGACCGTCAACAATGTCGACAACCAGGGCAACCTGAGCTTGCGCGACACCAATTTCACGGTGAATACGGGTTTCGAGAACAACTATAACGGCACGCTCACTACCGGAGGGTCCAGCACCCTCGTGCTCAATGGCAACCTGACCAATCACGACGGCGCCAATGTCAGCTTCGGTGGCGCCGACCATAGCGCCGGTACCACCAACGTCACCGGCAGCGGCACGCTGGTGGCCGACGGCGGCTATGTGGTGGTGGCCGCCAACTACGGCTATTACGGCGAAGGAGGTCTCGGCGCCTACGGCGGTGACTACGCCCATACGCTCAACATGACCAATGCCGGCGGCCTGAAGCTGGTCGACAGCGGCGCCTTGCTCATCGACCGCGACGTGGCCACCGCGACATTGAACAAGCTGGTGGTACAGGCCGGCTCCATCGAGAGCAACGGCGGTGTGCTGGTCACCAGCGGCAACCTCAGCGTGTCCGGCAGCACCCTCGTCGACGGCAAGCTCGAAGTCAGCGGCGGCAATACGATCCTCGGTGGCAGCACCAACATTACCGGTTCCGGCTATGTGCGCATGACCGGCGGCAACCTGAGTGCAAACGGCACCGCCATCATCGACGGCAGTGTGTACATGTACGGCAGCTCCAACCTGACGCTCAACGCCAATACCACCGGCGGCGGATCCATCACCCTGTCCGGTAGCGATGACAGCCCGGGCGAGGGGTTCAGGTCACTGGTCGTGGCCACCCCCGACAGCCCGACCCTGGTGCTCAACAACGTCAGCTCGACCATCGGCGTCGATATCAGCAACGCCAGTATGCAGCTCAACGGCAGCGTGCGCCTTGCCAGCCTGTCGGTATCGGGTACGGCAACGGTCAACGGCGCTGCCGGTTCGCGCCTGAACGTGTCGGAATCGTTCTCGCAGAGCGGCGGCACCCTGACCCTGGCCGACGCCGCCTTGAGCAGCAGCAGCTGCGGCACGCTGTCGGTGGGTGACATCACCGCCAACAACCTGGTGATCGATTCGCAGTCCGGTGCCATCGACCAGCTGAGCGGTACCTCCCTGCACGTCAAGACGCAGCTGATCGCCTCTGCGGTCAACGGCATCGACCTGTCGGGTGGCTCGGACAACCAGATCGCCGCGTTCGCCGCCAATAACAGCGGCCAGGGCGATATCAAGTTGACCAACCGCCTCAACAGCACCGACACCAGCGCCGTGGTTCTCAACGGTATCAGCACCGCTACCGGCAACGTCAGCATCGACAACACCGGCGCCATGCAGACCGCGGCCATCGGCAGCAAGGCCGATTTCCTGGCGGGCCTGCCCACCTTCACCAGCAACACGGCGGCGGCCAAGCTGGCGCTGCTGGGGATCGACACCAGCGGCCAGGTCAAGACCGTCACGGGCAATGTCTCGCTGGCCACGCATAGTCCGCTGACCATCGGTTCGGGGGGCGTGAGTGCGGGTGGAAATATAGGCTTGACCGCGGGCGCGCCCAACGACCCCACCAGCAACCTGGCGATCAATGGGGTACTGTCAGGCGCCAACGTCAACCTGGTCGCGGGCAATAACATCAACGTCAATGCCAATGTGGTGGCCAGCGGCACCTACACGGTGTCGGCCACTGGCGCGCTGACCTATGCAGCAGGGGTGTCCTACGCGCAAGGCGGTGGCGCCGCGGTGATACCGAACCCGCAGCAGCCGACGCCTACACCGACGCCTACACCAACACCAACACCGACACAAGTTGCACCCACGTCGGCGCCGGCCACGTCGGCCACCGTCGTGCAAAGCCAGAGCCAGCAGGCGCAGAATCTGGCGAGCACGGTCAACATCACGCAAATCGGCAGTGGCACGAAAAGCGATGGCGACGTCCAGCAGGGCGGCGCCACCGCGCAGGGCGGCGGCGGCAGTTTCGGCGAAGAGGGCGCTACCACGGCGCCCAAGAAACTGCCGATGTGCACCTGAGGCCCGACATGTTCAACACCATCATCATCAATGGCAGCACCGGGCAGGCAATGAACTTTTCGAAACCACATCGCAGTAGCCATTTGTGGCGCCAACTGCTGCTGTGGACGCTGGCCCTGGCGCTGCTGGGCGCCAGCATGGCCGCGCACGCGCAGCAGGTAGTGGGCCAGGTCACCCATCTCTCGGGTGTGCTCAGCGTGCGTCACGCCGATGGCACGCGCAAGGTGCTGGGCCTGAAGTCGGCCATCCTGCAGGGCGACACGCTCATCACCGAACGCGAGACCTATACCCGCGTCAAGTTCGTCGACAATGCCGAGATCGTGCTGCGCCCGGGTAGCGAAGTGTCGGTGGACAAGTATGTCTATGACGAGAAGAAGCCCGAGAGCGACTCGGTCGCCATCGGCCTGGTCAAGGGCGGCTTGCGTGCGGTGACGGGGCTGGTCGGCAAGCGTAACCACGAGGCCGTCAACTTCAATACGCCTACCGCCACCATCGGTATTCGCGGCACCAATTTCGGCGCCATCTTCTGCCAGGCCGATTGCGGCGGCATTCCTACCGCCACCGGTGTCGCGCCGCCGCCGGGGCTGTATGTCGATGTCTCGAGCGGGGCGGTGCTGGTGTCCAACCAGGGTGGGCAGCAATTGTTCAACGCCGGGCAGTTCGGCTTTGTGCCCGGCATGAACCAGGCACCGATCATCGTGCCGCCAGCCAATGGCTTGCAGTTCACGATGCCGCCGAGCATCAGCCAGAACAACAGCAACGGCAGCAATGGCGTGGCCAAGGGCGCGCCGGTGTGCGTGGTCCAGTAAGGTGAAAGACGCCCCGGATGCGGGGCGTCAGAATTGCAGGACGGTGCCGGGCGCGAGCATGCGCGGTTGATGCGCACCGGCCCCGGTCGCGATCTCCTGGGTAATCTGCGCCAGCTGGCTGGGTTTGGCATGGGTCACCAGCACTTCAGGGCGGCTGTGCAGCTTTTCCAGTTCGGCATGCAGCAGGCTGGGGCACAGATGCTTCGACAACAGCGCCAGGTCGCGCTCGCAGTCGGCGAAGGCAGCCTCGATGATCAGGTAGCGCAGGTCATCGATGGCGTTGACCGCTTCCCACAGCGGCTCGCAAGTGGTGGTGTCGCCGCTGAAGGCAAGCGAAGCCCCGCTATCGTGGTCGTGCAGGTGGTAACCGACCGCTGGCACCGTGTGCATCGCCGGCAGCGGCGTGATGCTGCGCTGGCCCAGTTGCACCGGCTGGCCCAGTTCGATCGTGGTAAAGCGCAGGAAAGGGGCCTGCGGCGTGGGGATCTGGCTGAAGTCGGGCCAGATGTGCCAGTTGAAGATGTGACGGCGAATGATTTCCAGTGTCTCGCCGGTGGCATGCACGGTGATGGGGGTGCGCCGCATGTCGCCCACGCTGTCGACCATCAGGGGCAGGCAGGCGATATGGTCCAGGTGCGCATGGGTGATGAAGACATGGTCGATCCCGGCCAGGCGCTGCAGCGGCAGGTCGCCCACGCCGGTGCCGGCGTCGACCAGGATATCGTCGTCGACCAGCAGCGAGGTAGTGCGCATGCCGTTTCCGCCGATACCGCCGCTGCAACCGAGAATTTCTACACGCATGTCAAAGCCATCGTTAATGTTGTAAGCCGTGCAAGCCCCTTGCGACGACTCTGGTTGCAGACCGGAAACCCCCGTCCCGACTGGATTTGCGAAAACTATGGCAAATCTTGCAACAGTGGTCGATGTTAATTTATTCGGGCCTCTAAATCAACGAAAAGAACCTGCTGTCCAGCCCCGGTGTTGCAGCCGGTGTCGCGGCCCGGCCAGGCATGTCATCGGGTTGTCAGGACAAGCCGCAGAATTGCAGGCGATTTCGGCCCAAGCTCGCGGTAAGCACGGCGCAGGCGCGGCCTTACAATCCGCAGGATGCCGTCAGAGCATCCTCGAAAACGCCACAACGCGCCAACGCGCCGCGAGGGCGCACCGCATGGTCGATAAACGATTGGCAATATGAACGCACCCGAATTCCCATCCACTAACGTGCCGGCCCAAGCCATGGACAAGCAGCGCGATATCTCGTACCGGCTGGACCAGCTCACCGAGCTGAGCCGGGCGCTCGGCAACAGCCGCGATATCCCGCGGCTGCTCGAGCGCATCCTGCTCACCGCCAAGGACATCACCCGCGCCGATGGCGGCACGCTGTATCGCATCGACGACAGCGACCACAGCCTGATGTTCTACATCTCGATCAACGATACCCTGCGCATGCACCAGGGCGGCACCAGCGCCGAGCCGATCTCGATTCCCAACATCGCGCTGACGCTGCCCGACGGCCAGCCCAACCTGTCGGCGGTGGCCGCCTATGCGGCCAATACCCGCAAGTCGGTCAATATCGCCGATGTCTACCAGGCCACCGACTTCAACTTCAACGGCATGCGCCTGTTCGACGAGAAGTACGGCTACCAGTCGAAGTCGTTCCTGACCGTACCGATGCAGGACCACGAGGGTGAACTGGTCGGTGTGTTGCAGCTGGTCAATGCCATCGACCCGGTGACCGGCGAGGCCGAGCCGTTTTCCGAGACCGACCGGCATTTCATCGAGGCGCTGGCCTCGCAGGCGGCCATCGCCATGGCCAACCAGCAACTGATCCTGCGCCTGGAAAGCCTGTTCGAAGGCCTGATCAAGCTCATCAACGTGGGCATCGGCGAAAAATCGCCGCACACCGGCCGCCATTGCGAGCATGTGCCGGAGCTGGCGATGATGATCGCCGAGGCGGTGCACGACACGACCGAGGGACCGCTGGCCGGTTTCCGCATGACCGAGGCCGATCGCCGCGAGCTGTGGGTGGCCGGCCTGCTGCACGACTGCGGCAAGATCGGCACCCCCACCCATATCGTCGAGAAAGCGACCAAGATGGAAACCATCTTCGATCGCATCCATCTCATCGACACCCGTTTCGAGGTCATCAAGCGCGACGCCGAGATCCGCGTGCTGCACGAAAAGCTTGCGCTGGGCCCGGCCCTGACCCCGCAGCACGGTGCCGAGCTCGATGCCCGGCTGCAGGCCGAGCTGGCCCAGCTCGACGATGAACGTGATTTCCTGCGGCGAAGCAATTTCGGCACCGAAGGCATGCGCGCCGAGGACCAGCAACGCGTGCTCGATATTGCCGCGCGTCACTGGCGCGGACCCGACGGCCAGTTGCGACCGCTGCTGGACGAGGAAGAAGCGGGCAACCTGCGCATCCGTGCCGGCACGCTCAATGACGCCGAGCGCCAGATCATCAACAACCATATCGTGGTGACGATCAAGATGCTCGAATCCCTCCCCTGGCCCAAGCAGTTGCGCAACGTCACCGAATATGCCGGCGGCCACCACGAGCGGGTCGACGGCAAGGGGTATCCACGCGGCCTGACGCGCGAGCAGATGTCGGTGCCGGCGCGCATCATGGCGGTGGCCGACATCTTCGAGGCGGTCACCGCCGCCGACCGCCCCTACAAGCGCGGCAATACGCTCAACGAAGCCATCGATATCCTGTCCGGCTTCAAGGCGCGCAACCATATCGACCCCGATGTCTTCGATATCTTCATCCGCAACAAGGTCTACCAGCGCTATGCGGAGCAGTTCATGCACGCCAGCCAGATCGACGAGGTCGACCTGTCGAAGATTTCCGGGGCGGCATGAGGGTGGCGGGTGGAATCGTTCGCATCTGGGTTATGCTGCCGGGTGATCGGCGCGGTCGGTGACCCGGCTGCGCCCCTTGCATCCATGCGTATCGAGGAACCGTATTGTCCCAGGCAGTAATCGCTCCCGCTTCTCCTGCTGCTCGCGCCGGTAAAAAGCGCTCGAGCTTCATCGGCCGCCACTGGCGCGGCGACTATTCGCTCGGCCGTTCCTACTGGTTGCATACGGTGCTGCTGTCGTCGCTGTTGCCGGCATTCGCCATTTCGGTGCTGGCGCGGCTGACCAACGATATGCCGGCGCGCTACGGCGTCGGTGGGGTGTTGGTCATCGCCGGCTTCAGTTACGTGGCCTGGACCTGGGGCGTGCGCGGCTGCTGGATGTCGGCCAGCCGCCATGTGGCGCGTGGCGGGCGACGCTGGGCCGAAGTGGCGGTCAAGTTCCTGATCGTCTGCGGCGCCATCAGCGTGGTATCGAGCAGCTGGAACGCACGCCACTCGCTGCGCCAGCAGTTCGATATCGCGCGCGGCAGGCAACTGGGCCCACCGGTCAGTTACCAGTTGCGGGTCGATGGCAGGTCGGTGCTGCTGCAGGGAGGCATGAACGACGGCGCCGCCGAGGGCCTGGAGGCGCTGTTGCAGCGCTCGCCCCAGGTGCGCACGGTGGTGTTGTATTCGGCCGGGGGCTGGGTGCGCGAGGGCAAGCTGGTGGGTGAAGTGATCCGGCGCCGCGGGCTCGACACCTATGTCGAGCAGGAATGTTCGTCTTCCTGCACCCTGGCCTTCCTGGCCGGGCGCGAGCGCGCCATCGACCCGCGCGCCCACATCGGCTTTCACACGCTCTATACGGTGGGGGGCGACGATCGCATCAACAAGGGCTTCGACCGCAAGCTGACCCTCGACACCTACCGCAAGTTCGGCCTGCCGCGCGAGTTCATCGAACACATCGCCAACACGCCGCCGCGCGATAGCTGGTATCCCGAACTGGGGCAACTGCTGCAGGCCGGCGTGGTCACGCGCCTGAGCAACGGCGGCGAGACGGCGCGCCTGGCCACCATCGCCACCACCCGCGGCATCCTCGAGCACGAATTCACCCGCACCGCCCTGTTCGACATCATGGCGCGCTACCACCCGCAGGACTTCGCGCGCCTGATCGACCTGGCCTGGGCCCGGGTGCAGGCGCATGCGTCCGATGCCGAGATCACGGCGGTCGGGCGCGAGCAGGTCGGCCTGCTCAGCCGCAAGCTGTTGCCGATCGCGTCGGACCAATCGTTGCAGGAGTTCCAGCAGCTGCTGCTGGACCAGGCCGTGGCGCTGCGCGGCATCAGTGCCACCGCTTGCACCGAACTGATCTACCCCCGTTCGCGCAGCGATGCGGTGGCCGGCCGCGAAGCGCCGCAGGCCGCGCTGTCGCCCGAATTCGCCAACCGCGAGCTGGCCATGACGCAACATCTCATGCGCGACGCCAACGGCGCCAACGCCGTGCGCTTCTCGCTGGCCGAGCGCACCCGCGTGATCCGCCGTGCGCTGGCACCGCTGACGCAGGACCAGCTCAAGCTGCTGTCGTCGCCGCAGCGCCGCCAGGCCGACCCCGGCGCCACCTGCGATGCCTCGATCGCCTATCTGCGCGCGGTCACCGACTTGCCGGCCGACGAACGACGCATCGCCCTGCGGGTCATCTACTCGCGCGACTGACCCGGATCGCAGGCGCCGGCCGGTGTAGAATCGCGGCTTTCCCCGACCTCCCGGTCGCCGCCTTGCCGCCTGCCTGCCATGACCCAACTCGATTCCTCTTCCAGCGTGACCCTTCCCGTGTCGCGTGCCAGCCTGCTCAGGCGCGAAACGCTGGCCGGCCTGACGACCTCGTTCGCACTGGTGCCGGAGTGCATCGCCTTCGCGCTGGTGGCGCAACTGAACCCGCTCATGGGGCTGTATGGTGCCTTCTTCATCTGCACCATCACCGCGTTGTTCGGCGGGCGGCCCGGCATGATCTCGGGCGCGGCCGGCTCGATGGCGGTGGTGATCGTGGCGCTGGTCGTGCAGCACGGTGCCCAGTATTTCCTGCTCACGGTGCTGCTGTCGGGGCTGGTGATGCTGCTGTTTGGCGCATTGCGCTTGGGCAAGCTGGTGCGCATGGTGCCGCATCCGGTGATGCTGGGCTTCGTCAATGGCCTGGCCATCGTCATCGCCTGGGCCCAGCTGGAACATTTCAGGCACGATAGCGGAGCCGGCCCGCAGTGGCTGCAAGGCACGCAGCTGGCGATCATGATCGGACTGACGCTGGTCACCATGCTCATTACCTGGTTGCTGCCGCGCGTGACGCGCGCGCTGCCGCCGGCGCTGGTGGCCATCGTCGGCGTCGGACTGGTGACGCAGTTGCTGGACGTGCCCACGCCGACCCTGGGCGACATGGCCAGGATCGCCGGCGGCCTGCCGCTGTTTCATTTTCCCGAGGTGCCGCTGACGCTGGAGACGCTGCGCATCGTGGCGCCCTATGCGGTGCTGATGGCCATCGTCGGTTTGCTCGAGACGCTGTTGACCTTCAACCTGACCGATGAAATCACCGCTTCGCGTGGCCAGCCCAATCGCGAATGCCTGGCGCTGGGTGCGGCCAATATCGCATCGGGCCTGTTCGGCGGCATGGGCGGCTGCGCCATGATCGGGCAGACCATGATCAATCTCGGCTCGGGCGGGCGTTCGCGCATCTCGGGTGTGGTGGCCGGGGTGATGATCCTGCTGTTCATCCTGTTCCTGTCGCCGGCCATCGAGCGCATTCCGCTGGCCGCGCTGGCCGGCGTCATGTTCGTGGTGGCCCAGGAAACCTTCGCCTGGGGCTCGCTGCGGGTGCTGGGCAAGGTCCCCAGGAGCGACGCCATCGTGATCGTCGCCGTGACCATCATCACCGTGTTGACCGACCTGGCCGTGGCGGTGCTGTGCGGTATCGTGATCGCGGCCCTCAACTTTGCCTGGCAGCACGCGCGCGAGGTGCGTGCCGACATCGTCGACGCCGCGGGCATCCGCACCTATGTGCCGCACGGCACCCTGTTCTTCGCCTCGGTGGCGCACTTCCTGGAACTGTTCGACATCGACCACGCGACGGACACCGTGGTGCTGGATTGTCGCCACCTGCGCCTGGCCGATCATTCGGCCATTGCTGCGCTCGAGACGCTGCGTCAACGTTATGTCCGGGCCGGAAGGCAACTTCGTATCGAGGGCCTGTCAGCGCGTTGCCAACAGCTTTTGCGCCGCGCCGACGCGCATCACTGATCAATAACCGCCCGCACACCGGCGTCCTTGCCCGCAGCGATAGGCGCCAGCGCCTGTCCTCGATGCTGCATTGGCTGCCGCGTAAGTGTTTCTCCCCGTGTCGCTTTGAGACAAATCCGATTGGGCAGTGCCCCCCCGGGTTGGTAGACTATCGTTGTCATCAAGTCGCTGGGATATGGAGCAGCAACAGCAACCGGCCGTCAAAACGGTAAGGGCATTGCGAGGGGGCGTTGCCTAGATGACCCGGTTGCCCGCGTGGCACGCAGTAGCATATCCAATCCTCGCTGGTGCTTGCCTTGCCGGACCGCAGTCTGGTACCGCAGCGCAATTAGTCCAAAACCTTTGCTGTGTTGTCACCCCTTACATTCGGGAAGAGCGAGCGATGAAATCGTGGTTGATGGTCCTCATGGTGTTATTTTTCGGCCAGGCAGGCAGTGCGTGGGCGACATGTCGTGCAGGCGCAGTCGATGCGCGATTCGGTTCTGCTCAAATTAGCGCCGACGCGCCCGTCGGCACCGAGGTTGGAAACACCACAGTGACGGTGACCTACACCTGCGATAGCGCTACGTTGACAGCCGGGAACAAGACCAACGATGTGGTGTTCCAGCTCAAGCCCACCGGCGCGTTCACGGCAATCGATTTCGTCTATCCTACCGGCGTGGCGGGGATAGGCGTGCGTCTGAGCGAACAGTCGACCGGGCTGTTTGTCGTCAAGCCCGGCCGGGATCGCGTGTCCACCGCGGTCAACAGTTTTTGCTGGCGCCGGATGTCAGGCGGCTACGACGACGAGGGGTGTGGCAAACTGCCTGCCGGTTATTGCCAATTAGGCTCCAACGGCGGGCAATGCAGCATCAGTTTCCGCGCCAGCCTGGTCAAGCTGGGCGCGTTCACCGCAGGCAGGCTGGACTCCAAATACGGGAACATCGAATATTATTCACCGGGCGTCTCCGGCGGGAGTCTTCTCGCCGAGATGAGGATCAGCGGGACCGTGGCGGTGCGCGCCAGTTGCACGATTCGCGACATGTACGTCGATCTTGGCAAGGTTGGCCTGAACAGCCTGCCAGGTACCGGTGCGATCCCTGCCAAGCAATTCGATGTGACGGTGACCGGTTGCGCGCCGAATCAATCGATCACCATGAGCTTTTCCACGCTCAGGCAATCAGGCACGGTCTGCCAAGGCCTCATGTCCAACGGCGCGGGCGGCACTGCAACCGGAGTGGGGATCAAGATTACCCATGGCGATGGTACGACGCTGTGCTGGGGCGAGACCTTGTCTTACCCGGGGCGGCCTGACGGCATTGTCAAGGTGCCTTTGCGGGCCGCCATGACGCGCCTGACATCCAATCCCCAGCCTGGGACGGTGGTCGGCACGATGACGGTACAGGTAAGTTACCTGTAGCTGTCAAAAAAAAAGCCCGCCGTCAGGCGGGCAAGTACCACGGGAATTCATCACGGCACGGGTCGTTACAGGCCCAGGTAATCCATCTTGCCCAGCTTGACCCCCTTGTGACGCAGGATGTCGTAGGCGGTCACCACGTGAAAGCTGAAGTTGGGCAGGCCGAAGCGGGTCAGGTAGTCGAGCCCGCGCATGCTCTGCTCCTCGCCGCGCAACATCATCTTGACCTGGCGCTCCTGCTGGCCATCGATGGCATCGGCCGGGATCGCCTCCAGGAACACGATGGTCTTGTTGATGCGCGCCTGCAATTGGTCGAAGCTGGTCTCGTCGTCGGAGAAGTTGGGCGCGGCCAGCCCCGACAGGCGGCTGGCGGTGGCCTTGGCGGTATCGCTGGCGCGCTGCACCTGGGCCGTCAATGGATACATGTCGTCGAACAGCCGTGCCGACAGCAGCACATGGTGTTCGAGCTGCTGCTGGTCGGCGTGCTGCTGTGCGCGGTCCAGCAGGCCGGACAGGTTCTGCAGGCCCTTGATGAGCAATGGGATACTGATTTGATGCAGGGTGATGGACATGGTGTTCTCGTTGTCAGCTGATGGAAGATTGCCGTCGTCCCGACCCGGTCGGGATGACGGCCTGTTGCCTGGGCCTACCGGGCGCTGTCGGCCTGCGACAGCCGGGTGTCGGGCACCGGTGCCGGGTTCGGTGCCGGTCCCCAGCCGCCACCCAGGGCGCGGATCAGGTTGACCGTGGAACGCGCCCGTTCGCCGTCGAGCTGTACCGATACGCGTTGCTGTTGCAGTACCGTGCGGTCGGCATCGATCACGCCAAAATAACTCACCGACCCTTCGCGATATTGCACATGCGACAGCTTGGCCGCGCGCGACGAGGCCGCCACGGCTTCGTCCTGGGCGCGGTTCTGGTCGCCCAGGATGCGCAGGTTGGCCAGGTTGTCCTCGACTTCACGGAAGGCGTTCAAGACCGTGCCGCGATAGGTCGCCACCTGCTCTTCATAGCTGGCGCGGGCGCGATCGACGCCGGCCTGGCGCCGGCCGCCATCGAACAGCGGCATGCTCAGCGCCGTGCCCACCAGCGGACCCAGCAGGAAAGTGCGGCTGGACCAGTTGAACAGGTCACCCAGCTGGGCCGACTCGTAACCCAGTCCACCGGTCAGGTTCAGGCTGGGAAAGAAGGCCGACCTGGCCACGCCCACGCGGGCGTTGGCTGCCGCCATTGCGCGCTCGGCGGCGGCGATGTCGGGACGGCGCTCCAGCAGCGCCGAGGGCAGGCCGGCCGGGACGTCGATGGTGATGCGCGAGAGCGGGCGCGCCGGCAGCGAGAACTCCGCCGGCGTACTGCCCAGCAGGATCGCCAACGCATGTTCGGCCGTGGCGCGCTGGCGGGCGATGCCGAGTGCTTCCGATTGTGCCGAGGCCAGTTCGGACCGGGCGCGAGCCACATCGACTTCGCTGATGTCGCCTTCGTCGAAACGGCGCTGCACCAGCTTCAACGACTGCCCCCGCAACTCCACCGTGCCGCGATACAGTTCCAGCGCGGCGTCGAGTTCGCGCACCTGGAAGTACTGCTGGGCAACGTCGGCTTGCAAGGCCAGTAACACCGAGTGGAACAAGGCTTCGCTGCGCTGGGCATCGGCGGTGGCGGCGTCGACATTGGCGGCGACGCGACCGAACAGGTCGACTTCGTACGACACGCCCAGTTGGGCGCGGTACAGCGTCGAGGGCCGGGTGTCGGCATCGGCCGCCAGGCCCTGCGAGGCCGGCGACGGCCGCTGGCGGGTGGCGCCCAGGCCGGCGTCGACCTGTGGCAGGTAGGCCGAACGGGCGTCGCGGGTCAGGGCCCGCGCCTGGCCCAGGCGGGCGGCGGCTGCCTTGAGGTCGAAGTTGGCCTGCTGGGCCCGCTCCTGCAGGGCGTCGAGGCTGTCATCGCCGAAGATCTTCCACCATTGGCCGCGGGTGATGTCTTCGGCCGGCTGGGCCGTCTTCCACTGGCTGCCGTCCTGGCCCGGCGCGGCTTCCTTGAAGGCCGCCGGGGTGTCGACCGAGGGGCGTTCGTAGGTCGGCGTCACCGAGCAGCCGGCCAGCGCCAGCAGCGCCGCCAGCAGTACCGAGCTGATGCGCACCGGGCGCAGCAGGGTATTGATCGTAAGTGCGTTCATTTTTCTTGGCTCCAATTAATGCGTGCTGACTTGCGGGCCGGACAGCGGGGCTTCGTGATGCGAAGCCGAGTGCAACTTGCGGCGATTGATGGTGCGCAGCAGGACGTAGAACACCGGTGTCAGGAACAGCCCGAACAGGGTCACGCCGAGCATGCCGAAGAACACCGCGATACCCATCGCATAGCGCATTTCCGAACCGGCGCCGGTCGATGTCACCAGCGGGATCACACCCATGATGAAGGCGATCGAGGTCATCAGGATCGGACGCAGGCGCAAGCGGCTCGATTCGATGGCTGCCTGCACGGCCGACCGGCCCTGCATTTCCAGTTCGCGTGCGAATTCCACGATCAGGATGGCGTTCTTGGCCGACAGCCCCACCAGTACCATCAAGCCGATCTGGGTGAAGATGTTGTTGTCGCCCTTGGTCAGCCATACACCGGTCAGTGCCGCCAGGATGCTCATGGGCACGATCAGGATCACCGCCAGCGGCAGGGTCAGGCTTTCGTACAGCGCGGCCAGTACCAGGAACACCAGCAGCACGCTGATCGGGAACACCCATATACCGGCATTGCCCGCGAGGATCTTCTGGTAGGTCAGGTCGGTCCACTCGAACTTCACGCCACGCGGCAGGGTAGCGGCAGCCACCCGTTCGGCGGCGGCCTGCGCCTGGTCCGACGAATAACCGGGGGCGGGGCCACCGTTGATGTCGGCAGCGGTATAGCCGTTGTAGCGCACCACCATTTCAGGACCGAAGGTCTGCTTGACCTTGACCACCGACGACAACGGCACCATCTCGCCGGCCTCGTTGCGGGTCTTCAACTGCAGGATGTCCTCGGCCCTGGCGCGGAAGGGCGCGTCGGCCTGGGCTCGGACCTGGTAGACCCGGCCGAAGCGGTTGAAGTCGTTCACGTAGAGCGAGCCCAGGTAGATCTGCATGGTGTTGAATACGTCCGTCACCGGAATGCCCAGCTGCTTGGCCTTGACCCGGTCCAGGTCGACGTCGAGTTGCGGCACGTTGATCTGGTAGCTGGAGAACATCGGACCCAGCGCCGGTTCCTTGGCGGCGGCCTTCATGAACTGCTGCGCCGCCTTGTCCAGTTCGGCGTAGCCCACCGCATCGCGGTCCTCGATCTGCATCTTGAAGCCGCCCAGCGTGCCCAGGCCCATCACCGGTGGCGGCGGGAACACGGCAGTGAAGGCTTCCTTGATGCCACCGAACTTCTTGTTGAGCGAGCCGGCAATGGCGTTGCCCGACAATTCCTTGCTGCGGCGCTCTTCGAACGGCTTGAGGCCGACGAAGACGATACCGGCCGAGGAGCTGTTGGTGAAACCGTTGATCGACAGGCCGGGGAAGGCGATGGCGCTATCGACGCCCGGTTCCTTGAGCATGATCTCGCTCATCTTGCGCATCACGTCTTCGCTGCGGTCGATGGAGGCGCCGTTGGGCAATTGGGCGAAGGCCACCAGGTATTGCTTGTCCTGGCCGGGTACGAAGCCGCCCGGCACCAGGTACGAGATACCCAGGGTCGCCGCCAGCAGCACCACATACACCGCCATGGTCGATCCCTTGCGCTTGATGACGCCGGTGACGCCGCGGCCGTAGCTGTCCGAGGCGCGGTTGAAGAAGCGGTTGAAGCGCACGAAGAAGCCGCCCAGGAAGCGATCCATCACCCGCGTGAGCCAGTCCGGTTTCTCGCCATGGCCCTTGAGCAGCATGGCCGCCAGCGCCGGCGACAGGGTCAGCGAGTTGAAGGCCGAGATCACCGTCGAGATGGCGATGGTCATGGCGAACTGCTTGTAGAACTGGCCGGTCAGGCCGGTCATGAAGGCCAGCGGCACGAACACCGCTACCAGTGTGAGGGCGATGGCGATGATCGGGCCCGACACTTCCTGCATGGCGCGATAGGTGGCGTCGCGCGGCGACAGCCCGGCGCCGATGTTGCGTTCGACGTTCTCGACCACCACGATGGCATCATCGACCACGATACCGATGGCCAGCACCATGCCGAACAGCGACAGGGCGTTGATGGTGTAGCCGAAACCGAGCATCAGCGAGAAGGTACCGATGATCGATACCGGCACCGCCAGCAGCGGGATGATCGAGGCGCGCCAGGTCTGCAGGAACACGATCACCACGATCACCACCAGCAGGATCGCTTCGAGCAGCGTATGGACCACCGCCTCGATGGAGGCGCGCACGAACTGGGTGGGGTCGTACACGATGCGATACTCGACCGAGGACGGGAAGTCGGCCGACAGTTCCTTCATCGCCGCCCGTACCTGGGTGGACACGTCCAGTGCGTTCGAACCGGGTGCCTGGAAGATCGGGATCGCCACTGCCGGCTTGTTGTCCAGCAGCGAGCGCAATCCATATTCCGACGCCGCCAGCTCGACCCGGGCCACGTCACCCAGGCGCGTGACGGCGCCGTTGGGCGAACCCTTGAGGATGATGTCGCGGAAGTCGGCCTCGGTCTTGAGGCGACCCTGGGCGTTGACCGACAGCTGCACGGGCACATCGGGCGAGCTGGGCGAGGCGCCGATCACACCGGCGGCGACCTGCACGTTCTGTTCGCGAATCGAGCGCACCACGTCGGTGGCGGTCAGGCCACGCTGTGCCACCTTGTTGGGATCGAGCCAGACACGCATGGCGTAGTTGCCCGAGCCGAACATGCCCACTTCACCCACGCCCTGGATGCGGGCCAGGCGATCCTTGACGTTGAGCACCGCGTAGTTGCGCAGGTAGGTGGTGTCGTAGCGGTTGTCGGGCGAGATCAGGTGCACCACCATGGTCAGCGTGGGCGAACTCTTGATGGTGGTCACGCCCAGGCGCTGCACGTCCTCGGGCAGGCGCGGCAGCGCTTGCGATACCCGGTTCTGCACCAGCTGCTGGGCCTTGTCGGGATCGACCCCAAGGCGGAAGTTGACGGTGATGGTGAGATTGCCGTCGCTGTTGGCCTGCGACTGCATGTAGAGCATGTTCTCGACGCCGTTGATCTGCTCTTCCAGCGGCGAGGCCACGGTTTCGGCGATCACCTTGGGGTTGGCGCCCGGATACTGCGCGCGCACCACCACCGACGGTGGCACCACTTCCGGGTATTCCGAGATCGGCAGCTGCAGCATCGCCAGCACCCCGCCCAGCAACAGCAGTACCGACAGCACACCGGCGAAGATCGGGCGGTCGATAAAGAATTTTGAAATGTTCATTTGAAGGTTCCTCCAGCGCCGCAGGCAGCGCTGATGTTTTTATTAAGCCTTGGCGTCGGTCTTTGGTTCGGCCTGCATCGGTACCACGGTCGGTGTGATGGCGTCGCCCGGACGGATCCGTTGCAGGCCATTGACCACCACGCGCTCGCCCGACTTCAGCCCTTGCTCGATGACCACCAGTCCGTCCTGGCTGGCGCCCACACGCACCTGGCGATAGTTGGCGTGGTTGTTGCCGTCGGCGACCATCACGAAGCGCTTGTCCTGGTCGGTGCCGAGTGCCTTCTCATCGATCATCAGGGCGTCGTGCGGGGCGCCGCCGCCCAGTCGCACACGGGCATACAGGCCAGGGATCAGTTGTCCATCGGCGTTATCGAACACGGCCCGCACGCGGATCGTGCCGGACGCCGTATCGAGCCGGTTGTCGACCGAGCCGACACGACCCTGGCGCGAGTAGCCGTCTTCGTTGGCCAGGCCCAGCGACACCGGCACCGAGGTGCCCGCCGCGCGGGCCGGGTTGACGTACTTCAGGAAGCTCTGCTCATCGACATCGAACGATGCGTAGACCTTGGCCACCGATACCAGGGTGGTCAGCGAGGCATTGGCCGAACCAGGATTGACGACGTTGCCGACCGTGACTTCGGCGCGCGAGATGCGGCCCGATACCGGTGCGGTGATCTGGGTGTATTCCAGGTTCAGGCGCGCGGCGCGCAACGCCGCCTTGGCTGCGGCGACGTTGGCGGCAGCCTCGCGCGAGGCGTTCTGCTTTTCTTCGTAGTCGCGGCGGGCGATGGCGTTGTCACCCAGCAGGCGCTGGCCGCGCGCCACGTCCGCTGCGGTGTAGGCCGCGCGGGCTTCGGCGCCTTGCAGCTGCGCCTCGGCGCGGGCTACTTCGGCCGCATAGGGGCGCGGGTCGATGGTAAACAACACATCGCCCTTCTTGACCAGGGCGCCATCCTTGAAGTGCACCGCAGTCAGCGTGCCACCGACCAGCGGACGCACGTCGACCCGGTCGACGGCTTCGATGCGGCCCGAGTAGGCCTGCCAGTCGACGATCTGGCGATTGACGACTTCGGCCACGTCGACCGCTGCCGCCGGTGGGGCGGTTGGCGCGGTGCTGGCGTTGGCCGACAGGCCGACGGCGGAAATGGCGCCGCCGACGGTCAGGGCAATGACGGCCAGCACGGTGGCGGTAAGGGCGAAGCGACGGCGCAGTGTTGTGGGAGAGTTCATGTTCTAGGCCTCAAAGGGAAGGTTGGAAAGCAAACGGGATGGTGTGGTCGCCGCCGTTCTTGGCAAAACGGCAGCGCAGGAAATTGACGATCTCGGTCAGCAGCGGAATATGGGTGCGCAGTGCTCCGTGGGTGATGCCGACGAAGCGCGCGACCTGGGTCGGCACGCCGGCCAGCATCAGGCCCGAGGCGTACTTCTCGGCTTCCGGACACAGCACGTCACGCTCGGCGGTGGCGATGAAGGCGGTCGGCAGTCCGGCCAGCCGGCTCACTTCCAGCGGCGCGGCATAGGGATGCAGGCGCTGCATGGTCTGCGGCAGGTACTGGCGGTAGCGGGTGGCGCAGCTTTCCACGCTGAGATCGGACTTGAGGCGCTCGGCGTCGCCCACCAGGCGCATGCTGGGGTCGAGCATGGGGCTGATCAGTACCTGCGCGGCCAGCGGGCGGGCGCAGCGGTCGCGTGTCATCAGGGTCAGGCTTACCGCCAGGCCGCCACCGGCGTCGTCCCCGGCGACCACCATGCGATCGATGTCGATGTTGAGTTCGTCGGCGTGCTTGCAGGCCCAGACGGCGGCGGCGTAGGCGTCTTCGGGAGCGGCCGGGAACGGCTTGGCCGGTGCCAGCGAGTAGGCCACCGACAGCACCACGCTGTGGCTGTACTGGGCGATGAAGCGGGCAGGCGTGTCGGCGTCGTCGAGCGAGCCACCCACGAAGCCGCCGCCATGGAAGTACATCACCAGCGGCAACGGCTTTTGCTGGCTGCCGGCCACCGCATGCAGCGGCTGGTAGAGGCGCACCGGGATGCGTCCCAGCGGGCCGGGAACGAAGAAATCGCGGATGTCGAGAGAAAGCGAGCCGTGCATGATGTGCGCCTTGGCCAGATGCCATTGTGGGAGAGTGAGGCGGATTGTGCGCCACAGCACGGACTCAAATAAACTCATATAATCCAACAACACTGTTCGCCAAGATCGAACAATCACGAGGTCGAATCCCGGCAAAATACGGCTCGAGGTCGCCCGGGCCAGGTAAGCGCATGGATCGGATGGGTGCTCGACAGCGTGGCTTTTTGACAAGGGTTTTTGATGGATTTGCAGTTCTTTCCGGTGGATTTGGCCGACGTTGGCGAAATCTTTCCATCGTTTTGCAACGGCCGGCATCGGGGGCGATGGCGGTTCGAGACCGGATTTGCGCGCGCCCCCCCGCATGCCGCTTGCCCGCTGTTCGGGCAACCGGATAAAAGGAGAGAGCGATGGACCGTTTTCAAGCGATGCAGGTATTTACCGCGGTGGTCGATGCCAATAGTTTCACGCGAGCAGCAGACAACCTGAATTTGCCGCGCACCACCGTTACCACCATCATCCAGGGGCTGGAAGGCCTGCTGCAGGTGCGATTGCTCAATCGCACCACGCGTCGTATCAGCCTCACGCCCGATGGCGCGGCCTACTACGAGCGCTGCGTGCGCATCCTGGCCGATGTGGACGAGACCGAACAATCGTTTCGCAATGTCACGCGCGGCCCGCAAGGACGGCTGCGCATCGACGTTCCCGCCTCGATCGGCCGCCTGCTGCTGTTGCCCAACCTGTGCGACTTCTATGCCAAGTACCCCGACATCGAACTGGCCATGGGCATGGGCGACCGTCCCGTCGACATGGTCCAGGAGGCGGTCGATTGCGTACTGCGCGTCGGCGCCCTGCAGGATTCGTCGATGGTGGCGCGCCGCGTCGGCACCTTCCAGACCGTGACCTGCGCCGCGCCGCTGTACCTGGAGCGGCATGGCGTGCCGCACACCATCGAAGACCTGGCCAACCACAAGTCGGTGCATTATTTCTCGAGCCGCACCGGTCGCACCATCGACTGGGACTTCGTGGTCGATGGCGTCACCCGCGAAGTGAAGATGGACGGCAAGCTGTCGGTCAACGACGGCGATGCCTACGTCGATTGCGCGCTGCAGGGATTCGGCATGGTGCAGGCACCGCTCTACATGGTCATGCGCCACATCGAGGAGGGGCGCCTGGTGGAGGTGCTGTCGCAGTGGAAGCCGGCGCCGCTGCCGATTTCGGTGGTCTACCTGCACAACCGCCACCTGTCGCCCAAGGTACGCGCCTTCGTCGACTGGGTCGCCGAGCTGTTCTCGACCTGTCCCCTGCACAAGGCCTGCACCATGGGCATGGAGACGGTCGAGGGCGAATGCCGTTTCGTCGATCGCGCCCTGCCCAGCACGGTGCGCAACGTGGTCGAGCAGCACAACATCGCCGAAAGCGTTTTCTAGCGGCTGTCGCAGCGGTGCCATCGGGCAGGTCTGGCTGGAGCGGTTCATGGTCGGGGTTCCTGTGGCGATGCGGTTGCGACCGGCCGTCACCGGCCTGGACGGCGGTGTTGGCGGATGGCGCGGGAAAGAATGAAAAAGGCGCAGGCAGGGCGGCGCCTGCGTTACTGCGGCGTGCCAGGCTCGCCTCGGGCGCCGTTGGCGTCGATGGCGGCGATGTCGCGAGGTGGTCGGTGACGTGCAAGGATTATGCGACGGCAGGCTTGCTTCAGACGTGCAAAAAGCTGTCGATTACTTGCCTGATTCTACGAAGTGGCGATGAATAGGCAAATCCGGGCGCAGGCTGAGCGCCCGTGAAGTTGCATGGCATACCTGATTCTCCAGATATCTTGCCCATTCCTCCGCTGCCCGATTCGGGAGAATCAGGCAGTCCTGCAAGCTGCTAAGCTGGTGCATCCAACCCATCTTCCGAACCGCCATGGACCTGAACCCGACCGACCCCGCCCACTCGCCACCGTCCTCGCATGAGCCGGGCGAGCCTGCCATGCCCGAGGCCGAGGTGCAGCGCTTCGAGGCCATGCGACGTGAGCTGCTGGCGGTCATCGAACACATCACGCATGGTGTGGAGGGTTTGCTGGAGACGGCCGTGGAGGGACTGGGGGTGTACCGGGTGACCAACCCGGGCGGTCCCAAGCATTCGGTGCAGAAACCGGTATTCGCGGTGATCGCCCAGGGCTCCAAGCAGCTTCTGATCGGCGACGAAGTGGTGGAATACGATCCGATGCATTACCTGGTGGCTTCGGTCGACATGCCGGTGGTGGGGCGGGTGCTGATCCGCAGCCCCGACGAACCCTACCTGGGCCTGCGGCTGGAACTGGATATTCGCGAGATCGGCGACCTGATCGGCGACGAACACCTGCCGCAGGACATTGCCAGCGACGGCGCTTCGCGCGGCCTGTACGTCAACCGCCTCGACTGCGCGCTGCTCGATGCGGTGCTGCGGCTGCTGCGCCTGCACCAGAACCCGCGCGACATTGCGATCCTGGCGCCGATGGTGCGGCGGGAGATCCTGTACCGATTGCTGATGAACGGCCAGGGGGCGCTGCTGCGCCAGACGGTGCTGCAGGACAGCCAGATGAATCGCGTGGCCAAGGCCATCAGGCTCATGCGCGATAGCTATGCGCAGTCGCTGCGGGTGGAGGATATCGCCCGCGATGTCCACATGAGCGTGTCGTCGCTGCATCACCATTTCAAGCAGGTCACCGCCATGAGCCCGCTGCAGTACCAGAAGAACCTGCGCCTGCAAGAGGCGCGCCGGTTGATCCTGACCGCTGACATGAGCGTGGCATTGGCCGCGCATACGGTCGGCTACGAGAGCTCGTCGCAGTTCAGCCGCGAGTACAGCCGCCTGTTCGGGGCGCCGCCGCTGCGCGACAAGCGGCGCTGGCAGGAAGAGGAAACCGCGATCCTTTAAAATGGCCATCCATTTTGCCCACATCCCACTGGAGACAGCATGCAATACCGACGACTCGGCAACAGCAACCTGAAGGTGTCCACCCTGTGCCTGGGCACCATGATGTTCGGCGACCAGACCGACCAGTCCGAGGCCGGCAATATCCTGGCGTCGGCGCGCGAACACGGCGTCAATTTCATCGACACCGCCGATGTCTACACCAAGGGACGTTCCGAGGAAATGGTGGGCATGCTGCTCAAGGGGCAGCGCCAGCACTGGGTGCTGGCCAGCAAGTTGGGTAATCCGATGGGCCAGGCGCCCAACGAGTCGCATTATTCGCGCCACTGGATCGTGCGCGAGACCGATGCCATCCTCAAGCGCCTGCAGACCGACCACCTGGATATCCTCTACCTGCATCGCGACTATGCCGACGAGAACCTGGAAGAAGCGGTGCAGTCGTTGGGCGACCTGATCCGGGCCGGCAAGATCCGTGGTTTTGGCGTCTCCAATTTCCGTGGCTGGCGCATTGCCGAGATGGTGCGCCTGTGCGAAAAGAACCACGTGCCGCGGCCGCTGGTGTGCCAGCCCTACTACAACCTGTTGAACCGGCAGCCGGAAGTCGAGATCCTGCCCGCTTGCCACCATCATGGCCTGGGCGTGGTGCCATATAGCCCGATTGCACGTGGCGTGCTGAGCGGCAAATACCAGCCGGGCGCCAAGCCGCCCGAGGACAGCCGTGCCGGCCGGGGCGACAAGCGCATGATGGAAACAGAGTTCCGCGAGGAATCGCTGCTGATCGCCCAGCGCCTGCAGCAGCATTGCGCCGCGCGCGGCGTCAAGCTGGGCCAGTTCGCTACCGCCTGGGTGCTGGCCAACCAGGTGGTCAGCAGCGTCATCGCCGGCCCGCGGACGCTGCTGCAGATGGAGGACTATTACGACGCCGTCACGCTCGCCATCAGCCCCGAGGAAGAAGCGCTGGTCGATTCGCTGGTCACGCCCGGCCATGCGTCGACCCACGGCTACAACGATCCCAACTATCCGTTCTTCGGCCGCACGCTGGTGCGTTGACGCTCAGGTGGCCACGCGCGGCGCGCTCTTGCGTGTTCGCGTGCGCGGGTGGCGCTCGGAGGGCGCTGTGCAGCCGCTGCGCAGCGCCAGTAGCAGATAGGGAGGCGGGCTGGCCTGGGCAGGCGCCACCTGTTGCTGGGTGGTCCCGGCCATCCACGGCAAGGAGCAATGCGCTGCCAGCGCCAGCAGCGTCGACAGGCTGGCGCTGCCCAGTGCAATGGCTATGGCACGGCCTGCCGAGGTTGGCCGTTGCGTTGGCGAAGATGATGGTGGCGACATGTCCGATCCATTTGAATGGGACATGCGACGTCGCATCTTCCCGAAACGAAATTATCGGGAAACGTGCCGGGCGTTTATATAGGATGATTCCCAAAACATCTTCGACACCGAGGCGGGACGGTTCGCTAGCGTAGCGCGGCGATGCGCCGTCCTGCTTCAGCCTTGAGCAGCTGGATATCGGTACCCGGCGCCACCAGGTCGAGCCCGAATTGCTTCATGCGCTGCGCCATGTCCATGGTGCCGGCGAAGATCCCCACCAGCTTGCCATGCCGCGCGCCCAGTTCGACCAGGTGCCGGATGGCGTCGTTGAGTCGCGGTGCATCGTAGTCGTCCGGCGCCAGGCCCATTTCGATATTGAGGTCGGCCGGGCCGATGAAGATGCCGTCCAGGTCGGGCACCTGCAGGATCGCCTCGGCGTTGGCAAAGCCCAGGTTGGTCTCGATCATGGCCAGGGTCAGCACGGTGCGATTGGCCTGGTCGAAATAATCGGCACCGCCATACAGGAAGCCGCGCGCCGGACCGTAACTGCGTGTGCCGCGCGGCGAATAATGGCAGGCACGCACAAAGCGCTCGGCGTCGTCGACGGTGTTGACCAGGGGGCAGATCACGCCATAGGCGCCGGCATCGAGCAGCTTGTTGATCTCGCCCAGGCCGTTTTCGCAACAGCGCACCAGCGGCACCGCGTCGGTGGTGGAGATGGCCTGCAACATGGGCAGCGCCGATTCGATCGAGAACAATCCGTGCTGCAGGTCGACGGTGACGGCGTCATAGCCACAGCTGGCGATGACTTCGGTCAGCAGCGAATCGCCCATCGATACCCAGCCGGTCAAGGCCATCTGCTTTTGCGCGAACAGCGTGCGCAGCTTGTTTGGTCGCATGTCGAGGTCTCCATCGTGAAACGGCAAGCGCCCATCTTAGTCGCAAAACCGCACCTGCCATGGCCACCTTCGGTGAAAGCTTCTCAGGCCAGCGTGAAAGCTTTTACTGCCGCCAGCGGAATGGCGCATCGTCGATGGCGCCATGGCGTCCGGCGATCTGGTCGGCCAGCAGGGCGGCGCTGCCGCAGGCCAGGGTCCAGCCCAATGCGCCCTGTCCGATGTTGAGATAGAGGTTGGGCACCGGTGAGGCGCCGATGATCGGCACCCCGCTGGGGGTGGCCGGACGGAACCCGGCCCAGGGCGACAGCGTGGTGTCGGAGCCCAGCGTGCATCCGGGGAACAGTTCACGCACGCCAGCCTTGAGTTCATCGATGGCGCGTTGGGCGATGCAGGCATCCCGGCCCACCAGCTCGATACGGCCTGCCACGCGCAGGCGCTGGCCCAGGCGGGCGTAGACGATCTTGCGAGCGATGTCGGTGATGGAGACCCGGGGCGCGGCGTGGCGGCTGGCCTCGTCCTCCAGCGGCACGGTGATGCTGTAGCCCTTGAGTGGGTAGAGCGGGAGCGACAGGCCCACTTGCTGCGCAAAGGCGCGACTGTCGGCGCCCAGCGCCAGCACGAAGCGCTCGGCCTCGATCCACTGGCCACCCGCTTGCACCGCGCGCAACGCGCCGGCTTCGGTGCGCACCGCATCGGCCCGGGCGCCGCCGATGAAGCGGAACCGGGGATCGGCCTGCATCGCTGCCACCAGCGCACGACAGAAGCCGGGGCAGTCGCCGGCTTCTTCGCTGGGGGTATGCACGCCACCGGCCCAGTCCCGTTGCGAGTGGCCCAGGCTCGGTTCGATGGCAATGCAGCGGGCCGCGTCCAGCACTTCCTGCTGGCAGCCGAATTGCGCCTGGAACCGCACCTGGTGCCGTGCCGCATCCAGCGCGGCGGGATCGGTGAACATGACCAGCTTGCCGGAGGCCTGGTGGTCGAATTGCAGGTCCAGGTGCGCGTTCCATTGCCGCAGCTGGTCGCGGCTGAAGAAGGCCAGTTGCAGCAGATCGATGGTGGTGCGCTGCACGCGAGCGGCATTGCAGCAGCGCAGGAACGCGAACAGCCAGCGATATTGCTGCCATTCCAGGGTTGGCTTGAAGGTCAGCGGCGAGTCGCTGCTGAAGAGATAGTAGGACCACTTGGACCATACCGACGGGTCGGCCAGGGGCGCTACGTACGAGTAGCTCAACTGGGCGCCATTGCCCAGGCTGGTGCCGTTGCCCGGGGCGTCGCTGGCATCGACCAGGGTGACCTGGTGGCCATCCTGCAGCAGGCGGTAGGCGCTGGTCACGCCGATGATGCCGGCGCCCAATACACAGATATGCATGGTGAGTGGTCTTCAGGTTCTAGTCATCGCGGCAGTCCACTATACGAACAATGCCGCGCGCTGTCCCATGCCGAATCGGCATCGGCGGTCGGCGTGTCGCTAGCGGCATCATTGTCGGCGTATCGGCAGCGCTGCGGTACAATGGCGCCCGATGCAGGCCAGACAGTCGCTGGCCGCCTCTTTCGGGGGGCGGCGGGAGGAAGGTCCGGACTCCACAGAGCAGGGTGACGGTTAACGGCCGTCCGCCGAAAGCCGGTGCAAGCCGGTATAAGGCGAGGAACAGGGCCACAGAGACGAGCGTATTTAGTTACGGTGAAACGCGGTAACCTCCACCTGGAGCAATTTCAAATAGGCACGCGGTGATGCTGCTCGCGGAGCGTGCGGGTAGAAAGCTTGAGCGCCGGAGTAATCCGGCGCCTAGAGGAATGGCTGTCATAGCGGGCAACCGCCGTAACAGAATCCGGCCTATCGGCCTGCATCATTTATTTCCGGGAGTCCCGGCGCGAAGTCGGGGCACCCTTAACAAAGCGGCCTGCGCACCGAAGCGAACAGCCAGCGGGTCCGCGTCAGAGACGTCAGGACTCCCATGCAAGCACCGGTTTTGTTCGACGAGCTGGTGGCCACCAATGGCCGCCGCATCGGCGTGGCCACGTTGGCTTCCGAGAAGACGCTGCACGCCATCTCGCTGGAGATGGTCGACCTGTTGACGCCGCAGCTGCGCGCCTGGCAGGCCGACCCGCAGGTCGCGCTGGTGATCCTGCAGGCGCAGGGAGAGAAGGCCTTCTGTGCCGGCGGCGACCTGCAACGGCTCTATCGCACCATGCGCGATCACCATGCCTCGCCCGAGCGCGACGATATTGCCGCCAATCGCTACGCGGCCGAATTCTTCGAACACGAATACCGCCTCGACTACCTGCTCCATACCTTCGACAAGCCGATCCTGGCGTGGGGGCATGGCATCGTGATGGGCGGCGGCATCGGCCTGATGGCCGGCTGCAGCCACCGGGTGGTGACCGAACGCTCGCGCCTGGCGATGCCGGAGATCACCATCGGCCTGTATCCGGATGTCGGCGGCAGCTGGTTCCTGGCGCGCATGCCGGGCAGTATCGGCATCTTCCTGGCGCTGACCGGGGCCCACCTCAATGCGCGCGACGCGGTGTTCGCCAAGCTGGCCGACTATGGCGTGGCGCAGGCATCCAAGCCGTCGGTGATCGAGGCACTGCTGGCCCAGCCCTGGGGCGAGGGGGCGGCCGGGAACGCCCGCCTGCTCGATGCCGTGCTGGGCCAGGCGGAGCAGGCCGACCAGTCGCTGCTGGCACCGTCCAACCTGCGCCAGCACTACGACCTGATCGACCGCGTTTGTCGCCAGCCCGACCTGGCGGCGACGGTCCAGGCGATCCTGGCCATCGAGTCCGACGATGCGTGGCTGCACAAGGCCGCTGCCACGCTGCGTGCCGGCGCCCCTGGCTCGGCTGCGCTGGCCTATGCCTTGCAACGGCGCGTGCGGCACATGTCGCTGGCGCAGGTGTTCAGGCTGGAGTTCGTGGTCTCCCTGCATTGCGCGGCGCGCCCCGATTTCGTCGAGGGCATCCGCGCACTGATCGTCGAGAAGGACCAGCGACCCAAGTGGCAACCGGCGACCCTGGCGGCGGCCACGCCCGCCTGGGTGGATGGCTTCTTTGCCGACCCCTGGCCCGCCGCGCAGCACCCGCTGGCAGACCTCGGCGCCTGATCATCCGGTGAGCGCACGCTGTCGCCAGCGCGCCAGCGTACGCACGAACACCTCGCTGTCATCGACGGCGCGCGCCAGCACCAGTGCGCCCTGGATCGCGCCCACGATATCCTCGGCCAGTCCGGCGGCGCTGGCGGCGGGATGCCCGGCACGCAGCAGCGCGCCATGCAGGGCATCGGTCCAGTCGGCGAAATAGCGCCTGACTTCCAGTGCGAAGCGTTCACGCGTGCTCGACAGCGCAAACACCCCCACGATGCACACCCGCTGGCCCGAGTGGAAATAGCGTTCGCAGGCATCGAACATGTGGCCGATGCCGCTTGCGGCGTCGCCGCGCAGCACGGCGAACACCTCCTCTTCGAACCAGCGCCCGATGTGCGCCAGCACTGCTTCGGCCATCTCGTCCTTGCCGCCCGGGAAGAGGTGATAGAGGCTGCCCTTGCCCAGCCCGACATCGGCCGTGATGCGGGCCAGGCTGGCGCCATCGAAGCCATGGGCGCGGAAGACCTCGGCCAGTCGCGGCACCAGCGCCTCGCGCTCTGCCGCCATCAGAGCCCCAGCGCCGACAGGCCGGGGTGGTCCGCCGGACGCGGCCCCGAGCGGTCCCAGTGAAACTTGCGCTGGTCATCGGTGATGGGCAAGTCGTTGATCGACGCGTGACGCACCTGCATCAGGCCGTTGTCGTCGAATTCCCAGTTCTCGTTGCCGTAGGAGCGAAACCAGCTTCCCGCGGCATCCTGCCATTCATAGGCGAAGCGCACGGCGATCCGGTTGCCGCTGCAAGCCCACACTTCCTTGATCAGGCGATATTGCTGCTCGCGCTGCCACTTGGCCGACAGGAATTGCACGATCTCGGCGCGACCGTTGACGAAATCGGCGCGGTTGCGCCAGCGGCTGTCTTCGGTATAGGCCAGCGAGACGCGTTGCGGGTCGCACGAATTCCAGGCGTCCTCGGCCGCGCGCGCCTTCTGCGCGGCGCTGTCCAGGGTGAACGGGGGGTAAGGTGGTCGTTGGGCGATGCTCATGCGGGCTCCTGGCGGTTTGTCGAGGGATGTTTGTACCAATCGGTACAATTTCATTCTAGGGGCACATTGCAGAGGCGGCAACGCGCTTTGCGCCGATACCGGCGGTGGTGGGTCTGTGCCTGAGCCGGCGGTGGTCAGCTGTACTTTTCGTCGGTGTCTTTATGATGTTTTTTTAAGAATTTTCTTATTGGTCGCGTGTTGGCCGCTCGTCAGAATGTGGTCTCCGATTCGAATGCCGTCGCGACCCGCATCGGTTTTTTGCGAGCTTGTCGGGCCGTAGTCCCACCTCACCCCAAGAGGAATCCTCATGAAAAAGCCGTTGCCCACGTTAATGATGGTCTGCCTGGCTGCCCTCTGCAGTCCCTGCCTGGCCCAGCAATCGGAGCTCCGCATCGCGGGCGTGATCAAGCCAACCGCCTGTGTTCCCCAATTGGCGGGCGACTCTACCTTTGACCTGGGGAACCTGCAAGCGGCCGGTGTCGACGGCCAGGGGCAGCCGATCGAGCGCGACCTGGCCATCGTCATTACCTGCGATGCGCCCACCCGGGTCGGCATCAGGCCGCAGGACAACCGTGCCGACAGCGTGGCGCAGCAGCTGGCGCACCCTCGGCAACGCCGGGTAGCCGATGCCAGCCTCGGGGACGACCTGTTTGGCCTGGGTACGTCCGGACGCAGGAAGCTGGGCGGCTACGAAGTCATCTTCGTACCCGGCAGTTTCGTCGCCGATGGCCAGCAGGTCGACACCATCGGTTCACGTGCGGGGCCCCAGGGGGCTGGCGCCAACTGGTTCAAGCGCGGTGCCGGGCGCCTGCGCAGTGGTGTCGTCAATACCTGGGCTCCCACCGGGACCCTGCAGCCGGGCGCCTATTCCTCGATCAGCGGCACCCTGCGGGTGCGCGCGATGCTGGCGCCCAGCAGCGCCCTGCAACTGACCGACCGCATGCAGCTGGACGGTTCGATCACGCTCGAGATGCACTACCTGTGAAGCGAACCCGCGTAACGATGGCGGGGTGGCTGGATAAGGCGCATCAGGCGGTGGAAAGCGTGGAAAGCGTGGAAAGCCTGGAAAGCGGCGGGGGACAGCAAAGCAGGGGGATACGGCGGGAAATGCGGGGAGTGAATACGGCGCAAGGAATGCGCGGGTAATGCGTGGGTAATGCGCGGGTGACGGGAAGGTAATGCGCAGAGGATGCGTAGGTGATGCGCAAGTAATGCAGGTCGACGACAGCAGGCGAGGCAATAAATTTGAATGCCATGAACATGATTCATGGCATTCAAATTCGGGAATTATTTCTTCTTCTTGTTCACGGCTTCCTTGAAAGCCTTGCCAGCCGAGAACTTGACCGTGGTCGCAGCAGCGATCTTGATCTCTTCGCCGGTTTGCGGATTGCGGCCGGTACGTGCAGCACGCTTGCCAGTCGAGTACGAACCAAAACCAACCAATTGCACTGTATCGCCCTTGGTAACAGCCTTGATGATGTTCTCGATGACGGAGTCCAGCGCGCGCTGGGCAGCAGCCTTGGAGAGATCAGTATCAGCAGCGATAACGTCAACCAATTCAGATTTGTTCACTTTAAAATTCCTTTCACTGTTAAGGTGCCGAGATTTTAGCACTGGTATGCGGCGGATCAGCAAGCCCTATCTGCTTTTCAGCCGATCTGGCACATCCGGTCCAGCCTCTGATTCAAAAATATCGACAGCCCCTGAGGGCCGCTGAAAATCACTTTCGAGTCGATATCCCTAAAAACGTGGATAGTAAAAGTACGGAGCCGTATTAGTCAAAGTAAAAAAGGCCTCGTTACAGTTTTAAGACCATTGACGGATCTTGCAGTGGCCGAAAAGTGAACTAAAGTTGCAGTGCAAAATCCATGCTCCCACGTTTCAGTTCTTTCCACTCGCGGGGTAATCCGTGATCGGAATGACATGCCTTGCGCGGTGATCGATCTTGGTGACTTCAGCGCCCCAAGTACGCTATCCATCGCCCGCAAAACCGCGCCGTTGTGCAATCTTGGCGATAAACACATGTGTATATCTCAAGTTGAACATTCAGTATGGTGCATAAGTCCTTCATTTTCTTCGATAATCCATTTCCTGGGGTGTTTTAAGGAAGTGCGCTAAGTCTTTGACTTTATTGGCAAAATCCCGGTTTATTCCTCCGTTTACTGCTTGACCTGTAATAGTGCATCCACTAAAGTGGGCGGCAGTGTCAAAAAGTGTTTTTTTGTGGGGTATTTTGCAAAGTTACCTGCCTATACCCATTCAGAAAAATCACCCGATCAGCAGTTTCACTCGCCGCAAGCGACAGGACAAACAAAGTGTTTCAGGGCGCGTCAGCACTCAACCTCGATGCCAAGGGCCGGATGACCATTCCGGCCAAGCATCGTGACGCCCTGATGGTGCAGTGCGAAGGACGGGTCACGCTGACGCGTCATCCGCATGGCTGCCTGTTGTTCTTCCCCCGTCCTACCTGGGAATCGCATCGCGAGCAGATCGCCGCATGGCCGATGTCGGCACGGGCGTGGCAGCGCATCTTCCTGGGTAACGCCTCCGATGTCGAGTTCGATAGCGCCGGCCGTATCCTGGTGGCGCCGGAGTTGCGTGCGGCAGTGGGTTTGCAGCGCGACGTGATGTTGCTGGGCATGGGTAGCCACTTCGAGATCTGGGATGCCGCCAAGCTGGCCGAGAGCGAGTCCGAGGCCGTGGCCGCGGGCATGCCCGATGTATTGAGCAATTTTTCCTTCTGACGGCGCGCTGACATGACTTTGCAACCGGTGCCAGAGCTGCAGCACCGCACCGTGCTGTTGGAAGAAGCCGTGGACGCGCTGGCCATCGAAGGCGAGCGCGCCGATGGCATTTACCTGGACGGTACGTTCGGGCGCGGCGGCCATAGCCGGGCCATCCTGGCCAAGCTGGGTCCGCGCGGCCGACTGATCGCATTTGACAAGGACCCGTTGGCCATCGCCACGGCACGGCAGATCGCCGATCCCCGCTTCGAGATCGTGCATGACAGCTTTGCCACGCTGGACCAGGCACTGGCGGTGCGCGGCATCGCGCAGGTCGACGGCATATTGATGGATCTCGGCATCTCGTCGCCGCAAGTCGACGATGCCGCTCGCGGTTTCAGTTTCAGGCTCGATGGCCCGCTGGACATGCGCATGGATACCACGCGCGGTGTGTCGGCAGCGGAATGGCTGGCAACGGCGGATGTAGAGAAGATAGCAAAGGTAATTCGAGATTATGGGGAAGAACGGTTTGCTTTTCAGATTGCAAAGGCGATTGTTGCTCGCCGGGCAGTCGAGCCAATTTCAGGCACACGACAGCTTGCCGCGCTCGTGGCTGAAGTCGTCAAAACCCGCGAGAAAGGCAAAGACCCGGCCACTCGCACCTTTCAGGCTGTACGGATTTTCGTCAATCAAGAGCTTGAAGAGCTCGAAGTAGGCCTGGATAAAGCATTTGAGCAGATGGCGCTACACGGGAGATTGGTCGTGATCAGCTTTCACTCGCTGGAAGATCGCATCGTCAAGCAGTTCATGGCTTCCAAAGCCAATGCGCCGCAGCCCGACCGTCGCCTGCCGATTCGTGCCGTCGATTTGCCGCAGCCGCCGGCCCGCCTGCTGGGCCGGACCATGCCCAGCGATGCCGAAGTCGGCGCCAACCCGCGCGCCAGGTCGGCCGTGATGCGCAACCTCGAGCGCATCGTCGCACCGGGAGGGCAGTCGTGACCGGTCGCCTGTGTCTCTTGCTCACCGCCGTGCTGGTGCTGTGTTCGCTGGCCGTGGTCAGCGCCCAGTACAAGGCGCGTAGCCTCTTCATCGAACTCGAGCGCGCCTCGAGCACGGCGCGCCAGCTCGATGTCGACTGGGCACAGTTGCAACTGGACCAGTCGACCCTGGGCAAGAACGCCCGGATCGAAGAGCTGGCCCGGCGCGACCTGAACATGGTGCCGCTGACGGCGGCCCGTACCCAATACCTGACGGTGGGAGGCAAATGACCCGCATGCCCCCGCGCACCAACCTGACCAATGGCCGCGTCGCCGCGTCCAAGGGTGTGGCGTTCTCGTCCAATCCCATCTTGCAGGTGAAGCTGCCGGCGTGGCGTTCGCGCTTCGTGCTGTTTGTCATGTTCGCCGCCTTCCTGGCATTGGTGGCGCGCGCCTTCTGGCTGCAGGGCGTATCGACCGACTTCCTGCAGAAACAAGGCGCCTCGCGCTATGCGCGCACGCTGGAGTTGCCCGCCACGCGCGGCAAGATCACCGACCGTAACGGCCAGGTGCTGGCTTCGTCGGTGCCGGTCAAGGCGATCTGGGCCATTCCCGATGACGTGCAGTCGGCGCCCCCCGAGAAATTGCGCGAGCTGGCGCGCCTGCTCGAGATGAGCGACGCCGAGCTGCGCAAGAAGCTCGATTCGGATCGCAGCTTCGTGTACCTCAAGCGCCAGGTCGAGCAGGAGACCTCCGACAAGATCGTCAAGCTGGGCATCGCCGGCATCGAGACCCGCAAGGAATACAAGCGCTTCTATCCCGAAGGCGAGGTGATGGCGCACGTGGTCGGCTTCACCAACGTCGAGGATGCCGGCCAGGACGGCATGGAGCTGGGCGCGCAGAAGACGCTGGCGGGCACGACCGGTAGCCG
>NZ_AKJA01000153.1 GCF_000282575.1 Herbaspirillum sp. YR522 | reverse complement strand
CGGACCGCCTGCAGATCAATGCCCAGAACTGCGTGCATTGCAAGACCTGCGACATCAAGGACCCGACCCAGAATATCGTGTGGGTCACGCCCGAGGGCGGCGGCGGGCCCAACTATTCGGGGATGTGATCGTCGCATGCCTGGCAAGCATGCAATCGTCCAGTCATACCACCGTAGCCCGCCATGACCTCTTCCAGCCACGTGACCGAAGCCGTTCGACGAATTCCCAAGCAGGAGCGGGCGCAGCGCCGCATACAGGACATCCTGCGCAGCGCCGATCGACTGATCGGGGAGAAGGGGCTCACCGGCACCACCATGACCGACATCGCACAGTCGTCGGGCACCTCCATCGGTGCCATCTACCAGTATTTCCCGAACAAGGAAATGCTGGTCGCTGCCATGCGCGCGCGTTGCCTGGAAAAACTGGATGCGCTGCTGTCACCGCTATCGGCCACCCCGGCCGCACCCGATATCACCGCGCTGGCGCATGCGCTGGCCGACCTGCTGGTGTCGTTCTCGGCGCAGTGCCCGGCCTATCGGCACCTGTTCTTCTCGACCGAGCCCGGCTTTCGCCATGACGCCGACGACCTGCGCCTGATCAAGCGCTTCGGCAAGCTCTTCTCGGTCCAATGCCGGGCACTGTCGAGCGCGCAACTGGCCGCCGTCACCGGGACTGCCGTGATCATCATCAAGGGCTTGCTCGACGTCGGCGCCCGGATGCAATGGGAAAGGCAGGGGCAGTTGGTCGACGAGATCAAGTTCGCCCTGGCGTCTTACCTGGCAAGCCGTTGCAGGCCTCTTTCCGATGGCGCATGAACCGCGCAGCGGGTGTGACGACAGCCATTCGTCAGTTCGGTGTGGGACAATGTTCCGCACCACGACAAGGAGGGCTCGTGCAACGCCAGCACACCATCAAACGCGACCTGATGATTCTCTGGGCCTTCATTGCGCTCATCGCGCTGGTGCTGGCCTGGTTGTTGTTGCAGCTCAGTCGGCAGGGCGCCGCCGCACAGGTGGAACAGGCCAGCCGGCAGATCGGCTTGAGTTGCCAGGCCATGAGCGCCGACGCGACCCGTGTGCGGGTCACCGGCGTTGCCGCCGCCCAGGCGGTGATCGACCTGGCGCTGCGTGACCAGCCAGGCGTGGAGGGTGGTTTCTGGGACGATGGCCGGGGCGTGTATGCCTATGCCTTTCCGACCTACGACGGCAGCGGCGTCAAGCGTGACGCGCCCAGCGCCGAACTGGAACGTATCGTCGCCACGGCACAGCGCGCGGCCAATGGCGCGGCCCTGGTGACGGATGTGCGCCCCGGCTTGCGTGAATCGATGGTGTTTGCCGCCTGCCCCGTCGCCGGTCTCGCCGGTACCGCCGGCGCTCCGGTGGCATGGACCCTCAAGCGCGTGCCGTTGATGAGCGCCCGGGTACTCGAACAATTGGTCTGGTCGACCTGCCTGTTGCTGGGGTTCGTCGTGCTGTCCGGCCTCTGGCTGGGATGGACGCTGGCGCGCTGGCGGCGCCAGTCGGACGGGCTGGCCGCGCGCTTGGCCCAGGCCGAGCGCATGGCAACGCTGGGGCGGGTGGCGGCCGGGCTGGCGCATGAAATACGCAATCCCGTCGGCACCATGCGCATCAAGGCTGAAAATGCCCTGGCCGCGCCGGCCGAATTGCGGCCAGCCCGCATCTCGGGTGCGCTGGAGGCGGTACTGGAACAGACTGCCCGACTGGAGACGCTGGTGTCGAGCCTGCTGGCGCTGGGGCAACCGTTTCATGTCCGTCCACAGCGCATCGATCTGCGCGACTGGCTGCGAGAGCGGCGCCAGATGCACGAAGAAGCCGCCGCCCGCGGCGGCGTGCAGATCGAGCTCGAGATCGACCAGGCCAGCCTTGCCGATGGCGTCGGCGCCGTGGTGCTCGATCCGCTGCAGATGGGGCGCGCGCTGGACAACCTGTTGCTCAACGCCCTGGCGGTTTGCCGGGCCGGTGGGACGATCGTGATCGGCGCGCGGCGCCTGCGAGGCGATCGTCTCGGATTATGGATCGCCGACGATGGCCCCGGGGTAGCCCCGGCGTTGCGGCAGCGCCTGTTCGACCCCTTCGTGAGCGACCGCGTCGGCGGCACCGGGCTTGGCCTGGCGCTGGTGCGCGAGATCGTCGAGGCGCATGGCGGGCATATCGTGCTGGCCGGTACCGATGCCGGCGCACGCTTTGACATGGAGTTGCCATGGCACGCATCCTGATCGTCGACGACGACGCCGCCTTTCGCAGCGGCCTGGCCGAAGTGCTGTGCGACCTCGGTCACCGGGTGCTGGAAGCAGCCAGCACCGAGGCCGGCTTGCAATGCCTGGGGCGCACCCAGGTCGATGCTGCCATCGTCGACCTGCGCATGCCGGGCGAGGATGGCCTTGCCTTCATGCGCCGGGCGCAGGCCCTGGCGCCGCTTCCCTGCATCATGCTGACCGCCTATGCCAGCGGCGACAATACCATCGAGGCCATGCGGCTGGGGGCATTCGACCACCTGACCAAGCCGGTGGCGCGCAGCACCCTGGTCCAGACGCTGGCGCGCCTGCTGCAGCAAACGAGCGCGGCCGAGCCGGCATTGCCGCCGGCGCCGGCCGGCGCACCGGCCGACCGGCACGAGCTGGTCGGCAACAGCGAAGCGATGCGCCAGGTATTCAAGCAGGTGGGCAGGGCCGCTGCCAGCGACGCCACCGTGTTGGTGCTGGGCGAAACCGGGACCGGCAAGGAGCTGGTGGCCCGGGCGCTGCATCGCAACAGCGGGCGTGCCAACGGGCCCTTCGTGGCGGTCAATTGTGCCGCCATGGCGTCCGAACTGATCGAGAGCGAACTGTTCGGTCACGTCAAGGGCGCTTTCACCGGCGCCAGCACGGCACGCCCCGGCCGCTTTGTCGAGGCCCATGGGGGCACCCTGTTTCTCGACGAGATCGGCGACATGGCGCTGGCGACCCAGGCCAAGATCCTGCGCGTGCTGCAGGAACGCGAGGTCATGCCACTGGGTGGCAACCGGCTCACGCCGGTGGACGTGCGCATCGTCGCCGCCACCCATCGCGACCTGCCGCAAGAGATCCGGCAGGGCCGCTTTCGCGAAGATCTCTGGTATCGATTGCAGGTACTGCCGATCACCATCCCGGCGCTACGCGAACGCCCGGGCGATATCCTGCAGATCGCCGAGCATTTCCTGCGCCTGCTGGGCGGCGATGCGCCCAAGCGGATCGGCCCGGACGCGGCCAGGCAGTTGCTGGCGCATGCCTGGCCCGGCAACGTGCGCGAACTGCGCAACCAGATGGAACGCGCCGCCGTGCTCAGCCAGGGGCGCTGCATCGGCGCCGAACACCTGGCGCTGTCGACGGTACCGCCCATCGGCAACAGCGTGGAAGTCGCCTGGGACGGCAAGCTGGACCAGGTCCTGGCGCAGGTGGAGCGGACCATGATCCGGCGCGCGCTGGCCGCGGCCGATGACAACCGCGCCGAGGCCGCGCGCCGGCTCGGCATCTCGCGCCAACAGCTCTATCGCAAGCTGGACGAACACGGGCTCCATTGAGCCGGGTGTCCGTCCTGCGGACGTCACGGTGTCGCCATGGCGGACAGCATGCCTGTGCCGAACTTTCCAAGGCATTGATTTATAAGGCTTATTTTCTTGGCATATTGCTTGCTGGAGGTGAACTGCTGTCATCACATCCAGGAGTTGCCATGTTCAAATTCGCTCGTTCATCGTCGTCCCGCCAGGCCGTCGCCGGCCTGTCGTTGTTCGGTGCGCTGCTGTGCCACAGTGCGTGGGCCTTGCCGCCGGCGGAACCGGCGCCACCCGCGGCAGCCGCGGCCGCACCCGGGGCGGTCGTGCTGAACCAGGCGCCAGCGGCCCAAGGCAGTGTCGATCGGCTGTTGATCAATCCCTATGGCGAAGTCGATGGCTTGCTGATGCGCGATCGCACGGTGGTCAAGCTGGCCCCGCATCTATCGGCCGCGGTGGTGGCCGCAGTGGCACCCGGCCAGGTGGTGCGGGTGTTCGGCCTGGTCGAGCCGGGGCGCAGCGTCAAGGCCGATGCGCTGCTCAACCTGGCCACCGGGCAGGTGGTGATCGACCGGCCGCCCGGCATCGACAGCGCCGCACCGCTGCCGCCGCACCTGCGGGCGGCACAATTGCGCCAACTCGATGTCGAAGGTCGGGTCGACCTGGTGCTGACGGGACCACGCGGGGAAGTCAACGGCGTGATCCTGGACAACGGCGGCATCGTGCGGTTCGCGCCGGATGGCTTGCGCTCGCCGTTGCAGCAAGGCATGCCGTTCGCCGCTACCGGGTTGGGCACCCGCAATGCCTATGGCACTGCCATCGAGGCCATCAGCACCGGCGCCAGCCTGGGCACGCAGCAACAGATCCAGGAGCCCCTACGCTAGTGGCCACCGCTTCGCTGCCGGTTGCGGCATCGGGCTTGCCCGGTCCGCCCCCGGCCTGTCCATCCACCCTGATGAAAAAATAAAACCATGTCGCCACGCTTGCTTCCCATCGTTTTCCTGATCGTCTCGAACGTCTTCATGACCTTCGCCTGGTATGGGCACCTGAAGTTCACCGGGCGGCCCTTGTACCAGGTCATCCTGGTCAGCTGGCTGATCGCATTGGCCGAATATTGCTTTGCCGTGCCCGCCAATCGGATCGGCCATACGGTGTATAACGCGGCCGAACTCAAGACCATGCAGGAGGTGATCACGCTGGTCGTGTTTTCGGTGTTCTCGGTGCTGTACCTGGGCGAGCAGTTCACCGTCAACCACCTGATCGGGTTCGGCCTGATCTGCGCTGGCGCGTTCTTCATCTTCAAGGGGCCGATCGGGTGAGCGACATGGCCAATGCGGTTTCGGTGGGCTGGCTGGCCCGGCTCAATTTTTTCCTGGCCGACGTGCGGGACGGGCTGGGGCCGTTTCTCGGCATCTTCCTGATGGGGCAGGGCTGGCGCGCCGATGACATCGGCTATGTGATGAGCATCGGCGGCATCGCGGGAATGCTGGCCACGACCCCGGTAGGGGCGCTGATCGACGCCACCCGGCACAAGCGCCTGGTACTGGCGGCAGCGTCGGTGCTGGTGGTGGCAGGCTCGCTGGTGCTGCTGGTGTCGACCTCGTTCGGCGTCACGTCCGTGTCGCAGGTCGGCACCGGCATCGTCGGCGCGGTGATCGGTCCGGCCCTGGCCGGGCTGACCCTGGGCATGGTCGGCCATGAGCGGCTGGCCCAGCAGCTGGGCATCAACGAGGCCTGGAATCACGCAGGCAATGTGGCTTCGGCTGCGCTGGCCGGCGCGCTCGGCTTTTACTGGGGCATCCCGGCGGTGTTCATGCTCATGGCGTCGATGTCGGTAGCGGCGCTGGCCTGCCTGTGGCGCATTCGTCCCGAGGCGATCGACCACGACATGGCGCGCGGGCTCGACCCCCAGGGCGGGCCCGGCGCCACCTTGCCGGCCTTCACCGTCTTGCGCCGATCGCGCCCGTTGATGGTGCTGGCGCTGGCGATGATGCTGTTCCATATGGGCAATGCGGCCATGCTGCCCTTGCTGGGCCAAGCCGCCATGGCGCGGGCCGAGATCGATCCCAGCCTGTTTACGGCCTTGACGGTGATCGTGGCGCAACTGGTGATGATCCCGGTGGCCCTGGCGGCCGGACGCCTGGCCATGCGGCGCGGTTACGGCCTGCTGGTGACCATGGCACTGCTGGCCTTGCCGCTGCGCGGGTTGATCGCCGGATGCTGGGCATCGCCCTGGGCGCTGATCCCGGTGCAGATGCTCGACGGCATCGGCGCCGGCCTGATGGGCGTGGCGCTGCCCGGTTTCGTCGCCCGCATCCTGCGCGGTAGCGGACACGTCAATGCCGGCTTGGGCGCGGTCATGACGATCCAGGGGGCAGGCGCCTCATTGAGTCCGGCGCTGGCCGGCGCCATCGCGTCGCGCTACGGTTACGGCATGGCGTTCCTGGCGCTGACCGGCATCGCCCTGGCGGGCCTGTTGCTGTGGTACGCAGGCGGCGGGCGGCGCGATTCAGGAACGGGCACGTCGCCGCACCATCACCAGCACCACTGACCCCAGCACCAACAGCGCCAGCAAGGCCAACGCCGGCACCATCAACGGCTGGGCCCGGGCCAGCAATGGCCGTGCGCCGCCCTGGCGCGACTGGCGCACATCGTCCTGGCTGACCTTGACGTCCGGATTGCCATATTGCTGGAGCACGTAGTTGGCGATCAGCGCGATCTGGGCGTCGCCGAGCGGGTTGACGCTCGACTGGGCGTCGAAGCGCGGCATCAATACCTCGGTCTGGCCCACCTTGCGCTCGACCCCGTACAGGATGGCGGCGATCAGGTTGTCCGCGCGGGCGGCGCCGGTGGCGCTGTTGCGTGACAGCGAGGGATAGCTCTGGTCGGCGCTGCCCCGGCCATCGGTGGCGTGGCAGCTGGCGCAATTGGCGCTGAACAGCGCCGCACCGGTGGTCAGGCTGTCGCGTTCGTTCTGGCTCTCGCGTCCACGCAGGACCGCTTCGTCGCTGCCGCGGCCGTCCTGCGCAAAGGCCGGCTTGGCATTGCCGCTGGCGGCCGGTACCACGCGCAGATAGGCGATGATGGCGCTTATATCGTCGTCGTGCAGGTGCTGCAGGCTGTTGCTGACCGCCTCGGCCATCGGCCCGGCCGCCTGGCCCTTGCCCGGCGCGCGCCCGGTCTTGAGGTATTGCCGCAGTTCGGCGTCGCTCCATCCGCCGATGCCGGCTACCGGGTCGGAGGTGATATTGGGCGCCCACCATGGACCCAATGCCGCGCCCGCCAGCAGTCGGCTGGATTGTTCGGCCATGGCCACGTTGCGAGGTGTGTGACAGGCGCCGCAATGGGCCAGTCCATTGACCAGGTAGCTGCCACGATTGACCTGCTGGCTGTAGGTCGGATCCGGCGTGTACGGCTTGCGGTCGAGGAACAGCAGGTTCCACGCGCGCATGGCCGGCCGCATGTTGAATGGAAAGGGCAGCGCCGTGGCTGCCGCCGGGCGGTCGACCGGCTCCACCCCGTGACGGAAGTAGGCGAACAGGTCGCGCACGTCCTGGTCGGTCAACAGTGCATAGCTGGTATAGGGCATGGCCGGGTACAGGTGCTTGCCGTCGGCGCGCACGCCCTGGCGCAAGGCGCGGGAAAACTGCTGCTCGCTGTAGCCGCCGATGCCGCCCACCGTCGACGGTGTGATATTGGTTGCGTAGATCGTGCCCAGCGGCGACTCGATGGCATAGCCACCGGCATACGGCTTGCCGCGCGGTGCCGTATGGCAGGCCATGCAGTCGCCGGCCACGGCCAGGTAGCGACCGCGCTCGATGCTCTGCTGCAAGGCCGGGTCGGCGGCCACTGCCGGCGCCTGGGGCGCGGCCGGCAAATCCAGCGACTGCTGCTGCGCCAGCACGGTGCCGCTGCACAACAGCCACGCCAGCGCCGCCAGGATACTTGCCAGTGGCGTGCTCATGCCGGCTCCCGCGCCAGTTGACGACTGATGTCGTCGGCCGCGCGCAAGCCCAGAGCGGCCATGCTCAGCGTGCTGTTGACCACGCTGGCCGAGGGCATCGCGCCGCCGCCCGGCAGCCACAGGTTGGCATGGTCGTGCGCGCGGCAATTGCCGTCGACCACCGAGGTGCGACGGTCGCTGCCCATGATGGTGCCACCCATGATGTGGTTGTTGGCATTGAGGCTCTGGGTGATGTTGAACTCGACCGCCTTGAACAGGCTGCCGATATGTTCCAGCTGCTTGTGCGCGGCCTCGGCGCCCTTGCGTACATAGTCGCCGACGTCGTAGTAGATGTCGGGGCAGGCCAGTCCTAGCGGATCGCGCCGGGTGCTGCTCAGGGTCAGCCGGTTGTGGGCCTCGGGCAGTGGTTCCAGGCTGATCGAGAAATCGACGCCATACACCGCACGACGGCGGATCTCGTCGTCGAGCTCGCGCCCGACCAACCCCATCTTGAGTGCCTGCTGCGTGGCCGGTGCCACGCGCGTGATGTTGTTGAGGATCATCTTGTTGGACGAATACTGCGACCTGAACTGGCCATCGCGCGGACCTACCAGGCAACTGCTCTGGGCCGGCCCGCGTCCGGTCCATATCGGCTCGCTGGCCAGGAAGGTGCAGTGGAAGCCCGAGTGGTCCATCATGTTGCGCCCCACCTGGTCGGACGAATTGGCGATGCCGCGCGGATTGGCCTGGTTGGCCGCCAGCAGCAGCAGGCGGGGCGTCTCGATCCCGTTGCAGGCCAGCACGAAGGCGCGCCCGGTGGCACGGTGCGACTTGCGCTGGGCATCGTACCAGTGCACTGCCGTGACCCGGTTGTCGTGGTCGGTGTCGACCCGGTACACCACCGACTGCGCCAGCACCCTGGCGCCTTTCTGCTCGGCGTACTGGACGTGGTGGATGCCGTTGTACATGGCGCCGATGGGGCAGATCGGCTGGCAATTGTTGTTGCCGCAACAGGTCGGCCGCCCGCGCCACGGACGGGTGCTGCGGCCCTGCGGGATGGGCACGGCGCGGTAGCCGTGCGGATTGACGATCTCGGCTACGCGCTGGTCGCCGTAGTTCCACGGCACCATGTCCATCGGATAGGGCCTGCTGCGCTCGACCGGCGATTGCAAGGCCGGATCGTTGGGGCCGGCCACGCCCATTTCTTCCTCGGCGCGGCAATAGTACGGTTCCAGCTCGTCGTACGAGATCGGCCAGTCACGTCCTACGCCATAGGTGCTCTTCATTTTCAGGTCGACCGGCAGGTGGCGCCAGCACGAGGCAGCCCAGTGCCAAGTGGTGCCGCCCACGGCACGCAGGTAGCCTTGCTGGAAGCCGTTGCCGTCCGGACCCGACAGGCCCACATAATTGTTCTTGGGGAAGTACAGCGGTGCCGGTGCCAGCGGCGACTGCGGATACAGCCCCTGGTAGTCGGAGCCGAGCCGGTTCTCGAATGGCATGTTGCGCCAGTTTTCCACCACCTGGCCACGGTCCAGCCGCAGGCCGGAATCGAGCATCAGCACCGAGTGGCCGGCCGCAGCCAACTGGTCGGCCATCATGGCGCCGACCACGCCGGCGCCGACGATGATGACATCGGCCTGGGCATTGCCCTCGGCATCGAACACGGGAACGCGGGAACGGGTGGGGGTGGGCATCGGATGGCCTCTTCATGTTGGATTGGCGCGGGTCGGGCTGGCAGTCTGGTGGCTGCGCGGCCGTCAGTGCGGGCTGGCCTTCGGTTCCGGGTTGCCGGTGGTCGCCGGCGGCGGCGCCTGTGGCGCCACCGGTGCCGATACGCGCACCGGTGGCGGGGCGTGGGTCCACCATAGCGGCCCGTAGTTGCAATAGGTAGGTACGGTCTGGCCATCGGCCACCGGGCGATACATCAATGCCTGGGCGTAGGCCACCACCACGGCGGTCTTGCCGGCGCCGACGGTACCGGTGTACCAGGCCGTGACGATGGCCATGGTGAGATCGCGCAGGCCGGCGGCGCTGGCCGCGTCCAGCAGGACGCGCGCGGCAGGGACCGGCCGGCCGGTAGGTGTTGCCAGCGCGGCCAGACCCGGCAGCAGCTGGTCGAACGACGGGAAGTCGCGCCGCATGGCCAGTTCGATACGGGCCGCCGTCACCGGGTCGAGGTCATCGTGCTCGGTGATGGCGCGCGAGAAGGCGACGAAGCCGGGCGAGGCCTGTGCCACCGGTGCGCCCGCGGCGATGGCGCTTGCGCCGCCGGTGGCACCCACCACCAGCGCGCCCGCTCGCCACAATGGATTGGACCAAAGCAGGCCGGCGCCGGCCACCAGCCCGGCCTTGAGCAACAGGCGACGACCGTGTGCGGGCGCCGGCCCGGTTCCTGGTACGGCAGGAGGGAGATCGGGTTTCATGCGATGCTTTACTTTGCCTGTTGGGCGCGCTTGACGTCGCCGTCGGTCACCGGCTTGGCCGGGGCCTTGGTGGCGGGTGCCTTGGGAGCGGCCCGGGTCTTTTCGGATTCGGCAATGGCGGCGCCACAGTTGGCATCCGGAGCGCGGCTCACGTTGACCAGCGGCAACACCGCAGCCAGCGGGTTGATCGCCGCCAGGGCGATCGCCGCACCCGCCTTCAACGCCAGCGGACCCTTGTAGGGACCGACATCGGGGTCGGCAAAGGTGCCCTTGGCATACAGGGGCGTGCGCAGCGAGATCACGCGCGGTCCCTTGGTACGGGGACGAATGTCGAGATCGAGCTTTTCCTGGGCGGCGTCGACGTTGCCGCTCACTTCCACCAGGGCATCGTCGGTATCGAGCACGAAGCGGCGCACATCGGCGCGGCCATTGGTGACCTTGAAGTCGCTGGCCAGGCAGTTCATGTGTACCTGCTTGTCGCCGAACAGCTTGACGAAGACCGCGTTGGCGATGTTCAGGCCGGCCGCCTCCAGGATGAATTCGCTTACCGAGCCTTCCGTCACCACGGCACTGATCTCGCCGTTGGCGCTGCCGACCATGGCGGCGACCGAATTGCCGTGCCCGGTCAGCGCGGCATCGCCGTTGACTTCACCGAAGCTGGCCTGCATCGACTGCACCTTCGGGAACAAGGCCTTGATCTTCAGGTGGCGTGCGGCCAGCCGGATCTGCGCCTCGATCTGGCGCTGGCGGCCATCCAGCGAGATATTGGAGGTGATGTTGCCTTCGGCCATGCCGAAGTCCAGCGGCGTCAAGGTCAGCACGCGGTCCTTCATGTGGATCTCGGCCACGATGTCCTGCAGCGGGATATCGTGGGTGCGCACCAGCTTCTTGCCGGTGAACTTGACATCGGCGTCGAGCGCGCCCCACTTCTCGGGATTGAATTGCTCCACCGGCACCGCCTTGCCTTCCGGTTGCACCGGCGCCTTGTCGCGCGCCTTCTTGCTTTCGTTGCTGTCGGCGCCGATGGTCGGACCAAGGTCTTCCAGGCGCAGCTGGCGCGAGGTCAATGCACCGCGCAGCAGCGGTCGTGGCTGGCGCGTGAGGTATTCGAGCGTGCCGGCCAGGTCGCTGCCGCCGACGGTACCGGTGAAGTCGCGGTAGGTCCAGTCCCAGTTGTCACCGTTCTTCTTGCCCAACAGGCGACCGCGCGTGGCGTAGGCAGGGGTCTCCGGCAACAGCACGCCGGTCAATGGATACAGGTTGGCCATGCTGTCGCCGCCCAGTGACAGTGCCAGGTCGATGCCCGACAGCGAACGGGGATCGGTCAGCGTGCCATCCACGGCGATACGGTTCTTGCCCAGCGCGGCGCTGGCCTGGACCGGATAGACGGTCTTTTCATCTTCCAGCTGCAGCAGCGCGCCAGCCTTGCCCGAACCCTTGATGGGCGCCTTGCGATAGGTGCCGCCGAGATCGAAGCGCAGGCCGAACTTGGGGATCGATTGATTGGCGGCGGGCGCGGCCGCCAGGTTCGATTCGCCGGCGATGGAGGCGACGTCGGCCTTCAGGTCCAGCGCGATGGCTTCGTCCAGGTAGCGCAGCTTGCCGTCGGCAAAGGCCAGGCGCTGTATTTCGACGCTCCAGGCCGAGGGCTTGTCATCCTTGTCGTCCTGCTTGAAGGTCCACGAATTACGGCCATCGATACGTCGTTCCAGCGCCACGTTCGGCGCTTCCAGTTCGACATCGGTCAGCACGGCGCGCTTGCTCAGCAAGGCCAACGGATGCAAGGCCACCACCACGCGGCCGGCGCTGACCATGTCGGGGCCGACCCCGCTCCAGTCGGGGTTGCCCATGTGGACATCGGCGGCGCTGATGCGGGGGCGCGGCACGTAGCGACGCCAGCCAGGTTCGGTTTCCAGGCCACGCGAGAATGCCACCTTGAGGTCGCCGCGGATGGCAAAGGTACGCCCCGTGGCCTGCGAGACCTTGTCATTGATGAAGGGACGCGCGCGGTTCCAGTCGAAGGTGACGATGAAGATGATCACGGCGGCCAGTAGTACCGCCAATGCAACAACGATGATCGAAACGATCTTGATGGGCTTGGAGAGAGTCATTAGTTTTTGTCCGCTGTCGTCCGGGCCTGTGCCCGACACCCAGCACGCCAAGTTGCCGATGTGCTCATTGTCGGCAGGGGGACGACACGCTCCTATCGGCCAATGACCCGTTAGCAAGTAGGAATTGAGGTACTCGTGTCCGTTTTCGTCTGACATCGACGACAGCCGGTGGTAGTCGGCTATCGGAATGCGCCGCCGCAGCATGAAGGTTTCGACTGACTTGCATCGTCGACCTTCGCCGATGGCCGGCGGCGTCGGCACAGGGCATGCTGCCGTACCAGACCAGATTCCAGAGGACCTATGCTTTCAACGATGCATGAAGTAACGGCAGCCGAGGCTGCATCGCGCGCCTATCGCCACCGGGGCGTGGCCAGCGCACGCGAGGTGGTGGCACTGTTGGGCGGTGCCCGGGTCGACGCGGCCGGCTTGCGTATGGGCAAGGACTACCTGGCGCATCAAATGGAGCTGGCCGCCGGGCTCGAGTGCGACCTGCCAGCCGATGCGGCGCAATTGACGGCATGGATCGAACAACGCGCGCAACAGGTGGGTGAGCAGTACGAGCAATACCTGGCACAGCGACGCGATGGCGCCGGCCGCCGTTTTTTCAGCTCGCGCGCGCATGCATTGCATTTCCTGGTGACGGTGGCGCCGACCAAGCTGGTGGACGGCGCCTGGCTGTATGGCAGCCTGCGTTGCTGGGCCGATCCACTGGCCCGCCCCCTGGTGCTGACTTACCTGGAAGAGTTGGGTGACGGCGTGCCCGAGATGAACCACGTGGCCATGTATCGCCATTTGCTGGCACGCCATGACGGCGACATGCACCTGCCGCAGGACGACACGTTCTATGTGCAGGCCGCCATCCAGCTGGCGCTGGGGCATCATGCGGACCAATTGCTGCCCGAGGCGATCGGCTTCAACCTGGGTTACGAACAGCTGCCGCTGCATCTGCTGATCACCGCCTATGAGCTCAACGAGTTGGGTATCGACCCTTACTATTTCACCTTGCACGTCACCATCGATAACGCCGCCAGCGGCCACGCCGCCAAGGCTGCGGCGGCGGTGGTCGACGCCGCCGCTGCGCAGGCCGACCCGCAGGATTTCATGCGACGGGTGCGACGCGGTTATCTGTTGAATGACCTGGGGGCCAGTACCACCGACATCATCGCCGGCTTCGATATCGATGGCGAAGTGGTGCGCATGCTGGCGGGCAAGGCCCGCTACGGCAGCCACATGCATTCCGACTATTGCCGCTTCGGCGGCAAGACGGTCAATCAGTGGCTGCAGGACCCGGGATCGACGGCCGACTTCCTGGCCGAACTGGAAAAGAGCAAATGGATCGAGCGCGGTCGTGCTGCCGACGACAGCCGCTTCTGGCGCCTGATCGAACGCGCCGGTGGCGAGATGTTCGGGGTCTTCGACAGCTACGAAAAGCAGCTGCTCAAGGACTGGATAGAGCAGGGCTGGACCGATGCGCCACCGATTCGCAGTTTCCGGGCCGCCGCGCGCTTGCGTGAACGCCAGGCTGGCGTGGCGCCGGCCAGCGGTACCTTAGGCACCCATGGCGCTGCGTCGCCGGCCAGCCATGTGCCGGGTGACCTGGCGGGTCTGGTCGCGCAGCTGTCGCCCGGTCGGCATCACACGCCCGCCGGTCTGGCCGCCACCCGTGCATTCAGTGCGCTGTACCGTGCGCAATAGTCCGCTGCCTCAGGCGCTCGGAAACCAGGTCGCATGCCCACCCGCGGCACGGTCACGGTCTGGCTGCGGGCGCCGGCCGCCAGCGGGGCGAGGATGTTCTTGTGCATGTGGACCCGAGGAGGGCGAGCTCAGGTAAAGAGTGGCCTGCATCTTGGGTTGCCGCTGCCGGGATCGCTATTGTCTGTGGGGATAGCACGCCCGGTGCGCCATGCAATGGATCGGCTGTTGCCATGGCGGCGCTTTTGTCAGCATGCCGATCACCCAGTCCACCGAAGCCATCATGTCCCTCTCGCGCATCGCCTGCTGTATCGCCCTCGTTTCAAGTATTGCCGGTTGCGCCGACATGGCGCCGCAGAAAGTGCCGGTGGCCGAGCAATCGCCGCCGTCGACCGACCGCAGCGCGGCCAACGCGGCACGCAACAAGCAGCGTGCGCTGGCCTTCTATGGCGAATTCTTCAACCGCCACGACCTGTCTGCCGCCGAGCGCTATATCGCCCCCGGCTACATCCAGCACAATCCGCGCGTGGCCAACGGGCGTGATGCCTTCGTCGCCGCCTTTGCCTCCCTGTTCACGCGTTACCCGGAACGCCACAGCACCATCCACGCCGCCATGGCCGAGGGCGACCTGGTGGCGCTGCACGTGCATACCACCACGTCCAGTAGCGACATCGGCATGGCAATCGTGGATATCTTTCGCTTCGACAACACCGGTAATATCGTCGAGCATTGGGATGTGATGCAGGCTGTGCCGGCCACCACGGCCAGCGGCAACGGCATGTTCAAGTGAGGGCAGAGGCGGGCGTGCACTGATGCAGGCAAATGTTGCAGCAATGCGTAAATCCCCTCATTTAATGATGGTCGGCAACGAAATGCGGGGCATATTGCCTCTATACTTCGGTAACTTCGTTTCTGCCATTCAATATCTTCCATGGGCTCACTGACGTACAAGATGACCTACGCTGCCTGTGAGGTCACCATCGTGGGCATCGAGCTGACCGCGTGTTGGCATCTGGCGGTCGAGGTCTGCCGTCCCGGCCGCGAGCCGGTCGTATGGCGCGACCGGCGCTCGACCTTCCCCGACTTCCAGAGCCTGCGTTCGCACGGCGTGCTATGGGCCAAGCGCTTCATCGACGATGGCGCGCCCTATCAGCAAGAGCTGATGCTGCGACCCGATTACCCCGACCCCGATGCCCCTTGAGGGGGTGTGGGCTCAGCTTTCCTTGTCCTTGGGGATCTGCCCCTTTTCGACCAGCACCCCACCGCGCCCGGTACTCTGGATGCCGGCCTTGACGTTCAGGGGCGGCTGGCCGCCCATGGTGCCTTCATGGCCTTTCGGTTCCTTTTCGTAACGGGTTTCGCCGGGCGTGGTCTGGGGACGGGCCTTGTTCTCTGGATTGGGCATGATCGCTCTCCTGATGAAAAGCCCAGCCTAGCGCGGCGCTGGCCGGCGCGCTATCAGTCGATCGCGCGCCGCGCAGTCAGACAACGCCTTCACGCCGCCGGCGCCACCTGCGCCCCCTCGATGCGGTGGCGCCGCAGCGCCTCGGCCACCCGGCCCGAGGCTTTCATGTCTTCCACGAACGCGGCCAGGTAGGCTGCCGCCTGCACACCCCGGCTCTTGGGCACGCCCATTGCCTGCTGGATCACCATGAAACGCTGGTCGAGCAGGCGCAGGCCGCCCAGCGTGGCGATATCGTGTTCCAGTACCTGCTTCACGCCGGCGGCGACCTCGACATCGCTGGCCAGGAAGTGCGCCGCCACGCTGGGCGAGCTTGCTACCCGCACCATCGTGGCCTGGGCCAGGTGGCGTGTGAGGTAGAGGTCGTAGGCGCTGCCCTGGCCGACCATCACCCGTGTGCCGGCGCGGTCGACCTGGTCGCTGGTGGCCAGGGGCGACGATTGGCGCACCATGTAGTAACCCTCGATCAGCACGTAGGGGGCGGTAAAGGCAATCTGCTGGCCGCGCAGCGGATCGATGGCGAAGAAGCCGAAGTCGGCCTGCTCGGCGGCCACTGCCTCGACCGACTTGCCGGCCGCCTCGAACACCACCAGCTCCAGTCCGACCCCCAGTCGCTCGGCCAGGGCCGCGGCCAGGTCGACCGATACGCCGACCACCTGCCCCCGGCCGTCGCGCCCGGCCAGGATCGGGTTGCCCAGGTTGATCGAGGCACGCAGCTTGCCGGTCGGGGTCAGTGCGGAAAGGATGTCAGGGGTAGCAGGCATGGTGGCGGTACCGGGTCGGGGGAAGGCTCCCATTATGGCCGACCTCGGGTAGGCCTGCCGCCGCCGTGGCGCTTGTGCCGTTGCAGCCCAGCCGAAAGAAGTCTATTTGGTATCTGATTTTTTACGTTTTTACTGAGTGAGAATTTCGGATAAATTTGAATTTTATAGAAATTAAATGCGAATTATTCGCATTCATCGCATAGAATACGGCCCGTCAGCCGAAACACAACAACAAGACAGCGCCAAGCCCGGGGAGGGTGTACCGCCGATTCCATTGATGTTGCAGCCAGCCACACCTCATTCCACTTTTGATAAGGCTTGCACATCATGGCTCGACTTTCGCGCGTCGCTGCGACGCGTCGTTGGCGTACTTCGTTGCGTCCACTCACCTTGACCCTGGCAGTCCATGCCGCGCTCATGTCGCTGGCGGCACCGCTGTCCCATGCCCAGCAGGCAGCGGCCGGCATCGAGACGGTCGAACCCGGGGCGACCCGTACCCAGCAGAGAAAACTGCCCGACGTCCAGATCGAGGCGGCGCGCGAAGAGCAGCACAAGCCGGGCGCGATCAACAAGATCACCAAGGATGAACTGGAACGCCAGGGAGCGACCAGCTTCGGCGACGTGCTCAAGTACCAGCCGCTGGTATCGGTGCCGGGCCTGACCTCGGGCGGCACCAAGAACACCAGCGCCTATGATCATCCGGGCAGCACCAACTACAACATACGCGGGGTCGAGGGCAATCGCGTGGGCGTCGATGTCGACGACGTCGAGATGCCCGAGGCGGTGGACCGATCGGCCACCTCCGGCAGCGGGCGCGCTTCGGTGGGCAGCTTCGGCCAGGGCCGCGACTTCATCGATCCCGAGATGTTTTCTGAAGTGCAGGTCGATTCCGGCACCACCACGGCGGCCCGCCCGGCCGGTGGCATCGGCGGCGCGGTCAGCTTTCGCACCAAGTCGGCGGACGACTTCGTCAACAGCGGCAAGCCGTACTACGCCGGCGTGAAGGCCGGCTACAACTCGGCCGATCGTTCGTGGCACGAAGCCATCACCGGCGCCGGCAGTAGCGGCATGTTCGATGGCCTGATCGTGTATTCGCACCGTGACGGCCACCAGACCGACAACAACAGCGACATCCTGGGCGCCTATCCGTCGCACTGGACTTCGCATGCCGTGCTGCTCAAGGGGGGCATGCGGCTCGATGCGGAGCATCGGCTCACACTTTCGGCCGACTTCTATCGGCGCCGTAACGACCTGTCGTATTCGGCCTGGAACACCGCAGCCACGGCGGTGACCGGCCGCTCGCGCCAGGACAGCCTGACCGAGCGCGAGACGATCCAGCTGGCGCACCTGTGGACGCCATCGAACGGCTGGCTGGATCGCCTCGAGACCCGCCTGTCCTATCAGGACACCGACATGCAGGACCGCACCAACACCACCACGCTGGCCACCGGCGTGACCGACGACGTTTTCTCGCGCAACCGCAACAAGTTGCTGAGCCTGTCGTCCACCGCCACCAAGAAGATCGCCAACAACAGCCTGCGCTTTGGCGCCAACCTGAGTCGCAATCGCAACGAGCATGCGCTGACCGGCACCGCGTTCTCGTCGCAGCCGTATCCCAACACCGAAACCACCAAACTGGGCCTGTTCGCCGAGGACGAGATCGTGTTCGACCTGGGCGGCCATCGCCTGGCGATCTTGCCGGGCCTGCGCGTGGACCGTACCCGCAACAGCATCTACGACACCGACAGCTTCGGCAACACCCGCATCACCGGAGCCCAGCTCGAGACCCTGTATGGTGGCGGTTCGACCAACACCATCGTCAGCCCCAGCCTGTCGGTGGTCTATGACATCCTGCCGCGCGTGAGCGCCTACGCCCAGTGGAAGCGCAGCGGGCGCGCGCCTTCGGTGAGCGAACTGTATGGCTACTGGAACGGCGGCGGCGGGACCTATGCATTGATCGGCAACCGCAACCTGCAGAAGGAAACCAGCGACGCCTTCGATATCGGCCTGAAGGGTGCGCCGGTCGATGGCATTACCTTCAACAGTTCGCTGTTCTATACCAAGTACAAGAACTTCATCGCCTATACCCGTTACGGCCGCGCGCTCAACCCGGAGATGTTTACCGATGTGCAGGCCGGCCTGTCGACGATCTACCAGGCCGAAAACCGCGACGACGCCTACATCTACGGCGTGGAGCTGTCGACCCGCATCGACGCCGGCAAGTTGGTGCCGGCACTGAGCGGGGTCACCTCGACCTGGGCGCTGGGCTACAGCCAGGGCAAGTCCAAGAGCCGTTATGCAGGCGACAGCTACCAGGACCTGGAGTCGGTGCAACCGGCCAAGCTGATCGTCGGCCTGGGCTATGATGCCCCCGAGAAGCAATGGGGCACCAACCTGACCGGTATCTTCGTACGCGGCAAGCAGGCCAAGTCGAACTATCGCAATCTTTACCAGAACGCGGGGGCGGCGCTGCCCGACTCGACCGTGGTGTATTACCGTGTTCCCGGCTATGCCAGCTTCGACCTGACCGGCTACTGGCGCGTGGCGCGCAACGTGCGCATCACCGCCGGCATCAACAACCTGCTCGACAAGCGCTACTGGGACTACGCCAGCGCCCGCAGCCTGGAGCCGTCGGTGGCCAAGGACGCGCAGGATATCCAGTTGCAGACGCGTACCGGACGTAGCATGTTCGCGGCGGTAGCGGTCGACTTCTGATTCAACCCACCTTCATCAACGAGGATTGCACATGAAACACCAAGCATTGATTCTTTCCGTGGCGCTGGGCGCGGCAGCACTGGCCGGTTGCACCACGCCGGCCGCGCCGGTGGCGTCGCTGCCGGGCACCGCTCCTGCCGGTACCCCGGCCCAGCCGGCCGGCGGTCATGGCCGCGAAGCGTTCATGGGGAGCTACGACATCAATCGCGACGGCGTGGTCACGCGCGCCGAATATGAAAGCGTGCGCCTGCAGCGCTACAACGCGGCCGATACCAATGGCGATGGCAAGCTGAGCGAGGCCGAGTACGTGGCCGAGTTCGAGGGACGGCTCAAGCAGCAGTATGCGCAACAGAAGCGCGAGCCCGATGCCGACTACCAGCGCTCGATGCGCCAGGCCCACGTGCGCTTCGGCATCCTGGACCGCAACCATGACGGCTTCATCTCGCTGGACGAGGAAAAGGCCATCATGGAACGGACCTTCGTCGGCCAGGACACCAATGGCGATGGCCAGGTCGATGCCCGCGATCCGCTGCCCAGGCGTGACGTGAACGCAAGCGCCAACTGATGCCTCATCCGCGCCCGGGCAGCTCGCGCGCCTGGGTCTGGTCGCTGGCGATGACGAACTTGCCGGCGCCCAGGTGATGCAGGGTATGCAGCGCCCGGTTGCCGGGCGTGAAGTTCCAGTGGCCGTCGCTGAAGATACGGGTATCGGCGGCGGCCGCGACCACTTCGCCGAAGAAGGTGTCGTAGGCGTCTTCGCTGTGCGGCTCGGGGATCCAGCGACATTCCAGCCACGCCGAACAGCCCCGTTCCAGCACCGGCATGCCCAGCTCCGGGCCGATGCCGGCCTCGATGCCGTAGCGCGCGAACTTGTCCCCGTCACGGCCGCTGCAACTGCCGACCGTGTAGGTCAGGTCGATCAGCTCGGCGCCTGGCACGCAGATGGCAAAGGCGCCTGAGGCGGTAATCAACTCGCGGGTATAGGTGCTCTTGTCGATCACCACCGCAATGCGTGGCGGGCCGAACTCGACCGGCATCGACCAGGCCGCCGCCATGATGTTGCGGCGACCGTCGTGGGCGGCGCTGACCAGCACGGTGGGGCCGTGGTTGACCAGGCGGCTGGCGTGATTCAGTGCGACGGGGGCAAAGTGGCTCATCGAGGGCTCCAGGCAAAGGGGATTGCCAGCGAGGATGCCACAGAATCGGTGAGCCGGCCGGGCAGGGCGGACTCAGCCGGCGCGCTCGATGATGACGTAGTGCTTGCGCATCGGCTCGACCACCTCGAAGACGCCCTTGAAGCCGGCCGGGATCACCATGGCGTCGCCCGGGCCCGCTTCGGCCGCGTGGCCCTGCTCGTCGATGATGCGGCAGCGGCCTTCCAGGACATGGAAGTATTCATCCTTGGTCGGCGCGAAGGCGATGCGCCAACTGCCTTTTTCGCAGGCCCAGATACCGGCGTTGACATCGCCGCCGGCGCTGGTGAAGTGATTCCAGGTGGTGCGCTGGGGGTTGCCTTCCAGGCGGCGCTCGGGCAGCGGGTAGTCGATTTCGGGAGCAGGCGATTGCAGGCGGAATTCGGTAATGGCGGGCAGGGGCATGGCGTGGCGCAAGGGCGAGGTTGGTATGGCGGCAGTTTACCAGCAGCGGCCATCGCGTTGCAGGCAGTGCTGCGATGCTCGGCAGATGGAACTGCCCAGGGCTTGCCGGCCACTCACCGGTCACTCCCCCTTACTTCCATTACCTCATGGCCGTCGTCAGCTCAACCGTATCGTTGTCCGCTGCATTGGTCGCCGACCAGATCGCCCATTCGGCGGGGTCGCAGCAGCATGCTCCCGTGCCGCCATCGCGCGAGTCGTTGCCCGGCGCCTTGCCCGCCGTTGCCGAAAGTACCAGCAAGGGCAAGCTCATGGCATCCAGGCTGCACCAGGAAATACAGGTCACCCGGCACGATGTCGCCCGCTCCGCGGAGGAACGGCAATTCCTCGCCGCGCTGCGCGGCTATCAGGGCACGGCAGCGAACTTCAGTACGACGACTGCGCAAAGGCAAGCCGCTTTCAAGCATTTGCTGCTGGCGACGCGCCAGTATCGGCAAAGCCTGCCTGCCGAACCGGGTCCGCAGCGCACCGATGACCAGGCCCGGTCCCCTGCGGCCGGGGCGGGTGCCGCGGCGGTCATCGGCCCATCCACGCAGGCGCCATCGAGCGTCGAGGACGATATGCGCACGCGCATTCATCGCTACGTCGCCGCCGGCACCGACACCAGGCATACCAGGTTGCACAGTTTGTTCGATGCGGTCGAGGCGTTCGCGGCGCAGCGCCCACCGGAGACGGCGCCATCGCGTCGGGCCTCGGTCGCCTCGACGCTGCCGGCAGCCAGCGGTCCGCCGACGGTGTTCGAGCCGCTGGCGAGAATGGAACTGGTCGAGGCCTTGCTGCCGGTGACCAACGCTGGTTACGACCTGCTGCCGCCAGGAGGCCCCAGCAAGCAGGAACGAATCCAGCACCTGCAAGCACAACTCAATGCGTTGCCCCCGCAGTGGCGCGTGGAGCGCGAGTTTGCCCTGCAACAGCTGGCCCAATGCTATGGGCAACTGGCGCCGCACGAGCGCACGGCCGTGCTGGAGCTGGCGACCGACCTGGTCGTCGGCGATAGCGCCATGGCGCCCACCATGGCGCGCCAGGCCTACGACGCCGATCGGCATGAGGATGTGGTGAAGCATAGCGTGCGCATTGCAGCATTGACTACCATGCTGGCCCATGCCGACGATTCCGACCAGGCACGCGCATTGTTGACCATTGCATTCGGTTCGTGGGCCAACCTGGCCCACCATACCCCGGCGGAGGACAATGCCCGGCTGATGGATGCCTTGCTGACGGCAGCCCAAAAATGCCACTTGGACGCGGCACGGGAATCGCTGCCGATCGACATGATCATGGTCGCCAGCGATTTCCTGGCCAACAATACGCTGTCGCCCGGCATCGAGGCGAGCTTGACGGTGAAGTTGCTGGACCTGATGGCGGGTCATGCCGCGGCCTGGCAGCAGCACGGCTATCCGGGCTACGACATGATGGATGAAAAGCTGGAACGCATGTTCGACGCCATCGACCGGCAGTGGATGCCGGTCGACCCCGGCCAGTTCCGGCATCCCAGTGCTGCATTCAAGGCCAGCCAATTGCCGCTGGGCGTGATCCTGGCCAAGCTGCAGCAGCACCGGCCGCAGTTATCCGGCATGCATGTGGTGATGAACCGGGTGCGGCCGGATGGCGCGGTGGAGACGACCGCCGGCGTGCCGTTCGTCGAACGCTTCACCCAAGGCATGAAGATATTGGCAAAGCCGGCGCTGCTGGCGCAACAGGCGCAACAGGCCGAAGCCATTGCAGGCCGCATTGGCGGGCGCGTAGCGCAGCAGCAACCGGGCGAGCGCACCACGGCGGTGCTCGATGCCCACTACCAGGCACAACGTGGGCGCGATGTCCAGATCCTGGCCCAAGCCATGCAAAAGGATGCCGGGCCATTCGAGGCGCAACGCCAGAAGGTGGAGCAATTCGAGCAACTGCTGTCGAAGGCCATGGTCGCTGTCGACTTCGGCGATACCGACGCCGAAGCGACGGCGCGCACCGAATCCCAGAGCGCGCAGGCAATGGCGGCGCTGCTGGCCTATCCGGAGATCAAGTCCAAGATGGATATCTATGGGCCATTGATGATCAGCCAGGCCACACCCAAGCAGCAGTTGGCCATGGTGCTGTCGCTGCATCCCGAATTGCGGTCGATCGAACGCGACAAATTGACGCGGTTGCGCGATGCCACGCTGGAGGCGTCAGGGGTCGAGCCGTTGCCGGGCTACAGCCTGGCGGCAAGACCGTGATCGGCCACCCGGGACTGGACACCGGCCAACGTGGACGATCAGCGCCGGCGATACCCCGGGCCGCGACCCGAGCAGCGGCGGCGCCCCTGTCACTGCCCGCTTACTTGCCCCAGCTCAGCACCAGTGGGTCCAGCCGGCGCGCCACGCGCATCAGGCCTTCGCGCACCTTGGGATGCATCTGCGGTTGCGGGTGGCGCAGCGTGTCGTGCTTGATCACGCCGCCTTCCTGCATCAGGGTCTTGCAGGCAGCCAGGCCGCACTGGCGGTTTTCGTAGTTGATCAACGGCAGCCATTGCATGTACAGCTCGGCGGCCTTTTCGGTGTCGCCGGCAAAGTAGGCGTCGGTGATCTTGCGGATGCCGTCGGGATAGCCGCCGCCCGTCATGGCGCCGGTGGCGCCGGCGTCCAGGTCGGGGATCAGGGTGATCGCTTCTTCGCCATCCCACGGCCCCACCACGGCGTCGCCGCCCAGTTCGATCAGCTCGCGCAGCTTGGAGGCTGCGCCCGCGGTTTCGATCTTGAAGTAGGAGACATTGGCGATCTCCTTGGCCATGCGCGCCAGGAACGGCGCCGACAGGGGCGTGCCGGCCACGGGGGCATCCTGGATCATGATCGGGATGTCGATCGCGTCGGAGACCCGACCGAAGAATTCATAGGTCTGCTTTTCGGACACGCGGAAGGTGGCGCCGTGGTAAGGCGGCATGACCATCACCATCGCAGCACCCGCATCCTGCGCCGCGCGGCTGCGCTCGGCGCAGATCTGGCTGCCGTAATGGGTGGTGGTGACGATCACCGGCACGCGGCCGGCCACGTGCTTGAGCACCGTGTCCTGCACCAGGGTGCGCTCTTCATCGGACAGCACGAATTGCTCGGAGAAGTTGGCCAGGATACACAGGCCGTTGGAGCCGGCATCGATCATGAAGTCGATGGCGCGCTTCTGGCCGTCCAGGTCGAGCTTGCCCTGGTCGTCGAAAATGGTCGGTGCGACGGGGAAAACGCCGCGATAGATCGGGGTGGTGCGCATGGACTTGGTCTCCGGTTGTCGGCCGCTTGCTGGCCTTATGGGTCAACGCCGCGCCAGTCGGTGGCGAGGCAGGCTGGCGACGAATATACGTGCCCCCGGCGAGGCTGTATAGTGAAGACTTTCCATCACGTGATCGCTTTTGCGACTCATCACCATGCGCCCTCGACCCGCCCCCGGCACCTCGCCCGACAGCCAGCGCCTGGCTGGCCTGCTGGCCCGCCTGCGCATGAAGCAGCTGCAGTTGCTCATCGCGCTCGACGAGCATCATTCGCTGCACCGCGCGGCCAGCGCCATGGCCATGACGCAGTCGGCCGCCAGCAAGTCGCTGGCCGAGCTGGAGTCGCTGCTCGATGCCACGCTGTTCGAGCGCACCAAGGCCGGGCTGGTGCCCAACCAGTTCGGCCATTGCGTCATCCGTCACGCGCGCCTGATGGCCACCGATCTCGGGGCCTTGTGCGAGGAACTGGTGCAGATCCGTTCGGGGCGTGGCGGGCGGCTGGCGATCGGGGCCGTGATGGGGGCGGTGCCGGACCTGGTGGTGCCGGCCGTCAACGCCTTGCACAAGACGCATCCCGAGCTGTCGGTCGATATCGTCGAAGACACCAGTGTGCACCTGCTGGGTTTGCTCGACGATGGCCAACTCGATCTGCTGCTGGGGCGCGCCAGCGTGTCCGACAACCCCGCCAAATACCATTATCAGCCGCTGTCGGACGAGCCCTTGTCGGTGGTGGTGTCGAGCGACCATCCGCGCCTGCGCAGCAAGGCCGTCAGCCTGGCCGACCTGAACGGCTATCGGTGGGTCACCTATCCCAGCCAGATGCCATTGCGCGCGGTACTGGAACGCGAACTCGACCTGGCCGGGGTGGAGCTGCCACGCAATGCGATCTCGACCGCATCGACCTTCGTCAGCGTGGCGATCCTGCGCCAGGCCACCGATACGGTGGCGATCCTGCCCACCAGCGTGGCGCGCATGTTCGTCGACAGTGGCGTGCTGCGCATCCTGCCGGTGACGCTCAAGTCGGTGTCGCAGACCATCGGCGTGGTCACGCGCCGTGGCGGCGAGCTGTCGCCGGCCGCGCGGTCCTTCGTGGCATTGCTGCAGCGCTTGCCCGGGTCTTGAGGCAGGCCTGGTGCGGCCAGGGAGGCTGCCGATACGGCGCAGTGGCGTCGGCGACTAGGCCGAATGCAGGTCTTGCTGCACCTCGACCTGGCGCATCGCGGCAATCAGGAAGTCGCTGAAGGCGGCCACCGCAGGCGGCAATTTGCGCGCCGCCATGGTCTGTACTTGCAGCGTGCGCTGGTGCAGCTCCGACTCGGCCATCGGGACCAGCGCCATGCCGTCTTCGGCCGCGCGGCCATGGGCCGTGAGAAAGCCGCCCAATGCCACCGCCTGCTGCGATTGTTGCGTGAAGCGGTAGACCGCACCCAGCGAATGACTGGTGAAGGCCGGTGCAAACAACAGGCCGCGCATGCCGCAGGCAATGTCGAACAGCTGGCGCACCGTCGAGCTTTCCTCGGGCAATGCCAGCGGGTAGGGTTGCAGGTCGCCCAGCGACAGCAACCTGCGCTGCGCCAGCGGGTGGTCGCGCCGCATCAGCGCGAAGATCGGTGCTGCTTCACGGTACGACACCGACAGCCCCTCGACCGGCGCCAGGCTGTAGGTGATCGAGATGTCGGCTTCGCCGTCGGCCAGCATGCGCGAGGCGTGGTTGGCACCGACCACATTGAGCTTGAACTGCATGCCCGGATATTGCTGGCGAAACTGCGCCATCACATTGGGCAGCAGGTCCCAGGCGAAACCTTCGGAGCTGGCCACCGTGACCAGCGTCTGGCCGACGGCGTTGATGCCCTTGACCTCGGCCAGCACCTGTTCGAGCTCCAGCAGGTTGCGCCGCGCATACGACATCAGCACCTCGCCGGCCTGGGTCAGCACCATGCCGCGGGCACGACGCTCGAACAACGGCACCCCGGTCTCTTCTTCCAGCTTGGCAATCTGCCGGCTCACGGCCGACACCGCCACGTGCAGCCGCTCGGCCGCCGCCGTGAGCGAGCCGGTGCGGCCGACCTGGTAGAAATAGCGCAGCACGGTACTTTGCATGGAATATCCGATCTTTCTGATTTAAACAAGCCAGCCAAATTATTAGCGCAAAGCTGTCACGGTCTCAAACTGGTGCAGCGCTGCTTCCATGGCAATAAAAGGCAGCCTGTTGGCCGACGGTGCACGTTTTGTGTGAGAAAAGCCGGTCGCGGACACGATAATTTAATTTATCAAAAAGAGAAAGATAAGTTTTAAAAATTGACATTGTTAGAACTGTCGACGACTTCTAGAATGCACTTCACCTGGCGCGGCGAGGGCGACTCGACCCGCTCCGCATCCCACCGTAACGAGCAATGGAGTTCGACATGACACGCAGCAAGGCCATTGACCTGGCCACCGATTATTTCGATTCGGGGCATTTCCGGGATGACCTGCAACGGCGGGTGGCGATGCCGACCGAAAGCCAGAACCCCGAGCGAGGCGCCGAACTGAAGCGCTATCTCGAAGACGAGATCGGGGGCAGCCTGGCGGCCATGGGCTTCGACTTCGAGCTGGTACCCAACCGCCGCGACCAGGCACCGCCCTTGTTGCTGGCGCGCCGGATCGAGGACCCGGGGGCATTGACGGTGTTGATGTACGGTCACGGCGATGTCGTCAACGGCCAGGAGGGGCGCTGGCGGCAGCAACGCTCGCCGTGGCAGCTGCAGCAGGATGGCCAGCGCTGGTATGGCCGCGGCACCGCCGACAACAAGGGGCAGCACAGCGTCAACCTGGGGGCCCTGGCGGCGGTGCTGCAGGCACGCAGTGGCAAGCTGGGCTACAACATCAAGATGATCTTCGAGATGAGCGAGGAAATCGGTTCGCCCGGCCTGTGGGAAGCCTGTGTCGAACACGCCCAAGCGCTGCGCGCCGACCTGTTCCTGGCCTCGGACGGTCCGCGCCTGGCGGCGTCACGGCCGACCCTGTTCCTCGGCTCGCGCGGTGCGCTGCAATTCAGGCTGGCCCTGGACCCGGGCAACGGCGCCCACCACGCCGGCAACTGGGGTGGTGTACTGCTCAATCCCGCCATCGTGCTGGCCCATGCGGTGGCGTCGCTGGTCGATGCGCAGGGCGTGATCCTGGTCGATGGCTTGCGCTCGCCCCCGGTCAGCAGCCGCGTGCGCGAGCTGGTGCGGGATTTCCCGGTCGGCGGCGACCAGGGCGACCCGGTGCTGGCGGCGGACTGGGGCGAGCCTGGCCTGTCGCCCGCCGAGCGGCTGTTTGCCTGCAATACGCTGGAACTGATCGCCTTCGAGGCTGGCAATGCGGCGCGTCCGGTAGGTGCGATCCCGGCGCAGGCGCAGGCGGTGTTCCAATTGCGCTTCGTGGTCGGCACCGATTGGGAGAACGGCCTGGCGCACCTGCGCCAGCACCTCGATGCCCACGGTTTCGAACAGGTAGGCATCGAACTGCAGGCCAGCGCGCCGGCCACCCGGCTCGACCCCGACGACGAATGGGTACGCCTGGCAGCGGCGTCGATGGAACAGACCTCGGGCAAGCCGGTGGCGATCCTGCCCAACCTGGGTGGCACCATTCCCAATCATTGCTTCTCGCAGGCACTGGGCCTGCCTACGCTGTGGATGCCGCACTCCTATCCCTCGTGCTCGCAGCACGCACCCGACGAGCATTTGCTGGGACCGGTGGCGCGTGAAGGCCTGCAACTGATGGCTGGGCTGCTGTGGGATCTGGGCGCGCAAGGCGCGCAGGTCAAGGCGCGTCGCCAGTCCTCGACTAACGTTTAGCACCGACAAGGAACCTCTCCATGAATGCAGCTTCCCCCACCACCGCAGCGGACCTGGCCGAGCCGGCGCCGCTGTCGGCGGCCAAGACCCGTCGCCTGATCGTCGCCTCGTCCATCGGCAATGCGCTGGAATGGTTCGACTTCGTCGCCTACGGGTTCTTCGCTGTCACCATTTCCAGATTGTTCTTTCCGACCGGCGACGACACGGTGTCGCTGCTGGTGACCTTCGCCACCTTCGGCCTGTCCTATCTGTTCCGTCCGCTGGGCGCGATCCTGCTGGGCTGGTACGGCGACAAGGTGGGGCGCAAGCCGGCGCTGCTGGTCTCGCTGTCGATGACGGTGGTGGGCACCCTGATCTGCACCGTCATCCCGACCTACGAGAGCATCGGCGTGCTGGCGCCCATCGGCATCCTGGTCGCGCGCATCCTGCTGGCGTTGTCGGCCGGCGGCGAATTCGGCTCGGCCACCGCCTTGCTCACCGAGACCGGCTCCAAGCGTCGCGCCTTCATGGCCAGCTGGCAGTTCTCGAGCCAGGGTGCAGCCGCCTTGCTGGCCGCGCTGGCCGGGTTCCTGCTCAATTGGCTGCTGTCGCCGCAGCAGATTGCCGACTGGGGCTGGCGCCTGCCGTTTGCCTTCGGTTTGCTGATCGCGCCGGTGGGACTGTACATCCGCCGCCATATCGATGAAGTGCCGGTGGCCCGCAAGGTCCAGGGCGGCACTGGCGACGATGCCGGCTGGGGCCTGCAGGTCGGGCGGGTGCTGGTGGCCATGGGCATCCTGTCGGTATCGACCGCCGCCACCTACCTGATGCTGTTGTACATGCCGACCTTCGCCATCAAGCAGTTGCACCTGCCGCAGTCGACCGCGTTTGCCGCCACTGCGGTGTCGGGAGCGATCCTGATGGTCGGCGCGCCCTTCATGGGCATGCTGGCGGACCGTTTCGGGCGTACCCGCATCATGGTGATCTCGACCACGCTCACGCTGGCCACCGTCTACTATTCGTTCGTGTGGGTCATCGGCACCCCCACCATGTGGGTGATGATGGCCATCATGATCTGGGCCGGCATCCTCAAGGCGGTGTATTTCGGTTCGTTGGGCGTGGTGCTGTCGTCGATCTTCCCTCCGGCCACCAGGGTACGCGGCATGGGCATCAGCTACAGCCTGGGCGCCACCATCTTCGGCGGCTTCACGCCCTTCATGGTGACCTGGCTGGTGGGCAGGACCGGCAACCCGATCACCCCCAGCTACTACCTGATGGCCTGTGCCGTGATCAGCCTGGTGTGCGTGGGCATCTATCACTTCGGCCTGAAGAAATACCTGTGATGGCACGCGCCGTGGCGCTACCATGACGGGTTGCCGGCAATGGCCGGCGTGGTCAGTATCATCGTTTGCGAGAGGTCTACATGTTTTCCCATCTTCCGCCCTATGCCGGCGACCCCATCCTGAGCCTGATGGAACACTACCAGCGCGACGAGCGCGCCGACAAGGTCAACCTGTCGATCGGCATCTATGCCGATGGCCACGGCGCGATCCCGGTGTTGTCCTCGGTGCGTGCGGCCGACCTCGAGCTGGCCGCCTCGCCGACGCCCGCCACCTACCTGCCGATGGAAGGCCACGCCGCCTATCGCCATGCAGTGGCGGCCCTGTTGTTCGGCGCCGATCTGCCGCCTGCGCAGCACCTGGCGGTAGTCCAGACGCTGGGTGGATCGGGCGCATTGAAGGTCGGTGCCGACCTGATTGCGCGCTTCTTCCCGCAGCCCACCATCTGGATTCCCGACCCGACCTGGGACAACCACATCGGTATTTTCGAAGGTGCCGGTTTCACCACCGAGCGCTATCCGTATTACGACCCGCAGACCAAGGGCCTGGCCTTCGACGCCATGCTGGCCAAGCTCGATGGCTTGCCGCGCGGCGCGGTGGTGTTGCTGCATCCGTGCTGTCACAACCCGACCGGGGTCGACCCGCTGCGCGAGCAATGGGTGCAGATCATCGACCTGCTGCAGCGTCGTGGCCTGCTGCCGTTCTTCGACCTGGCCTACCAGGGTTTTGCCGAGGGCCTGGAACAGGACGTGTGGCCGGTGCGCGAATGCGTGCGGCGCGGCATGGCCTTCTTGCTCAGCAATTCGTTCTCGAAGATATTCTCGCTGTACGGCGAGCGGGTTGGGGCCTTGTCGGTGTTTTGCCCGCAGGCGGGCCAGGCCGAGAACGTGCTCGGCCAACTGAAGCTCACCGTGCGCCGCAATTATTCCAGCCCGCCGATGCATGGCGCGCTGATCGTTGCGCGGGTATTGGGCGACGCCGCACTGCGCCTGCAATGGCAGGGCGAGCTCGAGCAGATGCGGGTGCGGGTGCGCGACATGCGCACCATGCTCGGCGCGCAGCTCGAGACGGCGGTGCCGGATCGCGACTTCTCCTTCCTGCTGCGCCAGCACGGCATGTTCGGCTACACCGGCCTGAGCGCGGCCCAGGTCGATCGCCTGCGCGACGAGTTCGGCGTCTATGCGGTGCATAGCGGACGCATCTGCGTGGCTGGCCTCAACGACAACAACGTAGCGCGCGTGGCCGAGGCCATGGCCGAGGTGCTGCGTGGCTGAGTCGGCACCCAAGCCGGTGGCCGACATGCGCCACCGGGCTTACGAGGATGCGCTGGCGCTGCTGGTCGGCACGCTGTTCGTGTCGCTCGGCGTAAACATGTACAGCCATGCCGGGCTGGTCACCGGCAGCACGGCCGGCCTGGCGTTCCTGCTGCACTATGTCTCGGGGCTGCCGTTCGGCGTGATCTTCTTCACCATCAACCTGCCGTTCTATTATTTTGCGTTGCGTCGCATGGGTACGCGCTTCACCGGCAAGACCTTTTGCGCGGTGGCGCTGGTGTCCGGTTTTTCGCTGATGCATCCGCATTTCATCGCGTACCAGAAGCTCGACCTGTTCTATTGCGCCATCCTCGGCGGGCTGCTGATGGGCACCGGTTTCGTGGTGCTGTTTCGCCACCGGGCCAGCCTGGGTGGCATCAACGTCGTGACGCTGTTCCTGCAGGATCGCTATGGCGTACGGGCCGGCAAGGTGCAGATGGGCGTGGATGTGGCGATCGTGCTGCTGGCCTTGTTGGTGGTCACGCCCAAGGTGCTGCTGGCATCGATACTGGGCGCGGTGGCCGCCAACCTGGTCATTGCGATGAACCACCGGCCCGGGCGCTACATGGGAATGTAGCCCGGGGCATGTGATGCACGAGGTGGCCGCCTCAGGCCATCATCAGCGACCTGTGCGCGCTGACGCCGGCCATCACTCCCGAGGCCGCGGCCATGGTTGCGTTATGGAATGCGGCGGCGGCGTCGCCAGCGGCGAAGACATGCGTCACCGAGGTCTGGCGCATGGCATCGGTCTGGATGAAGGGGCCCATCGGCCCTTGCTCGAAGGCGCAGCCCAGTTGCATCGCCAACGGGCTGGCCATGTGTACCCTGGGACCGACGAACAGACCACCGATGGCCACCGTGCGGCCATCGGCCAGGCGCACCGCCTCGATCTCGGGCGCGGCGCCCAGCAGTTCGACGACCGGTGTGCGCTCGATGCGCACGCCGCGCTTTTCCATCAGGCTGGCTTCCTGCTCTTGCGGTTCGAATTCGCCCTGCGTGAAATAGGTGGTCGGCCCCCAATCGGGCAGCATGATGGCCTGGTGCGCCGACAGCGGCGTGGTGGCGATCACGCCCAGCTGGCGATCGCCAAGCTCATAGCCGTGGCAGTAGGGACAGTGCACGGCGGTGCGTCCCCAGCGTTGCGCCAAACCGGGGATGGCCGGCAATTCGTCGCGCACCCCGGTAGCCAGGATCAGGCGCGCGGCCGTGAAGGCGCGAGCGTCTTCCAGCGTCACGCGCACGCCGTCGGGCATGGCCTGGGCCTGTTCGGCATGCGCCACTGCCAGTTCGAAGGTGGGGTAGGCCAGCAACTGCTCGATGGCGGTGGCCATGATCACGTGGGGCGCCACGCCGTCCTGCCCGAGAAAGCCGTGCGCGGCGGCGGCGAAGCGGTTGCGCGGCTGGCCGGCATCGATCATCAATACCTTGCGCCGGGCGCGTACCAGTTGCATGGCGGCCGAGGCACCGGCGAAACTGGCGCCGACCACGATGACATCGAATCGCATGGAATTCTCCTCTGTTGAAGTGTGTTCGAAAAAGACGGGCGCAAGGGCACCCCCGCGCCTGCGGGATGCGGCGCGACAAGCGGAAGACGATGTAGATGGCCTAGTGCTGGGTGGGGTGGCCCAACTTGAAATGGGGGCCCATCGAATGGGCCAGGTCGGCCAGCGTGACACCGGCCAGGCGCTGGTCGAGCAGTCGATTGGCTTCTTCCAGCGCATCGTCGAGCGCGCGATGCACGGCGATCTCGACCAGGCAGCCAGGCGACTCGTCGCGCGCACCGAGCGTGATGAGGCGTTCGCCCAGCGCCTGTTGCACCTGGTGCAGGCTGATCTGGTCCAGGCCGCGCGCCAATGTCCAGCCGCCGCCATGGCCCTTGGACGACGCCACGATGCCGGCATCGCGCAGGCCGGCGAAGGTGCGCCGTATGACCACCGGATTGGTGCCCACCCAGCCGGCAATCTGGTCCGAGGTCATCGGGGTGTCGGCACGTTGGCCCATGTGCAACAGGATGTGCAGGGCAATGGAAAGTCGATCGCTGCGTTTCATGTAACTTATATTATTACGTGATGGGCGCCGCGTCAAGCCAGGGTCGCACCCGTTGCGCGCCGCATTGTCTTCGTCGCGCCGAGGGCGAGCGACCGGCAGTGGGCGACCGGCATTGCACGGATCAGATGGTGCGCTTGATCGAGGCGTTCGACGCCATGCGCCGGATGGTTTCCTCGGCCTGCTCCAGGTCGGCCGCCGGCAGCCGCAGGCGCAGGTGCACCAGGGCGTCGTGATGGCTGTCGAGCAATGGGTACTTGTGCTGCGCCAGCCAGTGGCGCAATTGCGGTTCGGCGGCGTAGCCGATACCGATCTCGAGTTCGGCCTGCGCCACCCGCTCGATGCGCGGCGCCTGCTTGAGCGCGGTGGCGATGGCATCGGTGTAGGCGCGTACCAGTCCACCGGCGCCCAGCTTGATGCCACCGTAGTAGCGCACCACCATGGCCAGAGCGGCGTCGAGTTCGTGGTGGCGCAGCACTTCGAGCATCGGCCGGCCGGCGGTGCCCGAGGGCTCGCCATCATCGGACATACCCGATTGCCCGCCTGCCATCAGCGCCCAGCAAACGTGGGTGGCATTGGGATGGGCCTGGCGCATGCGATCGATCTCCTGCATCGCCGCGGCACGGTCGGTCACCGGCATGACGATGCCGATGAAGCGGCTCTTGCGGATGTCCAGTTCGATGTCGACGCGTGCGGCCAGGGTGAAGGTTGCCATCGGCTCAGGCCGCCGTGCCCTTGATCAGGGCCAGTTCGGCCTGCAGCCCCTGGTTGTGTTGCGTCAGCTGGGCGATGCGCGCCTGCAATGCGGCCACTTCACGGCGCAGGGCGGCCGTGACTTCATTCTCGAGATGGTCGTCGATGGCGACCTGGCTGCCCGGCACGGCGACATCGCCGGCCTTGGGCGCGCGCGGGGTACGGGTGGCCGCCTTCTGGTCGCGCACTTTCTTGGCGGCTTCGCGCAATTCCTTCTTGCCGCCGGCCACGGCGGTGACTTGGGCATCGCTGGGCAGCGAGGCGACCGCGGCGGCGGCATTGATCGAAATGGCGCCGGTGCGCACCGCCTCGACCAGTTCGGGCGCCGCGGTCTTGCGGATGCGGTCGATCTGGCCGATGGTGGTGGTGCTGATGCCGGCGGCACGGGCGATGTCGTCGCGGGTCTTGATCGGCTCGCCACTGGACTCCCACGGTGGGTCGTCGCTGCTTGCGGCAGGCTCGCCGGCATCGGCATCGGCGGCGACGGCTTCGTCGCTGGCGACGGGCTTGGTCGCGGCCCGGGTGCGGGCCGCCATGATGTCGCGCTTGCGCAGCGCCAGCATGCCGCGCTGGAAGTCGGACACGCTGCGGCGGCCGAGCTGGTTGTCGATCATCCACAGCAGCACATCGTCGAGCGAGGCGAAGCTGTCGTTCTGGACGGTCTTGTAGGGCAGTTCGTACTTGCTGCAGATTTCGAACCGGTTGTGGCCGTCGACCAGTACTTCGCCCCACAGCACCAGCGCATCGCGGCAGCCTTCGGCCAGGATGCTGCGCTCCAGCGCCGCGTATTCGTTGGGGGTGAGGGGATCGATGTACTTCTGCAGTTCTTCGTTGATGACGATGTTCATTGATGTTTCAACGTGGCAAGGAGGGAGAGCGACATGCAGTCGCGAGCGGCGGAATTCTACACCAGGCGCGCTCCCCGGCTGCAGTAGAATACGGCTCCGGCGCGCGCTGCAGGCGTGCCGCTTCAACGACTATTTCCGGTATTTCTCGATGCGCAATTTGTTCCGCCTGGCGACCATCGCCACCTTCGTCATTGTGCTGGCCGGTTGCGGCACGACCGCCTGGTTGCCGGGCACGGCAGGCAGCAAGCCGGCCGTCGTGGCCAGCGCGACCCCGGCCGAAGCGAGCGCACTGGCGCCGCGCAAGGTCAGGATCGGCCTGGCCCTGGGGGGCGGTGCTGCGCGTGGCTTTGCGCATATCGGCGTGATCAAGGCGCTCCAATCGCAGGGCATCGAGGCCGATGTCGTTGCCGGCACCAGCGCCGGCAGCCTGGTGGGTGCCTTGTATGCCGCCGGCAACGATGGTTTCGCGTTGCAGAAGCTGGCCTTGCAGATGGACGAAGCCACCATCTCGGACTGGTCGGTGCCGTTCTTTGCCAAGGTAGCCGGCGTGCTCAAGGGCGAGGGCGTGCAGAACTACGTCAATCGTACGCTGGGCAACCTGACCATCGAGAAATTCAAGATCCCGTTCGGCGCAGTGGCCACCGACCTCAAGACGGGGCAGCCGATCCTGTTCCAGCGCGGCAATGCCGGCGTTGCCGTGCGGGCTTCGTCGGCGGTGCCGGGTGTGTTCCAGTCGGTCAGGATCGGTGAACACTATTATGTGGATGGGGGATTGGTGGCGCCGGTGCCGGTGCGTTTTGCGCGCCAGATGGGTGCCGACTTCGTCATTGCGGTCAATATCTCGGCCCAGCCCGAGGCACAGGCCGCCAGCAGTTCGGTCGATGTGCTGTTGCAGACCTTCGCCATCATGGGCCAGACCATCAACCAGTACGAATTGCAGAATGCCGACATCGTGCTGCAACCGGGCCTGGGCGCCATGAAGGGCAGCGACTTCGCCAGCCGCAACGTGGCGATCCTGGCTGGCGAGCAGGCCGCCATGGCCGCCATGCCGGAGATCAAGCGTAAATTGAAGCTGCTGCAGGGGAATTGAGCAGGACGGCGTCGACGACCGATCAGCCGTAGCCGTGGGCTGCGCGTGCAGCGCGCAATGTAGCAGGGCGTGCTGATTGCGGGCTGTCGAGCCCGCTCGACGGTGACGGATGAACCGGAAATTAACGTGTCGAAACGAAAATGCCGCCCGGATAGATCGGGGCGGCATGTTTTCAGTGCATCGGAGCGGTGCTTATTTGGACTCTTCTTCACCAGCGGCGATACGGCGTGCACCATTGAAGCGCTTCTTCCAGTACGATTCGTCCATGCTTTCGATGCGGACCTGGCCACCGGCCGATGGCGAATGGATGAACTTGCCATCGCCCATGTAGATACCCACGTGCGAGAAGCCGCGGCGCAGGGTGTTATAGAACACCAGGTCACCCACCTGCAGGTCCGACTTGCCGACTTTTTCGCCCACCCGGCTGATCTCGGCCGAGGTGCGGGGCAGGTCGGTGCCCAAGGCTTCCTTGAAGACATATCGCACCAGGCCGCTGCAGTCGAGGCCGGTATCGGGCGAATTGCCGCCGTAGCGATAGTTGATACCCAGCATGGCCAGGGCTTGCGTGGCCAGTTCGGAGGCGCGGTTGGTGATGTCTTGCAGGCGCGCGATCGCAAGATTGGTCTTGCTGATCTGCTGTTGGGCTTGCGGGGATTGTGCCTGGGGAGGGGGGAGATCCTGGGCCGCCAGTGACAGGTCGGCGGCAAACGCTGCACCACTGAACCACAGTCCGGCCGCGAGCACGCACGCTCGCAGGGATTGGCGTCGGAGTCGGTCGGTGCGGCGTAGAGTCATCAAGATCCTCTCATAGGCAGGATTGCGGGACTGTAAGTGAATTCTTACGTGCTGTCAAAAGCTAATTTCGTGCCAGCTTATAAGTTTGATATCGTTTGCGGGGCATGGGGCACCGATCCGGCATGTCTTCCCAGTAAGGGTTTTTCCTACGCGCGGCAAAAAAATTTTTTGGCGTGTAAATAATTTACGTCGGCTTGTGGGAATCCCGGCATCGCGCCGCGCGGGTGTGGTGCGTGAAAATCGCTCAGCAATGGGAAGATGTCAAAACGGATTTATCACCGTACAATCAGCGTTCGAATTGTTGAGCACACCGGAGTAAACATGCAAACCAAACCATTTCTGACGCTGGAAGACGTCAAGAAGATCGCCGCTGGCGCCGAAGCCGAGGCCATTGCCAACAAATGGGCCGTGGCCATCGCCATCGTCGACGATGGCGGCCACCCGCTCTGGCTGCAGCGCCTCGACGGCACCGCGCCGATCTCGTCGCATATCGCCCCGGGCAAGGCGCGCACCGCAGCGCTGGGCCGCCGAGAGACCAAGATCTATGAAGACATGATCAACAACGGCCGCTTCTCGTTCATCAGCGCACCGACCCTGGATGGCCTGCTGGAAGGCGGCGTGCCTATCGTGGTCGACGGCCATGTGGTCGGCGCGGTCGGCGTGTCGGGCGTGAAGTCGTCCGAAGACGTGCAGATCGCCAAGGCGGGCATTGCCGCGCTGGGCCTGTAATCATCGTCAGCGCCGGTCGGATTGTCCGGCCGGCAACTCTTGTCGTTTCTGCCTCATCGGGCGGGTGGCATGGCAAAACCCCGCGCCCCGGGTTTGCCGTGAGAGCCCGCTTACGCTATAATTGTGCGGTTTAGCCAAATTTAAATTCCGCCGTAGCGCATACCATATCTCCACCTCGTTCCCGCAGGCCAACATCCCGATTCGCCCGAATCCCGGGGTGCGCGCCGGTCGGTCTGGTGTACGAGGTCTCCCGGTCATCCAGCGGCGGTAACCATCTCAGGAGTTACCCTTGCTGCCTCTTCTTTCCGGTCCCGCGATTCCGGCCGTGCTCGCCCTCGCAGACGGGTCTGTCTTCCACGGATTTTCCATCGGCGCCGCTGGCAACACGACCGGCGAAGTGGTGTTCAATACCGCAATGACCGGTTACCAGGAAATCCTGACCGATCCCAGCTACAACAGCCAGATCGTCACGCTCACCTATCCCCACATCGGCAACACCGGTGTCAATCGTGAAGACGTCGAGGCCAGCCGCATCCACGCCGCCGGCCTGATCATCAAGGACCTGCCGCGCCTGGTGTCGAACTTCCGCAGCCAGCAGTCGCTGTCGGAATACCTGGCCCAGGATGGCATCGTCGCCATCGCCGGCATCGATACCCGCAAGCTGACCCGCATCCTGCGCGAGAAGGGTGCCCAGAACGGCGCCATCGTCGCCGGTGAGGCCGATGTCGAGGCGGCTACCGCCAAGGCGCTGGAACTGGCGCGCGCCTGGCCCGGCCTGGCCGGCATGGACCTGGCCAAGGTCGTGTCGACCACCAAGGCCTACAACTGGACCGAGACCGAATGGAAGCTGGGTCGCGGCTATGGCCAGCAGATCACCCCCAAGTTCCACGTGGTGGCGTTCGACTACGGCATCAAGTTCAACATCCTGCGCATGCTGGCCGAGCGCGGCTGCAAGGTTACCGTGCTGCCGGCGCAGGCGAGCGCCGCCGAGGCGCTGGCGCTCAATCCCGATGGCGTGTTCCTGTCCAACGGTCCGGGCGATCCGGAGCCCTGCGACTATGCCATCGCAGCCTCGAAGGAATTGATCGAGCGCGGCATCCCGACCTTCGGCATCTGCCTGGGTCACCAGATCATGGCGCTGGCCTCCGGCGCCAAGACGCTGAAGATGAAGTTCGGTCACCATGGCGCCAACCACCCGGTGCAGGACCTCGACACCAAGCAGGTGATGATCACCTCGCAGAACCACGGTTTTGCGGTTGACCAGGCCACCCTGCCGGCCAACTGCCGCGTGACCCACGTCTCGCTGTTCGATGGTTCGCTGCAAGGTTTCGAGCGCACCGACCAACCCGCATTCTGCTTCCAGGGTCACCCCGAAGCATCCCCTGGACCGCATGACATCGCCCCCCTGTTCGACAAATTCGTGGCGATGATGGAGAAGAAACAAAATGCCTAAGCGTAACGACATAAAAAGCATCCTCATCATTGGCGCCGGCCCGATCATCATCGGCCAGGCCTGTGAGTTCGACTATTCCGGCGCCCAGGCCTGCAAGGCCTTGCGCGAGGAAGGCTTCAAGGTGATCCTGGTCAACAGCAATCCGGCGACCATCATGACCGACCCCGAGATGGCCGACGTCACCTACATCGAGCCGATCACCTGGCAGGTGGTCGAACGCATCATCGCCAAGGAAAAGCCGGATGCGATCCTGCCGACCATGGGCGGCCAGACCGCGCTCAACTGCGCGCTCGACCTGCATCGCCACGGCGTGCTCGACAAGTACAAGTGCGAACTGATCGGTGCCTCGCCGGAAGCCATCGACAAGGCCGAAGACCGTTCCAAGTTCAAGGATGCGATGACCAAGATCGGTCTCGGTTCGGCCCGTTCCGGCGTGTCGCACACGATGGAAGAGTCGTGGGCCGTGCAGAAGACCCTGGGCTTCCCGGTGATCATCCGTCCCTCGTTCACCATGGGCGGCACCGGCGGCGGTATTGCCTACAACGCCGAGGAATTCGAGACCATCTGCAAGCGCGGCCTGGAAGCCTCGCCCACCTCCGAACTGCTGATCGAGGAATCGCTGATCGGCTGGAAGGAGTACGAGATGGAAGTGGTGCGCGACAAGGCCGACAACTGCATCATCGTATGCTCCATCGAGAACCTGGACCCGATGGGCGTGCACACCGGCGACTCGATCACCGTGGCGCCGGCGCAGACGCTGACCGACAAGGAATACCAGATCATGCGTAACGCCTCGCTGGCGGTGCTGCGCGAGATCGGCGTCGACACCGGTGGCTCCAACGTGCAGTTCTCGGTCAATCCGGCCGACGGCCGCATGATCGTCATCGAGATGAACCCGCGCGTGTCGCGTTCGTCGGCGCTGGCATCGAAGGCGACCGGCTTCCCGATCGCCAAGATCGCCGCCAAGCTGGCGGTGGGCTTCACGCTCGACGAGTTGCGCAACGAGATCACCGGTGGCGCGACCCCGGCCTCGTTCGAGCCCTCGATCGATTACGTGGTGACCAAGATCCCGCGTTTCGCGTTCGAGAAATTCCCGCAGGCAGACAAGCATCTGACGACCCAGATGAAGTCGGTCGGCGAAGTCATGGCCATCGGCCGTACCTTCCAGGAATCGTTCCAGAAGGCGTTGCGCGGCCTGGAAGTGGGCGTCGACGGCATGAACGAGAAGACCACCGACCGCGAGACCATCGAGGAAGAGCTGGGCGAGCCCGGTCCCGACCGCATCTGGTACGTGGGCGATGCCTTCGCCCAGGGTTTCTCGCTGGAAGAAGTGCATGCGCTGACCCACATCGACCGCTGGTTCCTCTCGCAGATCAAGGAGATCGTCGACATCGAACTGTGGCTCGAGAAGGAAGCCTCGCTGACCGCGCTCGACCGCGCCACGCTGTTCCAGTTGAAGCAGAAGGGTTTCTCCGATCGGCGCCTGGCCAAGTTGCTCAAGACCACCGACACCGAAGTGCGCCAGCAGCGCCACAAGCTGGGCGTGCGCCCGGTCTTCAAGCGCGTCGATACCTGCGCCGGCGAGTTCTCGACCAACACCGCCTACATGTATTCGACCTACGACGAGGAGTGCGAGTCCAATCCTACCGACAAGAAGAAGATCATGGTGCTGGGCGGCGGTCCCAACCGTATCGGCCAGGGCATCGAATTCGACTATTGCTGCGTCCATGCGGCGCTGGCGATGCGCGATGACGGCTACGAAACCATCATGGTCAACTGCAACCCGGAAACCGTCTCGACCGACTACGACACCTCCGACCGCCTGTACTTCGAGCCGCTGACGCTGGAAGACGTGCTGGAGATCGTCGACATCGAGAAGCCGTACGGCGTGATCGTGCAATACGGCGGCCAGACGCCGCTCAAGCTGGCGCTGGACCTCGAAGCCAATGGCGTGCCTATCGTCGGCACTTCGCCCGACATGATCGATGCGGCCGAAGACCGCGAGCGCTTCCAGAAGCTGCTGCAGGACCTGGGCCTGCGCCAGCCGCCCAACCGCACCGCCCGTACCGAAGCCGATGCGCTGCGCCTGGCGCAGGAAATCGGTTACCCGCTGGTGGTGCGCCCATCCTACGTGCTGGGTGGCCGCGCGATGGAAATCGTCCACGAGCAGCGCGACCTCGAGCGCTACATGCGCGAGGCCGTGAAGGTCTCGCACGATTCGCCGGTGTTGCTGGATCGCTTCCTCAACGACGCCATCGAAGTCGACGTCGACTGCCTCTCGGATGGCGAACGCACCTTCATCGGCGGCGTGATGGAACACATCGAACAGGCTGGTGTGCACTCGGGCGACTCGGCCTGCTCGTTGCCGCCGTACTCGCTGTCCAAGGACACCATCGATGAACTGAAGCGCCAGACCGCGCTGATGGCCAAGGGCCTCAACGTGGTGGGCCTGATGAACGTCCAGTTCGCGATCCAGCAGGCCGAGGTCGACGGCAAGACGGTCGACACCGTGTTCGTGCTCGAAGTCAACCCGCGCGCCTCGCGTACGGTACCGTTCGTGTCCAAGGCCACCGGGCTGCAACTGGCCAAGATCGCGGCGCGCTGCATGGTCGGGCAGTCGCTCGACAGCCAGGGCATCAAGAACGAGGTGGTGCCGCCTTACTATAGCGTCAAGGAAGCGGTGTTCCCGTTCGTCAAGTTCCCGGGCGTCGATACCATCCTCGGCCCCGAGATGAAGTCGACCGGCGAAGTCATGGGCGTGGGCAAGACCTTCGGCGAAGCCTTCGTCAAGTCGCAGCTGGGCGCCAGCGTCAAGCTGCCGACCTCGGGCAAGGTGTTCCTCAGCGTCAAGAACAACGACAAGCCGCGCGCCGTGCAAGTGGCGCGCGACCTGGTGGCGCTGGGCTTCTCGGTGGTGGCGACCAAGGGCACTGCAGCGGCCATCAGCGCCGCCGGCATTGCCGTGACCACGGTCAACAAGGTGGTCGAAGGGCGTCCGCACATCGTCGACATGGTCAAGAACAACGAGATCGCGCTGGTGGTCAACACGGTGGAAGAAAAGCGCAACGCGATTGCCGACTCGGGTGCCATCCGTACCTCGGCGCTGGCTGCGCGCGTGACGACCTTCACCACCATCGCCGGCGCCGAAGCGGCCATCCAGGGCATGCGTCAATTGGAGGCGCTGGACGTCTACGATTTACAAGGTCTCCATAAAGCTATACACTAAACCCACAACACGTTACCTTGCCGACAAGAACTAATTGCCGGCAAGTCCAGAGGGCATCTGAGCAATCGATGCCCTCTGTGACTTTTGGAGCGCCTTGTAGAAGGCGCCCGCCAGGTTTGCCAGCAAATGGGCGTGTTGGGTGAAGGCCGGTGGAACTACTTCGCCGGCACCTGCTTCATCAACAAGGTGCTTCCCCGTAAAGACAAGAGTCGGTCGCCTGACGGCGGCGGGGTCTTTTTTTTTGTTTTGTATCGGGACCGTTGGATCATCCGGCGTTTTCCGGAATTCCCTAACCTTTAGCAAGAGACTTATGAGCACAGTTCCCCTTACCAAGCGTGGCGCAGAACTCCTCAAGGAAGAACTGCAACGATTGAAAACCAAAGAACGTCCCGACGTCATCAATGCGATCGCCGAAGCGCGCGCGCAGGGCGACCTGTCGGAAAACGCCGAGTACGAATCGGCCAAGGAGCGGCAAGCCTTCATCGAAGGCCGCATCGCCGACCTGGAAGGCAAGCTGGGTGCGGCGCAGATCGTCGATCCGACCGAGCTCAACGCCGAAGGCCGGGTGGTGTTTGCTTCTACCGTCGACCTGGAAAACCTCGACAGCGGCGAGAAGGTGACCTACCAGATCGTCGGTCTGGACGAGGCCGATATCAAGGTCTCGAAGGTGTCTGTGACCTCGCCCATCGCGCGGGCCCTGATCGGTAAGAGCGCCGGCGACGTGGTGGCCGTGGAAGCGCCGTCGGGCATCAAGGAATACGAAATCCTGGAAGTGCGTTACGTCTGACGGCGTGACGGTCTGAACCGACGCCGGCATCGATCGGCGCCGGTGAGTCGGAGAACGAAAATGCCCGCATCAGCGGGCATTGTATTTTGCAGGCCGGGGCGAATCGCGATTCGCCCCGCGGCATCAGGCGCCGGGTTTCTTGGTGCTGCGCTGGCGCGGCTTGGCCTTGCGGATATTGCCGCCGGCCGTGACCCGTTCGTTACCCTTGAGCATGACCTTGTTGACGGTCGGGCGCTTGGTGGTGTGGGTCTTGACGATGGTGACTTCACGCAGGCCGCCCTTGGCGCCGGCCGACTTCTTCTTTTCTTCGTCCTTCTTGGGGCGATAGATGACCAGCAGTTTGCCGATGTGTTGCACCTGCGCCGCATCGAGCTGTTCGCAGATGGCGTCGTAGATGCCGATGCGTGCCTCGCGGTCGTCGCCGAATACACGCACCTTGATCAGGCCGTGGAAATTGAGGCTGTTGTCGATTTCCTTGAGGACCGATTCGGACAAGCCGCTTTCGCCGACGATCACGACAGGGTTCAGCGCATGTGCTTGGGCGCGCAGTTCGCTGCGCTCGGCGGGGGTAAGTTTCAACATGGGAATGCGATGGCGGGGCGGCGCGGTAGTGCCAAGCCGTCCCTGAAAGAGATAAAACCAGTATTCTACGCGAATGGCAAAGAACAAATTAAACAAAAACTGGCTGCACGACCATATCAACGATCCTTACGTCAAGCTGGCGCAAAAGGAAGGTTATCGTGCGCGGGCGGCTTACAAGCTCAAGGAAATCGACGAGGACGAACGCCTGATCAAGCCCGGGCAGGTCATCGTCGACCTCGGCTCGACCCCGGGCAGCTGGTCGCAATACGTGCGCAACAAGCTGGCTGGCGCCGAGGGGGGGGGCATCCACGGTACCGTCATCGGGCTCGACATGCTGCCCATGGAACCGATCGCCGACGTCCATTTCATCCAGGGCGACTTTCGCGAGGAAGCCTTGCTGGCCGAGCTGGAGGCAGTGCTGGACGGGCGCCGCGTCGATCTGGTGCTGTCGGACATGGCGCCCAACCTGTCGGGAGTGGCCATTGCCGACGCGGCCCGGGTCGAGCATCTGATCGACCTGGCCATCGAATTCGCACAGGTCCACATGAAGCCGTCCGGCGCCTTGCTGGTGAAGTGTTTCAACGGCACCGGCTATAACGAACTGCTGCACAAGTTCAGGGCCGAGTTCAAGACCGTGACGTCGAAGAAGCCCAAGGCCAGCCGCGACAAGTCGTCCGAAATATTCCTGCTGGGGAAAATCCTGAAGAACCCGCGCTGAAAGCTGCGATAAAGTAAGCCGACACGCGACATTTATCGGCAGATAGCCGCTCTTCGGTCTTGTTTTGGGTGTTCCCGCCACAATATCGATTGACGGGAGTCGTCATGATGGCAGGTAGCGATGCCGAGGTGACGGCCAGCGTGCCTTTTGATGCCACCCGTTCGATGCCACTCTGATAACAATGAGGGTGCGGACCCGGTGCCGTTCGACAACGATACGCGATTAAACTTATTGTCGCGTTGCGGTGTCGCACGCAATGGCGGGTGGTTTCCTAGTAAGGGTAATTGAATCCGGGTAAAATCCCGGGATACAAAGGCAACGTGGCGCGCTTCGCGTCGGAGGAGTTCCAGTGAACAACATGTTTTCCAAGGCTGCCATCTGGGTAGTCATTGCACTCGTCCTGTTTATGGTATTCAAACAGTTCGACAGCCGCAGCGTTGCTTCGGGTGCAAAGTCGATCGCGTATTCGGATTTCATCAGCGAGGTGAAGGCCGGTCACATCAAGGACGCGACCATCGAAGACCGTACCATCGTTGCCACCACGCAAGACGGCACCAAGGTCAAGACCGCAGCCACCTACCTGGATCGCGGTCTGGTCGGTGACCTGCTCAACAATGGCGTCAAGTTCGACGTCAAGCAGCCGGAAGAGCAATCGTTCCTGTCGCAGGTGTTCATCTCGTGGTTCCCGATGCTGTTGCTGATCGGCGTGTGGATCTTCTTCATGCGCCAGATGCAGGGCGGCGGCAAGGGCGGGGCGTTCTCCTTCGGCAAGTCCAAGGCGCGCATGCTCGACGAGAACAGCAACTCGGTGACCTTCGCCGACGTCGCCGGTTGCGACGAAGCCAAGGAAGAAGTCCAGGAGCTGGTCGAGTTCCTGCGCGATCCGACCAAGTTCCAGAAGCTGGGCGGTCGTATTCCGCACGGCGTGCTGATGGTCGGTCCTCCGGGTACCGGCAAGACCTTGCTGGCGCGTGCCATTGCCGGCGAAGCCAAGGTGCCTTTCTTCACCATCTCCGGTTCGGACTTCGTCGAAATGTTCGTCGGCGTGGGCGCATCGCGGGTTCGCGACATGTTCGAGAACGCCAAGAAGCACGCGCCCTGCATCATCTTCATCGACGAAATCGACGCCGTCGGTCGCCATCGCGGCGCCGGCATGGGCGGCGGCAACGACGAACGTGAACAGACCCTGAACCAGATGCTGGTCGAGATGGACGGTTTCGAGGCCAACTCCGGCGTCATCGTCATCGCCGCCACCAACCGTTCCGACGTGCTCGACAAGGCGCTGCTGCGCCCGGGTCGTTTCGACCGCCAGGTGATGGTGGGCCTGCCCGACATCCGCGGCCGCGAACAGATCCTGTACGTGCACATGCGCAAGGTGCCTATCGCGCCTGACGTCAAGGCCGACATCCTGGCCCGTGGTACCCCCGGTTTCTCGGGTGCCGACCTGGCCAACCTGGTCAACGAGGCAGCGCTGTTTGCCGCCCGTCGCAACAAGCGCCTGGTCGAGATGCAGGACTTCGAGGACGCCAAGGACAAGATCGTCATGGGCCCGGAACGCAAGTCGGCCGTCATGCGCGAGGAAGAGCGTCGCAATACCGCCTACCACGAGTCCGGTCACGCGGTGGTGGCCAAGCTGTTGCCCAAGGCCGATCCGGTGCACAAGGTCACCATCATGCCGCGTGGCTATGCGCTGGGCCTGACCTGGCAGTTGCCCGAGCATGATCGGGTCAACATGTACAAGGACAAGATGCTGGAGGAAATCTCCATCCTGTTCGGTGGCCGCATCGCCGAGGAGATCTTCATGCACCAGATGTCGACCGGCGCGTCCAACGACTTCGAGCGCGCCACCAAGCTGGCGCGTGCCATGGTCACCCGCTATGGCATGTCCGAGACGCTGGGCACGATGGTCTACGAAGACTCCGAGCAGGATGCCTATTTCGGGCGCATGTCTGCCAAGACCGTGTCCGAGGCGACCCAGCAAAAGGTCGATGCCGAGATCCGCACCATTCTCGACACGCAATATGCGCTGGCGCGCAAGCTGCTGGAAGACAACCGCGAGAAGGTCGACGTGATGGCCAAGTCGCTGCTCGACTGGGAAACGCTGGACGCCGACCAGGTCAACGACATCATGAACGGCGACGAGCCGCGTCCGCCGCGCAATGGTGTGCCGACCAAGAAGTCGTCGTCCGACAATCGCCCCGGCGATGTAACGCCGACGGCCACCGCACCCGCCTGATTGCCGGCCGTCACGGCGGCAGGCAAAAAAGGGCGAGGAGAAATCCTCGCCCTTTTTTCCGTCTGATGCACAAGCGCGGCCGTAGCCGACAGGGCAATACCGAACAGACCGATATCGAGAACTGATGACACAAGCATTTCTGAAATGCGGCAGGTTCCGACTGCCGATGGCGCCGGGGCGCCGACCGCTGGTGATGGGCATTCTCAATGTCACGCCGGACTCCTTTTCCGACGGCGGGCGCCACGCCAAGCTCGAGTTCGCCCTCTCGCATGCCGAGCAGATGATCGCCGACGGCGTCGACATCATCGACATCGGTGGCGAATCGACCCGTCCCGGCATCGCGCCGCTGTCGCTGGAACAGGAGCTCGAGCGCGTCATGCCGATCATCTATGCGCTGCGCGATTGCGGCAAGCCCTTGTCGATCGACACCTACAAGCCTGCCGTGATGCGCCAGGCGCTGCTGGCCGAGGTCGACATGATCAACGATATCAACGGCTTTCGTGCCGAGGGCGCCATCGAAGCGGTGCGTGACAGCGAGGCCGGCCTGTGCGTGATGCACATGCAGGGCCAGCCGCAGACCATGCAGCAGGAGCCGTACTACGACGATGTGGTGGACGAGGTGGGCCAGTTCCTGCTGCAGCGGGTGCAGCAGATGAGCGCGGCAGGCATCGCCCGCGAACGCATCTGCATCGATCCGGGCTTTGGATTTGGCAAGACCTTGGCGCATAATCTGGCACTGCTGCAGCAGACCCGGCAACTGATCGACCGGCTCGGGCTACCGCTGTTGGCGGGCATGTCGCGTAAGTCGATGGTGGGCGCGGTCACCGGCAAGCCGGTCGACAAGCGCATGGCCGGCAGCGTCGGAGCGGCCTTGGCCGCGGCCCAGCAAGGGGCCATGATCGTCCGCGTGCACGACGTCGCCGAGACGGTCGACGCGCTGGCGATGTGGCAGGCGGGACGCCCGCCGCAATAATTCGATGGAGACCGCCTGTCGGTGTCGACAACGACAGACGACGGAGCATTTGGAGAACGGAACATGGCAGCAAAATATTTTGGCACCGATGGCATACGCGGTCGCGTCGGCACCGCACCCATCACGCCCGATTTCGTCATGCGCCTGGGCTACGCCGCCGGGCGCGTGCTGGCCAAGTCGCGCGATGGGGCGGCGCGGCCCACGGTCTTGATCGGCAAGGACACCCGCATCTCGGGCTACATGCTGGAGGCCGCGCTGGAGGCCGGACTGGCAGCGGCCGGCGTGGATGTGATGCTGGCCGGGCCGGTGCCGACCCCGGCGGTGGCCTATCTCACGCGCGCGCTGCGGCTGTCGGCCGGGATCGTGATCTCGGCCTCGCACAATCCGTTTCACGATAACGGTATCAAGTTCTTCTCGGCCACCGGCAACAAGTTGCCCGACACGGTCGAGGCCGATATCGAGGCCGCGCTCGAGCAGCCGATGGAATGCGTATCGTCCGAAAAACTGGGCAAGGCGCGCCGGCTGGACGATGCCCAGGGCCGCTACATCGAGTTCTGCAAGAGCAGCTTCCCCAATGCGCTCGACCTGCACGGCATGACGCTGGTGGTCGATTGCGCCCATGGCGCGGCCTACAACATCGCGCCGCACGTGTTTCATGAACTGGGCGCCGAAGTCATCAGCATCGCCAACAAGCCCAATGGCCTGAATATCAACGACAAGTGCGGTGCCACCGCGCCGCAAGCCTTGTCGGAAGCGGTGCGCACGTATAACGCCGATCTCGGCATTGCGCTCGATGGCGATGCCGACCGGCTGTTGATGGTGGACGCGGGCGGGCGCATCTACAACGGCGACGAGCTGCTGTACCTCATGGTCAAGGACCGGCTGGCCACCGGCCCGGTGGCCGGCGCGGTCGGCACCCTCATGACCAACATGGCGCTGCAGGTGGCCTTCAAGCGGATGGGCATCGCCTTCGAGCGCGCCAAGGTGGGCGACCGCTATGTGCTCGAGGTACTGCAGGAAAAAGGCTGGCTGCTGGGCGGCGAGGGCTCCGGCCATCTGCTGTGCCTGGACAAGCACACCACCGGCGACGGGATCGTGTCGGCGCTGCAGGTGCTGTCGGCGCTCAAGCGCAGCGGCCAGACGCTGGCGCAGATGACGGCCGACCTGACCCTGTTCCCGCAGGTACTGATCAACGTCAAGATCCCGGCAGGCTACGACTGGAAATCCAACGTCGCGCTGCAGGCCGAGACGGCAGCGGTGGAAGCGGCGCTGGGCGAGCGCGGTCGTGTATTGTTGCGCCCCTCCGGCACCGAGCCGCTGATCCGCGTGATGGTCGAAGCCGAAGATGCCGTCCTGGCGCGCACCATGGCCCAGCGCATCGCCGAAAAGGTGCTGTAAGTGCGCATGCAACGCCTGAACCGGCCAATGGAAAAGCGATGACACAGCCCCAGGTCCTGATGGTGGAAGATGAACCGGCCATCGCCGAGCTACTGCGTTTCACGATGCAGGGGGCGGGCTTTGCCACCACCCTGGCCACCGATGTGCAACAGGCGCGGCGCCAGATCGCCGAGGCCTTGCCGCATGTGGTGCTGCTGGACTGGATGCTGCCCGACAGTTCGGGCCTGGCGCTGCTGTCGGAATTGCGCCGCGACGCCCGCACGGCGACCCTGCCGGTGATCATGCTCACCGCCAAGGGCATGGAAGAAGACAAGGTGCGCGGCCTCAACGAAGGCGCCGACGATTACGTCACCAAGCCGTTCTCGCCCAAGGAACTGGTGGCGCGGGTGCAGGCGCTGTTGCGTCGCAAGACCCCCGAGGTGGGTAGCCAGGCCCTGACCTATGGCGCCATCATGGTCGACGCCGAGCGGCTGCAGGTATCGCTGGCGCAACGCGAGGTAACGCTGGACCAGGCCGAATTCAAGTTGCTGCGGTTCCTGGTGGCGCACCCGGAGCGGATCTTTTCGCGTACGCAGTTGCTCGACAAGGTGTGGGGCGACCATACCTTCATCGAAGAGCGTACGGTCGACGTCCACATCATGCGGCTGCGCAAGTCGCTGGGCGAACTGGCGCACTACGTGCAGACCGTGCGCGGCGTCGGTTACAAGCTCAGTGCCAGCGGCCAATAGGCGCTACTCCAGCGGCACGCCGCGCAGCCGGTTGACCTCGGCCGCGCCGACCATCCCGCCGCGGTTGCTCCAGCTGTTGCGCACGTAACTCACCACGGCGGCCACTTCCTCATCCGACAACTGGTGCCCGAACGGCGGCATGCCGAACGGGTAGGGGTTGCCGGCCGTCGACGGCGGATAACCACCGTGCAACACGATCCTGATGGCATTGACCGGTAGCGCGGCCAGGGCCGGGTTGCCGTCCAGCGGCGGATAATCGGGTGCGATGCCCTGGCCGCGCGCATTGTGGCAATCGACGCACAGCTGTCGATAGAGCCGTTCACCGGTGCGCATGACCTGCTCGGCCTGTTGCGGCGGCGACGACACCCGGTCGGTGGCAGGCGTGGCCAGCGCCGGCAATGAACGCAGGTAGGTGGTCATGGCGGCGATGTCCTGCGGCGTCAGGTATTGCAGGCTTTGCCCCACCACCTCGGCCATCGGTCCCATGACGGCCGCCCGTTGCGACACGCCATTGGCCAGCAAGGTGCCCAACTCGTCACTGCTCCACTGGCGCAGGCCATGCGGGCCGTCTGCCTGCAGGGACGGTGCCATCCAGTCCAGGCCCGGGATCAACCCGCCGGACAGGTCGTCCGGCTTGCCGGCGGCCCCAAACCCGTTGCGCGTGCTGTGGCATCCGCTGCAATGACCCAGTCCCTGCACCAGGTAGGCGCCGCGGTTCCACTGCGCGCCTTGCTGCGGCTGCGGCTGGTATTGGCCTGGGGCGAAGTACAGTGCGCGCCAGAATCCCAGTAGCCAGCGCTGGTTGTACGGAAAGCGCAATTGATGCGGCGTGTTGGCGCGCGCTGCCGGCGGCAGGCTTTGCAGGTAGGCGAACAGGGCGTCGGCGTCGGACCGCGAGACCCGGGTGTAATTGGTGAATGGAAAAGCCGGATAGAGGAAGCGACCATCCTTGCCGCGGCCATGGTGCAGCGCGCGCCAGAAGTCGTCGGCGTTCCAGGTGCCGATGCCGCTGTGGCGATCGGGCGTGAGATTGCTGGTATAGAGCGTGCCGAACGGGGTCGGCATGGCGCGTCCGCCGGCGTAGGGGGTGCTGCCGCGCGCGGTGTGGCAGCCCATGCAATTGCCGGCGCGGGCCAGGTAGGCGCCGCGTGCCACCTGGGCCGCCGGGTCGGTGATGGCGACCGCCTGTCCCATCGTCTCGGGACGCAGCCACTGCCAGGCCAGCAGTGCCAAGCCGGCCAGCACGAACATGGCCAGGCCGCCCGCCAGCGTCATCGACAGGCGTTTCATGGCGTCGCTCCCACGCTGCCGCAACGGATAGGCAGGGCCGCCGTGGATGCGACAGCCAGCGGCGCGTCCGACGGCTGCAGCGCCAGCCAGGTGCTGACCGCGTGGATCTCGTCGGGCGTCAGGGCCTGGGCGACATCGGCCATGCAATCGGGCGCATGGGCGCGCCGTGCGCCGTTGCGCCAGGCCCCCAGCTGGGCGCTGATGTAGTCGCGCGGCAGGCCCAGCAAGCCCGGGATCGCCGGCTGCAGGCCCGACAGCGCCTGGCCATGGCAGGCCGCGCACGCCGGCAGCCGGCGCTCCGGTGCACCCTGCGTGGCCAGCAGCCGGCCCCGTTCCAGCACTGCGGCCGAGGTATTGCCGGCGGCCGCCGTCGCGCCGGGCGGATGCTGTTGGGCGAAATGGCGCGCGATCTGGCGCAGGTAGTCATCCGAAAGATTGGTCAGCAGGTAATTCATCGGCGGGTAGCGCCGCTGCCCGTCACGAAAATGCCGCAGCTGGTTATAGAGGTAGCCTTCGGGCTTGCCGGCGATGCGGGGGTAATAGCCGTCCGGCCCGGCCCGGCCTTGGGCGCCATGACAGGCAACGCAGGCGGCCACCCGCTCGGCCATCGCCGGCACCTGTGGCGCACCGGCCTGGGCGGCGGCATGGCAGGCCAGCATCAGCGCCACGCCACATAGCGCAGGCATGAAGGCCTGGCCGATGGGCGGCATGAAGCGGGCAAGGCGGATGGCGGACTTCGATGTCAACGGGGTCTCCCTGGCGGCGGCTATTGGTTGCGGCTTGCTGCAGTCATTGTAGTGCAAGGCGTTGGACGAGCCATCCCGACATCGTGCATGCAAGACCACATATCGCATGCCAGCTTTGCAATGACGGTCGCTACGGCTACAATAGCGGCCTTGCTGCCCCCGTAGCTCAGTGGATAGAGCGATCCCCTCCTAAGGGATAGGTCACACGTTCGATCCGTGTCGGGGGCGCCAGCATAAAAAAAAGCGCAGAAGATTTTTCTTCTGCGCTTTTTCGTTGGTGCCACCGGGCTCAGGGGCTCTGGTTGGTGCTGTCATAGAACCGCTTGGCCGCCGACGACGGTTGCGAAGGCGAGGGCGAAGGCGCATTGCCCGGCGCGACCTGGCCCCCCGATCCGGCCGGCGCGGGTGGTGCCGAGCTGGGCGTCCAACCGAAGAAGTTCGAGATGGCGTCGACCACGGTCACGCCGACATTGGTCACCTGGCCGTTGCCGGGCGTGAAGTTGTCGTAGTAGGGTTCGCCATCGATGAAGCGGATGCCGTCCGGCACCGGCAGCTCCGCCTGCGGCACGCCCTTGAGCGCGGCCCGCATGTAGTCGACCCAGATCGGCAGCGCCAACTGGGCCCCGAACTCCATGCCGCCCAGGCTCTTGGGCTGGTCGTAGCCCATCCATACCACGGTGGCCAGGGTGCGCTGGTAACCGGCAAACCAGCCATCGAAGGCGTCGTTGGTGGTGCCGGTCTTGCCGGCCAGGTCGGTGCGGCCGATGCTGTTGCTGCGCGCGCCTGTACCGCGCTGGGCCACCGACTTGAGCAGGTTGGTCATCATGTAGCTGTTGCGCTCGGCCACCACGCGCGGCGCGCCGTTGCCGACCACCAGCGGGTCGGCCTTGGACAGCACCTTGCCGCGGGCATCGGTGACCTGGGCGATCAGGTACGGTGCGATGCGGTAGCCGCCATTGGCAAACACCGAATACGCAGCCGACAGTTGCAGCGGGTTGGTCTGTCCTGCGCCCAGCGCCATGGGCAGGTAGGGCGGCACCTTGTCGGGATCGAAGCCGTAGGTGGCCGTGATGAACTCCTTGGCATATTGCACGCCGATGTTGTCGAGTGTGCGAATGGCCACCAGGTTGACCGACTTCTGCAGCGCCGTGCGCACCGTCATCGGGCCGGCCGGCGGTTCATCGTCCTTGGGTTCCCAGTTGGGCTGGCCGTTGCCGGCCGGGTACGACACCGGTGCGTCGTTGACGATGCTGGCCGGGCCGAAGCCCTTTTCGAGGGCCGCGGCATAGATGAACGGCTTGAAGGTCGAACCGGGCTGGCGCCAGGCTTGCGTGACGTGGTTGAAGTTGTTCTGGGTGAAGTCGAAGCCGCCCACTAGCGCCCGGATGGCGCCGTCCTGCGGCACCACCGACACCAGCGCCGACTCGACCTGCGGCAACTGCACGATCTGCCAGTTCTGCTTGGCGTCCTGCATCACGCGGATCAACGCGCCCGGGCGGATACGGATTTCCTTCTTGGCCTTGTCGGACAAGGCATTGGCCACGAAGCGCAGGGCCTCGCCCTTGATGCTGATGCGTTCGCCCGAGCGCAGCACCACATCGACCTGCCTGGGGCCGGCGGCCACCACCACGGCGGCCAGGATGTCGTCGTTGTCGGGGTGGTCGTCCATCAGGTCATCGATGGCGGCGGCGCGGGCGTCGGCGTCCTCGGGCAACTCCACGGTCTCGACCGGGCCGCGATAGCCATGCCGCCGGTCGTAGTCCATGACCCCACGGCGCACGGCCAGGTAGGCGGCCTGCTGATCGGCGGCGTTGATGGTGGTGTAGACGTTGAAGCCCTGGGTATAGGTTTCTTCCTTGTACTGGGCGTAGACCATCTGGCGCGCCATCTCGGTGACGTACTCGGCATGCACCATGTACTGGCTGCCCGGCGCGCGCACCTTCAACGGTTCCTTGGCGGCGGCGTCATACTGGGCCTGGGTGATGAAGCCCACGTCCAGCATGCGCTGCAGGATATATTGCTGGCGGATGTGGGCGCGCTTGGGATTGACCACCGGGTTGTAGGCCGACGGCGCCTTGGGCAGGCCGGCCAGCATCGCGGCCTCGGCCAGCGAGACATCCTTGAGGTCCTTGCCGAAGTAGGTGCGGGCGGCTGCGGCGAAGCCGAAGGCGCGCTGGCCCAGGTAGATCTGGTTCATGTAGACCTCCAGGATCTGGTCCTTGGAGAGGGCACTCTCGATCTTGTTGGCCAGCAGCACTTCGTAGAGCTTGCGCGAGATGGTCTTTTCCTTGGTCAGGAACACATTGCGCGCCACCTGCATGGTGATGGTGCTGGCGCCTTGCGAGGCGCTGCCGCGCAGGACGTCGGTCGCCAGCGCCCGGGCGATGCCGATGTAGTCGATGCCGCCGTGCTGGTAGAAGCGATAGTCCTCGATGGCCAGCACCGCATTCTTCATGTCGGCCGGAATGTCTTCCAGCTTGACCAGGCTGCGCTTTTCCTCGCCGAATTCGCCCAGCAGTACCTTGTCTTCCGACCAGATGCGCAGCGGGACCTTGGGGCGATAGTCGGTGATCAGGTCCAGCGAGGGCAGGCGCGGGTTGATGAAGATCAGCGCATAGACCACCAGCAATGCGCCGACGATGCCCAATCCGAGGATGGACAGTCCGACGAACTTGGCAATGTTGGGGTTGAGAAAACCGCGCTGATGGCGATGAAGGGCGCTGGAGGCTGGAGAGGGCATGAGATGACGTGAAATCGGGATGCGCTATCTTACAGCATGCGGCCAGCGGCCCCGGCTGGCGTCGGCATCAATGCTTTACTGAATGTAACAGCGGCGGCGGCCGCCCATGGGCCCCGGCAAGCCGGTACAATGCCGCTCTTTCGGGCGTTTTCCCGCAATTCATCTGGATCGGCAGCGCACCGCGCTCGCCCAAACACGCTATGGCAGTCATTTCCCTTTCCGATGCGCAACTGGCCTTTGGCCACGTGGCGCTCCTCGATCATGCAGAATTCTCGCTGGAGACCGGCGAGCGGGTCGGCCTCATCGGCCGCAACGGCACCGGCAAGTCGTCGCTGCTCAAGATCATCGCCGGGCGCTCCAAGCTCGACGATGGCGTGCTGGTGATGCAGCAGAGCGTCAAGATCGCCTATGTCGACCAGGAGCCGCATTTTCCGGCCGAGATGACCGTCTATGACGCCGTCGCCTCGGGCCTGGGCGAATTGCCGGCCCTGCTGGCCGAGTACGAGGCCATCACCGGCCAGTTCGGCGGCGACAACGACGATGCCTTGCTGGAGCGCATGCACCAGATCCAGACCCAGCTCGATGCGGCCGACGCCTGGTCCATCGGCAACAAGGTCGAGACCACGCTGGACAAGCTCAACCTGAACCGCGACTCCCGCATCGGCGAGCTCTCGGGCGGGATGCACAAGCGGGTGGCGCTGGCCTGCGGCCTGGTCGGCAACCCCGACGTGCTGCTGCTGGACGAACCCACCAATCACCTCGATTTCGGCTCGATCCAGTGGCTCGAGGGCTTGCTGCGCGACTTCAAGGGCAGCATCCTGCTCATTACCCACGATCGGCGCTTCCTGGATAACGTCAGCACCCGCATCATCGAACTGGATCGGGGCAAGATCCTGTCGTTCCCGGGCAATTTCAGCACCTACCAGACGCGCAAGGCCGAACTGCTGGCCAATGAAGAAGTCGAGAATGCCAAGTTCGACAAGTTCCTGGCCCAGGAAGAGGTCTGGATCCGCAAGGGCGTGCAAGCCCGTCGCACCCGCGACGAAGGCCGGGTGCGACGGCTGGAGGCGCTGCGCCTGCAGCGCGGCGAGCGGCGCGATCGCCAGGGGCAGGTCAAGCTGGAAGTGTCGGGCGGCGAGCGGTCGGGCAAGATCGTGGCCGAACTCGAGAATGTCAGCAAGAGCTACGGCGCCAAGACCATCGTGCGCGATTTCAGCGGCATCCTGATGCGCGGCGACAAGGTGGGACTGATCGGCCACAACGGCGCCGGCAAGACCACGCTGCTCAAGCTGATCCTGGGCGAGGAAAGTGCCGACAGCGGCACCATCAAGCAAGGCACCAAGCAGCAGGTGGCGTATTTCGACCAGATGCGCGCGCAGCTCAATGAAGAGGCCAGCCTGGCCGATACCATCGCACCCGGCAGCGACTGGGTCGAGGTCAATGGCCAGCGCAAGCATGTGATGACCTACCTGTCCGACTTCCTGTTCGCCCCCGAACGCGCCCGTTCGCCGGTGCGTACGCTGTCCGGTGGCGAGCGCAATCGCCTGCTGCTGGCACGCCTGTTCGCCAAGCCGGCCAATATCCTGGTGCTGGACGAGCCCACCAACGACCTCGACATCGATACGCTGGAGTTGCTCGAGGAATTGCTGGAGGACTTCGAGGGCACGGTGTTCCTGGTGAGTCACGACCGCATGTTCCTCGATAACGTGGTGACCCAGGTGATCGCGGCCGAGGGCGATGGCGTCTGGCGCGAATACGTGGGCGGTTACTCGGACTGGGAACGGGTGCGGGTGGCCGCGCCTGCCAAGGCCGCGCCGCGCGCCGACAAGTCGCTCTCGACCATGGCCGCTCCCGAGCCTGCGCCGGCGCCGGCTGCGGCCAAGAAGAAGTTGAGCTACAAGGAGCAGCGCGAGCTGGAAGAACTGCCGCGCCGCATCGCCGAGCTGGAAGCCGAGCAGAAGCTCATCTCGGCCAAGCTGGCCGACCCCGACATCTACAAGAGCAAGACCGATGACGTGGTCAGGCTGAACCAGCGCTTCGCCGAGATCGACGAGGAAATGCTGACCAGCCTGGAGCGCTGGGAAGAGATCGAGAAGCGCAGCTGACGGCCGCTATCGATAGAGCGTCGGCCTGCTAGTTGGGCCGGCGCAGCGCTTCGCGCAGGTCGGGCAGCATGTCGCGCAGGCTTTCCGCATCCTCGGCGTGGGGGCGCAGCGCGAGATAGGCCTCGAGGTCTTCCAGCGCAGCCTGGGCCAGACCCAGGTTGGCGCGCGCCAGGCCGCGATCGCGCCGTTCGGTCACTTCCTCGGGCAGCAGGATGACCAGCCTTTCCTGCACGTCCAGCACCTGTTGCCAGCGCTGGCTTTCCATGAAGATTGCCTTCAGGTTGCGCAGCATGCGCGCCAGGATCTCGCGCGGATGGGCCGCCCGCAGGTAGGCCGCCAACGGCAACTCGTCATCGTCTTCCTGTTCCTGCTGGCGTTCCAGGTAGGGTTCGAGCCGTTCCTCGAGCTCTTCGCGCGACAGGCTCGAGCCGTTCATCGGATCGAGCACGATCTCGCCCGATTGCACCGACAGCTTCATCAGGAAATGCCCGGGGAAGGACACCCCTTTCATGTCCAGCCCGATCTGCTGGGCCAGTTCGATGAACACCACCGCCAGCGAGATCGGGATGCCGCGCCGGGTGGCGATGACCCGGTGCAGGTAACTGTTGTCGGGGTCGTAATAGTTGTTGATGTTGCCGGCGAAGGCCATTTCCTGGAAGAAGAAATGGTTCAGCATGCGCAACTTCTGGATTTGCGACGCATCCTGCGGCATGCGGTCCCGCAGCTTGAGCGCCAGGTTGTCGAGCTCGACCTCCTGTTCGCCGAAATCCATCTCGGGATAGAAGTCCTGGCCCAGCGTCAAGGCAGATTCGAACAGGGGAATCGAATCGTCCTGGCGCACCAGCGAAGCAAAGTATTCGAGGGAGGTCAGCGTCATGCAGGACATCCTATCAAAATATGTTGGGATGCGTCGCCCGATTTGCTAACGACGCGCAATACGCTTGAATTCGGATAGCCGCAAGCCCATCGCGAACAGGGGACCGAAGTATGCGAGTGCGCATGCTGCGATCACCAGCAGCAGCGCGCCGATGCGTAGCAGGGGATGGGCCTGCAATGCGATCCAGTCGAACTTGCCGGCAATCCATAGCGCCACGCCGGCCAGCACCAGCAGGGCACCCGTCATGCGCACCAGGAACATGCCCCAGCCGGGACGTGGTGTATAGATGCCACGGCGGCGCAAGCCCCAGAACAGCAGCACCGCATTGAGGCAGGCGCCCAGGCCGATCGACAGCGCCAGTCCGGCATGGGCGAAGCGGGGCACGAACAGGGTATTCATCAACTGGGTGGCGACCAGGACGATGACGGCGATGATCACGGGGGTGCGGATATCCTGCTTGGCATAGAAGCCGGGCGCCAGGATCTTGACCACCACCAACCCGATCAGGCCCACGCCATAGGCCACCAGCGCATGGCCGGTCATGGCCACCGACAGCGTGTCGAAGCGGCCATAGTGGAACAGGGTGGCCGTCAGCGGCGTCGACAGCGTGGCCAGCGCCACCGCCGCCGGCATGGCCAGCATGAAGGTCAGGCGCAAGCCCCAGTCGAGCAGGGCCGAGTATTCGTCCATGTCGTCGGCGGCATGGGCGTTGGACAGGCTGGGCAGCAGGATGGTCCCCAGCGCCACGCCCAGCAGCGCGGTCGGAAACTCCATCAGGCGGTCGGCATATGACAGCCACGACACGCTGCCGTGCTGCAGCCGCGATGCGATGTTGGTATTGATCATCAGGCTCAGTTGCGCGGCCGAGACGGCGAACACCGCCGGCCCCATCTTCTTGAGTACGCGCTTGACACCTTCGTCGCGCAGGCCGATGGCCGGGTTCCAGTAGAGCCTGGGCAGCATGCCGATCTTCATCAACGCCGGCACCTGCAGGGCCACCTGCAGCACCCCGCCCACCAGCACGGCGAAGGCCATGGCGTAGATCGGCTGCTCCATGAAGGGCGCCACCAGCAGCGATGCCACGATGAAGGACAGGTTCAGCAGCACCGAGGTGAAGGCCGGGATCTTGAATTCCTTCCAGGTGTTGAGGATTCCGCCGGCCAGCGCCACGAACGCCATGAATCCGATATAGGGAAACATGATGCGGGTCATCACCACCGATGCGTGGAACGCGTCCTGGTTATATTGCAGGCCGGTGGCGATGAAGTAGACCACGAAGGGCGTGGCCACGATGCCGGCCACGCAGGTCGCCAGCATCATCCACATCAGCACCGTGGCGACGTGGTCGATCAGGTGCTTGGTCTGCTCCTGGCCGCGCTGGTTCTTGTATTCCGCGAGGATGGGCACGAAGGCCTGCGAGAAGGCGCCCTCGGCAAACAGTCGGCGCAACAGGTTGGGGATGCGGAAGGCGATATTGAAGGCATCGGTATAGGCAGATGCCCCGAAGGCGCGGGCAAACAGGATTTCGCGGGCCAATCCGGTGATGCGCGAGAGCATCGTCATGCCGGAGATGGCCGCCAGCGTTTTGTGCAAGTTCATGGAGCGGCATTATAGCGGCGCGGCCGGGGGCGACGGTGGCGCGCCTTGAATTGTCTGGATGCCAATAGACTGCGGCGCAAGCGGGTCGGTTCGATCACCGGCGGCGGACCGGCCATGGCGGCCGAACAACAGGCCGGCCCGGTGGCAATGGCCGGCGTTGCAGCTAGTGTTTGCCCACTTTGCGAAAAGTGGTTATAATCCGTGGCTTCACAGAATTTGGCTTCGCGAGTCCTAAGGGTTAGCGGCGCATACGACTCTCGATTTAGGATAATTTCATGGCAAATACCGCACAGGCACGCAAGCGTGCACGTCAAGCAGTTAAGCAAAACGCGCACAACTCGAGCCAGCGTTCGACCCTGCGTACCGCAATCAAGGCAGTTCGCAAGGCGATTGCCGCTGGCGACAAGGCTGCTGCGACCAGCGTGTTCCAGGCTTCGGTGTCGACTCTCGACAGCATCGCCGACAAGAAGATCATTCACAAGAACAAGGCCGCTCGCCACAAAAGCCGCCTGGCTGCTGCCCTGAAGGCCCTGGCCGCCTGATTGGCGCTGGCGCCGCGCCCGCTGCCTCGGTAGCAGGGTTGCATGCAGGCAAGTGAAGAAAAACCCGTCTGGTCACAGGCGGGTTTTTTCATTGGCGCGACGGTTTTGCGATCTATCGCCAGCGCGCCGGCATGGCGCGCTGGCCTTTGGCTTCAGCGCGGCAGGCCGTCGATCACGGTGCCGGGCTTGATGTTCTTCTGCTTGAACCAGCCACGGTTCATCTCGAGGGCGTAGGTGGCGCCACGCTTGGCGCAGTGCGAATCGAGCGTCTCGGGCTTCATGTCCTCGATGTTGATGATCTCGCCTTTCTCGTCCAGGAAGGCCACCGACAGCGGGATCAGGGTATTTTTCATCCACATGCATACGCCGGCGGGCGACTTGAACAGGAACAGCATCCCTTCGTTGTCCCCCATTTTCTCGCGGAACATCAGTCCCTGTTCGCGCTCGGCCTCGGTCTGCGCCACTTCGGCCTTGATCAGGTGGATGCCAATGTTGAGCTGGGTAGTCGCAAAATGCCGTGGCGGGGTCTGTGCCTGGGCTGCAGACAGGGTGGCCAGGGCCAGTGCAGCACAGCCGGCCAGGCGATTCAATGCGTAACGGAGGGAAGGGGAGGGGCGAATGGATGGGCGCATGGGAAGGCGTTTATTCCTGGAGTCGACGAGGCAGCCACGATTATAGCGGTGCCAAAAATGCAAAAAGGCAGGAAACCCTGCCTTTTTTTGAATCGCGCGGACGCAGATTACTTGGCTTCAGCAGCCTTCTTTGCCTTCTTTGCCTTCTTTGCCTTCTTTGCCTTCTTGGCCTTGGGTGCCGATGCTTCTGCCTTAGGGGCTTCAGGAGCAGCAGGGGCTTGTGCGAAAGCGGCAGTGGCGAACAGACCAGCGATCAGAGCGGCGATCAGTTTTTTCATTTTTGCGTCCTTCAGTTCAACATGTTAGGGATGTAAGGCAACGATGATTCGAGAGAATCACTGACAATAACGGCACGCCGTGACAGAGGTTGACAGTTATCAGGAACTTTTTTTCGCAGACAGAAACCGCATATCGTGATGCGATCTGCGCGTATCGCCCGATCGACTAGTCGTCCAGCAGCGCTGCGTCGACTTCGCACCATTGCCCCGGCAGCAACGGGTGCGTCGCCAGGGCATACGGACCGATGGCGATGCGCACCAGGCGCAGCGTAGGGTGGCCCACGGCGGCCGTCATTCGTCGTACCTGCCGGTTCTTGCCCTCGCTGATGGTCAGCGCCAGCCAACTGGTGGGATGGTCCTTGCGAAAACGGATGGGGGGCGTGCGCGGCCATAACCACGCGGGCTCCTGGATCAGCTTGACCTCGCTGCGCTGGGTGACGAAGTCGCCCAGGTCGAGCGGCCGGCGCAGGGTATCGAGCGCTTCGGCCCGGGCTTGTCCCTCGACCTGCGCCAGGTAGGTCTTGGGTTGCTTCTTGCGCGGATGGCTGATGCGATGCTGCAATTGCCCATCGTCGGTCAGCAGTAGCAGGCCTTCGCTGTCGGCGTCGAGGCGGCCGGCGGGGTAGATGCCGGGGATATCCAGGTATTGCGCCAGCGTGGGGCGCCCGGGATGATCCGAGAACTGGCTCATGACCTGGAACGGCTTGTTGAACAGAATGAGTGGCATGGACGACCGATTTAAGCGTTACAGTCCGCTAGTGTCGCAAAATCGCCGCGTTCAGTAAAATCGGGGCCCCGATCGGTGCGCCAGGACATGCTTTGCCGGCGATGCCGACCCGCTTGCGCGAAATCTCTTAAAATTGCCCGCTGATTGTTCAACTGACCAGATTAACCGCCGGAGACCACGATGTCGTACCAACATATCCAAGTGCCCGCTGAAGGCGCAAAGATCACCGCCAACGCCGATTACACCCTCAACGTCCCGAACAACCCCATCATTCCCTACATCGAGGGCGACGGCATCGGCGTGGACGTCACGCCGGTCATGCTCAAGGTGGTCGATGCCGCGGTCCGGCGCGCCTATGGCGGCCAGCGCAAGATCCACTGGATGGAGATCTTCGCCGGCCTCAAGGCTACCCGCCTGTACGGCGCCGACATCGCCATGCCCGACGAGACGCTGGAAGTGGTCAAGGATTACCTGGTCTCGATCAAGGGGCCGCTGACCACCCCGGTGGGCAGCGGCATCCGTTCGCTCAACGTGCTGTTGCGCCAGCATCTCGACCTGTATGTCTGCCTGCGCCCGGTGCGGTATTTCAAGGGAACGCCGTCGCCGCTGCGCGAGCCCGAGAAGACCGACATGGTGGTGTTCCGTGAAAACTCCGAGGACATCTACGCCGGCATCGAGTGGCAGAGCGGTTCGGAAGACGCCAAAAAAGTGATCGAATTCCTGACCCGCGAGATGGGCGTCAAGAAGCTGCGTTTTCCCGAGACCTCGGCATTGGGCATCAAGCCGGTGTCGCGCGAGGGCACCGAACGGCTGGTGCGGCGCGCCATCCAGTACGCCATCGAGCACGACAAGCCGTCGGTGACGCTGGTGCACAAGGGCAACATCATGAAATTCACCGAGGGGGCCTTCCGCGACTGGGGGTTTGCGCTGGCCGCCAAGGAGTTCGGTGCCGAGCTGATCGACGAGGGGCCATGGATGCGCCTGAAGAATCCGCGCACCGGCCGCAGCATCATGATCAAGGATGCCATCACCGACGCCTTCTTCCTGCAGGTATTGATGCGTCCGGCCGAATACAGCGTGATCGCGACCATGAACCTCAACGGTGACTACATTTCCGACGCGGTGGCCGCCCAGGTGGGCGGGGTGGGCATCGCGCCCGGCGCCAACATGTCGGATTCGGTGGCGATGTTCGAAGCCACGCACGGTACCGCCCCGAAGTACGCCGGCAAGGACTACGTCAATCCGGGCTCGGTGATCCTCTCGGCCGAGATGATGTTGCGCCACATGGGATGGACCGAGGCGGCCGACCTGATCGTCGAGGCGATGCAGAAGACCATCGCCTCCAAGCGGGTCACCTATGATTTCGCCCGCCTGATGGAAGGCGCGACGCAGGTCTCGTGCTCGGGATTCGGCGAGGCAATGATCGAAAACATGTAGTGGGAAAGCCCCTCGCCGGGTCAGCTTGGCCGGCGAGTAGGAGGAGCCGGCCGGGGAACCCGTGGCCGGATGCAGACACCTATAAAAAAAGCCTCGCATCGCGAGGCTTTTTTAGAGACGTACTGAAAAAATCAGTTGCCGTCTTGAATGTTCGATGCTTGCTTGCCCTTCGGGCCTTGCGTCACTTCGAAACTGACCTTTTGACCTTCTTTCAGGGTCTTGAAGCCGCTCATGTTGATTGCAGAGAAGTGTGCAAACAAATCTTCACCGCCGTCGTCCGGAGTAATGAAGCCGAAACCCTTGGAATCGTTGAACCACTTAACTGTACCAGTTGCCATAAAAACTATCTCTCAAATATAAACTAATCACACGAGCCGTTAAAGCAAGAAGCATCGCGCGTCACGCAGCCCCCTTTAAACTTGCCCCCTATTGAACTTACATTGACAAGCAGTAACTACTTACCAATGTTTTCCATTGTTCTCGGTCGAAAAGTAAAAGTCAAGGAAATTTCAACTTAAAGATTGGCCCGCTGTTCACTTGATGGCGCACCGCACCCTTGATTTAGGATAATTCATCGTCATCTGCGCGACATCGGGAAAACGCGTAATATCTATTCATCTGGAGGTTACGTAATCATTGTGCGTTGCACAGTTATTGATGGTCGAATAAACGCATGGCAACCAAGCACGCAAATGATGGCGGTACAGTCCTGGAGCGACAGGAGTCGAAAGTCAAGCCGCCCCCGATGTACCAAGTTCTGTTGTTGAACGATGACTATACGCCGATGGAATTCGTCGTCGCAGTCATTCAGCAGTACTTCAACAAAGACCGTGAAACCGCGACGCAGATCATGCTCATGGTTCACCGCGATGGGAAGGGTATGTGCGGTGTGTATCCGAAGGATATTGCATCCACTAAAGTGGAACTCGTTTTAAACCACGCTCGAAAGGCAGGGCATCCCCTGCAATGCGTGATGGAGGAAGCATGATTGCGCAGGAACTCGAAGTCAGTTTGCACATGGCCTTTGTCGAAGCCAGACAATCGCGCCATGAATTCATTACCGTAGAACACTTGCTGCTCGCGCTGCTCGACAATCCGTCGGCGGCCGAGGTGCTGCGTGCCTGCTCGGTCAATATTGACGATCTGCGCAAGACGCTGACCAACTTTATTACCGACAACACGCCCACCGTGCCTGGCACCAACGAGGTGGATACCCAGCCCACGCTGGGTTTCCAGCGCGTGATCCAGCGCGCCATCATGCACGTGCAGTCTGCGTCCAACGGCAAGAAGGAAGTCACCGGCGCCAACGTGCTGGTGGCGATCTTCGGCGAGAAGGATTCGCACGCGGTGTACTACCTGCACCAGCAGGGCGTGACCCGCCTGGACGTGGTCAATTTCATTTCGCACGGTGTGCGCAAGGACCAGCAGGCCGATCCGCAAAAGGCCCCGGAAGGCGCCGAGGACGTGCAGGCCGAAGGCCAGCAGAAGGAAAGTCCGCTCGACCAGTTCACCCAAAACCTGAACAAGGCTGCGGCCGAGGGCAAGATCGACCCGCTGATCGGGCGCGATTCCGAGGTCGAGCGCGTCATCCAGACCCTGTGCCGCCGTCGCAAGAACAATCCGCTGCTGGTGGGCGAGGCCGGTGTGGGCAAGACCGCCATCGCCGAAGGCCTGGCCTGGCGCGTGACCCAGGGCGACGTTCCCGAGATCCTGAAGAATGCCGTGGTGTATTCGCTCGACATGGGCGCGTTGCTGGCCGGCACCAAGTATCGCGGTGACTTCGAGCAACGTCTCAAGGCCGTGCTCAAGCAGCTCAAGGACAGCCCCAACGGCATCCTTTTCATCGATGAGATCCACACCATCATCGGCGCCGGCTCGGCTTCCGGCGGTACGCTGGACGCATCGAACCTGCTCAAGCCGGCGCTCTCGAGCGGCCAGCTCAAGTGCATCGGCGCGACCACCTATACCGAATTCCGCGGGGTGTTCGAGAAAGACCACGCCTTGTCGCGTCGTTTCCAGAAGATCGACGTCAACGAGCCCACCGTCGAGCAGACGGTGCAGATCCTGCGCGGCCTCAAGTCGAAGTTCGAAGAACACCATGGCGTGAAGTATTCGGCATCGGCATTGACCTCGGCGGCCGAGCTGGCGGCGCGCTTCATCAACGATCGCCACCTGCCCGACAAGGCCATCGATGTGATCGACGAGGCGGGCGCGGCGCAACGCATCCTGCCCAAGTCGAAGCAGAAGAAGACCATCGGCAAGTCCGAGATCGAGGAAATCATCTCCAAGATCGCGCGTATCCCGCCGCAGTCGGTCAACCAGGACGATCGCGCCAAGCTGCAGACCATCGACCGCGACCTGAAGAATGTGGTGTTCGGCCAGGACCCTGCCATCGAGGCGCTGGCGTCGGCCATCAAGATGGCGCGTGCCGGCCTGGGCAAGACCGACAAGCCGATCGGCTCCCTCC
>NZ_AKJA01000152.1 GCF_000282575.1 Herbaspirillum sp. YR522 | reverse complement strand
CGGCGGCCGCGTCGGCCGCCGAGCGCTCGGTATCGCGCATTTTCGGCGCCAGCTGCCAGATCCCGCTGGCCGCCTATGCCACCGTCGACGGCGAGCGCCTGCACCTGCGCGCCATGATCGCCACACCGGACGGCAGCCGCAGCGCCGCCGCCGAGGCGCGAGGCCTGGCCGCCGCGCCCGAGGCGCTGGGCGAGCAGGTCGCCGCGCTGCTCAAGGCGCAGGACGCCGACGCCATCCTGCAGGCCTGCAAGGCGCAGGCCGATGCCGCACAAGCCTGAATCGAGCCGGCCCCGGCCGGTGGTGGTGACCCGGCCGCTGCAGCAGGCGAGCACCTTGGCCGACCAGGTCAATGCGCTCGGGCGCGAGGCGGTGGTGTTTCCGCTGCTGGTCATCGAAGCGCTCGAAGACCGCGCCGAACTGTGCGCGGCCATGGCGCGGCTGCACGATTACGCGCTGGTGGTCTTCGTCAGCCCCAATGCCATCGACGCCACCTTTGCCTGTCTCGAGCGCTGGCCGAGCGAGGTGGCCATCGGCGTGGTCGGCCAGGGCAGTCGCACGGCATTGCGCGCGCACGGTGTGGAACAGGCCGATGCCACCATCTACGCGCCGCGGCGTCCCGACAAGATGGACTCCGAGGAATTGCTGGCGGCCTTGCCGCTGGCGGCGCTGCGCGGGCGCCGCGTGCTGGTGGTGCGCGCCCAGCAGGGCCGCGACCTGCTGGGCAACGCCTTGCAGCAGCATGCCATCGAGGTCGATTTCGTCACTGCCTATCGGCGCCTGGCGCCGCCGATGACGCCCGAGCGCAGCGCTCGATTGCTGGCCCTGCTCGATGACGGCGCGGACTGGGTGATCACCAGTTCGGAAGCGCTGCGGAACCTGTTGCAGATGGCAAGACTAGCCGGCGGGGCGGATCGTGTGGTAAAACTGCAACGACAACGAATCTACGTTTCGCACCATCGGATCGCCCGCACTGCCGAGTCGCTCGGTTTTGGCACCGTGATCCTGACTGGTTCGGGCGACGAACGACTAATTGCCGCGTTACAATCGACCCCATGAACGAACAGCAATCCACCCCCGAGTCGAACCTGCCGGAGCCCAAGCCGCAGGCCACCTACCAGAGTGCGCCCGCGTCTTCCTCCCCTTATATTTCCGCCCCCGATGGTACGGCCGTATTGCGCCGGCGCCAGCGGCTGCTGACGTTGCTGTTGCTGCTGGTCATTGCAGCGCTGGTGGCGCAATGGTGGTTCTCGTCGCGCGAACTGCATGGCCTGCGCGCCGAGGTCGCCCAGCGGCTGCAGACGGGCGACAACAGCAGCAACGAACTCAAGGGCGTGCTCAAGCTGGTCCAGGAAAGCACCAAGGAACTGCAGGCCAAGGTCAGCGTACTCGACAGCAAGCAGGCCGAGTCGCAGAGCCAGCAACTGGCGCTGGAGCAGATGTACCAGGACCTGAACAAGAATCGCGACGACTGGGCCCTGTCCGAGATCGAGGAAGTGCTCTCGACCGCCGACCAGCAGCTGGAATTGGCCGGCAACGTGCAGGGTGCCCTGATCGCGCTGCAGAACGCCGACAAGAGCCTGTCGCGCTCGGACAAGCCGCAGTTCATCGCCATCCGCCGTGCGCTGGCGCGTGACATCGACCGTCTCAAGGCACTGCCCAGCGTCGATATCGCCGGTATCGCCGTGCGCCTCGACAGCGTCATCGGCCAGGTCGACAGCATGCCGCTGCTGATCGATGAAAAGCCGGTCGAGTCGGCCAGCCAGCCCCGCGCTGCCCAGCCGGCGCGTACGGCCAAGGCCGCCGCCGACAAGCCTGCCGGCGCCGAGGCATCGGCCTGGTCGACCTGGCTGGCCGGCGCGCAGGACACCTGGCAGAGCATGAGTACCGAGATGTGGGCCGAGATCAAGCAGCTGGTGCGCATTCGCGAGGTGCAGACGCCGGAAGCGATCCTGCTGTCGCCGAGCCAGGCCTATTTCGTGCGCGAAAACCTCAAGCTGCGCCTGCTCAATGCCCGCCTGGCCCTGCTGTCGCGCAACGAGTTCGCCTTCCGCAACGACCTGTCGGCCGCGCAGGACTCGATTGCCAAGTACTTCGACACCCGCGCCAAGCAGGTCCAGAACACCCAGTCGTTGTTGAAGCAGGTCCAGGGCAGCAACCTGGCCATCCAGATGCCGACGCTGGCCGAGAGCATCAATGCGGTGCGCAACTACAAGGCTCGCCAGTGAGCGCATCGAGAAGAATCGCGACATGAAAATACTGCTCTGGCTCCTTACCCTGTTCGCCTCGGCCATCGGCCTGGCGGTGCTGGCCCGTTTCAACCCCGGCAACGTGGTGCTGTTCTATCCGCCTTACCGGCTCGACCTTTCGCTCAATTTCTTCATCTTCCTGGTACTGGCGGCGTTCCTGACGATCTACGTCGTCATTCGCGCCGTGCGCCTGACCCAGAAGCTGCCCGGCCGGGTGATCGCCTATCGCCGTGCCAAGCGCGAGCACGAAGGTAACGCGGCCCTGCGCGAATCGCTCAAGGCCTTCTTTGAAGGCCGCTTCGGCCAGGCCGAACGCTTGGCCACGCGGGCCTCTGAATTGCCCGAGAACGCCGGCATCTCGGCCCTGATCGCAGCGCGCGCGGCGCATCGCATGCGCCAGGGCGACCGGCGCGACATCTGGCTGGCCACCACCGAGGTCGATCCCACCCTGAAGGCGGCGCGCCTGATGACGGCGCTCGAATTGCAGGTCGACGAGCACCAGTTCAAGCAGGCCCTGGAAACGGTCGAGCAACTCAACGCCAACGGCACGCGCCACATCCAGGCGTTGCAGTGGTCGCTCAAGGCCAACCAGCAGGCCAAGAACTGGCCCGAGGTATTGCGCCTGGTGCAGACGCTGGACAAGCGCAATGCCTTGCACCCGGCATTGTCGAACCGGCTGCGCGAGATGGCCTACGACGCCTTGCTGTCGGACCGCGTCCACGACGCCGAATCGATCCGCGCGTTCTGGTCGGGTATCCCGGGCAGCGACAAGTTCAAGCCCTATATTGCGGTACGTGCGGCGCAGGCCTTCGCCAGCCGCGGCCTGCATGACGAAGCGCGTACCTTGCTCGAGCGCGCGTTGGCCGCCGACTGGGATATCCGCCTGCTGCGCGCCTATCGCGACTCGACCGGCGAGGCCGGTTCGGCCGCGCTGCTGGCCCAGATCGAACACTGCGAAGCGTGGCTGGCCAAGAACCCGACCGACGCCGAGCTGGCCTTGACGCTGGGCATGTTCTGCCTGCGCCAGAAGTTGTGGGGCAAGGCCCAGCGCCATCTCGAGCAGGCCCTCTCCGACGCCATCGAGCCACGCACCGTGCGCGAGTCGCACCTGGCGCTGGCGCAGCTGCACGAGGCGCTCGACCAGCCGGAACAGGCCAGTGCGCACTACAAGCAATGCGCCTTGGCGACCGCCATCCGCTAGACCCCGGGCAATGCTGGAGTCGTCATGGAAAGTCGCTATAATTGCGGCTTTCGACGGTTCCGGCGCGCCCGCTAGCGCCAATCGTTGCACCGATTTCTTTCCCCCGATTTCTTTCCCCTTAGCGAGAAACTCCCATGAGCCTGAACCACGTCCCCGCCGGCCGCGACCTGCCGAATGATTTCAACGTCGTCATCGAGATCCCGATGAACGCCGATCCGATCAAGTACGAAGTCGACAAGGAAAGCGGCGCCATCTTCGTGGACCGCTTCATGGGTACCGCCATGCACTATCCGTGCAACTACGGCTACATCCCGCAGACCCTGTCGCAGGACGGCGACCCGGTGGATGTGCTGGTGATCACGCCGTTCCCGCTGTTCCCGGGCGTGGTGGTGCGCTGCCGTCCGATCGGTGTGCTCAAGATGACCGACGAGTCGGGCATCGACGCCAAGCTGCTGGCCGTGCCGGTGGACAAGGTGCTGCCGATCTACAAGAACCTGCAAAAGCCGGAAGACTTGAACGAGCTGACGCTGAACCAGATCAAGCACTTCTTCGAGCACTACAAGGACCTCGAGAAGGGCAAGTGGGTCAAGGTCGAAGGCTGGGAAGGGCCGGATGCCGCGCGCGCCGAGATCGTTGCCGGCGTCGAAGCCTTCAAGAAGGGCCAGGACTGATCGCAGGCGATCGTTTGCCTGGTTGAAAAAATGCCGCCCGGTGCAGACCGGGCGGCATTTTTCGTATTGGGTCGTGCGCCGGACCCTGGCGCTGAGCAGACCCCGGGCAGGCCCGGGGTGCGGTGGCCGATTCAGTCCAGCCTGGCCGCATGCTCCCGGGTGGCATGAAACACGACGTCGGGCCAGCGTTCCTGGGTCAGGCGCAGGTTCACGCCCGAACTGGCCAGGTAGGCCAGGTTGCCGGCGGCGTCGACTGCCAGGTTGGCGCCGGCCGACGACTTCTCGAAGTCCGCCAGCTTTTTCTTGTCGTCGCAGGTGACCCAGCGCGCGCTGCTGATGCTGGTGCCTTCGAAGACGGCATCCACTCCATATTCGTTGAGCAGGCGGCTGGCCACCACTTCGAACTGCAGCACGCCGACCGCGCCCAGAATCAGGTCGCTGCCGGTGACGGGCTTGAAGACCTGCACCGCACCTTCTTCGCCCAATTGCTGCAAGCCCTTGTGCAACTGCTTGATCTTGAGCGGGTTGCGAATGCGGGCCACCCGGAAGAAGTCCGGTGCGAAGTAGGGGATGCCGGTGAATTGCAGCAATTCACCTTCCGAAAAGCTGTCGCCGATCTGCATGTTGCCGTGGTTGGGCAAGCCGATGATGTCGCCGGCATAGGCCTCTTCGACCTGTTCCCGGCTCGACGCCATGAAGGTCACCACCGATGACACCTTGATCTCGCGGTTCAGGCGCAGGTGCTTGAGCTTCATGCCGCGTTCGAAGCGCCCCGAGCAGACCCGCAGGAAGGCGATGCGGTCGCGGTGGGCCGGGTCCATGTTGGCCTGGATCTTGAACACGAAGCCCGAGAACGGCTCTTCGGTCGGATTGACGCTGCGCACGGTGGCGTCCCGCCCGCCCGGGCCGGGCGCCCAGTCCAGCAGCGCATTGAGGATCTCGCGCACGCCGAAGTTGTTGATCGCCGAGCCGAAGAACACCGGGGTCTGGATACCGGCCAGGAACTCGTCCAGGTTGAACGGATGCGAGGCGCCATGCACCAGTTCGACCTCCATCTTCAACTGCTCGATCTCCAGCGGGAACATCTCGGCCAGCTTCGGGTTATCGATGCCCTTGATGATCTCTACATCGCCATTGGCCCGTTCCTCGCCCGCCTTGAACAGCATGATCTCGTCGCGCAGCAGGTGGTACACGCCGCGGAAGTTCTTGCCCATGCCGATGGGCCAGGTCACCGGCGCGCACTGGATCTTGAGCACCGACTCGAGCTCGTCGAGCAGTTCCAGCGGATCGCGGGTTTCGCGGTCCATCTTGTTCATGAAGGTGATGATGGGGGTGTTGCGCATGCGGCAGACGTTGAGCAACTTGATGGTCTGCTCTTCGACGCCCTTGGCGGCATCGATGACCATCAGGGCGGAGTCGACCGCCGTCAGCACCCGGTAGGTATCTTCCGAGAAATCCTGGTGGCCCGGGGTGTCGAGCAGGTTCACCACGTGGTCGCGATATTCGAACTGCATCACAGAGCTGGCCACCGAGATGCCGCGCTGCTTTTCGATTTCCATCCAGTCGGAGGTGGCGTGGCGGCCGCTCTTGCGCGCCTTCACGGTACCGGCCAGCTGGATCGCGCCCGAGAACAGCAGCAGCTTTTCGGTCAGCGTGGTCTTGCCGGCGTCGGGGTGGGAGATGATGCCGAAGGTGCGGCGGCGCGCCACTTCGCGCGTGATCAGGTCGGCCGGCGCACGGCGGCTGCCGGCCTCGGACACGTCAGGCGTCTGGTCGGCGCCGTCGGCGGCGAGGTCTTGCTCGTTGCTGGGTTCTTGCATGTCGGATCAATCGGTTCGGGCAAAGCGCGGCAACCAATGAAAAAAGGGCGGGAAATCCCGACCCCCGGTTGGCCATGCCGTGCGTGGCCTTCAAGCCGGCGCGGCTTTGCGAAATGTGCTCTGGAAAGAGCGCGATTATAACTGATCCACCCACGCCGCCGCAGCTTTGAGGGCACCATGCGAGCGCCGCGGCCGGCGTGGCCTACTGCCGATCCTGGCGACGATCGTCGTTGTCCCGCTCGCGTCGATGCTCCTGTTGCCGCTGCTGGTGCTGGCGTTCCTGCTGTTGGGCTTGCTGTTGCCGCTGAAGTTGCTGTTGCTGCGCCTGCTGCTGGTGTTGCTGGCGTTCTTGCTGCTGTGCCAGCTGGTCTCGCTGCTGCTGTTCGCGTTGCTGTACCTGCTGTACCTGCTGTACCTGCTGTACCTGCTGTGCTTGTTGCCTTTGTTGCGCCTGCTGCTGGCCCTGGCGTGCCTGTTCTGCCTGTTGCTGTCGTTGCTCCTGGGCCTGGCGACGATCCTGTTCGCGGTCGCGCTGCTGCTGCTGCTGCTGGTGCAACTGCCCTTGCTGGGCCGCCTGCTGTTCGCGCTGGCGCGTCTGCGCCTGGATGCTGCGCTCGCGCTCGGCGGTCTGTTCGCGCACCATGCGTTCCCGCTCGCGGTCCTGCTCGATGACGCGTTGTTGCGGCGTCACCCCGGGCGCCGCTTGCGGACGGGAAAAATCGCGATCCGCTGGCCGTGGCGGCGGTGGCGTGCCGGCCACCGGTGCCGGTGGATGGCTGGCGGGGCGGCCATCGGCGCGGGGCTGCTCACGCCCGCCTGGCTGGCGCGGGTCGTGATGCCACACCACGGGCCGCTGGTTGATGGTGACATTGCGGTTGACGGTCACATTGTTGGTGACGTTGCTGACATTGTCGATGCGGGTGCGGGTCACCAGCACCTGGCGCTGGCGCCAGTCCGGGCGGGCGTCGCCGAACGCGGCCCGCAGCACCCCGATACCGCTGCCGAAGCTGATGCTGGCAGTGACACCCGGATCATAGTGGGGCGGTCGATAGCGCGGTGGCGGTGCCCAGTACACTGGCTGGGCGGCCGGCCACCACCAGTTGCCGTAGGCGACCACCGGATTGTAGTAGGGCACATAGACCAATTGCGGATTGACCGGCTCGATGATGATGGTGCGTTCCTCCACCAGCACCCGCTGCTGTGGGCCGGACTGCAGCGTACCAGCCATCTGCGCCCGCTCGCGCAGTTGCTGCACCGTATCCATGACCAGCGGCTGCTGCGCCAGGAAGGCCTGGCCCAACTGCTGCATCCAGTCCAGTCGGTCGTTCATCATGGCCAGCACCGACGGAAACTGCACCAACGCCTTCACGCTCGGGTCCCATGGCATGGGCGCCACGGCGCGCGCCAGGCCATCGCCCTGCAGGCCTGGGCGCGCTTCAACGAAGCGCTGTGCCTGCACCACTTCGAGGGGATAGGTCGACGCCATCAAAACCTGCGCCAAGAGCGGATCCGGGTATAGCGCCACCGGCGCCAGCATCTGGTCGAGTTGCTGTTGGGTGTAGGCAGCGGGTGGGGGTGGCGGTGCCGGGTAGGCCGATTGCGCTTGTGCCATCGGCATGCCTGACACCAGCGAAAACAGCAGGCAGGCGCTCCAGGCCAGGGATTTCTTGTTCACGTCGTTTCTCCTGTCATTGTGCAAATGCGCCGGCAGACATATTGTCGGCTATAGCATCTGTTGATGTGGTCATGGTCCGACAAGCTGATGCCATGAGGTGTAACTGAATTGCAAGCGATGTTTCAGTGCATGGACTGCGGGGGCAATATGATGATCGTCTGCGACGCTGCATGAAGCGGCTCAGCTGTGGCATGATTTCGAATATTTGCGAATGCAGCATAAGTCAGCGTTCCGACCTTTACCCTAGGGAAACCCATGAGTGAACACCTGATCTGGCGCCGCGACGAGTTTGTGATCGACACCGACCCCGCGCGACTGGATATCCCGCTGATTCATAGCGTACTGACGCGCTCGAGCTGGGCGCCCGACATCGACATCGACACGGTACGCACCTCGATTGCCCACAGTCTCTGTTTCGGTCTCTACCGCGGCAACGAGCAGGTAGGCTTCGCGCGGGTGGTGACCGACCATGCCACCTTCGGTTACCTGTGCGATGTGTTCATCGTCGAAGGCTTGCGCGGCGACGGCCTGGGGCGCTGGATGATCGAATCGGCCAACCTGCATCCGACGGTACAGAAGCTGCGCCGCGTGATGCTGACCACCAGCACCGCACCATGGTTGTATGCGCGCTGTGGCTTCGAGGCGATCAACCGGGGTGACCTGGTATGGCAGATATCGCGGCCGGATATCTATACGCTGCGCCTGAAGGCCGAGCAGGGCGAGGACGCCGCGAAACAGTAGCAGGGCGGCGGGCCGGCAAGGCCCGCCCGGCGTCGGCTGGTGAGGCTAGTGATCTGGATGGCGCGGCTGCGGCGGGCGTATGGAATATGCCATCGCTACTCGGGACGCGCCCGGTGCCTGGACTGCAAGAAAAAGTATCGGGAAAGTTGGCCTGCCCTAAGGGAATCGAACCCCTAACCTACGGCTTAGAAGGCCGTTGCTCGTTGGCTTGCATCCCTTGCGGGACGCGGCGCAGTATGCGGTTGGGCATCTGTAGTCACACTTTAGTCACACTCCGAAACCTGCAGTGGTTGGAGTGCAAGCGTGGCAACAATCAGCAAGAGAGGTAACAAGTGGCTCTGTCAAGTTCGTAGACCGGTTATCCGGCCCAAACCAAGACATTCGATACTGGCCGATGCCCAGCAATGGGGCCGAGAGATTGAATCCCAAATGGCCCGGCAACTGTTCATCGGTTCTGTCTCGGGGCAGACTATGACAGTCCGGGAAATGCTGCAACGGTATCTCGATGAGGTGTCCAGCACCAAGGCCCGCCCGAAGGACGACGTGTCCCGAGCCAAGCCGGTAGCCTTGTCGCTACTCAAGGAGATGGCCGGGGTCAAGACGGGGCCGGGGAGGGACGGCAAGCTGGAGGAGCGGGTGTTCTCACTAGCACCGGATTCAGTGACTCAAGGCTCTTCAAGCGTGCGGCGGTGCGCGTCCTGATGGGAGCGATTAATTTCCACGACCTGTGGCATGAGGCGACGAGTTGGTTGTTCGAGAAGGGACTGAATGTCATCGAGGTGGCCCGAATCACTGGGCATAAGACGCTAGCGATGTTAGATCGCTATACACACCTCGACGTGTCCAAGCTCGTGCAGAAGTTGGGTTAATTTACTCTTCGGCGGGGACTTTTGGGGTAGCGGCAGGTGTCATATCGGCACGCTTTTCATGCTTCCCCTTCGGTAGCCCCGCTTTAGCGATTTCAATAAATTTATCTCTCAGGTCGGGGACTGTTTCCATTGCTTTTTGGAACGCAGGCGAGCTAATCAGCTCATGCCATGGACTGCCATGGGTGTCATTTTCTACAAGGCGCAAAGGGGCCTCTTCAAGACGAGTGAGCGCCGACGCGAATAGTCGAGCCGCAAAGGCTTCATCAATTTTTGCCGCTTCTCTTCGATAGCCTTCATAGGCCTTAGCGACAGATGCTTTGAATGCATAGTCTTCTGCCAGACGGAAGCGCTGCCCAATTTGTTTGGTTGCTAGCCACGAGAACCATAGCGGAGAGCCAATGCTAAGGACTGAGAGAACAATGTGCATCCAAATGATGCTCCATTTGGGGTCGTCTGAGCTTACTGCGCTGGAAAGTAACGACACTCTTTCAATCCCTAGGTATGCACCGGTACCCAGAGCTACCAACAGCCCAGCTACCCATATCCACATTGAAATACCGAGTCTGAACGCTCGCTGGTCAAATGCTGCCGCGAGTCCCTTGGTCGTGGTGATACGGTATGCTTCTTCGCATTGGGAAACTAGTTGAGCTGCCTCAGATTCATACTCCATTAGCAAATCTGCGGTAGAGGCAGCTTCCTCTGAGCGGCTGCTTATCTTTGCCAACAGAGCCGCCGATTCGTCCGATATTCTCGCCACTTCCGCCCGAGCGGCTGTCAGCATCTCCAGATCAGATGGTAGTGTCTCGGCCGCTTCCACAGCATCTCGAATCAGAGTCAATTGGTTCGAGAGTGCATCTCTGTCTGGACTAAGCTGCTCTATCTGCGCGTTAATTGACCGAAGCCGACGAGCAATTCTTGGAGGTAGGAGGCTGTTATCAACCTTTTCCCATCCGAAAAGAGAGGCCACTTGTGCTTCAATGTATTCCATGGTGCAAATATATGCCGGGGCAGCTTGTGCACAATTGCCATTGAAGAGAAACGGAACCGTTTGGCTTTGTAAAAAAGTCAGTTGTTTAGGAAGGCCGAGAACTAGCTTTTCTAAGGCAGGTGATAGCGTTTCCGCGCCCGTTGCTCGAAGCCGCTCTGAAAGTCCAGAAGCGACAGCCGCCAGATCGTGTCTTGTTAGGGCTGGGCAATTCCAGCCCCAAGCCTCCGTCATTGTCCTTTCCTCTGTGGACTGAGCTAGTACCGCTCCAGCAAGGCCGTCCAAAGAGACACACAATTTTTCTAGTGCACTGTGCATAGTATTGTCCTTTCCCCGTTGTTTTTGTTGTTCAGCTAGATAACATACCACGTCGCTATCGGACAATAGAAAACGCGAGGGGAGGTGAGGCTGAAGAGGCAAGGACTATCGCCCGTACCGGCTATGCGTGCTGTGCTGCCTTCATGATGGTCGGATGCGATACGCCTTACTCCTTCGCCAGGCCTCGGGCTGTGGCTCCCGCTACGAGCTTCCCGCGTATTTCCTCATGCAACTTGGACAGAGCCACCCCGCGCTTCTCTGCCAGCACGGCAAGGGCATCCCTGCGGCCCAGTGTCTTGCCCTCTGCCTTGGCCCGAGCAAGCCCGGCATGAGTACGCTCTACCAGTTGATCCCGCTCGAACTGGGCAAAGGCGGCGAACATCCTGCGCACCAAATCCCCGGCTGCACTAGTCACTTCCATCACCGGCAAATCAAGTACCACGACCCGGACGCCCAACTGCCGCAACATCTCGACCGTGCGGTCAATATCTGAGGCATTCCGACCAGCCGATCCAACTTGGCGACCACCAACGTGTCATCCTCCTCAAGTGCAGACACAAGTTTGGCGAACACGGGCCGTTCCGTAGCTGGAATGGTACCGCTGATCGTCTCCGCCCGGACACGCTTAGGCTCTATCTCGTACCCGGCCTGTTTGGCGAGGAGCAGTTGATTGTTTGTGCTCCGGTCTACTGTGGAGACGCGGGCATAAAGGAAGGTGCGGGAGGTATGAGCAGTCATGGTCTTCCACGGAACGCTACTCTGATGCGTGTGCCATACCGGTGCGGGTGCACGGGGGCGTAGCCGCAAGCGCGTGGCGCAGTAGTCCCCACGAAAATCTGGATCAAATTTCGGTCTTGCCGCGAGTTTTTGCAGATAGAGAACTTAACTTGCTTCTGCACAGTAGTGAACCGGAGCGACAGCCGAGAAGGTCACGGTAAGGTATTACACTGTAGGCAAATAAGACAAGAAGATGATTCAGTGGGGGTATAGGACTTGAGGAAGATTTCGTTAAGTAGTTTGTCGCAGCGAGTTCGAGAGGATTTGATCTTGATTGAGGGGCACATCGCTGATGATGCTGGCTGCGACAGCTTTAGCCTGACAGATATTGAAGCGGCGGTTCTCGTTTTGGAAGATCACCGATATCTCGTACATCGAGGCATCGACTTTCATTCAGTGCTGCGTGAGCTAATCCGAATTTTCCTACGACAGCGACATGGAGGCGCGAGCACTATTGAAATGCAGTTTGTTAGGACATGCACTGGATTTCGTGAGAAAACGGTGAAGCGAAAGTTATATGAGATGCTGTTGTCTTATATTATCGCAAGGAAGTTTGGAAAGCGGCGAATCCTCAAGTCTTATCTTTCTTGTGCCTATTTTGGTACTGGATTGGAAGGGGTGGAGAGTGCATGTGTGGCCCATTTTAGTAAGGCATCTGCACAGCTCATGAAGGCGGAGGCATTGTTTGTTGCCGCCACTTTGGTGTACCCGCGCCCACTTGTTCTAACTCAAAAGTGGCGAGACAAAGTGGAGCAGCGTGCCGCTTATGGAGAGCGCGTGTATTGCCGATTAAAGAGTAAAGAAGGGTAGATATGTTTACATGGTCAGTCGTGTTTGGTCAGACGGCGGATAAGTTTTATGAACAATTTTGGCCCGGTCTAGCGGCGACTATGATCGGAGGCATTCTTCTCGCACTGCTGTTCTTCTTTTGCCGAGAGCGTTTGTGGTCCATTCCAGTGTTAGCCGGGGTTTGGGAGTGCGAGTACACGGTTGAAAGTACTGAGCACGGTCCCTTCCGAGGTATGAAGATTTTCTATCATGTAGTATTGATTCAAGCCGGCAAGGAGCTCAAAGGCACGGGTGAAAAAGATCGCGAAATATCTATCCTTAACGGAGAAATGTCTTATAGCGGGAGAGGGCGGGTCAACATCAAGGTCGGAGGTATCGTAGACCAGCGCATCTTTGGGCATGACAAGGTGAGGATTTTTTGGGATGAGGTCGGAACTAGGCGCGATTCAAGCGCGTATTTTGACTTAAGCTTGTCGGGGGAAAAGGATACCGGGGACTATGTGGGAAGGTTTTACACCACGGCAGGGAAATGTGCGGGTACATGTAAATGGACTCGGCGGACGACATAATGGTCATGAGAGCGAGCACATTTTGAGCACACTGCTCGTGTAAAATCAGTTGTCGAATCTGGCGATCGTCGTCCGCCATCGACGCAGTAAGTGACTGATTTTCAAGGGGAAAGTGCTAAAAAATCTGGCCTGCCCTAAGGGAATCGAACCCCTAACCTACGGCTTAGAAGGCCGTTGCTCTATCCGGTTGAGCTAAGGGCAGAGACGGGATCGGTCGATGTTGCCAAATCGATTCCGGAAAAGACAACGGGCTGTCCAAAAGGACAGCCCGTTTTCGTGTGGTCGGAGTACAAGGATTCGAACCTTGGACCCCCTGGTCCCAAACCAGGTGCGCTACCGGGCTGCGCTACACTCCGAAGAACGCAACTATAGCAAAGGGCCCCAATCCGGTCAACACCCCTAGGCTAAAAAATGGATTATTTTCAATTCGGGGTAGTCGGTGGCGCTTCCATCCCCTCTGCCCGCACCTCCACCAGCAGCTTCTTGATCTCCGGCACGCACGATCCGCAATTGCCGCCGGCCTTCAGGCAAGCCGTCACCTGGCTGACCTGTGCCAGGCCCTTGCTGCGGATGGCTTCGCAGATGGTATCGCGGCCCACGCCGAAGCATGAGCACACGGTCGGCCCGGCGTCGGCGCCCTTGTCTATCGGTTGGCCCACCAGCAGGCCGACGCGGTCGGCCTCATCCAGTCGAGGCTTGGCAAACAGGCTCGCCAACCAGGCGCGCGAGGGCAGGTCGGGGCGACTCGACAGGAACAGGCACATGTCGATACGGTCATCGACCAGGTGCACCGCGCGATACTGGCCGGCGCTGCGGTCGAGGTACTCCAGCCAGTCGGCATCGGGGGCGTCCACCCCCAGCAGCTGGCGGGCCCACTGACCGTGGTCGTCGATCGGCTTGCGGCCGGCCAGCTCGAAGCGGGTGAAGTCGCGACCCTGCACCCGCGTCCAGTGCGTGATGTCGTCCAGCGCCAGCGCATGGCGGGTCAGGATGAAGCCGTGCCAGGCAACCCGGAATTGCTCGATGGCCACCGGCGTGTGCTTGAATTCGGGCTCGCCCGATACCGGGTCAACCACCGGATTGACCAACGCTCCGACGCGGGCGTCGGAGGCCCACTGGTCGTTCCAGTGGATCGGTACGAACACGCTGCCACGGGCAATGCCACCGCCGTGCTGCACCCGCGCCACCATGGCGCCCCAGCGACTGCTGATGCGCGCCAGGCCGCCTTCGCGCACGCCATACAGCAGCGCATCCTGGGGATGGATGTCGATGAAGGCCTCGGGCACATGGTTGGCCAGCGTGGCCGACTTGCCGGTGCGCGTCATGGTATGCCACTGGTCGCGCACGCGCCCGGTATTGAGCACCAGGGGATAGTCATCGTCGGGGGCGTGCGCCGGCCAGCGTGGTGGCGTGGGCACCAGCCGCGCACGGCCATCGGCATGGCTGAAGCGCAGATCCTGCAGCAGGCGGGCGGTGCCGTGCACCTGGCCGTCGTCGTCGCGCAGCACCGGCCACTGTATCGGCGCCAGCGCATCGTATTGCTGGCGCGTCATGCCGCACAGGCCCGCCAGGTTGAACCGCCGCCACGCCTGGGCGGCATCGACATCGCCGTTGCGATGGGCCGACAGGCGCGCATGCTCGTCGAAGATCTGCTGCGGATGGTCGAAGGCGAAGCCGTCATGGCCCATGCGCTGGGCCACGTCGGCGATGATGCGCCAGTCCGCGCGCGCTTGGCCGGGTGCGCCCAGGAACGCACGCTGGCGCGAAATGCGGCGTTCCGAATTGGTGACGGTGCCATCCTTCTCGCCCCAGGCCAACGCCGGCAGCAAGACATGCGCCAAGGCATTGGTGTCGGTATGTTCGATCACATCCGACGACACCACCAGCTCGCACCTGGCCAGCGCCCGCCGTACCAGGTCGGCATCGGGCAGGCTGACCATCGGATTGGTGGCCATGACCCACACCGCCTTGACGCGCCCGTCGTCGATCGCCTCGAACAGGTCCACGGCCTTGTAGCCGGGGCGCTCGGCGATGCGCGGCGATTGCCAGAAGCCTTGCACGATGTCGCGATGCAGGGCGTGCTCCAGGTCCATGTGGGCGGCCAGCATGTTGGCCAGGCCGCCCACTTCGCGCCCGCCCATGGCGTTGGGTTGGCCGGTGATCGAAAAGGGCCCCATGCCGGGGCGGCCGATGCGGCCAGTAAGCAGGTGGCAATTGATGATGCTGTTGACCTTGTCGGTGCCGGCCGAGGACTGGTTCACGCCCATCGAAAAACCGGTGACGACCCGCTCGGTGCGGGCGAACAGCGCATAGAACGCCAGCAGGTCGGCCAGCTCGACCTTGCAGATGCGCGCCACCGTCGCCGGGTCGGCACAGTCGGCATCGGCCGCGGCCAGGCTGGCGTCGAGGCCATTGGTATGGGCGGCGATGAAGGCGTCATCGCGCCCGCCACGGTGGGCCAGGTAGCTCAGCAGGCCATTGAACAGCCAGACGTCGGTGCCGGCCTTGACCGGCAGGTGCAAGTCGGCCAGCTCGCAGGTGGCGGTGCGGCGGGGATCGATCACCACCAGCCTGGCATGCGGCCGGGTCTCCTTGATCCGGGCGATGCGCTGGAACAGGATCGGATGGCACCAGGCAGCGTTGGAGCCGACCAGCACCACCAGGTCCGCCAGCTCCAGGTCTTCATAGGCCAGCGGCACCAGGTCTTCGCCGAAGGCGCGCTTGTGGCCCGCCACCGCCGACGACATGCACAGGCGCGAATTGGTGTCGATGTTGGCGCTGCCGATGTAGCCCTTCATGAATTTGTTGGCCAGGTAGTAATCCTCGGTCAGCAACTGGCCCGATACGTACAGCGCGACCGCGTCCGGGCCATGCTCGGCGACGATGGCAGAGAGCTTGCCGGCCACCTTGTCGAGCGCCGCATCCCAGCTCACGCGTTGCATCACACCGTGCTCGTCGCGCACCTGCGGGTAGAGCAGGCGGCCCTCCAGGTCGACCGTCTCGCCCAGCGCCGAGCCCTTCACGCACAAGCGCCCCAGGTTGGCCGGATGTGCGGTGTCGCCGCTGACGGCAATGCCGCCATCGGGCTTCATCGAAGCCGTCACCCCGCAGCCCACGCCGCAATAGGGGCAGGTGGTGCGGGTGGTGGCGGTGGCGATCGGGATAGGCGACAGGTTCACTCTTTTTCCTTGTGCTAGGCGGCGTGTTGCGGTTGGCACATGGCCTGCCCGAACGGCAGCTCACGGCGCCAGGCCGAGACGTCGCGTGCGCTCTGTATCAACTCGAAATACCATGGTCCATCCTTGACGTCGCCGTACAGCACGGCCCCCACCAGCCGGTTGCCGCGCAATACCAGCCGCTTGTAGATGCCGCGTCGCGGGTCGCGCAGCACCAGGTCTTCGGTGTCGTCGGCGCCGATGAAGTCGCCCGCCGAATACAGGTCCACGCCGGTCACCTTGAGCTTGGTGGCGGTGGCCTGCTGCACGTAGCGACGATGGCCGGCCCCGGCCAGGTGTGCGCCGGCCACGCGCGCCTGGTCCCAGATCGGCGCCACCAGGCCGAACGTGGCACGGCGATGCTGTACGCACTCGCCCACGGCGTAGATGCGCGGATCGTAGGTCTGCAAGGTGTCGTCGACGATGATGGCGCGTTCGCAGTGCAGTCCGGCCGACTTGGCCAGTGCGATGTTGGGACGCACGCCGGCGGTCATCACCACCAGGTCGGCCGGGATCTCGCTGCCATCGGCAAAGCGCACCGCGGCCACGCGCTGGTGGCCGACGATGGCGGCAGTCTGGGTGCCGAGCAGGAAGCGCAGCCCGCGCGTCTCGAGCGCCTTCTTGAGCAGGTCGGCGGCCGGCTTGTCCAGTTGCTGGTTCATCAGGGTCTCGGCCACGTGCACCACGGTCACCGCCATGCCCTGGCGCAGCAGGCCGTTGGCCGCCTCCAGGCCCAGCAGGCCGCCGCCGATCACCACCGCGTGGCGATGGTGGCGCGCCGCCTCGAGCATGGCATGCACGTCCTGGATGTCGCGAAAGGCGATCACGCCCGGCAGGTCGTGGCCCGGCACCGGGATGATGAACGGCGTCGATCCCGTGGCCAGCAGCAGCCGGTCGTACGGCGCTTCGATACCGCTGCGCGAACGCACCACGCGGCGCCGCCGATCGATGTGCTCGACCGGGTCGCCCGCATGCAGCGTGATCTGGTTCTGCAGATACCACTGGCGGGTATTGAGCATGATGTCATCGATGCCCTTGTCGCCGGCCAGCACCGGCGAGAGCATGATGCGGTTGTAGTTGCCGTGCGGCTCGGCGCCGAACACGGTGATGTCGTAGAGGTCCGGCGCCAGCTGTCTCAGCTCCTCGACCGTGCGCATGCCGGCCATGCCATTGCCGATCACGACCAGGCGCGGTTTGCCGGGTTGGGCCACAGTCGCCATGTCAGGCGCCGATCCAGACCTGGCCCGCCTCGATGCGCGCCGGCCACGCATGCACCGAGTTGGCCGGTTCTTCCAGGCATTCGCCGGTCTGCAGGTCGAAGTGATGCTTATAGAGGGGCGAGGCCACCACGATGCGTTGGCCCAGGTTGCCCACCAGGCCGCGCGACAGCACCGCCGCCTCGGCATTGGGATCGTAGTTGCCGATGGCGAATACGCGCGCCTGGCCCCGGGCGGCGCTGTCGATGACATGGAACACCGCGACCTGCTGGCCATTGACCAGCGCGCATACGCCGGTATTGGGAACGATGTCGTCCAGGTTGCAGATGGGGGTCCAATCGGTTATTTGCTGGTCGCTGTGCATTGTTGACTCCATGGTTCGTATCGAAGGCGCGCCGATCGAGCGCGTCAAGCCGGCTGCGCGACCACCGCAATGTCCAGCAACTTCTTCTCGGCCTGGGTTGCAGGCCGTATCTGGCCCCGCTCCTCGACAAAGTGGATGTTGCCATCGGCAGCCTTGCTGTTGACGAAGTGGCGAAAGCGCTTGCGCGTCTCGGGATCGGTGACGGCCTGCTTCCATTCGCACTGGTAGCTGTCGACCACGCCCTGCATCTCGGCTTCGAGTTCGGCCGCCAGCCCCAGCTTGTCGTCGATCACCACGCCCTTGAGGTACTCGATGCCGCCTTCCAGGTTTTCACGCCAGGTGCTGGTGCGTTGCAGGCGGTCGGCGGTGCGCACGTAGAACATCAGGAAGCGGTCGACATAGCGGGTCAGGGTGGCTTCGTCCAGGTCCGACGCGATCAGCTCGGCATGGCGTGGCTTCATGCCGCCGTTGCCGCAGACGTAGAGGTTCCAGCCCTTTTCGGTGGCGATGATGCCGACATCCTTGCCTTGCGCCTCGGCGCATTCGCGGGTGCAGCCCGAGACGCCGAACTTGATCTTGTGCGGCGAGCGCAAGCCCTTGTAGCGGTTTTCCAGTCGCACCGCAAAGCCCACGCTGTCGCCCACGCCGTAGCGGCACCAGGTCGAGCCTACGCATGACTTCACGGTGCGCAGCGACTTGCCGTAGGCATGGCCGGTCTCGAAGCCGGCGGCGATCAGCTCTTCCCAGATGTCGGGCAATTGATCCACCCGTGCGCCGAACAGGTCGACCCGCTGGCCGCCGGTGATCTTGGTGTACAGCCCGTATTTCTTGGCGATGCTGCCGACCGCGATCAAGCCATCGGGCGTGACTTCGCCACCCGCCATGCGCGGCACCACCGAGTAGGTGCCATCCTTCTGGATGTTGCCCAGGAAGTAGTCATTGCTGTCCTGCAGGCTGGCGTGTTCCTTCTTGAGTACGAAATCGTTCCAGCACGACGCCAGCACGTTGGCAGCCAGCGGTTTGCAGATGTCGCAACCCAGGCCTTGTCCGTGCTTGTGCAGCAGTTCATCGAAACTCCTGATCTGGCCCACCCGCACCAGGTGATAGATTTCCTGGCGCGAAAACGGGAAGTGCTCGCACACATGGTTGTTCACGGCCAGGCCCTGCTTTTTCATCTCGGCCTTCATCACCTGCGTCACCAGCGGCACGCAGCCGCCGCAGGCGGTGCCTGCCTTGGTGCATGCCTTGAGCTCGCCGATGCTGCATACGCCCCTGGCCACGGCCGCGCACAGCTGGGCCTTCGATACGTTGTTGCACGAGCAGATCTGCGCCGAGTCGGGCAGCGCATCCACCCCCAGGCCGGGCCTGGCCTTTCCATCGGACTGCGGCAGGATCAGGAACTCCGGCGACGCCGGCAGTTCGATGCGATTCAACATCATCTGCAACAGCGTGCCGTATTCGGCGGCGTCGCCCACCATCACCGCGCCCAACAGGTGCTTGCCCGATTCGGACACCACGATCTTCTTGTAGATCTGGCGCCGCTCGTCGGTGAACTGGAACGACCGGCTGCCGGCCTGGCTGCCATGGGCGTCGCCGATGCTGGCCACATCCACGCCCATCAACTTGAGCTTGGTGCTCATGTCGGCGCCATTGAACTGCGGTACCTCGGTGGCGTCGTCGAGATGCGACAGCAGGTGACGGGCGGCGGTGCGCGCCATGTCGTAGCCGGGCGCGACCAGGCCGAAGATGCGACCGTTCCACAGGGCGCATTCGCCGATGGCGTAGACGTGCGGGTCCGATGTCAGGCAACGGTTGTCGATGGCAATGCCGCCGCGTTCTCCGACGCGCAGGCCGGCGTCGCGCGCCAGTTCGTCGCGCGGGCGGATGCCGGCCGAGAAGACGATCATGTCGGTCTCGAGATGGGTGCCGTCCTCGAAGTTCATGCGGTGCGTGTGATGCTGGCCGTCGACGATCTCCAGCGTATTCTTCCGGGTGTGCGCGGTCACGCCCAGGTCGGCGATCTTCTGGTGCAGGATGCGTCCGCCGTGTTCGTCGATCTGCACCGCCATCAGGCGCGGCGCGAACTCCACCACATGCGTGGCCAGGTCCATGTCACGCAGCGCCTTGGCGCATTCCAGGCCCAGCAACCCGCCGCCGATCACTACGCCGCTGGTCGAACGCCGACCGCATTCGAGCATCGCCTCGAGATCTTCGATGGTGCGATAGACGAAGCAGTCGCGGCGCTGGTTGCCGGCCACCGTCGGCACGAAAGGGTAGGAGCCGGTCGCCAGCACCAGGCGGTCGTAGTCCAGGGTCCGTTCGACGCCATCGATGTTGGCCGTGACGGTGCGCGCCAGGCAATCGATGCGCTGCGCCTTGGCGTTCAACCTGAGCTCGAACGCCACCGGGCTGCGGCCGCTGTCGAAGAACCCGGGCGCCACCAGCGACAGGTCGTCGGCGCTCTTGCCGGCGAAGAATTCGGACAGGTGTACCCGGTCATAGGCCGGTCGCGGTTCCTCGCACAGGATGGTGACCTTGAGCTCGGGTGCGCCACTTTCGACCAGGCATTCCAGGAATTTATGGCCGACCATGCCGTGGCCGATGACGATGATGTTCATGCAATGCTCCTCAGGCTGTGACGTTATGGTTGACGGCCACCGGGTCGTCATGGGTGTCCGCGGCAACGAAGCGCACGGCGACGGCGCACAGGGCCGATACCGTCACCAGTACCCCAAGCACCGACAAGGTCTGCTGGGTGTTGCCGATGCCCTTCATCAACAATCCGGCCAGTACCGCGCCGACGTTGCCGCCGGCGCCGATGATGCCGGCCACCCCGCCCAGTGCGCGCCGATCGATGAACGGCACCAGCGCGTAGGTGGCACCGCAGGCCATATGGGTGAACAGCCCGAAGCAGAGCATGGCCAGCACCGCGGCCACGACGCTGCCGGCGTGGGCGAACCACAGCAGTCCCAGGCCCTCGCCGATCATCAGTACGAACAGCAGGTGCGCGCGGCGATTGAGGCCGCCTGCCAGCGCCACCCGGTCAGAGATGAACCCGCCCAGCGCACGGGCAAACAACGCCAGCAGGCCGAAGCTGGCCGCAGCGATGCCGGCCGAGGCCAGCGACAGCTGGAACTGCTCGACGTAATAGATGGCGGCCATGTTGTGGATGAAGATCTCCACCCCGAAGCAGGCGCCGTAGGTGACGAACAGCATCCAGACGCGGTAGTTGGCAGCGGCCGTGCGGAAACTGGCCCAGCCGCCTTTCTTGGCGTTGTCGACTGCCACCCCGGCCGCACGCAGGGCATCGTAGTTGCCTTGCGGGCAGTCCTGGGTGAAGCGCCAGTAGAGCGCGGCCATGACCAGCATCAGGGCGCCCGGTACCAGCAGCGCCACGCGCCAGCCCCAGCCCTGCGACACGCCCAGCATCAGCAATGCCGCCACCAGCAGCGGCATGACGCCCTGCGCCACGCCGCCGCCGGCATTGCCCCAGCCGGCGGTGGCGGCATTGGCCGTGCCCACCACGTTGGGCGCGAACATGACCGAGGTATGGTATTGCGTGATCACGAAGCTGGCGCCGACGGCACCGATGAGCAGGCGGAAGAACAGGAAGCTCTCGTAGCTCTGCGCGAACGCCACGCCGATGACCGGCACCGCGCCGGCCAGCAGCAGGCCGGTGTAGGCCTTGCGAGGGCCGAAGCGGTCGCACATCGGCCCGATCACCAGGCGCACCAGGATGGTGACGGCCACCGCCGCGATATTGATATTGGCGATCTGCCCGGCGTTCAGCCCGAACTCGCCCTTGATCAGCGGCATCAGCGGCGCGCAGGCGAACCAGGCGAAGAAGCAGACGAAGAACGCCAGCCAGGTCAGGTGGAAGGCGCGCATCTGGGGCGTACCCAGCGAGAACAACGCGATACGGGTGGCTTTGCTCATTTGGTTTCCTTGAAAGCAAAACGGCGTCCGCTCGACTCCGGTCTTCACCGGTCAAGCGGACGCCATTGTCCTTGTGCGCTGCCGTTCCATCGTTAGACCGGCATCAAAAATTGGTTGGATCGCCTTTGATCCTGGAGCAGATGATGCAAAGGCCGTGCCAGGCAGCCGGCGTGGCCGTCGTGGCGGGCTTTGCAGAGGGAAGGGGGCTAGCGCGGGATGCCCGGTGGAAAGGGCGTTGCAGGTGGATGTATCACTTCATGATGAATCTGGGTGCGTGCCATGCGCGCAAATGGTGCGGGCCTGCGCACAATCGCAGCGCGTGGCGGGCCAGGTCAGCGTGGCTGGAAGGCAATCAGGCTCATCCCGACCAGGGCCAGCGCCACGCCCGCGATGTCCCACGCGCTCGGACGCACGCCGTCGACCAGCCACAGCCACACCAGGGCCACGCCGATGTACACCCCGCCGTAGGCGGCATATACCCGCCCGGAAGCCGCTTCGTGCAAGGTCAGCAGCCAGGCAAAGGCGGCCAGGCTGGCCGCCGCCGGCAGCAGCAGCCATGCGCTGCGATCCTGCCGGACCCATAGCCATGGCAAGTAGCAGCCGACCAGTTCGGCCAGGGCCGTGAGTATATAGAGCAGTAGCGTGTTCATCGGCGACTCAGTCTTCCTCGCGCGCGACGATGCGCTCACGTTCTTCATGGCTCTTGCCCATCCAGCGACGGTGCAGCATGTGCTCGATCCGGCGGCCGACGGTAAACAACAACAGGATCAGGCAGGTCGCCATCAGCGCTACCTGCCACCAGCCGACGCCGCAGACGATGCCCACGGCGGCCGTGACCCAGATCGAAGCGGCGGTGGTCAAGCCGCGCACCTTCTCCGAGGCCCGCTCGTGCACGATCACGCCGGCGCCCAGGAAACCGATCCCGGTGATGACACCCTGGATGGCGCGGCTGACCGCATCGCGATGGCTGCCATCGATATCCGGTGCGAAATTCATGCTGGCCATCGTGGCCAGCGCCGCCCCCAGCGCCACCAGTCCGAGTGTCTTCATGCCGGTGGGCTTGCCGCGCAGGTTGCGGTCGATACCGATGACGCAACCGATCAACATGGCGATCAGCAGGCGCATCAGGATGTCCAGGTGTTGGTGCATGAGGATGCCTTTTGTTGTTGTCGATACGCCTATTTTAGAGCGTCGCGCGCCACGCACCTCTTTGATGCGCAGGGCAGGTGGTCGACGCCATATTCAGCTCGACATGCGCCGCGCCAAAGATGTACTGAGCAGTTAAACCTAGTTACGCCGACAACTTTTTTTTTGATTTCGTTATTCGAATGCCAGCACCGTCTGACAGTGCACCACTGATTTTGCCGGTATGCCGCGAATTGATGCCTTTTTCGCCTTTGTTCTGCCTCACAAGTTTTCTAGACTTCTGTTGAAATCTATTGATTTCGGCGTTCAGTCTTTCAGGAGGTTGCCATGAAACGTAAAGCCCTTGCGTGCCTGTTGTTATCCCTTTCGGTGTCCGTGCAGGCCGGCGCCAACTATGCCGAAGCACCCACCCGGACCCCGGCCAGCAATGTGATCCTGTACGTGCCGTGGGAGACCCCGCAGGCCACCTGCCAGACGGTGGCCAAATGGACCAGCGACAAGCCGCGCGTGTTCAGTGCAGTCATGCGTAACACCTTCGTCGATAATTTCAACACCATGCCGGCGCTGGCCAATGGCGACGGCAGTGCCGGCAAATGGGCGCCCCATCTCGACGGCGGCTATTACAACGGCAAGTTCGCCGGTTACGACTGGGAGGTCAAGCGCTACCAGCCGGCGGCGCACGAGCAGCACGTCTATACCGATCCCAACTTCAAGGGTTCGGGGACCACCGTGCTCAATCTCAATCCCTTCAGCGTGAGCGACGGCATCCTCACCATCACGGCGGATCGCACGCCGCCGGCGCTGCTGCCCTCGGTATGGAATCACGCCTACACATCGGGCCTGTTGTCCACGCACGAGATGTTTGCCCAGACATATGGCTACTTCGAGATGAGCGCGCAAGTGCCCAGTTCGCAAGCATTGCTGCCGGCGTTCTGGATGTTGCCGATCGACCGTAGCTGGCCGCCCGAGATCGACATCATGGAAGCGCCCGCCAATCTTCCCAACGTCATCAGCCTGGCAGCGCACTGGGTCAATCCAGATACCTCCGTCATTACGTCGTCGGGTTGCAAGATTCCATCGCCCGGTTTCGCTGCGGGCTTCCATACCTACGGCGTGCTGTGGTTGCCGGACCGGATCGTCTATTACTACGATCGCCTGGCGATCGGCCAGATCGCGACTAAGCCGGGCATGGACAAGCCGTTCTACATGATGATCAACATGGCCGTCGGCGGTGATTGGCAAGGCTTCGCCACCGATGCTTCGCCTTTCCCGCAGCGCATGCTGGTGGATTGGGTCGCCGCCTTCAGCACGACCGGACCCGCCGGTTGCGCCAAGGATGCACGCGGCGTACTGCTGTGCAAATGATGCTGCGATGACCGCCGTGCGACGGCGGTAGGTGCATGCCGTGATGCCGTTCGGTGCAACGCCGGGCGGCATTTTTCTATCGAATCCGTCGACATCCATCGGCCCTTCTTCGCGCTGCCTCCGCCCTGGCCGACACAGGCAAAGCCAACGGGGCTCGCTGAGGCCTGCGCGTGCTGCTCATCGCATTGCATTGCCACGATCACCGGCGATTCGTGACGAACTGCAGCGGCGCGGACGAAAAAAAAGCCCCGCGATCAATCGCGGGGCAATCTGGCATGGCGGGAGATAGGAGGAGGCAACGCCATGCCGCTCAAGCACTTGCCCAGCGTCGCACGCCTGGCTTGACCCGCGACGCTGTCACATTCGCATACATCATCGATTACTGGGAACCGCCGCCGGCACCACCGGCACCACCTGCGCCACCACCAGCACCTGCGCCTGCACCGGCGCTACCGCCCGAACCGCCGCTATTGCCGCCCGGGGAGGTGCCCATCGGACCATCCTTCAATTCCTGGGCGTTCGGATTGGACTTGAGACTATGGTCTTTTTCAGCCTTGTGCTTGCGCGTCATCTTTTCGGACGACTTGGACGTGCCCGAAGTCGGGGCCGCGCCGTCGCTGGTAGCGCCCGGCGTGCTGGAAGTCTGCGCCAGGGCGCCGGTGCTGAAGGCGGCCGCGACAATGGCCGCGCCGATGAACTTGAGAGTCGGTTGCTTAGTCATGCCAGTCTCCTTATGAATAGCTGACTGCGGCTGCAGACAGTGACTTCATGCTAGACATGAGTGAGGGCTGGCGCAGTCGGACTGCACTTGAAAACCGTGTCGGTGTGCACCGCATGCCACTGACAGCGGATGCTGCTGAGCTGGGTGGCGATATCGGATAAAAAAAACGGACCTCCGCAGAGATCCGTTGGCTTTGCCGACACGCATTGATTGAGTTGTTACCAGGCAGGCGTCAGGCTAATTTTTTTTGCGTTACGTTACGACCGATGTGTCAGTCGCTCGAACGGTCACTTGCGTACTGCGGCGTCGATGGCGCTGACAATGGCAATTGCCTTTTCGATGACTTCGGCCTGGCTGGCCACGCGCATGCTGGTCTTGAGCAGATGCAACTGCTCCCGGGTTGTCTTGCTGACCGGTACGTTGATGAAGCCGTCCGGGTCCTGGATAAAACCTGGGTCGACTTGGTTTTCCTGGGTTTTTCTTCTGGCCACGTTGCGCTCCTCGTTGTTGAAAAATGATGGGTTGCATTATGGCGGGTTATGACCGCAGAGCACAGCAAAAGCTCCCAAAAAAATTGATGTTAAGAAAACGTTAGCTTGTTTATTCCTAACTGCTGAGAGAAAGTGGGAAAGCTGACGACTTTAGTTGGATTAATGGCACGGTCTGCTTAAATATAAATTGTTAGAACTTCAAAAGAATTTCGCTTTAAACTGCGCGGCATAGCCCCATGCCAGGCGGGCGGTACCTTGGCATCCGGCATTTTCTTAGTCCTGGCGCGATGACCTGCTGGTTCGATCGATTTACTTTTCCGGTGCGCATTCAGGCGTTGCCGGCGCGGCCCACCATGATGTGGTCGACATAGTGTCGGGCTTGGTCCAGGCCCGCCAATTCCGCAGCGCGACTGGTGCGATAGACATGGAAGGGATCGGCCAGGTGGGGCAGCAAGGTAGTGGCCCCCTTGACCACGCACAAGGCATCGACCGCCCAGCCATGGCGCTCGTGGATGCAAGTGACATGCAGTTCGTATTCCTTGTAGCTGGAAACCCGCTCGTATTGCTCCATGATGCACCTCGCAAGTGGTCGACAGCGATGGGTGGCGGTGAGATGATGGCGCCCGATAATGGCGCTGGTTCGTGGCGCTGCCGGGATCTTAAGCATAGCAAACGGCAGCGCCTGTTCAAGCTCTGCAGCGGGGGGGGGTGGCATGGTCGCCGGGCGCCGTGCACGTGCCGGGCATCGTGCCGGTGGGCAAACAATCTTGACCTGACTAAAGGAGGACCGATGTCTGAAAAGCGCTCTGCACCGTTTGTCATCGAACGTACTTTTTCTGCACCGCGGGCGCTGGTCTATGCCGCCCTTACCGAGGCCCGCCACCTAAGTCAATGGATGGCGCCGGCCGGCATGGAAATCACGCAATGCAAGGTGGATGCACGGGTCGGAGGAACATTCCATTACGCCATGAAAGCGCGCGGCTTTGCCGCCGCGCCAACCATGTGGGGCAAGTGGACCTTCCGCGAGCTGGAGGCCCCCCGACGGCTGGTGGCGGTGGTGCAGTTCAGCGACGCCGACGGCGGCGTCACGCGCCACCCGCTGGCGCCGCAATGGCCCTTGCTTACCTTGTCGACCACCACCCTCGGCGAGGCGCCGGGCGGTACCCTGATGCAGGTCGAGTGGCGCGCCCTCGACGCCAATGCCGGCGAGCAAGCCACCTTCGATGCGTCGCACGCGGCCATGACCATGGGATGGCGCGCCACGATGGATGTGCTTGACGGCTACCTGCAGCAGCACAAATAGAAGCAGCCATCGTCGCTGGCTGTACGCCCGCAGGCATGCCGCACGGCAAGGCCGCGTCGGACCATCGGTTATCATGTGGCGATCGTATTCATTGAAAAACTAAATTGACTGACGAATTGAATCAGCCGTCCCAGGCTGATGAACTGGAGCCCGGTTCCTTCGAAGGATATTTCCGCGATCCTGCAATGGCCGTGGAGTCGTCGCTTGCCTGGGGCGTGGGCCAGCGCCTGGATGTGCTCGATGCGTTGCGCGGCCTGCTGAGCGGCGGCCAGGCCGCGGCCCGCCTGCGGGTGTGGGCCTTTCTCGAATTGGCCGCGCAGCCACAGGGGCGCCTGCAGCGCGAAGACCTCAACCAGCTGTTCCATGCCCTCAAGCCCGAGGCGCTCGACGCCGTGCTCAAGCGGCTGCGCGAGCTGGCCTTGCTGGTATGGGACACCACCGCCCAGGATTACTGCCTGTCGCCGCTGGCACAGCAGGTGCAGGCGCTGCTGGCCCCGTTGACCCGTGCCGCGAGCGAGGACGACGACATGGCGGCGCTACTGGCGCAGGTTGCCGGCGCCCAGGCCATGGGCTTGTCCGACGCCGGCCAGATCCGGCATCTGCATGCGCAGCTGGCCCGCTTGTATGACGAATTCGCCGATGCCATCGCCAGTGGATCGGAAGCCCGGTTGCGCCAGGCCCAGCCGCGTTTCGAGCGCGCCTTGAAGCTGGTCGGGCGCGCCGGCGAAGCGCTGACCGCGCTCATTCGCAGCGAACACGACGATGCTCGCCTGGAGCGCGAGGCGCGCGCACTGGGCGGCGGCCAGGCGCGATTGCTGTCGATGGCCAGCCAGTTCACGCGCGCCCTGCAGCAGGCCGATCGCCAGCGGGTCACACTGGGCAGCACCGGTGTGACCAGTTCCGATGTGCGTCGTTGGTTGCAATCCCACGCTGACTTGTCCAGCCTGCTGGGTGATGCGTTATCGACCGGCGTCAAGCCGATCTTCGTCAGCGGCCACGAACTGGTCGATGTGGCCGAGGGCGAGTTCGAGCGCGACCGGCCTGATCCGTATCGCTCCCAGGGCTTGCCACCGGCGGTGCAGGCTGCCACCGGCGAGCTCGAAACCCTGAGCATGCCGCTCGAGCTGGGCGCCCTGATCGATCAGTTGGCAGCACTGGGCGCCTTGCCCGCAGGCCAGGCCGCCGTGCCCCAGCCATTGCCGGGCGTGGTGCTGGGCGGACGCTTCGCGCAAGCTGCCTATCGCATGCAATTGCTGCCTTTGCTGGGCGATCACCAGGCCCGCACCCTCAACGGGCAGACCGGGGAGTTGGCGCGCTTGCCCTGGCACACCGGTTTTCTTGCCGCCATCGAACAGGTTGACGACCCCCATGTCAGCGCACTGAGTGCGGGCGCGCTGCATCCCGATATTTCCCGAGAATCCAATGAGTGAAGTCCTAGACGAGGCCAGCCTGCTGGCCGCCGAACTGCTGGCACGTCGCTGGCTGCCGCGCAAGCATCCGCGGGTGCGGCGCGCGCTGATCGATGCCGAACTGTGGCAGGCCGTGCAAGACCGCCTGGCGCAGGTGGGCCTGCGGCTGGTCGACAATATCCATGCCGACCATATCTGCGTGGCGCTGCTGCGCGGCGCCGAGACGGCGGTGTTCGGCGAGGCCGGGCTGGATGCCAACAACAATGTCGAACTGCCGCGTGACGCGGTCTCGCTGCTGGTGCTGCTGTGGTCGCTGATCGTGCTGCCCAAGCGCGAACGCCAGTCGGCGCGTGCGGCCAGCGCCGAGGGCGATGCCCAGGAAGAAATGTTCAGCAGCGAAAAGCCGCTGCCCAGCGCCGCCTCGGTCAGCCCGGTGGTGTCCTACAAGGCGCTGCTGTCCGATTTCGGCACGCAGCTGGGCAAGAAGACCCGCATGGACGGCAACCTCAAGCGGCTCGAGGCGCACGGCTTCATCCTGCGGCGCGGCGACGACATCGCCGAAGGCCCGTTGCTGGACCTGCTGCTGGATTACGACAGCCTGGCGCCGCGCATTCTCGACGGCGCCCTGGGCGACGTCCTGGCGCGGGTACGCAGCCAGGAAAGCGAAACGCCCGCCATCACGGAAAACCACGCCGCCGGAGAAGACGCCTGATGTTCCACCTGCAATCGCTCGAACTGCTGCAATGGGATTATTGCCAGCGCCTCACCCTGCCGCTGGACGGCGCCATCATTACCGTGGCCGGCCCCAACGGTTCGGGCAAGACCACCTTGCTCGACGCCATGCGCACGCTGCTGGGCCTGGATTGCTCGGGCGGGCGCAGCTACAAGACCTATGCCCGCCACGCCAATGCCGACACCACCTGGTTGCGCGCCACGGTCGACAACCGCCCGTATGGCCGCCAGACATCGACCCGCCCGTTCGCCCGCAACCTGCTCTATGCCGACCAGGTGACGCTGGCATGTCGCATCGAACGCAATGGCGGCGACTGGCAGCGGCGCTATGCGATGGCCGACGGCGACGTCTCCATCGAAAGCATGCTGCAGCTGCCCGACAAGGAATGGCTGGGTGTGGAGCACTGGCGCCGGCGTCTCGAGAATGCCGGGCTGTCGCGCGCGATTGCCCGCGTGCTGGCGCTGGAACAAGGCCAGACCGATCGCCTGTGCGAGTTCTCGCCGCGCGAGCTGTTGCGCCTGGTGTTCGAAGTCTTCGGTGACCAGGAAGTACTGGACCGATACGAAGAGGCGCGCCGCCACCAGCGCGAACTGGCGGCCGAGGTGGAAGCGGCCGAGCGCGAGCTCACGCATGGCCAGGCACAACTGGCCACGCTGGAAGCACGCGTGAACCTGTACCGCCAATACCAGGGCAAGCTGCGTGAGCGCGAGACGCTGGCCACCGAAGTCATCCCGGTGCTCAACTGGCACGAAGAACGGCAAGCCACAGCGGGAAAATTGCGGGAGCTGCATCGCCAGCGCCTCGCCGCGCGCACCCAGCGCCGGCAACGCGCCGAGGACCACGCACGCCTGTTGCGCCTGCTGCAGGAGCGCCAGGCCGCAGCCGCCACGGTGTTGGCGCTGGAGGCCGAACGGCACGAAGCGCAGAAGCTGCAAGCGCAGGCGCGCGACGCCGAGAAGCCGGTCGAGCAACTGGTGGCGCATGCCAAAGAATTGATGGCCCTGGCCGCGGTGGAGGCCGATGGCGCCGAGCTGGCCCGGCGCCTGGAACAACTGGAGCAGCAAAAGGCGGCCCAGGACGAGCAATGGCGCGAGCTGTCGGCGCAACGCAAGGATGCCCAGGGCGCGCTGGACCGGCTGCAAGGCCAGCGCCAGGCACCGCCGCCGCCCGAGGTGCAACGCTTCGGCCGCACGCTGCGCCAGGAAGGCATCGGGCACCACTTCCTGGCCGACGTCATCGAGATCACCGATGAGCACTGGCGCGCTGCGGCCGAGGGCGTATTGCGGGGATCGCGCTGGATCGTGGTACTGGACAAGCCGGCCGACGAAAGCCGCGCCATGGCGCTGGCCGAGCGCGAGCGCTATCGTCACTATGTGGTCGCCGATGCCGCCAGTGCACCGGCGCAACCGGCATCGGACAGCCTGTTGGCGATATTGCGGTTCTCGGCCAAGGCGCCGTCCTGGTTGCTGCGCCAGTTGTCCAACATCACCCGGGTGGCCGATACCCAACAGGGCGTGCGTCAAGGCGGGGAGTGGATCACACCGCAAGCCTACTGGCGCGATGGCCGTGGTGGGCGCAGCGTCTGGAGCGATCCGGGCGATTACCAGTTCGGCGCGGCGGCCATGGCCGCGCGCAAGGCATCGATCGAAAAGCGCCTGGCCAGCCTCGACCAGCAACTGACCGAACTGGCGGTGCAGCAAAGCGCCGTGCAGCGCCAGCATGCGGCGGCCACCGAAGCCAGCAAGGGACACCTGGCTGCCGACGAACTGGCGCGGCGCGGCGAAGAGTTCGAATTGGCGCGCCGCCAGCTGCCGGCACTCACCCAGGCCAGGACCGCTGCCAGCCTGCGCTGGGATGCGCTCGACAAGGAGCACACGACGGCCGTGGCGGCCAACACCCGTGCCGACGGCAGCTACCTGGCCTTGCAGAAGCAGTTGCGCGAGGCTGAAGGTGACCTCGAACGGCATGAGCGGGAGTGGGGCGGTCGGTTGGAAGAGCAGCGCGGTCGCGCCGCCGGTTCGCGGGCGCAGAAAAAACGTTTTCCCGCCAAATGGATCGCGACGGCGGTGGTGCAGGCGCTCTATCACACCTACACCAACGCCAAGCAGGCCGAGTTGCGCATGGGCGCGGTGCAGGGCGAACTCGATACCGGTCACTGGGAAACCGATCCCGGCGTGGTCGACCGGCAAGTGCTGATGCAAGGCACGGTGGGCAAGCAGCGCAACGAGCTCGACTCGCGCAAGGCCAGCAATTCGGCCGCCGAGGAAGCGGTGGGCAACGCCCGCGAGCGCTACATCGATGTGCTGCGCGCCACCATCCGCCGCTACCGCAAGAACATCGTCGAGTTGGGCCTGTTGGCCGGGGTCGACGTCAGCGCCGACCTGCCGCACCTGGACAACGACGACACCGTATTGCGCCAGGCCGAGCTGAAGGTCAGTTTCAATTTCGACGGCAAGGGCCAGATCGGCTTGAACGACGGCGAGGCATCCGGCGGGCAGCAGGTGATCAAGTCGCTGATCCTGCTGGTGGGCTTGCTCAAGGACGACGACGTGCCGGGCGGCTTCGTATTCATCGACGAACCGTTCGCCCACCTGGACGTACGCAATATCCAGCTGGTGGGGCATTTCCTGAAATCGACCCGGGCGCAATACGTGCTGACCACGCCGATCACCCACAACGTCGAGGTGTTCGAGCCGGCCGATATCACCCTGGTCACCTCCAAGAAGCCGCGCGATGCACGTTGGGCGCCACCGATTGGCGTCTTGCAACGGCGGCCGGCGCCGGTATGAGCGGGCGTGGCAGCGGCGAGCAATGCGCATCGGTGGGCGTACCGGATCAACTGCCGCTGCTCGATGCCGAGCAGCATGCCCTGTTGGCGCGCTGGGCGCGTGGCGAGGCCAGGACGCGCTCGCGCACCACATTGCTCAAGCAGGCGCAGGGCGCCGGGGTGTCGATCGAACGTGCCGAGCAACTGTGCGACCGCCTGTTGAATGAAGGCTGGATCAGCCGCCGCGTGAAGTTGCCGGCCAGCAGCAGGATGTGGGACGCCATCACCTGGCGCGACCTGCCACGCCTGCAACGATTGCTGGGCATCGCCAGTGCCGGTGAACGGGGCCAGGCCCGCCAGCAAAGGATAGCCGGCGCCCTGGCCTGGCTCGATGGGTGGTGCGCCACCTCGGTCGATCCCGACCTGCTCGACGAACTGTCGACCGGCCGCGCCAGCCTGGAACAGGACCGCCTGCTGCGCCCGGAAAGCCTGGACATACGCCTGGCGTTGATCAAGGGCATCGCCACCTGGCACGACCATGGGCAGCAGGGTTTGCGTCGCAACTTTGCGCTGCATGCGTTAGGCAGCACCAAGGCCCTGCGGGCGGCAGACTGGCGCTGGCTGGAGTCCATCTTCGACCTCGAGCGGCTGGGCATCGCGCGTTTCGCCGAGGTCGCCTGGCTGGCCGGCGACATTGCCTTGTCGTGGCAGCGGCGCACCATCGAGGCGGCGCCATTGCACTGCCTCGGGCTGCCGCTGGAAGACGTGCAACGGGTCGACGCCATGCGCGCCCCGCAGCGCTGGTGGTTGATCGAGAACCGGGCCAGCTTCGAGCAGCAGGCGCGCCAGGTGCCGCCGGGCGTGGCCCTGTTATGGATGCCCGGACGGCCGTCGCGGGCATGGATGGCTACGTTGTCGCATCTGCTGGCCATGGCACCGGCACCGGCCTGGATCAGCGCCGATGCCGATCCGGCCGGGGTGGACATCGCCTGCGCGGTGGGTGCCCGGTGGGAACAGGCCGGACTGGCCTGGGAACCGCATCTGATGGGCTTGCCGCAGTGGCAAGCTACGTCACAGCAATGGCCGCTCAATGACCACGATCGGCGCCTGCTGGTGACGCTGCTGGCGCGACCCGGCCTGGCGCCGAGCCTGCGGGCTTTATGTGAAGCCATGCAGCGGGAGGGGCGCAAGGCGGAACAGGAAGGTTGGTTGTAACTTATCGAGGCCCCGGCGACTTTCCCCGTCCGCTACGACGCCAGCCCGTACACCTTGCCCGAGGTCTTGCCCCAGCGCTCGAAGGCGCCGCGGTCCTGGCCGAACTCCTTCAATACCGGCTTGCCCAGATGGTGGGCGTCGATCCGTAGCGGTTCTTCGTGATCATGGGGAAATGCATCCACACGATGGCTAGCGAGACAGACGGCCCGGACGCGAATCATCGGCTTGGTTAGTGATTGTGACGAGGTAATACCCGCCCCACGCCCTGGTACTTCACCGCCAGTTCCATGCAGGCGCCGGTCTCCAGCTGGCCGACGGTGCTGCGATAGATCTCCTGCCAGGGGGTCTGGCTGGCCGGCACCGCGGGTATGCCTTCGGCACGGCGCCGCGCCAGCTCTTCATCGCTGACCAGCATGTTGCAGGCACCGGTGTTGAGGTCGATGCGCACCCGGTCGCCGTCGCGCAGGTAGGCCAGGCCACCGCCGACCGCGCTTTCCGGTGAGGCGTTGAGGATCGACGGGCTGTCGGATGTGCCCGACTGGCGGCCGTCGCCCAAGGTCGGCAAGGTGTTGATGCCGCGCCGCAGCAAGGCATCGGGCGGTTGCATGTTGACCACCTCGGCCGAACCGGGCCAGCCCACCGGACCGGCGCCGCGAATGACCAGGATGGTGTTTTCATCGATGCCCAGCGCCGGGTCGTTGATGCGGGCGTGGTAGTCGTCCGAACCATCGAATACGGCTGCGGTGCATTCGAAGACGCCTTCGTTGCCGGGCGTGCTGAGGTAACGCGCACGGAAGGTGTCCGAAATGACACTGGTCTTCATGATGGCGAAATCGAACAGGTTGCCCTTCAATGCCAGGAAGCCGGCGCGCTGCAACAGTGGCGCGGCAAACGGGAAGATCACTTCGCGGTCGCCCGTTTCGCGCCCCTCCAGGTTGCTTGCCATGCTCCTGCCGGTGGCCGTGATGCGCTGCGAGCGCAGCTTGCCGGCTTGCTGCAGTTCCCACATGATGGCCGGCACGCCACCGGCGCGGTGGAAGCGCTCGCCCAGGTATTTGCCGGCCGGCTGCATGTTGAGCAGCAACGGCACATCGTAGCCGTAGGTCATCCAGTCGTCCGAATGCAGCTCCACCCCGGCGTGACGCGCCATGGCCATGATGTGCGGCTGGGCATTGGTGGAGCCGCCGATGGCGGCGTTGACCACGATCGCATCGAGGAAGGCGTCGCGCGTGAGGATGGCCGACGGGCGCAAGTCTTCATAAGCCATGCCGACGATGCGACGACCGGTTTCATAGGCCATCTGGCCGCGTTCGCGATAGGGCGCGGGAATCGCCGAGCAACCGGTGAGCGACATGCCCAATGCTTCGGCGATGGCGTTCATGGTCGAGGCCGTGCCCATGGTGTTGCAGTGGCCCGAGGAGGGCGCCGACGCCGCGGCGATCTCGAGGAACTTCTCGTTGTCGATGGCGCCGGCAGCCAGCTGGCGACGGCCTTTCCAGATGGCCGCGCCGGAACCGACCAGCTCGCCGTCGAGCCAGCCGTCGAGCATCGGACCGCCCGACAGTACGATGGCCGGGATATCGACGGTGGCCGCGGCCATGATCTGGGCTGGCGTGGTCTTGTCGCAGCCGGTGGTCAGGACCACCGCATCGATCGGGTAGCCATGCAGGATCTCGACCAATCCCATATACGACAGGTTGCGGTCGATGGCAGCGGTGGGACGGCGGCAGTTCTCGAAGATCGGATGCAGCGGAAACTCCATGGGGATGCCGCCGGCGTCACGAATGCCGTCGCGCACGCGCTTGGCCAGTTCCAGGTGGATGCGGTTGCACGGGCTGATATCGCTGCCGCTCTGGGCGATGCCGATGATGGGACGGCCCGAGCGCAGTTCCTCGGCCGTGATGCCGTAGTTCATGAAGCGCTCCAGGTACAGCGCGGTCATGTCGATATGGTCGGGATTGTCGAACCAGTCCTGGGAGCGGAACCGGCGAGGTGTGGCGTGTTGCTGGGTCATTTTTTTTGCCTCGTTCATTCATGTCGATCAGCCTGCTAGTATCGCCGATCCGCCGACATTTCATCCTTGACCGTTTTTACCGCAGTTGCCCGCATCGATTTCATGCGCCGAGCCATCCGGCGTCGACGTGATATGGTCGGACCCACAACTGGCGACAGCCGCTGGATTCGATCACTGTTACTGCCTGCGGCGCGAGGCCCGCAAGGCGGTGCGCCGGGACGTCACCTGCGGCCCTTGCGCCAGGTGGCGACCGTCTACGATCCGGGCTCGGGGGCAGCTTACCGTGTAGCCGTCGGTGAGCCGGGCGTCGCGAGGCACGTCGTGCACGGGTGCCAGCAGGACCACCATGGCGCCTGAAGCAGGCAAACAACAGGGGGGCGAGGATGTGACGGGTTGATCGAGGCAAAAAGCGTTTTCAGGGTAATATGCTGTATAAACATACAGTGTCTATTTCCATGGAATTGCTCAACAAACTCGAGATCCTGGCCGATGCGGCCAAATACGACGCCTCATGCGCCAGCGGCGCGGCGCCCAAGCGAGGCTCGCGTGGACGCGACGGGCTGGGTGCGAGCAGCGGCATGGGCATTTGCCATAGCTTCACGCCCGACGGCCGCTGCGTGTCACTGCTGAAGATACTTTTCACCAACTACTGCCAGTACGATTGCCAATATTGCATCAACCGGCGCTCCAGCAACGTGCCGCGCGCCCGCTTCACGGCGCAGGAAGTGGTCGACCTGACATTGGACTTCTACCGGCGCAACTACATCGAGGGCCTGTTTCTCAGCTCGGGCATCATTCGCTCGTCGAACTACACCATGGAGCAACTGGTGCGGGTGGCGCAATCGTTGCGCGAGGAGCACCAGTTTCGCGGCTATATCCATCTCAAGACCATCCCCGACGCCGATCCCGAGCTGATCGCGCTGGCCGGCCGCTATGCCGACCGCCTCAGCGTCAATATCGAACTGCCCACCGACACCGGCCTGCAGAAGCTGGCGCCGGAAAAAAGCGTGCGCACCATCAAGTTGGCCATGGGCACCATCCGCATGGGGCAGGAAGAAGCCCAGAGCGAAGCCGGCGCACCGCAGTTCGCTCCCGCCGGGCAAAGCACGCAGATGATGATAGGCGCCGACGCCACCGACGACCGCACCATCCTGCAAAGTGCGCAGACGCTGTATGGCGCCTACAAGCTCAAGCGCGTGTATTACTCGGCGTTCAGCCCGATCCCCGAAAGCCCGACCACGGTCCCCGCACAGCCGCCACCGTTGCTGCGCGAGCATCGGCTCTACCAGGCCGACTTCCTGCTGCGTGCCTATGGCTTCAATGCCGACGAACTGTTCGGTGGCAGCGGCGACCTGCCGCTCGATATCGATCCCAAGCTGGCCTGGGCACTGGCGCATCGGGAAGACTTTCCGGTCGACCTGAACCGTGCGCCGCCGTGGATGATCGCCCGCGTGCCCGGCATCGGCGTACGCAATGCCGAACGCCTGGTGAAGCTGCGGCGCTCGCGCGCACTCAGGTACCAGGACCTGGTGCGCTTGCGTTGCGCCATGGACAAGATCAAGCCATTCATCGTCGTGCAGGATTTCCGGCCGTCGCATGGCGAGGCGTCGTCGGACCGCCTGCGCGGCATGCTGGCACCCCAGCCGGTGCAGCTGGCACTGCTGTGACAATGGCAATGCGGGCGAGCGCGAGATGCAACTGATCGTCATCGAGGATCATTACCACGCCTGGCGCGATGCCGCCCTGCAGGCACTGGCGCAAGGCTGGTCGCCGGACATGCTGCAATGGAAGGTGCTGGCAGAGGCCGGCGCGCAGCACGACCAGGGGGCGCTCGACTATGGCAGCGCTGTGGCCGCCGGCTCATCGGCGGCTGGTGCCAGTGCGGCGGCGCCTGGCGTGCGCATTTCCAGGGAGTTGTCCGAATTGCTGCAAGAGGCCGCACTGTGTCGTGATCCGCAGCGCTGGGCTTTTCTGTACCAGGTGCTATGGCGCTGGATGCAGGGCCAGCGCGAGGTGGTGTCGCCCGCCGATGGCGATGGCGCGCGCCTGGCGCGCATGGCCAAGTCGGTGCGGCGCGACAAGCACGACATGATTGCCTACGTGCGCTTTCGCAAGCAGTCCGCAGGCCCCGACGGCCACGACGGCCCCGAGTACGTGGCCTGGTATGCGCCACAGCACGACATATTGCCGTGGGCGGCGGAGCATTTTGCGCAACGCATGGGCCGCAGCTCGTGGATGATCGCCACGCCGCTCGGAGCGGCGCTGTGGGATGGCAGCGCATTGCAGCTGACGCGCCAGCACATGCTGCAGGACGATCAGCTGGAGGCGCACGCAGACCAGGCCGAAGCGCTGTGGCTGACTTATTACCGCAGTATCTTCAACCCGGCCCGGCTGAACGAATCGGTGCTGCAGCAGCAGATGCCGGTGCGCTACTGGAAAGCGCTGCCGGAGGCGGCCCTGATCCCCGGCATGGTCAGTGCGGCCCGCAACGGTGAACGGCAATTGGCGCAGGCCGCCGAAGTGGGCAGGCGCAAAGGGCGCGCGATCGCCATCGACGCCGCCCAGGCGCAACCGCTGCGCGAGCTGCCGTCATCGCTGGACGCCTGCCGCCGTTGCGACCTGTGGCACCACGCTACGCAAGCGGTGCCCGGAGCCGGCCCGGCCCAGGCCAGGATCATGGTCATCGGCGAACAACCCGGCGACCAGGAAGACCTGGCCGGAAAGGCCTTCGTCGGGCCGGCCGGGCAGGTGCTCGACGCGGCCATAGGACATGCCGGGCTGGTGCGCGAACAGCTCTACCTGACCAATGCAGTGAAGCATTTCAAGTGGGAGCCGCGCGGCAAGCGTCGCATGCACAAGACCGCCAGCCAGCGCGAAGTGGAAGCCTGCTTTCATTGGCTCGAGCGCGAACTCGACAGCGTCAAGCCAGCCGTCATCGTCACCCTGGGTGCCACTGCGCTGAGCGCATTGCTGCAACAACGGACCAGCTTGCGCGACCACCTCGACGCGCCCTTCGAGATCGATGGCATGACGGTGATCGCCACCTATCATCCGTCGTTTGCCCTGCGCCAGCCCGATCCCGAGCAGCGCGACAAGGTCGTCGACGCCATCGTCGCGGCCTTGGAGCAGGCGCGCAAACGGGCCGCGCAGGACCACCCCGGATGAGCCGCTCGCAGCGGCACGACAGGCGTCGCCATTGCGCGGCGGCCGGCCCGCATGTTATAAGACCGATGTCGGAAAAGGCAGGCTTGGTCTGGTAAGCCCAAGTCCTTTCGGTAACGAAAGCTCTGGTCTTTGGCCTCATGCCAGGATCCCCGCGACGAGCAAACGATGCGCTCCATGCATCGACCTGTTCGTCCGTGCGGATCCAGCCTGGGAAACGCTCCGGTCGAATCGAAACTCGACAAAGGCGTTTTTCATGCACGATCATCCCACCTCCCATTCTCATCTCTACGACGTCATCATTGCCGGCGCCGGTCCGGTCGGCCTGTTGCTGGCGTGCGAATGTCGACTTCACGGTTTGTCGGTGCTGCTGATGGAGCGCGCCGCCGATCCCGCCTCCATCTGGAAGCAGCTTCCCTTCGGCATGCGCGGCTTGTCGGTACCCACCGTGGACGCCCTGGACCGCCGGGGCTTGCTCGCCGGGCTGGTCGATGCGGCGGCGCACGCAACTGGCCAGCCAGCGGCGCACTGGCTGCAACAGCGACGCCGTCCCGCAGGACATTTCGCCGGTATCCAGTTCCATCTCGACCGGGTCGACCCGCGCCAATGGCCTTACCGGCTGCCGGATTCGGCCGCTGCCCACATGGCCGTTTCGATGCAGGCGCTGGAGACGGTGTTATCGCACCGGGCCGTCGCCATCGGGGTCGACATCCGACGCGGTTGCGGTGTCGATCATTTCACGGTCGACGATGACGTCGTCACTGTCCACGCTGGCTCCCATCGCATGCGGGGCTCCTGGCTGGTCGGTTGCGACGGCGGTCGCAGCGTGGTGCGCAAGGTCGCGGGCATTGAATTCGCCGGCACCGAGCCCGAGTTCACCGGCTATTCGGTCCAGGCCGAACTGGCCGACCCCGACGCCCTGCGCCCGGGCAGGCATGTCACCCCGGGCGGGATGATCACCTATACCCATCCGGGCACCATCGCCATGGTTGAATTCGACGCTGGCGCCGGTCACCGCCAGGTGCCGCTCACCCGCGAGTACCTGCAGCAGGTTCTACGCCGCGTCGCGTGCCAGCCGCTGGTGTTATGCGGCGTCACCCACGCCAGCACCTGGAGCGACCGCGCGCGCCAGGCCACCGCCTATCGAAGTGGACGCGTGCTGCTGGCCGGTGACGCCGCGCATGTGCATTCGCCGCTGGGTGGCCAGGGCCTCAACCTGGGCCTGGCCGATGCGCTCAACCTGGGCTGGAAGCTGGCCGCGACCGTACGTGGTACTGCCCCCGACGACCTGCTCGACAGCTATCACCGCGAGCGCCACCCGGCAGGTGCGCGGATACTGGACTGGTCGCGCGCCCAGGTGGCTCTGATGCGACCCGATCCGGGCACGCGTGCGCTGGCGGCGATCGTGGGCGATCTCATGGAGATGCCCGACGGCGCAACCTATTTCGCGCGTCGCATGTGGGGCGTGGACCTGCGTTACGAACTGGGCGATGCGCATCCGCTGGGCGGGCGCAGCGTGCCCGATTTCGCGTTGGACCATGGTGCCAGATTGGGCCCGCTGCTGCGCACGGGCCGCGGCCTGCTGCTGGAGTTCGATGGTGCCGCATCGCTGCGCACGCTGGCGGGCAGGTGGGCGCCGCAGCTCTGCCATGTCACGGTGCAGGCCGGTAATCCCATGGGTGTGCGTGCCTTGCTGGTACGTCCCGATGGCGTGGTGGCCTGGGCTTGCGATGGGGAGGTCGACATGCCGCCGCTGGTACAGGCCCTCTCGCGCTGGTTCGGCCTGGCAGGCGGGGGCGGCGACGCAGTCTAGCCGGCGGCCGGCAAGCTGGCGCCAAACTCGGTTAGGCTAGCGGTCCCGACCCTTTTTCTGCGGCCGAGCCGGCCGCGTGGAGCAAGCATGGAGACTGACCCGCCGCGCGACACCGTTATCGATCCGTTCCCGATTCGCATCGGGTGTGCCGGCTGGTCCCTGTCGTCCCAGGTGGCGGACCGGTTCGCGACAGAGGGCAGCCATCTGCAACGCTATGCGCAGGTGTTCTCGATGGTCGAGATCAATAGCTCTTTCTATCGCCCGCACCAGGCCAAGACCTATGCCCGCTGGGCCGATAGCGTACCCGAGGCGTTTCGCTTCGCGGTCAAGCTGCCGCGCCAGGTGTCACATGAACTCAGGCTGCGCGATGCCGACGCGGCACTGGGCCAGTTCATGCAGCAGGTCACGGCACTGGGTGAAAAACTGGGATGCCTGCTGTTGCAGTTGCCTCCCAGCCTGGCGCTGGATCCGGACACGGCGGTCGCATTCTTCGCGCTGCTGGCCCGCCATACGGCTGTGCCGGTGGCCTGCGAACCCCGGCACGCCAGTTGGTTTTCGCCGTTGGGGGCCGAGGTACTGGAACAGGCTGGTGTCGCCTGCGTGCGCGCCCATCCACGGCCGGTGGCCGAGGGCGAGCCGCAGGGCGATTGGCGCAGGCTCTACATTCGCTTGCATGGCGCGCCGCAGATCTATTATTCGGCGTACGACGCCGCCTTCATCGCCGCCGTGGGCGCGCGCATCGTCGAGGCTCGCGAGGCCGGGCGCCAGGTCTGGTGCGTGTTCGACAATACCGCGCGCGGCGCCGCGTTGCCCAATGCGCTGGCGTTGATGGCGCTGTTGAACGGCACCGGGAAGCCGGCCTGAGGCGCCGTGCGGTTGGCCAGTCCGGTCGATCCACACGGCGCTGAAGAAATGCCTGTCGCGACAAGACGACGTGAATGCGCCCCGGCCGCGCGGCTGTAGTGGGGCGGAACTGTATGGCGTCGGTGCGCTCTGTGTTTTGTTATGACCATGTTTTTTCAACTTCCACCACTTCAATCAGGAGAACACGATGAGCCAGACAGACGTCAAGATCCTGGGTATATCCGGCAGCTTGCGCGCCAAGTCGTATAACACGGCGGCGCTGCGTGCGCTGTATGAGTTGTTGCCACCGGGCGTGAGCCTGGTCGAGGCCGACATTTCCGATCTGCCGCTTTATAACGACGATGTGCGCGAGCAGGGCTGGCCGGCGCCGGTGGCGCGCTTGCGTCAGCAGATCGCCGAGGCTGACGCCATCATCTTCGCCACGCCCGAGTACAACTACTCGGTTCCCGGTGTGCTCAAGAACGCCATCGACTGGGCCTCTCGTCCACCCGAGCCACCCTTTGCCGGGAAATTCGCCGCCATCATGGGAGCAAGCCCCGGCGCCATCGGCACGGCGCGTGCGCAATACCACCTGCGGCAGATCGGTGTATTCCTCGACCTGCAGTTCATCAATAAGCCGGAGGTGATGATCGGCGGCGCGGCCGACCGCTTCGATGCCAACGGCAAGCTCACGCATGAGCCTACCCGCGAATTCCTCAAGACCATGGTCACCGCACTGGCGGATCGGGTGCGGTTCATTCGCAAGGCCCAGCAGGGGTGATCGCCTGGCCGGTTGCGGCCGACGTCGCCGTGGCCGGTGCGGCTGCGATTAAATTATCCCGGCGTCCAGACCGGGACATGCATGCTTCGATCCGCCTAACGAGCTGACGACATTTTCCAGCCAGCGTTCTGTGCCTGCCGGCTGGAGCGATCCAAGGTTTTATTGACCAGAAAGTTGGTTTGTTGCGGCAAGCTTGCAGGTGACGCAATCGTTGCCGATGATCTCGGATGGAAGCAAAAAGGCCCGGTTGAAAACCGGGCCAAACCAAGGCAACTCTGATTGGGAGATTGAGTTACACCGGAGAAATCAGCGTATAGCGTTCGATTTTCTTTGTTTCCACCCAAGGCGCTACCAGCTTGTCGAATGCCAAGAAGTGGCTGGACTTGAGGTGAATATTGAACGCATCATCATTCGTGTAGCGCTCATACAGATAGAAGATGCCATCTGCGGCTTCACACACGTCGAAGAGATTGCATCCTTCTTCGTCTGCCAGCGATGTGGCTGCATTTTTCAGGATGGCTTCGCGAAAATCACCTACTGATTCCGGCCTTATGTTGAAAGTGACGGCGATGATGAGCATGAGGTAAGTCTTTCGAAAGGTGGCCAGGAGTTACTTGATGCCTGCCGCAGCTTGCGGCAGGGCAGCGATGACAGCATCCGTGACCGCCTTGGTACCAGCGTCACCACCGTATTCCATCGGGCGAATCTTGCCGCTACCGAGCACTGTTTCGAGTGCAGTTTCGATGATACGTGCACGTTTTTCCAATGCCGGCTGGTCGTGACGGTCGGCAAGCCAATCAAGCATCATTGCGCCAGAGAGAAACATCGCACCAGGATTTGCCTTGCCTTGACCGGCGATATCGGGCGCGGTGCCGTGGGCCGGTTGGAACAGGCCGTGGTGGTCGCCCACGTCGGCGGAAGGAGCCATACCCATGCCGCCAATCAAGCCAGCTGCCAGATCGGACAGAATGTCGCCGAACATGTTTTCGGTCACCATCACGTCCAGGGTCCATGGTTTCTTGATCATGGTCAATGCCATGGCATCCACGTAGGCATGGTCATAGGTGATGCCGGAAAAATCCTTTGCCGCTTCATTGAAGACATCGCGGAAGAATGCCATCGAAGTGAATACGTTAGCCTTGTCCACGCAAGTGACATTGGCGTTACCGCGGCGGCGCTTGCGCTGTTCTGCCAGTTTGAAGGCAAAACGGCTTACGCGGTCGGTACCGCGGCGGGTGATTTGCATGGTGTCGTAGGACTCGCCGGCTTCGTTGATGGAGCCCTTGCCGCGAGCGTAGAACAAGCCTTCGGTTTGTTCGCGGACCAGCACGAAGTCGATCTTCTCGGCGCGTTCGTCGGTCAGTACCTTGGGCAGGCCCGGGAACCAACGAATCGGGCGAACGCCGGCATATAAGTCCAATGCCATGCGCAGGTCGAGCTGTGGAATCGGCTCTGTGCCATCCGGATAACGAACGTTTGGCCATCCCATCGCGCCGAACAGCACTGCATGCGCAGAGCGAGCGGCATCAAGAGTGCGCTCGGGCAGCGCTTCTCCGTGCTTCGCATAGTGCTGCGCACCCGCGTCGTAACGTGTCAAATTCAGTTGTGGGCCCTGGTCGAATTTTTGAGCTGCCTCGAGCAGCGCGACACAGGCTTCCATGACTTCAACACCGATGCCGTCTCCTGGCAATACGGCAATTTCATAAACCGACGGGGTAATTTGGGACATATTGAGAACCTAGGTTAGTACGTATGATTTCTCATACCGAAAGCTAGAGCCGACTAAGCCCCAGCCGCTTGAGTAATAAAAGCAGTTCCGAGCCTGCTCGCTTGCGGTGAGCGCGTTGTACGCTCCCCGCTAGATTCGCGTCGCCTGCCCGAATTGCAGCGACAAGTTCAATGTGCTCCTGGGTCGAATTGACCGGTTTCGGTCGCATCCGTAGCGTCACCATTCGGGCCCTATGCGCTCGGTCCCAGAAATTCAGCACCACCCCGCGTAAATACTCATTTCCGCAAAGCGTCAGCAGATGCGCATGAAACTGCTCGTCCGCAAAGGCCCAGGCGTCCAGGTCGTCGTTTTTAAGCGCGGCATCCATGGCAGAAGTTGCGTCGCTCAGTGGCTTTAGTGCAGCGTCATCCAGGTGCCGCTCAGCCGCCAGTTCAGCCGCAGTTGACTCCAGCGACGTCAGGATCTGATAAATCTGCTCCATATCCGCAGGCGAAATCGGGAGCACCTGCATGCCATGGCGTGGCGTTACCTTGATCAGCCCTTCACCCTGAAGCTTCATCAGTGCCTCACGTACCGGCGTACGACTCATGCCCAGCTCATGTGCAACGTCCGCTTCGGTCGCCTGATAACCGGCCGACCAGACGTTATCCAATATCCTCCGGCGCATCGTCGCGTAGGCGGCGTCGCCCATCCGCCCGCTAGGAACGTCGGTTTCTGCTGTCTTCACTGGCTGCACGGTTTCGCTAATGCTCATTTCTGCCCATTTCCAAATAGAACTGTCGGGGGCCAATTGTGCATCAAGTAAAAAATAAGTTAGCGAATACTTTAACGTATACGTTAGCATGCATGTGGAATTTTTTTTCATCACAAGTGAATATTACCGAGGAGACAACAAGATGAGCCCTGATGACATCGGAGCGTCGACCGTAAGACGGGTCACGACGGTACTCATACCGTTCCTGATGATTTGCTACCTGGTATCTTTTATCGACCGGGTGAATGTCGGTTTTGCAGCCTTCCAGATGAACAAGGACATTGGTTTGACACCGGCCGTATTCGGGCTCGGTGGCGGGCTGTTCTTCATCAGCTATTTTTTGTTCGAAGTGCCCAGCAACCTGGCCATGAAGAGATTCGGTGCCAGGAAATGGATCGCACGCATCATGCTCAGCTGGGGCCTTGTTTCGGCCTGCACTGCATTGGTGACGGGGCCAAATTCCTTTTACGTCGTGCGCTTTCTGCTTGGTGCCGCGGAAGCCGGATTCTTCCCGGGTGTCATCCTTTACTTGACACAGTGGTTCCCTGCTGCGACCCGGGGACGCATCGTCAGCCTTTTCTACGTTGCCGTGCCGCTTTCGAGTTTCGTTGGTTCACCGATTTCGGCAGCTCTGCTCCAGATGGACGGAATTGGCGGCCTGTATGGCTGGCAGTGGCTGTTCCTCATCGAGGCATCACCCGCGGTGCTGTTAGCGTTGTTTACTTACTTCTGGCTGCCAGACACACCCAACGATGCAACATGGCTGACAGCTGCACAGAAGCAGTGGCTCAGCACTACCCTGGAGGCAGAACGGAAGGGTAGTAGCGCCGGCGGCGCGCCGGTGCGGGAGGGAAGAACCTGGCGCATCATGTTCCATCCTCAAGTCCTGCTTCTGTCGCTGGTGTATGCGGGGACTTCTGCAGCAAGTAACGGCTTATCGCTGTGGCAGCCCCAGATTCTCAAAAGCTTCGGGTTGAGCACCACGCAGACCGGCTGGCTTAACGCCATACCGTTCGCTGTGGCTTCGGTCATGATGATTTGGTGGGGAGGTGTTTCAGACCGACGCCGGGAGCGCGTATGGACGACGGCATTGCCGTTAGCGCTGTCTGCGTGTGCCTTGGGGGCAGGTATGCTGACCAAGGAACTGGTGCCTGCAATGCTGTTCATGGTGCTGACGCTGGTGGGTACCTACGCATTCAAGGGACCTTTTTGGGCGCTTTCAACCGAGCGTCTTGGTCCAGCAGCTTCCGCAGCCGGCCTCGCGCAGATTAATGCGGTAGGCAATCTGGCTGGCTTCGCCGGGACCTATCTGATCGGTGTTATTCGCGAGCAAACGGGGAGCTTTGCGTTGGCGCTTACCCCTATTCTTGCTCTGCAAGTAGTCGGGTTCCTGCTGCTCATTGCCAGTAACAGGAAAAAGACCGGCGCCGCATTTGAGCCACAGGAAAACATGTGAACATGAAAATGCCGGGGCAGTTCGGAGCCGGCATTTTCATTGTGCGAACGAAAATTACTTCCACAGCTGAAAGCGCATCAATTCAGCATTGGGAAATCCGGCCCAGTTGAGGTGCAATAAGCGTTCTAATTTTCTTGCCCAGTCCGCGCTGCGCGAGGGACGGCCGTGAAGAGGATTGATGACCGGGCAGGCTCAGGCTATGAAGACGTTAAACTTCCTTTTTAAATCCAATATATTGTGTATTAAATCGATATTTGGTAGTTAAGACCCAAAATTAAAGAATTATTATGCCTGTTGAGGCTATACTTAATTCCATTATTTCGTGTGTTAGCCGGTAAAAGGGACCTGGGTCACATCATGTTGGATTTAAGCTTCAGCAAGCCGAGCGAAGTCGTCAAGCGACTTTGCGAGCGTCTGCGCACCGAACGACTGGCGCAGGAGATGACGCAGGCCGATCTGGCCGGACGTGCGGGTATTGGCGTCAATACCGTTTCCAACCTGGAGGCCGGCCGTAACGTCGGATTTGACAGCGTGGTGCGCGTGGCCATGAGCCTTGGGCGAACCAAGGAGCTCGAAGGCCTGTTCTTACCGAAGGTGGACAGCCTGGAAGACATACGACGCTATGAAGACAGCGTCGGTCGACATCGCATCAAGCGCAAAGCTGGTCATGCTTGAGCAAGTGAACGTCTATTACGAAGGCTGGGGCGAGCGATGGCAATGGGGCACGTTGGTGACCTCGACTGCTCTCAGTGGCGCACGTTCCCGTCCCACTGGAACAGCTCGCCGTCGAAGTCTAGGAAGTTCCGGCCGGGGATGAACACGCCGAGGTTTGCGCTATCGAAATGGTCTACGCCGAGTGCCTGCTCATGTGCGGCATCGAGACCCCGGACACGCAATATTTCGATTTGCCCAATGGGTTGGCGGCATTTGCCAGCAAGCGTTTTGATCGACGAGATGGTGTGCGGGTACCGATGCAAAGCCTGGCGGCGTTTACGGGCGCTGATTTTCGCTCTCCAGGCGTATTGGACTACGTTAATTTTTTCCGTGCGACGCATTTGTGTACCAGCGATGTGCGGGAGGTCGCGCTGGCCTACGAGCGCGCCGTCTTCAATGTCGCATTCAATAACAGGGACGATCATCCCAAGAACTTTTCCTACCTCATGTCACGTGACGGCAATTGGAGGCTGGCCCCGGCCTATGATGTAACTTTCTGCGACGGGCCGCAGGGCTACCACCAGATGGACGTGATGGGGCAAGCGTTGGCAATTTCTCGTGTTGACCTGCTTAGGTTGGCGCAAGAGGCGGAGGTATCCCAGCAAGCGGCCAGCACAATCATCGACGGCATCTGCAGTGTGGCCCGCCAGTTTGCGGTGATCGCTGACAATCTGCTGCCTCAACGGATTACCCGGGATACGCTAAGAACGATACAAGGTCGTATTGACCAGAATGTGGCTTTGTTGGGGCAAGCTCAGAAGGGGCGTAGTCGTCGGTGAGGATTGGGAGATCAGTGGGCTTGCGATGGGCAGTTTTTGGTCTGTGCCATGTCTTTGTCTTATGCTAAATTCCTTGCCATTATTAAAACTAAAGGGGAAGTCATGCATTTTGAGATCGCGGAGAATAGCAAGGTCGACGAATCCAAACCGTTAATCTACGCATGGGACATCATAGACCGCGAGACTGGCGAACTGAAAGGTCGGTATGTCGGCAAAGCGATGGGCGGATCGGGACGGCCCAGAAAACAATATCGCCGCAATGTCGTTCGCATGCTTGCCGGCAAGCGGTATCGCCTAGCTAAGCCGGACGCATTTCGTGCGATTCACGTTGCGCTTGGCGCAGCGGTCACGGCAGGTGACCGAATCGTTCTAAGTTTTCTCTGCAACGTGGCTGACGGCGAAGACATTAACAAGATTGAACGAAGCTACATTCAGTCGCACGCCCCGACGCTCAATAGAATCTAAAGCGACTAACACAAATCTCCGTGCTGCCTGACCCTACAAGCTTTAAATCTATTGCCTTATAGCATTAAATTGAATGACTTTTTGTTTAAAATAACTTCTCGAATTATCAGGGGAGGGGAAAATGGCAAGGCATCGCATTGGCAATTCGTATCTTTCAGATGACGAACTGGAGGATCATAACTTCGGGCAATGGGCTCTTTGGGTTTTTATCATCGGGGCCATTTTTGGTGGCGCCACAGTGCATTCATTTTTAAAGCCGCTCGGTTTGCCGAAATGGTTGGTGTTCATGAGCGTAATATTAAGTGGGGCGGGCCTAGGCACCTTGGCTGCGTATCTCACACCGTATATCAGGATGGCGGTCGGCTTGATTTTCAGCGCTGCGATCCTGTTCGGTATTGGGTGGCTGATCTGGAAAGTTATTTGACTCGAAGATGATATTTGCCGGCCCCGCCTGGAAAACAGCCTGGGTGCTTTCGTAGTTGGAGGTTTCTGAGGTTGGATTTTTCTCTATCGATGCTTTGCCAGAACTGTGCCTGGACCGGATCGTGAAGGAAGATCTTGAGCGAGCGTTCCAACGGGCTTCCTAGTCACTCTTGTTTCGGTGATTTCGCAATCGGCCAATAACGGACTTTAGGTGCATCGTACTGTCCAGGTTGCCGCCGCGCTATCCAGTTCGTTCCGGTTTGAATGTATCTAATGCTCGGCCTACTCGTATCCGGAGATCGACGTATCGACTTCGATGGCCACGCTTTCGTTGGTAAAGTCATCTGAATGCGTCGGTACCGCAAATCGGCGGGGGCAGGTCAATAGCCTCGAACTAGGAAGGATAGAGTAACGAAGGGGATGGGCTAAGTGTCTTGTCGTTCATGAATAATCGGGGCAGATCTAAGGACATTCTTATTGAGTTAATGGTCGCGATTAGCGCCTCAGGGTCTTCCAATTCAGCTAAACGGACAATTTTCAGCAGATAAATAATCGAACTCAGACAAAAGAGGAAGATCCCTACTGCGATGACACATTGCAGCACCATCGCAGGAAAAAAATATTGTTGTTGGATCATTGCGACGGCCGGGCCGTCTGTCGCATTTCTCGCGGCGTTGATAAGTCTGATTACATTTTCTGGATTGCGCTCTTGTAACTCCTTTAATATCACCCCCAGCGTCAAAAAACCTTGACACACGAGCATTGTCAAGGAGCCGGAGAGGATCAGTGTCACTCGAAGCAACACAAAATGAAGCCGCTGGCCTAGAGTCGCGGATTCCCAATAAATGAACATGCGCAGTCGCCGTTCAAGTAACTTGAGATAACTCCGGTTTTTTCTCTTCTCATCTAGGGTCACTCGGCGGGCGTAGCTCCAGCTTTGCAACACCACGCGCAACGTAAGCGAAATGAATATGGCCGCCAAGATAGATCCAATGGCGCCCAATAGTACGTTATGGGTCGCATTGGCGGAGTTGAACCAGGGGAAGACGGTTTTATTAATCCAAGAGACAGCAAGCTCAAACATAAGATTTTATTCGTCGGCACGTGGATCATTGACGATGAATCTTCATCGTTTGTCATTGGTGAAATACACACAACAGACAAAATAAAGCCCCGAGTTCAATAGAAATCGGGGCTCTCGGCAATTCTGGCGGAGGCTGTGAGATTCGAACTCACGGACGGGTCACCCCGTCGGCAGTTTTCAAGACTGCTGGTTTAAACCGCTCACCCAAACCTCCTGATCGGCACTGCCGCCCGAAGGCAGCAGCGCGAGGGCCGAATTATACAACAATTGCCCGTCATCACGGACTTTCTCTCGGGAAATCTTCCTTCAGAACGTACCCGGATAGGCACCGCCATCGAGCAACATGTTCTGGCCCGTGATGAAACCGGCCTGGGCGCTGCACAGGTAGGAGCAGGCGTCGCCGAATTCGGCCGGGTCGCCGAAGCGGCCCGCGGGATTCTGCGTGCGGCGCTCGGCCAGTACTTCGTCCACCGTCCTGCCGCTGTCCTTGGCCGCTCCCTGCGCCGTCGAGCGCAGGCGATCGGTCTCGAACGGGCCCGGCAACAGGTTGTTGATGGTGACGTTGTGACGCACCGTCTTGCGCGACAGGCCCGCCACGAAGCCGGTCAGGCCCGACCGCGCGCCATTGGACAATCCCAGGATGTCGATCGGTGCCCGCACGGCGCTGGAGGTGATGTTGACGATGCGCCCGAAACCGCGCGAGATCATGCCGTCGACCGTGGACTTGATCAATTCGATCGGGGTCAGCATGTTGGCGTCGACCGCCGCGATCCAGTCGTCCCGCGTCCACTCGCGGAAGTCGCCCGGCTTGGGGCCGCCCGCGTTGGTGACCAGGATGTCGGGTTGCGGGCAGGCGGCCAGCGCCTTGGCGCGGCCCTCGGGCGTGGTGATGTCGCAGGCGACCGTGGTAATGGTGGCGCCCGTCTCGGCACGGATCTCGGCGGCTGCCGCTTCC
>NZ_AKJA01000151.1 GCF_000282575.1 Herbaspirillum sp. YR522 | reverse complement strand
GCGTATGGCAGTCGATCACCAGTGCCAAGACGGCCCAGCCATCGCGTCCAGCCCAGATACGACACAGGTCTGTCGCCCAACGCTGATCCGGAGCCGTGACGACCGACGGCAGGGCTTTTACTCTTGGCCGGAATCCGATGGGTCGCTTTTTTACCTGCCACCCCCTGAGCTGGAAGATCCGCTGCACGGTGTTCTTGTTAAAGCCCAAGAGGGCCGCCACCGTCCGGTAACCGAAAGACGGTTCTTCCAGAATCATCTTCTTGATCGGTTCGGCAAAACGCTCCTGCACCTTGGGCGTGACCTTTACCGGCTTGTAATAGGCTGTACGCCTTGGAATGTCGAACCACTGGCAGATCTTGCTGACTGCGACATCGAAACCGTCTTGCTTGAGTCCCTGGCGGATGGTCTCGATCATTTGTCTTCCTCGCCCAGCAGGGACGCCAATTTTTTTCTGGCGCGCAACTCCAACATGGCTTCGCCGTAGGCTTCCTGGAGTTCCTTGAGCTGTCGCTCGTACTGTTCCTTGACATCCAGGGGCTTGGCGCGCAGGGCGTTCTCCATTCCTTTGCGCCCCTCGTCGACCCATTCCTCGATCTCCGACGGAGGGATATCGAACGCCCGGCTAGCCTCGGCCACTGTCGTCTTACCCTGGATGATTTCTGT
>NZ_AKJA01000150.1 GCF_000282575.1 Herbaspirillum sp. YR522 | reverse complement strand
TGTGCTCGAAATCCTTCTCTCGAAGCCGACTGGATGCGTGGCTTGCGAGAGAAGGATTTCGAGCACATCGCGCTGTGCCTGGATACGGCGCTGGATGCCTTCGGCCCGCAGCGCCTGATGTTCGGCTCGGACTGGCCGGTGTGCCTGCTGGCGGCGTCCTATGCCAAGGTGGCGGGCGTGGTCGGGGATTGGTCCCGGACCCGGCTGTCTGCAGCAGAGCAGCAGGCGTTGTGGGGCGGCACGGCCGGTCGCTGTTACGGCCTGGTCGCATGAGCCGCGGGCCACGCCATCGCGTGCCTGTCGCGCGGCATGGCGGGCCTGCATCGCGGCGCCCGGCCCGACGCCGCATGCTGCCTCACTTCACCGCTGAAAACCCCTCGAACGCCACCCGCAACATATAGCGCACGATGTCGTCGGGCGTCATCTTGCTGAATTTCTGCAAGTACTCGACGGCCGGATCACAGGTGCGCGCGTAGTAGCTGAACAGGATCACGTCGCTGGGCAGCGACGCATCGATCTCGCCCTTCTTCTGCGCCTCTTTCACCAGCTTCTCGATCTGCCCGTTCAACTTGAGCACGCGCGTGACGTACTTGATGTTGCGCATCAACATGTCGCGCACGTGGGCACTGGTCGATGGCAGGAAGGGCAGGCCGCCATCCAGGCGCACCCGCAGCGCCCATTCGAGCATGGCCTCGAGCTTGCCCCGTGGGCTGTCGATGGCAGCCAGTCGTTCAAGCTGGTCGATGGCGCCATCGATGAGCCGGATCATGGTGTCACCCACCAGCTCTTCCTTGGATTTGAAATGCTTGTACAGGCTGGGCTTGGAAATGCCGACGGCACCGGCCACGTCGTCCATGGTCATCAGGTCGTAACCCTTGCTGGCCAGCACCGCGGTGGCAGCGTCGAGGATGGCGTTCTCGCGCAGCTTGAAAGCCTGGTCCTTGAAACTCAGTTTGCCGAAAATACTCATTGGTAGCTTTATGTACTAATTGGTAGATTTTATTTTATATCGGTAGTAATCTTAGCACCGATGCGGCGCCATGCGGTGCCGACCACGCTTATCAACCTCAAAATCGGGCACAACGATGACATCCGGCAGGCAACGCATTGCGGTGATCGGCGGCGGCATTTCGGGGCTGGCCAGCGCCTACTTCCTGGCGCGCCAGCACGACGTGGTGCTGATGGAGTCGGCCGCTACCCTGGGCGGGCATGCCAATACCGTCGATATCGAGCTCGATGGCCATGCGATGGCGGTCGACACCGGCTTCCTGGTATGCAATGACCGCACCTATCCCAACCTGCTGGCGCTGTTTGCCGAGCTGGGGGTCGAGACCTATGCCAGCGACATGTCGTTCGGGGTGTCGATGCAGGAGGGCGACCTGGAATGGGCCGGCACCAGCCTCGATACCGTGTTCGCCCAGCGCAGGCGGCTGTTCGATCCGGCTTTCCTGGGCATGCTGCGCGACATCGTCCGCTTCAACCGCGCCGCGCCGGCCAACCTGGCGCAGTGCCAGGCGCAGCCGCAGACGCTGCGCCATCTGCTGGGCGCGGGCGGCTACGGGGCCCGGTTTCGCGACGCCTACCTGCTGCCGATGGCCGCGGCCATCTGGTCCAGCGCGCCGGCCGACATCCTCGACTTCCCGGCCGCCACGTTCCTGCGCTTTTGCCTCAACCACGGCCTGCTGCAACTGGACGACCGGCCGCAGTGGCGCACCGTGCGCGGCGGCTCGCGCGAATATGTACGCCGTATCGCCGACGTCCTGCCCGAGGTGCGGCTGGCCTGCCGGCTGCACAGCGTCACCCGCACCGATAACGGGGTGCTGGTGCGCAGCGCCGGCGCCATCCCGCGTATGGAGCAATTCGATGCGGTGGTGTTCGCCACCCATGCGCCGCAGACGCTGGCCCTGCTGCACGATGCGACACAAGAGGAGCACGAGGTCCTGTCGTCATTCCGTTACCAGCACAACCTGGCCTGGCTGCACACCGATACCGACCTGATGCCGCGCCGGCGCCGTGTCTGGTCGGCCTGGAACTACCTGGGCACGCGCGCCCGGGACGGCCACCAGGCAGTGTGCGTGAGCTATTGGCTCAATCGCCTGCAGGCGCTGCCCGGCCAGCGTGAGCTGATGGTCACGCTGAACCCGCCGCAGCCGCCGGCGCCTGAATGCCGTATCGCCAGCTTCGACTACGAGCATCCGGTGTTCGACCAGCGCGCCATCGATGGCCAGCTGCTCCTGCCGACGATCCAGGGCCGTCACCGGGCCTGGTTTGCCGGCGCCTGGACCGGCTACGGCTTTCACGAGGATGGCTTGAAGTCGGCGCTGCGGGTGGCCGCCGATTTCAAGCTGGCGCCGAGCTGGGCGAGCTTGCCATGAATCTGGCCCAACCAGGCCGCGAGGTCCCGGCCGCCCAGCTCATGCGCGCGCAGGTGATGCACCAGCGCTTGCGTCCGGTGTCGCACCGCTTCGTCTATCCGGTCTTTTGCGTGCGCATCGACCTGGCGCGCATGCACCAGGCGCGCAATGCATGGTTCGGCATGGATTGCCGGCGCCTGATCAGCATTCGCAGCTGCGACTATGGCGCGCGCGATGGCGGCGACCTGCAGCAGTGGGTACGCGCCCGCCTGGCCGAGGCCGGTATCGAGGCTGGCGGCCCGATCGTGCTGCAGACCTTTCCGCGCCTGTTCGGCTTCGTGTTCAATCCGATCAGCCTGTTCCTGTGCCACGACCGCGATGGCGGCCTGCGCGCGGTGCTGGCCGAAGTCAACAGTACCTTCGGGCAGACCTGGCATTACCTGCTCAGCGCCCCGGGCAATGCCGTCATCGATGCCCATACCCCGCTGGCCAGCGCCAAGATGATGCACGTCTCGCCGTTTTGCGAGGTGCGTGGGCATTACCGGTTCCGCCTGCGCCAGCGCGGCGAGCGCGCCATGGTGGGTGTCGATTACCACGACGACGAGCAGGTCCAGCCGCTATTGCGCACTGCCATCTCCGGCCGCCTGCAGCCGCTCACGGCAGCCACGGCGGCGGCTGCCTTGTGCGCCCAGCCGTTGATGACGATCGGCATCGTCGCCCGCATCCACTGGCAAGCGCTACTGCTGTGGCGCAAGCGAGTCCCCTGGTTCAGCAAGCCACGCCCGGGCCCACGGCCGGTCGACGGCCGACCATCCGAAAAGGAGTTGTCACCATGAATTCCCTGCAGATATTGCAACAAGGCGGCGAGCGTACCGGCATGCCGGCGGTGCGCATGTTCCTGCGCCTGCTCGAACGGGTGCGCCACGGCCATCTCGAGCTGGTGACACCGCACGGCACCCGGCTGACCTTCGGCGAGCCGCACCAGCCGCGCACGGCGCACCTGCATATCCGCGACTGGCGTGCCTGCGCGCGCATCCTGCGCGCCGGTGACATCGGCTTTTCCGACAGCC
>NZ_AKJA01000149.1 GCF_000282575.1 Herbaspirillum sp. YR522 | reverse complement strand
CGATCAGTTCTTGGTCTGGTCGACCAGTTTGTTGGCTTTGATCCATGGCATCATGGAGCGCAACTTCTCCCCCACCACCTCGATCTGGTGCTCGGCATTGATGCGACGACGCGACATCAGTGTCGGTGCGCCCGCACGGCTTTCCAGGATGAAGCTCTTGGCGTATTCGCCGGTCTGGATGTCGGCCAGCACCTTCTTCATCACAGCCTTGCTCTCTTCGTTGATGATGCGCGGACCGGTCACGTATTCGCCGTACTCTGCGTTGTTCGAGATCGAGTAGTTCATGTTGGCGATACCGCCTTCATAGATCAGGTCGACGATCAGCTTCAATTCGTGCAGGCACTCGAAATACGCCATTTCCGGCGCGTAGCCGGCTTCGACCAGGGTCTCGAAACCGGCCTTGATCAGTTCCACGGTACCGCCGCACAGCACGGCCTGTTCGCCGAACAGGTCGGTCTCGGTCTCTTCGCGGAAGTTGGTCTCGATGATGCCGGCACGGCCGCCGCCGTTGGCCGTGGCATACGACAGGGCCACGTCACGGGCAGTGCCGGACTTGTCCTGGTACACGGCGATCAGGTGCGGCACGCCGCCACCCTGGCTGTAGGTCGAACGCACGGTATGGCCTGGGGCCTTCGGGGCGATCATGATCACGTCCAGGTCGGCGCGCGGCACGACCTGGCCGTAGTGGACGTTGAAACCGTGGGCAAACGCCAACGTGGCGCCCTGCTTGGCGTACGGTGCCACGTTCTCGGCATACACCTGGCCGATGTTTTCATCGGGCAGCAGGATCATGATGACGTCGGCTTGCTTGACCGCCTCGTTGACTTCGGCCACCTTCAGGCCGGCCTTCTCGGCCTTGCTCCACGAAGCGCCGTCGCGACGCAGGCCAACGGTGACCTTGCAGCCGGAATCCTTCAGGTTCTGCGCGTGGGCGTGACCTTGCGAACCGTAGCCGATGATGGTCACGTTCTTGTTCTTGATCAGGGACAGGTCGGCGTC
>NZ_AKJA01000148.1 GCF_000282575.1 Herbaspirillum sp. YR522 | reverse complement strand
AAGCGTTCGCAGTCCATTTCTGTTTTGAACAGCCTTCAAGATGAGGGCATCTCATTGCCCCTCCTAAGACAGTGCATATAGCATCTTAGGCTGATTGACTGTTACCATCAATCACAGGTGCATATCGAATGTTCATAGCACCGACTAAATCACGATGTTTTTCGAATCCACATTTGCATTTATACTTACGGTCTTGTGCCTTATTCTTCTCAGAGCATTTAGGGCATGTCTGACTTGTGTATGCAGGATTCACATGCTCAACTCTAATACCAACTAAATTCGCTTTATATTCAATGAACTGAGACAGGCGATAAAATGACCAAGTATGCAGATTCTTTTCGTTTTTACGGCTTGTTCTTGCCGTCTGTCTAATATTCGCCAGTTGTTCCAAGCGAATGACAGAAATTTTATTGTCTTTTGCAAAATTTACGATAGCACGACTAACCTTATGGTCTTGGTCTTTCATCCAACGTTGTTCTTTATCTTTTGAACTACGAATCGCATTTACCTTTTTCTTTTTGCCTAATGCTTTGCGTTCAGAACGGAACTTACGCTTCATGTACTTATTTTGTCTGCCATTCCCAAAGAAACGTACCTTTTCATCATCTGTTACAGCAACGGCAGGAACTTTTAACCCCAAATCAACACCCATGACTTTTACTCCTGTTCCTTCCATAGTAGGTATGGTGACAGAAATTTGGGCAATCCATTTATTTGCTTTCTGTGTGATTCGAAGCGTACCTAATTTGTGTTTTAGCAAATCAAAGTTACGGTTGTCTTTATCAACTAACAAAGCACGGATAGGTGTTTTAGTTACCTTGCCGTCAATCATAATCGGCATGGAAATGTGCGTGAAATCAAACGAGTAGTTTTGATTGTTCCAAATGCAGACAGGTTTCTTCAAAACAGGAACAGTAGTGAATTTGCTTTTCTTCGCTTTCTTAAACACACTTTTCGCGTCCTTGATAGCTTGATTTTTAACGGCACTTGGCAAAGAAGCAGAAATATCCTTACTCGACTTCTTTGTGCTTTTCTTTTCAGCAACCATTTCGGAAACGAGAGTATTGATAGTGGAGAGGTACGTTTGACTCATCTCACGCAAAATAGAAGCCTGTTCTTTTGTTGGAAGCAATTTCACTTTGACTGTGATGGTCTGCGACATGATTTTCACCCCCTTGTTTTCTGTTGTTCGACATATCGCTTTATCGTTTCACTTGATACATTTCCTGCGGTAGAATGGGAGTGCGTTGAGAAACATATGCGTATGGTCTTTGTCGCATTCAAGAGCAACAATCACAATTTGCAGTTCCTCACACCCTTCATGTACCAACTCTTTGAAGCGTTGTTCTACATCTGCTTGCAGAAAAATCTTTCTTCTGTACCGAGGGCAGAACACAAAATGGTAGTTTAATAATGAAAGGGTTGTGCTTGTTCTTCTGTATTCGTTCATACACCTATCGTATCAGTTTGTTT
>NZ_AKJA01000147.1 GCF_000282575.1 Herbaspirillum sp. YR522 | reverse complement strand
AGGCCGATGCGGATACCGCCGGCGCCGGCGGCAAACAGGCGCACCCAGATCCCCTGCTGCGCAAGGCAGTCATGCAATGCCCCGGCCCGCGGTTCGGGCCACCATTGGAACAGGGCGCTGCCACTGGCCTCGATGCCATGGCGCGCCAGCAGCAGATGCAGGCGTTGGCCGTCGGCCTGCAGCTGCGCCAGCGTGGCTTGCTGCCAGGCGCTATCTTGCAGGGCCGCAGTACCGATCTGCTGGGCCGCGGCGCTGACCGTCCACGGTCCCAGCCAGTGCGCCAGTTGCGCCAGCAAGGCCGGTTCGGCGGCGACAAAACCGAGCCGCAGCCCGGCCAGCCCGAAGAACTTGCCGATCGAGCGCAACACGATCAGGCCGGCGCGCCCGGCATCGGCGGCCACGCTGCGCGCGGGCTCGGTGTCGCCGAAGGCTTCATCGACCAGCAGCCAGCCGCCGCGTGCGGCCAGCGCATCGGCCCAGCGCAGCAACTGCGCCCGCTCCACCACGGCACCGGTGGGATTGTTGGGATTGCACAGCACCAGCACGTCGCAGGCGCCAGCGGCCACGGCCGCGTCCAACGCGTCATGGGGCAGTTCGCTCACCCGATGTCCGGCACGTCGCCAGCAATGGGCGTGCTCGGCATAGCTGGGCGCGGCCACGATCACGTTGGCGCTGCCGGCCTGGCGCCGCAACTGCGGCAAGGCCTGGATCGCCGCCTGGCTACCGGCCACCGGCAGCATCTGCGGCGCGCCGTAATAGGCGCAGGCGGCACGTTCCAGCGTCACGGCCGGCTCGGGCAGCCGGTGCCAGAGCTGGGGCGATAGCGCCGGCGCCGGGTAGGACCGCGGGTTGATGCCGGTCGACAGGTCCAGCCACTGCGCCAGCGGCCGGCCGTAATGACTTGCGGCGTGGTTCAGGTTGCCGCCGTGTTCAAGCATGGGAAACTCCAAGATAGAGCAAGGCGACCAGCCACACCAGCGCCAGCCACACACCGGTGGCGCCAGCCACCAGGCGCCAGGCGCGCACGATGTCGGCGCCCTGCGCCGGTGGCCCCGCGCCCAGAGGCGGTCGCTGCTCGAGCTGGCCGTCGTAGATTGCCGCGCCCCCCAGCGTCACCCCCAGCGCGCCGGCGCCCGCGGCCATCACCGGGCCGGCATTGGGACTGCTCCAGGCTGGCGCCTGCGCCTTCCAGCATGCCCGCGCGCGGCGACGATCGCCCAGCCAGGCGTACGACCAGGCGGTCAGGCGTGCCGGCACCCAGTTGAGCGCATCATCGATGCGCGCCGCGGCCCAGCCGAAATACAGGAAGCGGGTATTGCGGTAGCCCCACATGGCGTCGAGCGTATTGGCCAGGCGAAACAGCACGGCCCCCGGCCCGCCAGCCAGCAGGAACCAGAACAAGGTGCCGAACACGGCGTCGTTGCCGTTTTCCAGCAGCGACTCGACCCCGGCCTTGGCCAGCGCTCCCTCGTCGGCCGCGCTGGTGTCGCGGCTGACGATATAGGACGTCATCCGCCGCGCCTGCGCCAGCTCGCCCGCGGCCAGGGCGCGCGCAATCGGCACCGTATGGTCGCGCAGGCTGCGCAGACCGAGACAGAAGTACAGCAGCAGCGCATGCAGCGACGCCGCCAGCGGCCAGGGCAGCGTGCTCACCACCCAGTCGGCCAGCCACACCCCCGGTAGCACCGCCAGCGACCACGCCACGACGCCGCGCAGGCGTCGTCCCGCGTTGCGGTTGAGGCGCGCTTCGATGGCCTGGATCAGCCGTCCGAACCCGACCAGCGGATGCCAGCGTCGCGCTTCACCCAGCAGCAGGTCGAGCGCGATACCGGCAGCCATCAGCAGCGCCAGCCATGGCCAGGCGATGCCGTTCAGCATGGCCCGCCCTTGAAGCTCAGCGGCAGGCCCGCCGCCACC
>NZ_AKJA01000146.1 GCF_000282575.1 Herbaspirillum sp. YR522 | reverse complement strand
TTTTTTTAATGATACGGCGACCACCGAGATCTACACTCTTTCCCTACACGACGCTCTTCCGGCCGCGCGCAGCAGTGGAACGCCGCGCGCGTGAGGCAATACCTGCAGCAGCCGCTGGACTGGGCCGACGCCATGGGCATCGGGCGTTCGCGCATGGTGGCCGGCGAGTTCGGGTGCATTCGCACGCTCGACGACTGCGCCCGTTATCTCGATGACGTGCTCGACGTGCTGGAGACGGCCGGCGTGCATTGGGCCTTCTATGCCTTCCGTGAAGACGGCTGGGATGGGATGGATTACGAACTGGGACGCAGCAAGGTGCCGTGGGCCTATTGGCGCGCCGCGGAGCAGGGATTGCCCGACCCGCTGCCACGCAGCCCGACGCCGCTGTTCGACGTCATTCGTCGGCGCCTGCAATAGCGCATGCGACAGGTGTCGCCAGGCAGCCGCGCCGCGCTCAGCGTCCGGCGACCCGGCGCTGGATCAGCCGCTCCAGTGCCTGCGCGACCTGGCCCACGGCCTCGTCGTCGTCGCTGCGCCGGTGGCGCAGCAGGTGCAGCGGCAATCCCGGTACCGGCAACGGCGGACGCAGGCAGGCCAGTGCCACCGGGTGGGCCGCCGTCGCAGCCGGTACGCAATGCATGGGCAGCATGGCGACCAGGTCCGAGCCATGCAGCAGCGGCGCGGCCATCAGGAAGTGCGGCACCACCATGGCCACCCGGCGGGCCTGTCCGTGCGCGGCCAGTTGCGCATCGAGCGCGGCATCGAGCGATTCCAGCGTAGACACCACCAGATGCGGATAGGCCAGCCATTTCTGCAGCGTCAACTGCGTTGCGGCCGGGTGGTCGTGGCGCATGACCACCACGCAGCGTTCCTGCAGGACCTCGCGGCTGCGCAGGTTGCCGTGGGCGCGCGCGCCGGTGCCGATGGCCACATCGCAGGCGCCGGCCTCGAGCGCGGCGACAGCGTCGAGCTGGCCCAGCCATGGTTGAAAGACCAATGCGATATGCGGGGCGCTGGCGCTGACTTCTTCATACAAGGGGGCCGCCAGCAACTGTGCCGGATAGTCCGGCATGGCGATGCGCACCCGGCGCTGGCGCGCCGGTGGCGAGGCGGCCGCCGCGACGCGACCGGCCAATGCCAGGCGCAGCGGTTCGCGCAGGGCCTGGGCCGCTGCGGTCAGTTGCATGGCCTGGCCGCCGTCTTCGAGCAAGGGATCGCCCAGCAACTGGCGGCAGCGTTCCAGCGCACTGGCCGCCGCCGGTAGCGGCAGGGGGGG
>NZ_AKJA01000145.1 GCF_000282575.1 Herbaspirillum sp. YR522 | reverse complement strand
GGTTTGGCTTGCAAGCCAAACCCTTCGAATCCCTCGCGTAAGCCGCGCAGGCGGCTTACTCGTCTCCACCAAAAAAAATGCCCGCTTGCGCGGGCATTTACTTTTTTTGGCGGAGACGGAGGGATTCGAACCCTCGATACAGGTTTAAGCCCATATGCTTCCTTAGCAGGGAAGTGCCTTCGACCACTCGGCCACGTCTCCCATACTTGAAACAATTAATTTCTGTCTCAAGCGAAGTCACGCATAATAGCTTCTGAAGGGCGGTTGGTCAACAAAAGTCTTGCAAAAAATCATCGATCTGCCGCCGCCCAGGCGCTGTTACTTTGCGTTTTCCAGATCAAAGGCCTTGTGCAACGCGCGTACGGCCAGTTCCATGTACTTTTCGTCGATCAATACGGAAATCTTGATCTCGGAGGTCGAGATCATCTGGATGTTCACGCCTTCTTCCGACAAGGTGCGGAACATCTGCGACGCAATACCGACGTGGCTGCGCATGCCAACGCCCACCACCGAGACCTTCGAGACCTTGGTGTCGCCGTTGATCGAGGCCGCACCAATGTGCGCCTTGACGCTGTTGTCGAGCACTTCCACCGCCTTGGCATATTCGGCGCGCGGTACGGTGAACGTGAAGTCGGTCTTGCCTTCGACCGACTGGTTCTGGATGATCATGTCGACTTCGATGTTGGCGTCGGCAACCGGGCCCAGGATCTGATACGCAATGCCCGGACGGTCAGGCACGCCCAACACGGTGATCTTGGCTTCGTCGCGGCTGAAGGCGATGCCGGTAATGGTGGCTTGTTCCATATTCTTGTCTTCCTCAAACGAAATCAGGGTGCCGGAGATGGTCTCTTCGGACAACGGCATTAAGGGGTCGGTCAGCGACGACAGCACGCGCGTGGGCATCTTGTAGTTGCCGGCGAATTCGACCGAACGGATCTGCAGGACCTTGGAACCCAGCGATGCCATCTCCAGCATTTCTTCGAACGTCACGGTGTTGAGGCGACGCGCTTCGCTGACCACGCGTGGGTCGGTGGTGTAGACGCCGTCGACGTCAGTGTAGATCAGGCATTCGGCAGCCTTGATGGCCGCTGCCACCGCCACGGCCGAGGTGTCGGAACCGCCACGGCCGAGCGTGGTGATGTTGCCGTCGGTGTCCACGCCCTGGAAGCCGGTGATGATCACGATCTTGCCGGCGTTGAGGTCGCGCCGCACCTTGGTGTCGTCGATGGAGCGAATGCGCGCCTTGGTGAACGACGAATCGGTCTTGATCGGTACCTGCCAGCCAGCGTACGACACTGCCTGCTTGCCCAGCGCCTGCAGCGCAATGGCCAGCAGCGCAACCGAGGCTTGCTCGCCGGTGGAGGCCAGCATGTCGAGCTCGCGACCTTCAGGCTGGGCCATGATTTCCTTGGCCAGGCCGAGCAAACGGTTGGTTTCACCAGACATCGCAGACGGCACGACAACGATCTGATGGCCTGCGTCGTGCCACTTGGCAACGCGCTTCGCGACATTCTTGATGCGCTCGGTCGAGCCCATCGATGTGCCGCCATATTTGTGAACGTATAAAGCCATAGAGATAAAGGAAGGTGGCCGACTTTGACGAACAATCGCTAGCTAGGCCGGAGGGAACAAACCCTTGACTTTACATCCGCACCGGCGAAATCTCAAGGAAAAACTGGTCGCCAGCAGGCTTGCCACACGCATTGTTGCATGTCGCATCGCAGCACGAGGAGGGGGCGGGAAGAGGAGGGGACACCAGCTGTCATGCGCTGCAAACGGTGCAGGCGGCATGGCAGGTGGTGTTGCAGTACCGATATTGCAGCAAGTGCGTGTTACCTGGATTGCTCGAGCCGGTGGTTCAGACGCCAGGGGCGGATCGCTGCCGGGACGATGGAGCCTGTTGCGGGCTGCCTGCGATCAATGCATCAGGCGCCGTTGTACAGGCCTTGGGTGCGGTTGCCGGCTTGTTGCACTTGCGATTGGACTTGCTGGCGCGACAGGTGTGAGCTGGGTTGCTGTACCACCGGGTATTCATTGCGCACGGTGATCTCGCCGTTGGCGCGGGCACGTTGCAGCTCGGCCTTGACGTCGGCGCGGGTCTGGGTCGACACGAATGGGGTTTCCGGTGGATAAGGTGCTTCGGCCATGGCAGTACCGGCGGCAATCATCAGGGCGGCGGCTAGGGTAATGTTCTTGATGTTCATGATGTCCTTCTTTCTTTATTGGTGAGGTGGTTGGCCGATGAGCAGGCCGCTTGCTATTGGTCGGGCGCCGCGTGTTGCTTTTTGCAATTACCCAACCGATGCATGCAGTGTAGTTATTGCCTGTTCAAAGAAAAATGGGTCTAATCGGAATTGACTATTTCTTTATCCGGAACAATCGAGGGCTTGAAAAATGGATCGGCTGCAATCAATGCGCGTGTTTGCCAAGGTAGTGGAGCAGGGCAGCTTCGTGCGCGCGGCGGAAATAATGGAAATCTCCAACGCCGTGGCCACCCGCTTCATCGCCGACCTGGAGGCTCATCTGGGCACGCGCCTGCTCAATCGATCGACCCGGCGCCTGTCGCTGACCGAGGCCGGGCAGGCCTATCTGGAGCGGGTGCGACTGATCCTGGCCGAGATCGACGACGCCGAGGCGCTGGTCTCGCTGGACACCAAGAAACCGACCGGCACCCTGGCCGTGTATTCGCATGCCGGCTTTGGGCAGTCGCAAGTCGGCGGATTGCTGTCGGGCTATTCGCAGCTCTATCCCGAGGTGGTACTTGACGTGACGCTGTCGGACCGCGCCGTCGACATCGTCGAGGAGGCCATCGACGTCGGCTTTTTCAGCAGCCTGCAAAAGGTCGACGCCAGCATGATCGTGCGCCAGCTGGGGATGGCGCAGGTGGTGCTCTGCGCGGCGCCGGCCTACCTGGACAAGCACGGCACACCAGCCCGACCGGCCGAGCTGTCGCAGCATCACTGCCTCAACTTCTCGCACGAATATCTGCGCCACCACTGGCATATCAATACCGCCGAAGGCGTCATGGACGTGCCCATCGTCAGCAAGGTGGTGTCCAATAGCGGGGTGCTGCTGCGCGAGTTCGCCCTGGCCGGCATGGGGATCGCACTGCGACCTTCCTTCTCGCTGGGCGACGACCTGCGCAGCGGTCGGCTGGTGCGGGTGCTGCCCGACTACGATATCGGCAAGGTGGCCATGTCGATGGCCTATCCCAGTCGGCGGCTGCTGTCGGCCAAGGTGCGCAGTTTCGTGGAGTACGTCAGCAGTCGCTACCCGCAGCCGGAGAGCGATCCCTGGCTGGCCTGAGCTGGCGTCTCGGGTGCGGGATCAGGCGAGGTCGGCCAGCCTGGCCAGCAGGCTGCATTCTTCCTGCCAGGTACGACGTTGCTTGGTGCTGAGGGCTTCGCGCTGCAGTTCGGCGTCGGATTTGTCGACCTGGGCCGCCAGGAGCCGTTCGGCCAGGCGGGTGTCGGGTTCCATCGGGCCGAAGAAGGCGACCGTGGCGCCCCGCTCGAGCAGCAGCGTGGGAAAGTTGTCGACATCGATGTCGCCCAGCAGGTCGGCCTGGTCCTCGATGTCGATCCAGACGAAATGATATTGCGGCGAACGCGCCGCCCATGCGCCGAAGGCGCTCTCATACTCGCGACAACTGCCGCACCATGCGGCGCACAGGCAGGCCACCACCCACGTATCAGTGCGCAGGGCGTCGGCCAGTTGCTGGCGGTTGGTATGGTCAAGTTTCTGGTAGGACATGGCGTGGCTATTTTACCTGCAACGGGCCGCAACGATTTGCGGCGCCGCAAAGCGCAGCAAAATTGCGGCTTCGCCACGGTAGAATAGCGGGATGTCCACGATTCTAGCCATTGAAACATCCACCGAGCTCGCCTCGGCAGCACTGCTCTACCAGGGCCAGCTGATCGTCCGCGAATCCGCCGGCACCCAGACCCACTCCGATGCGATCCTGCCCATGGTGCGCCAGTTGCTGGCCGATGCCGGCATTGCGCTGGCGCGGTGCGATGCGCTGGCCTTCGGTGTCGGCCCCGGGTCATTCACCGGTGTGCGCACCGCCTGCGGCGTGGTGCAGGGCCTGGCATTCGGTTGCGACCGGCCGGTGGTGCCGGTGGTGACCCTGCAGGCCGCCGCCCAGGCGCTGCGCACGGCGCACCCCGAGGTGCCTGAGGTATTGTCCATCATCGACGCCCGCATGGGCGAGGTGTACTGGGCGCGCTATCGCGCCCACCAGGACGGATGGGAAACGCTGGTCGAGCCGACCCTGTCGAGCGCGCCCGAGGTGCGCACCGAGGGGCGCCCGTATGCGTGCGGCAACGGCTTGCAGGCCTATGCGGCGCACTTTACCGATGCCTTCCGCCAACGGCATTTCGCGCTTGCACTGCCGCAGTTCATGCCGCACGCCGGCGCCGTGGCGCGCCTGGGACAGCAGCAATTCGAGCGCGGCGGCGGCCTGCCGGCGCAGCAGGCGCAACCGATGTATCTGCGTAACAAGGTCGCGTTGACCACGGCCGAGCGCGCCGTGCGCGATGCCGCCAAGGGGCAGGCATGACGCCTGCCGATGCAGCAGCACTGGAAGCGGCGGTGCTGGCCAGGCTCGGCGTGCTGCAGCTGGCGCCGATGACGGTGGACGATGTGGACGCCGTGGTGGAGATCGAAAACGCGGTCTATTCGCATCCCTGGACCCGCGGCAATTTTCTCGATTCGCTCTACAGCGGCTATCAGGCGCGCACGCTGCGCGACGAGCACGGCCAGTTGCTCGGTTACTTCCTGGTGATGCTGGCCGTGGACGAGGCACACCTGCTCAACATCAGCGTGGCGCAGGCCCATCAGCACCAGGGACTGGGCCGGCTGTTGCTGCTGCATGCCAGTAGCGGCGCGCGCAAGCTCGGCATGCGCCGCATGCTGCTGGAGGTGAGGGAGTCCAACAGCCATGCCTTCAAGGTCTACCAGCAATATGGATTCACCGAAATCGGTCGGCGCAAGAATTACTATCCGGCTGTCAACAATGCCCGTGAAGGGGCGATCGTCATGAGCTTGCCGTTATGAACGAAGAATTGAAGCGCGAGGACGGTGTCGGTTCTTCGTTGCAACTGCTGGATGCACTGGGCATCGGCCCGGTATGGGTGCGGCGCGAGCTGGCGCTGGAAGAAGCGGTGCAGGCAGCGGCCGTCGACCTGCCGGTGGCACCAGTAGCACCGGTAGCACCGGTAGCACCTGCTGCGGTGGCGGCACCGGTGGCGCCTGGCGTACCTGCCGCTGCCACGCCGCGCGCCGTGGCGCCCGTCAGCCGGGCCGCACCGGCGTCGCGGCCTGCGCCGACGGCCGACGACGGCGTGCCGTCGTGGCTGCACGAGATGGATTTCGCAGCGTCGTCCGAGCCGTTGCTCATTCCTGATCACGATGACGACGAGGCCCCTGCCGCGCCGGTCCGCGACCCCATGCTGGCCAGGATCGCCGCCATGGACTGGAGCGAGCTCAAGCAGACGGTGGCCGATTGCCGGCGCTGCACATTGTGCAATGGCCGCAACCGCACCGTCTTCGGCGTGGGCGACGAAAAAGCCCGCTGGCTGTTCATCGGCGAGGGCCCGGGCCGCAACGAGGATCTGCAGGGCGAGCCCTTCGTCGGTCCGGCCGGCAAGCTGCTCGACAACATGCTGGCTTCCATGGGTGTACGGCGGGGCGAGAACGCCTACATCGCCAATATCGTCAAATGCCGGCCTACCGATGAAAACGGGCGTGATCGTCCGCCATCGCCGCAGGAAGTGGCCGCCTGCCTGCCTTACCTGCAGCGCCAGATCGCCTTGATCCAGCCCACCGTGCTGGTGGCCCTTGGCAAGACTGCGGCGCTGTCGCTGCTGGGCCTGGATGCGTCGACCCCGGTGTCGAAGCTGCGTGGCACCGTGCATCGCTATCAGGACCTGCCGCTGGTGGTGACCTACCATCCGGCCTACCTGCTGCGTACGCTGGCCGACAAGAGCCGTGCCTGGGCCGACCTGTGCCTGGCCATGAGCACCTACGAGCAAAGCGGGAAGGCCTGAATGCCGGGCGCCGCTGGGGTAGCGATGCTTCACCAGGAGCGCTTTCATCGACGCTGGCCCAGCCTGCGCGACCCGCATGTGCGCACGCTGGCCTGGCTGCTCGACGCGCCCGACCTGCTGGCGCGGGATGCACCATGCTGGGCCGGCCGGGTGGCGACCCTGGGCGTGCCCTCGCCCGAGGTGGTGGCCTGGCTCGACGCCTTGCAGCAAGCGCCGGCGCTTGCAGACCTGCAGGCCGAGCTGCAGCGCCAGCCCACCGCGCGCCTGGGGCGCTATGCCGAGCAGTTGCTCGGCTTTTACCTGCGCTGGCGCGGGCAACTGGTGGCTGCCAACCTGCAGGTGCGTGACGACGGCCCCGGGCGGGTCACCCTCGGTGAATTCGATTTCCTGGTGCGTCGGCCCGATGTGAACGCCGACGCCGGCCTGGAGCACTGGGAGTTCGCCACCAAGTTCTACCTGTTGCAGCACGACCCGGCGCAGCATGACGGCGGCGCCGACGCCTTCGTCGGCCCCAACCTGGCCGATTCGCTGGGCCGCAAGATGCGCAAGATCATGACCCAGCAGCTGATGCTGTCCCGGCATCGGGCAGCCGGCCAGGTCTTGCCCGCTCCGGTGAGCTCGGCCCAGGCATTGGTGCGTGGCTGGCTGTTCTATGCGGATGACATGCGGTTGGCACCGGCCATGGGGATTGCCGACGATCATTGCCGCGGTTTCTGGGCCGATGCCATGGGCTGGCAGGCGCGCTATGCGCTTGCACCGGAGTTGCATTTCGTGCTGCTGCGGCGCCTGGAGTGGCTGGCGCCGGCACGCGTGCCGATGGCGCGTACCGTGCCGCTGGATCGGTTAATGGTTGAATTGGCCGCCATCGACGAGCCAGTACTGGTGGCCGTGTGCCGCGCGCCGCAGGCCGATGAGCAGGGCGACGCCATCGAGATCGAACGTGGCTTTGCGGTGCCGCCCGACTGGCAGCAACGGGCCGTTCGCCAGGTGCGTCACGCGCCGGTGACGACGGCATTGCGTTGAGTCGAGGGCCGGGCCGGCAGGGCCGGGCTCAATGCCGGTGCTTGTCTTCGCCGATCAATGACAGCGAGTCGTATTGACGCTGGTTGGCCGCATGGCGGCGCATGATCAGGTACATGATGCCGGCCACGAACGAGCCGAAGATGATGATGACGGTGTTGACGTCCAGGTTCATGCGCACCATGAAGGCATACAGCACCAGCATGGTCAGCACCGACAGGTTCTCGTTGAAGTTCTGGACCGCAATCGAATGCCCGGCGCTCATCAGCACGTGGCCACGATGTTGCAGCAGCGCATTCATCGGCACCACGAAGTAACCCGACAACGCGCCGATGATGACCAGCAGCGGATAGGCCACCCACACCGAGGTGGTGGTGGTCATCAACATCACCACGATGCCCATGATGATGCCCAGCGGCATCACCGACAGCGATTTCTTCAGGGGTACGAAGCGGGCCGCGGCCACCGCGCCCAGGGCCACCCCCACGGCGACGATGCCCTGCAGGATGGCGGCCTTGTCCAGCGGCATGTGCAGCGACTTCTCGGCCCACTTCAAGACGATGAACTGCAAGGTCGCGCCGGCACCCCAGAACAAGGTGGTCACGGCCAGCGAGATCTGCCCCAGGCGGTCGTTCCAGAGGGTGGTGAAGCAGCCGGCGAAGTCGACGATCAGGCGGATCGGGTTGCGTTGCTGGTGCGGATAGCGGGCGCCGGTTTCAGGGATGCTCAGGTTGAACAGCGCGGCGATGATATAGATGACGGAGATGATGCACAGTGCCGCTTCGGTGGGGGTGTCGATGGGCAGGTCGAACAGCGGGAAATCGATGCTGAGGATGACCTGGGAGACATGCGGATTGACCAGCGCCCCCCCCAATACCGTGCCCAGGATGATGGAGCCCACCGTCAGGCCTTCGATCCAGCCATTGGCCGCGACCAGTTTTTCGGGCGGCAGCAGCTCGGTCAGGATGCCGTACTTGGCCGGCGAGTAGGCCGCGGCGCCGAAGCCGACGACCGCATAGGCCAGCAGGGGGTGGACCGTGAAGAACATCAGGCTGCAGCCGAAGATCTTGATCATGTTGGTGATCAACATGACACGGCCCTTGGGGAAGGCATCGGCAAAGGCGCCCACGAAGGCGGCCAGCAACACATAGGACAGCACGAAGAACAGCTTGAGCAGCGGCGTCATCCATGCGGGTGAATGCATTTCGGCGAGAAGCGCGATCGCGGCGATCAGCAGCGCGTTATCGGCGAGCGACGAAAAAAATTGCGCCGCCATGATGGTATAGAAACCGCGATTCATCCCTGTCCAAAATGTAACAAATTAGGTCCGGCTAGCTTTATACCATGAATCCATGGCGGCCAATGAAAGAACGTCATCCGGCTGCCAGGTTGCTTGATATGCCACTTTCCTGACTGCCTTGCGGTTCGTCCGGTAAAATGCCCGCTTGTTCCCCGACCGGAAAAACTTACCCGGCCAGTGCGGCCGGCAGACGCTGCCCGCACCCCGCCCGGGCCGGGTTGCCGCCGTCCCGTTGCGGCGCCAGGCCCGGATCAGAATTGCCAATTCACCATGCCCAGACCGATAGTCGCCTCCATCAGTATTTCCGCGCTTCAACATAATCTTGCCGTGGCCAAGTCCCGCGCCCCCAATGCCCGCGCCTGGGGGGTGGTCAAGGCCAACGCCTATGGCCACGGGCTGGAGCGCGCCATGCGCGCCTTTGCCCAGGCCGACGGGCTGGCCCTGATCGAACCCGACTACGCGCTGCGGCTGCGCGAACTGGGATGGAAAAAGCCTATCCTGCTGCTGGAAGGCTTTTTCGATGCCAGCGACCTGCCGCAGCTGGCCGCGCACGATATCCAGTTCGCCGTGCACTGCGATGAACAGATTGCCCATCTCGAGACATTTGCCACCGATGCCGTGCTGCACGCCCACCTGAAGATGAACAGCGGCATGAACCGCCTGGGTTTCCGGCCCCAAGCCTATGCTGCGGCCCATGCGCGGCTGTCTCGTATCGCCGCCATCGGCAGCATCACGATGATGACCCACTTTGCCAACGCCGACGACGAGGGCAATCCCGACCTGCCGCTGGCCGAGCAGGTCAAGCGCTTCATGGCCGGTACCGCCGGCCTGGCCGGCGCGCGCAGCGTGTGCAATTCGGCGGCCGACCTGTTGCATCCGGAGCTGGCCTTCGACTGGGTACGCCCGGGCGTGATGCTGTACGGTGGCACGCCGGGTGGCGGCACGGCGGCGGACTTCGGCTTGCGTGCGGCGATGACCTTGCGCAGCGAGATCATCGGCGTGCAACAGGTGGCACCCGGCGAAGCCATCGGCTACGGCAGCC
>NZ_AKJA01000144.1 GCF_000282575.1 Herbaspirillum sp. YR522 | reverse complement strand
GGGGGGGGGGGGGGGGGAGCCGGTGGTGATGGCCACCGTCGGCCTGGACAGCGCGCCCTACCTGGAACACCTGGCAAGCCTGGATATCTCGACCCGCTGCGTGCGCGTGGTGGAATCGTCCTTCACGGCACAGTGCTTCATCACGACCGACGCCGGCAGCAACCAGATCACCGCCTTCCACCCCGGCGCGATGAGCTTCTCGCACGAGAACAAGGTGGCCGACGCCGGTGCCGTCAAGTTTGCCATCGTCGCCCCCGATGGCCGTGATGGCATGCTGCAACACGCCGAGCAGGCGGCGGCGCTGTCGATCCCGCTGATCTTCGATCCGGGCCAGGGCATGCCGATGTTCGATGGCAATGACCTCAGGCATTTCATCGACCTGGCAACCTACGTGGCCGTGAACGACTACGAAGCCGAACTGCTGACCGCGCGCACCGGCCTGTCGCTGGCGCAGATCGCCGAGCGGGTGTCGGCACTGATCGTCACCCGCGGCGAACTGGGCGCCGAGATCTACCACGACGGTGGCAAGATCGATATTCCGGTGGTGCCGGCATCGACCATCGCCGACCCCACCGGTTGCGGCGACGCCTTCCGCGCCGGCATGCTGTACGGTCTGACCGAAGGGTTCGACTGGCCCACCACCGGCCGCCTGGCCAGCTTGATGGGTGCCATCAAGATCGAGTCACAGGGACCGCAGAACCACGCACCGTCCAAGGCCGAAATCGAAGACCGGTTCCAGCAGGTGTTCGGCTATCGTTTCGGCTAGGCATCGACGGGGCCGCATTACATCACCGAACGTTCACTCCAGGAGAGTCGCATGTCCAAGTCGTTGTCGTCGTTGTTTGCCGTGCCCCTGCTGCTGGCTGCCGCGCTGGTGACGGCGCCCGCCGGCGCCGTGCTCAAGCCGGGCGAGAAAGCGCCGGACTTCTCGGCACCGTCGTCGCTGGGCGGCCAGGTATCGACCTTCTCGCTGACCTCGGCGCTGAAGAAAGGCCCGGTGGTGCTGTACTTCTACCCGGCTGCCTTCAGCTCGGGCTGCACCGTCGAGGCGCACCTCTTTGCCGAGGCCACCGATCGCTACAAGGCATTGGGCGCGACCGTCATCGGCATCTCGGCCGACAATATCGAGACGCTCAACAAGTTCTCGGTCAGCGCCTGCCGCAGCAAGTTCGCGGTGGTGGCCGATGTCGACCAGAAGGTCATGAAGGCCTATGACTCGGTGCTCAACAAGAATCCCGAACGCGCCAGCCGTACCTCGTATGTGATTGCGCCGGACCACTCGGTCATCTACGAATACACCGACATGAACCCCGAGAAGCACGTCGAGAACACCATGCACGCACTGGAGCAGTGGTCGGCGAAGAAGAAGCAATAATCGACCAGGCAACAAAAAACGGACCAGCTTGTCACTGGTCCGTTTTCTATTGGGCGCGCCGCTCTGTCAGGCCAGCGACAGCAGCAAGGTACTGACCACCCGCGCCGCGATCTGCAACAGGATCAAGGCCGCCAGTGGCGACAGGTCGACCCCGCCGACGAGCGGGATGATGCGGCGCAGCGGGCGCAGCAGCGGTTCGTTCAAGGTTCGTACGAAGGGCGCCAGCGGCGCCTGCGGATTGACCCAGCTGAATACCGCCTCGATGATCAGGGTAGCCATGAAGCCATAGAAGATCCACTGGAAGAACCGGATCAGCGACAGCAGCAGGATGGTCTTGAAGTCGAAGCCGGTATCGAACCCTACCGCGGCGATGATCGACAACAGCACGATCAGGAAGGCGCCCAGCAGGCTGGCCCAGTCATAGGCGCCGCCGGGCATGATGCGACGCAGCGGCTTGACCAGCCAATCCGAAAGTTGATAGACGAACTGCCCCACCGCCTGCGGCGGACGCACCCGCACCACCTGCATCCAGAAGCGCAGCAGCATGACACCGGCCAGGATGCTGGCCACGGCGTCGACGATCAACATGAAAATACTATGCAGCACAGGGGTCTCCGTCATTAACAAAATCGGTGGATGCGGCGGGACTTCGACGCGCACGCACATACTAGATGGCATTGGCACAATCGCCAAGCATCTATTTTCGCGGGCTCGACGCCTGGATACATATGGCGACGCCGCGTCCGTTTCCAATCCCTGCCCGCTGGACCAGCGAGGCTGGTGCCGGGCACGGGCAAAAAAAATCCGCTGCATGGCGCGAAGCCACCCAGCGGATTTTGCCTGAACAAGTTCAGGCGGCAGACTCGGCCGGATTACGGACGGGTGGTGCCAGTCGGGAACGGCCAAGCCGCGGCCGGGTTCAGCACTGTCTTCGCCGAAGCGGAAGCTGGTGCTGCGGCTGCTGGCTTAGCCACCGGCTTTTTTGCGGCAACCGCCTTCTTGGCTGCTGCTGGCTTGGCGGCGGCGACAGGCTTGGCTGCTGCCTTGGCTGCCGGCTTTGCCGCTGCCTTGGCGGCTGGCTTTGCTGCTGCCTTGACTGCTGGCTTGGCTGCTGCCTTCGGTGCTGCTGCCTTCTTGGCGGCGACCGGCTTCTTGGCGGCGACTGCCTTCTTCGGTGCTGCTGCCTTGGCGGCGACTGCCTTCTTCGGTGCTGCTGCCTT
>NZ_AKJA01000143.1 GCF_000282575.1 Herbaspirillum sp. YR522 | reverse complement strand
GCGCAAGCGGGCATTTTGTTTTTGTGGAGAGAAGTAAGCCGCCTGCGCGGCTTACGCGGGGGATTCGAAGGGATTCGCTTGCAAGCGAATCCGCGGCCTGCGCAACGTAGGCGAATCCCCCTCTCTTCGCAAAATACCTCTCAGCGATTCTCATGGATCTCACAGGCGAGATCGGGCTCGATGAGTCCAGTACCATCCGGCATTGGGCTACTGAATAGCCGGGCTCTCATAAAATTGTTCGTAAAGCAGCAAAGTGGAGATGCAGTGGATCAAATGATGTGCTGCGTGTCTTGGCGCAGAACCACAAGTTGCACTGCCTATCCTTACCGCAATGAGTCAATCAGGTGATTTGCATCTATTTGGGAATCGCGACCTCAAGGTGATTGAAGAACGTTAGTGGTCAATGTGGCAATAGAGCCGCCTTCGAGCGTTTTTTTACGTCCGCAGGTTTCAAATGAAATATTGGCCTGCGGTCCCGCAATCTGACTGAAATCAGTCCCCGACATGATGTCTACATGGCCAGGCGCAATACCGCGACGGCGACACCGAGGAGAACACCATGATCGAAAGAACGCTCCATCAAGCTCTTGACCCACTCCTGCATATGGCCGGGCACTTCCACGGGATGATCGAATTTCTCGGTCGCGGCATCGGCATCCTTTGATCTGCACTGCCCTCGGGAGAAAACTTTGCGAACCTATTACGCTATGCTTGTTGTTGTCATTTCGTTGACCGTATCCACCGCGGCTCATGCTGGTAACGGTCGTTCCGCGGTCAGCGAGCAGCTCACCGACCTATTTACTGTCTTCAAGTCCTTCAGCCGCTAAATTGCCCGATTGCCGTTCTTCGTCGCGCCACAGCAAGCCGCCTTCGGGCGGCTCTGTCGTCTCGGCCATACTGCTCGCCTGATGGCAGGCAAGATATTGAGCGAGCAGCCGTAGCAGCTTGTCGGTTCTCGATTGCGCGCCTTGTGAATCGAAATCCACAAGGGGCGCGGAGGTTTAATTGTCGCCGTTGGGAACGACGTAGCCGATCGATTTGAGGGTGGAGAGAATGGAAGAGATATTTCCTGGGCCGGAAGTCAGCAGGAAAATAATGAACAATTGCTGATTGATGTTGGGGAATTCGACCTCTTCGTTGTCGTACGCAGTTGCATTGGCTACCGGCTGACCGAGAGGAATCTCCTTTGCGTCAATGCCCGAAATGAAACGATAGCGGGCCGACGCCGTGCCGCCTCCGCCAGCGTTGGTGGAGATGTAGGAGTTGATGCGAGCCTTCAGGCGCAGCGCAATTGGTGGGCACGCCGCGGCGATGCTGAATGGGACTTCGGAACCAGCTGTGTTGCCCCAGGAGCCGACGCTGTATTGCTCGGCTTCACACACGGTGTCGCCGGCGGCAACCGCGCGTCGGATGGCCGATTGATTTGTCCAGTACAGAGCAGTGATAAAAACGGAGTAGGGGTAGCCCGAAATCGCGTTGGGCCCGACCGAGGGTGGGTTGGCGCTGAATACCGCACCCTCAACCCCTTGACCATTCGACACTGCGTAGAGATAGATCCAGCTGCCGGCGGCGAACGCAGCGGCTTGATCGCGACCGTTCAGGGCAGGGCCAGCCAGACCAGCGTCGGCGGTGATCACCGAGGTGTTGTAGGTGGTGACGAGCCTGCCTGTGTTTGGATTGCGGAAAGTGCGGGATGCAGTTGAGAAGTCGAACTTCGTGAGGGGCGTCGTGGCATTGGCCTTCCCAAGCAGTCCGCGAATACCGGAGCGACTTGCGCCATTGAGTTGATCCAGTGTTACCGCGTGTTCCCCGTGCGTAGCAGGGGTGATCTGTTGCGTGCCGCCAGCGCAGTCGGTGAGCAGCCAGCAGAGGGCGCCGGAATTGAGCAAGGGGCTGATATAGGAGGTCAGTGTGACCAAGGCACCTGACGGGATTTCGTCGCCTTGCAAGGAGTGGCCTGCCAAGCCAACAATGGGCGCCGCCGCGAGACCATCGGGAGCGAAAGTGCTCGGACCATCGTTGGTTTTGTCGGCGAAGAACTGCTGCTTCACACCGTTGGTAGTAGGCAGGGCTGCCAGAGGAACACCATTCGCTACGATATAAGCCGTCGTCATATTTTGTCCAATCTTAGTTAGAAATTGGCCGCGAACGAGATTGTTCGAGGCGGTCCAGCAAGCAGCGTGCCACCCGAATGATTGTGTGGAATGCATCGGGCCGAGACCAGTCATAAAAAAGTGTCCCGCATTGCGACAAGTCGCGCGGGTGCTGATGAGCGGAATCGGCAGGCTTCAACTGAAACATCGAAAGCCAGAACTGAAATGAACCAGAAACCGCCCCTCGGCATGATGTCCACATGGCCAGACGCAAACCAGCGACGGCACCCAACAGGAGAACATCATGATCAACCAGGCGATCAACCAAATGCTCAGCGACGTTGCCCATCCTTTCATCCATCTCGCCGGGACCGCACACGGCGTGCTCGAATATTTCGGCCGCAGCTTCGGCGTCCTGTAGGGCCTGTGCGCCAGGAGAAAATCATGCGTATCTATTCGGCTTGTTTCACCGCGGCTGTCACGCTCTTTTCATCCGCCGGGGCCTATGCTGGAACATGCGCTTGCGACGGTCCGCGACCAGCGCTTTGCATGCTTACCGCGCCATATCAGTTGGTCAGGATGTTGATCGAGAAAGTGGCCGGCTGATCTTTACGGCGATGATCTCCGCCGCCTTCGGGCGGCTTTTTTACGTCTTCTGCCGCCATTCATCGACGCACCGTAGATGGCGCAACACATCGGCAAAGTCGACCATCCTTCCAGACTTTTCTCATATTTTATGGATCATCGAATCGATAAGATGGCTGCAAGTGATGACAACAACGGATGCCCAAGCCAAGCAAGTCGAGAGCGTCTTTTGCGAGCCGTCACCATAGAAACCCCATGCGCCTGGCAG
>NZ_AKJA01000142.1 GCF_000282575.1 Herbaspirillum sp. YR522 | reverse complement strand
CTTTCCCTACACGACGCTCTTCCGATCTGAGTCGGTGGTATCAGCTGCCGGTATCGGCCGTGTTGACGAAGCATTCGATGCTGACCATGGATTCCATGGCAGAGATTTTAAACCATTGGTTTAAAAAGAAGATAGTGATTGCCGGCTAGTCGATCCATAATTAAACATCGATACTTGCTTCACCCCATCCGGGTTTCCCCACTCCAAAGGAGCAAGATCATGTCGAATCAAGCATCCACTCCATCGCTGGCCAACAAGATTGCCTTCGTGCAAGGCGGTTCGCGCGGCATCGGCGCGGCCATCGTCAAGCGTCTCGCCGCCGATGGCGCCACGGTAGCCTTCACCTATGTGACGTCGCCCCAGCCGGCGCAGCATCTGGTCAGCCAGATCGAAGCCGCCGGCGGTCGGGCGCTGGCGATCCAGGCCGACAGCGCCGACGCCAGCGCGCTCAAGCAGGCCATCAGCATTGCCGCGGAGACCTTCGGCGGCCTCGATATCCTGGTCAACAACGCCGGCGTGCTGGCGTTGGGCCCGGTCGATGACTTCAAGCTGGAAGACCTGGACCGCACCCTGGCCGTCAATGTGCGCAGCGTGTTCGTGGCGACCCAGGAGGCGGTACGATTCATGAAGGAAGGGGGCCGCGTCATCAGCATCGGCAGCACCAATGCCGAACGCATGCCATTCGAAGGCGGCGCCGCCTATGCCATGAGCAAGGCCGCATTGGTGGGCCTGACCAAGGGACTGGCGCGTGACCTGGGCAAGCGTGGCATCACGGTCAACAACCTGCAGCCGGGCCCGGTCGATACCGACATGAATCCGGCCAGCGGCGATTTCGCCGAGACATTGAAGGGTTTGATGGCGCTGCCGCGTTACGGCAAGGTCGAGGAAATCGCCAGCTTCGTGGCGTATCTGGCCGGGCCCGAAGCGGGCTACATCACCGGCGCCAGCCTGAGCATCGACGGCGGTTTCTCGGCCTGAGTGCAGCTTGGACCCGGTGCCAGCCATTGGTTGCCACGGACCGCGTCACCGGTGTCGTCAAGGCGGCGGCATGCCCACGCACCCCCGCCGCGGCAGCGGCGAAGGCCTGGCCTTATGCAAACAGTCGTGCCAGTTCTTCGCCGGGTTCCTTGGCCCGCATGAAGGCCTCGCCCACCAGGAACGCGTGCACGTCGGCCTCACGAATGCGCTTGACGTCCTGTGGGGTGGCGATGGCCGACTCGGTGATCACCAGCTTGTCCTCGGGGATGCGCGGCAGCAGCTTGAGCGTGGTCTCGAGGGTAGTGTCGAAGGTGCGCAGGTTGCGGTTGTTCACGCCCAGCAGCCGGGTCTTCAACTTCAGGGCAGCGTCCAGTTCGGCTTCATCGTGTACTTCCACCAGCACCGCCATGCCCAGTTCGTGGGCGCAGGCTTCCAGCTCGGCCATCAGGCCGTGGTCCAGTGCGGCCACGATGAGCAGGATGGCGTCGGCGCCCCAGGCGCGTGCTTGGTAGAGCTGATAGACATCGACCATGAAATCCTTGCGGATGACCGGCAGGGCGCACGCCGCACGGGCCTGCCGGAGATAGTCGGGCGCGCCCTGGAAGAACTTCTCATCGGTCAGCACCGACAGGCAGGCCGCGCCGTGGCGGGCATAGCTCACCGCGATGTCGGCCGGATGGAAGTCCGGGCGGATCACCCCCTTGGACGGCGAGGCCTTCTTGATCTCGGCGATCACGCCCGCCTGGCCGGCGGCGATCTTCTCACGCAGCGCGGTTTCGAAGCCACGCAGTTCGGAACGCGCCTCGCTGTCGGATTCGACCTCGCGTCGCAGGCTGGCGAGGTCTTGCTGCTGCTTGGCGGCGCGGACTTCGTCGGCCTTGACGTCGAGGATCTTGCGGAGGATATCGGACATGGTTTTCCCGTCTGGATTAGAGTTTGCCGCCCAACTGGCGGGTGACCTGCACGAACTGGTCGAGCTTGGCGCGGGCGGCGCCGCTGGCGATGGCCGCGCGCGCCAGCTCCAATCCTTCGGCGATCGAGTCGGCCCGCCCGGAGGCATACAGTGCCGTGCCGGCATTGATCAGTACGATATCGTGGACCGGACCGGGTTCGCCGCGCAGCGCCTCGAATATCCGCTGCTTCGACTCGGCCGCGTTGGCGACCTGCAGGTTGCGGCTGGCGAACATCGACAGGCCATAGTCTTCGGGATGGATCTCGTATTCGCGGATTTCGCCATTGACCAGCTCCCCCACCATGGTGGCGCCACCCAGGGTGACTTCGTCGAGGTTGTCGCGGCCCCAGACCACGATGGCGTGCTGCGCACCCAGGCGTTGCAATACCCGTACCTGGATACCGACCAGGTCGGCATGAAACACGCCCATCAGGATGTTGGGTGCGCCGGCCGGGTTGGTCAGCGGCCCGAGGATGTTGAAGATGGTGCGCACGCCCAGTTCCTTGCGCACCGGCGCGGCGTGCTTCATCGCTGCATGATGGTTGGGCGCGAACATGAAACCGATGCCGGTCTGCGCAATCGACTGCGCCACTTGTTCCGGTTGCAGGTTGATGTCGGCGCCCAGCGCCTCGAGTACATCGGCGCTGCCCGAGGATGACGACACGCTGCGTCCGCCATGCTTGGCCACGCGCGCACCGGCGGCCGCGGCCACGAACATCGAGGCGGTCGAGATGTTGAAGGTATGGGCACCGTCGCCGCCGGTGCCGACGATGTCGAGCAGGCCGGTGGTATCGGCCATCGGCACCTTGGTGGCGAATTCGCGCATCACCTGGGCGGCGGCGGCGATCTCGCCGATGCTTTCCTTTTTCACCCGCAGGCCCATGGTGAGGGCGGCAATCATGACCGGCGACATGTCACCGCTCATGATCTGGCGGAACAGCGTGAGCATTTCGTCGTGGAAGATTTCGCGGTGTTCGATACAGCGCAGCAGCGCTTCTTGCGGGGTGATGGCCATGACTTGGGTTCCGTTGGTTGCAGGCATCACGCGTGGGCGCTGCCGGTCAGGAAATTCTTGAGCAATGCATGTCCGTGTTCGGACAGGATCGATTCGGGATGGAACTGCACGCCCTGCAGGTCGAACTGCCTGTGGCGCACGCCCATGATCTCGCCGTCGTCGGTCCAGGCGGTCACCTCCAGGCAATCGGGCAAGGTGGCGCGCTCGATGGCCAGCGAGTGATAGCGGATCACGGTATAGGGCGAGGGCAGGTCCTTGAATACGCCCACGCCGGTGTGGGCGATCTTCGAGGTCTTGCCATGCATGACCTGCTTGGCGCGCACGATATTGCCGCCGAATGCTTCGCCGATGGCCTGGTGGCCCAGGCATACGCCCAGGATCGGCAGCTTGCCCGTGAAGTGCTTGAGCAGGTCGACGCAGATGCCGGCTTCCTTCGGGCTGCAAGGTCCGGGCGAGAGGCAGATGCGCTCGGGCTTCATGGCCGTGATTTGGTCGAGCGTGATCTCGTCGTTGCGAATGGTCACCACCTCTTCACCCAGCTCGCCGAAATACTGGACCAGGTTATAGGTAAACGAATCGTAGTTGTCGATCATCAGCAGCATTTAGATTTCTCCATCCAGGCCATCTTGAACTTGCTCGGCGGCACGCAGCACGGCGCGCGCCTTGTTTTCGGTCTCTTCCCATTCCATCTCCGGCACCGAGTCGGCCACGATGCCGGCGGCGGCCTGCACGTAGAGCGTGCCATCCTTGATGACGCCGGTGCGGATCGCGATGGCGACATCCATCTCGCCGCCGAACGACAGGTAACCGCAGGCGCCGCCGTAGATGCCGCGCTTGGTCGGTTCGAGTTCGTCGATCACTTCCATGGCGCGCACCTTGGGCGCACCCGACAGGGTGCCGGCGGGGAAGGTAGCCTTGAGCACATCGAGGTTGGACATGCCCGGCTTGAGGATGCCCTCGACGTTGGACACGATGTGCTGCACGTGGGAATATTTCTCGATCACCATCTGGTCGGTGACCTTGACGCTGCCGGTGGCGGCGATGCGGCCGATGTCGTTGCGGGCCAGGTCGATCAACATCACATGTTCGGCGATTTCCTTGGGGTCGGCCAGCAACTCGCGCGCCAGTTGCTCGTCGCGTTCGATGGTCGAGCCGCGCGGCCGGGTACCGGCCAGCGGGCGGATGGTGATCTTCTTCTGGTCGGGGCCGATGGCTTCGTTACGCACCAGGATCTCGGGCGAGGAGCCAACGATCTGCATGTCGCCGAAGTTGTAGAAATACATGTACGGCGATGGATTGATCGAGCGCAGCGCGCGATACAGCATGAGCGGCGAATCGACATACGACTTGCGCAGGCGCTGGCCGATCTGCACCTGCATCAGGTCGCCAGCCATCACATACTCCTTGGCACGCGCCACGGCCTTGAGGTAGTCGGCCTTGGGGAATTCGCGGATGGTCTCGGTACGCACCGAACCGGTGGTGACCGGGGCATCGGCGGCGCGGCGCAGCATGGCGCGCAGGTCCCTGAGGCGCTGGCGGGCCTTGGAATAGGCTTCGGGCTGGGTCGGGTCGGCGTAGACGATCAGGTACAGCTTGCCGGACAGGTTGTCGATGACCGCCAGTTCCTCGGTCAGCAGCAGCTGGATGTCGGGCAGGCCCAGGGTATCGGGCGGGGCGCTCTTTTCGAGGCGTTTCTCGATATAGCGCACGGCGTCGTAGCCGAAATAACCGGCCAGGCCGCCGCAGAAGCGTGGCATGCCGGGGCGGATCGCGACCTTGAAGCGCGACTGGTATTGGGCGATGAATTCCAGCGCATTGCCTTCGGCGGTCTCGATCACCGTTTCGTTCTTGAGCACTTCGATGCGATTGCCGGTGCAGCGGATCTTGGTCGAGGCCGGCAGGCCGATGAAGGAATAGCGGCCGAAGCGTTCACCACCGACCACCGACTCCAGCAGGAAGGTGTTGCGACCGGTCTGCTGGCTCTGTGCCAGCTTGAGGTACAGCGTCAGCGGTGTCTCCAGGTCGGCGAAGGCTTCCGTGATGAGCGGAATGCGGTTATAGCCTTCGGCGGCCAGCGATTTGAATTCGAGTTCTGTCATGTGGGCTCCTGACCGTCATTGTAGAACACGCTGCAAGCGCTTCCCGCTGGCGGCGTGCGCGAGCGGGCAGGGCGAAAGCGGACTCTCGTCGACGGTGTCGTTGATGGCTTTGCCGGCGTCGACCGGCGTGTCTTTTGAAACTGGGGGGTACGATGTTGCAACAACTTCCGACGCGCAGGCGCGGCCGGAGGCGAGGCTTCTTATTGAGCCTGGAATTGCCAGCGTCGCCACAGCCAGGCCTCAGGGGCGGCTGTATGTTGGGCGGTGCGTTTGTTGTTGCGAAACATTGATGTGTGGTCGCGATCTGGAGTGATGGCCGGCCGACGACAGGTGTCAGTCGGTCGAGATTTGCTGCGCTGCTTCGAGAAGCGTCTGAACTATACCATCCGAATCGACGTCGTGTATAGATTCGCCGTGGTTGTAGCCGTACGGCACGTTGAGCACGCGGCAACCGGCCGCCCTTGCCGCCTGGGCGTCGTTGGACGAGTCGCCGATGGCCACCACCTGCGCCGGCGCCAGGCCGAAGTCCTGGCATACCTGCAACAGCGGCATCGGGTCGGGTTTCTTGCGTGGCAGTGAATCGCCGCCGTATACCACGTCGAAAAAGCCGCGCAGCCCCTTCTTTTCGAGCAACGGCAGGGTGAACGCAATCGGCTTGTTGGTCACGCAGGCCAGCCGCAGCCCCTTGGCGGTCATTGCCTCCAGGCCTTGCCTGACTTGCGGATACAGGTCGGCGAAGTCACCGTTGATGGCCAGGTAGTGCTCGGTATAGGACGCCAGCGCCCGGTCGAAGTACTGTTCGGCTTCGTCCTCGCCGTAATCCACCGCCAGCACCCGGCGCATCAGGTTTTCGGTGCCCTTGCCGACGAAGTTGACGATGGTTTCCTGCGCCAGCGGCGACAGGCCGAGCTCGGCGCGCATGCGGTTGACGGCCACATGGAAGTCGCCGGCGGTGTCGAGCATGGTGCCGTCGAGGTCGATGATGGCCGCCTTGATGTGGACGAGCTTGGTCATGGTCAGCGTAAAAGAGGGTCAGAGAGCGGCCAGCTCGGCGCGCATGGCGTCGATCACGGCCTTGTAGTCGGGCTTGCCGAAGATGGCCGACCCGGCCACGAAGGTGTCGGCACCGGCACGGGCAGCCGCAGCGATGTTCTCGACCTTGATCCCGCCATCGACCTCGAGCAGGATGTCGCGGCCCGAGGCATCGATGCGGCGGCGGACCTCGGCGATCTTGTTGAGCGCCTCGGGAATGAACGACTGGCCGCCGAAGCCGGGGTTGACCGACATGATCAGGATCATGTCGATCTTGTCCATGACGTGATCGAGGTAATGCAGCGGCGTGCCGGGGTTGAACACCAGGCCCGACTTGCAGCCGTGGTCGCGGATCAGCTGCAGCGAGCGGTCGATGTGTTCGGATGCCTCGGGATGGAAAGTGATCAGGTTGGCGCCGGCACGGGCAAAATCGGGGATGATGCGATCCACCGGCTTGACCATCAGGTGAACGTCGATCGGCACCTGCACATGCGGGCGGATCGCCTCGCAGACCATCGGGCCGATGGTCAGGTTAGGGACGTAGTGATTGTCCATCACATCGAAATGGATGAAGTCGGCGCCGGCGGCGACGACATTGCGTACTTCCTCGCCCAGGCGGGCAAAGTCTGCGGAAAGGATGCTGGGGGCGATACGGTAGGTCGGCATGGCTGGGCGAAATGATGGCTTGATCGACGGCGGCCACCCGGGGTCGCCGACGGATTGCGGGCGCGGGCGGCTGCAAAAGGCGTTATTCTACTCCCTCGCGCCGCGGCGATGGGCCGGCCTTGCTTGCGCTGTATGCCGAATTCGTGTGCAATCCCGGGGTGGCGCCCGGTGCCGGCATCGGCATCGATAAACTTACGATAACCCAGGATATCCAAATGGCAGTGTATGAGCTGACAGTGACGGTCAAGACCCAGTACCTGGAAGAGCAGTCGGATCCGTCTCGCTCGCACTACGTGTTCGCCTACGCGATCAGTATCGTCAACAGCGGCACCATCGCCGCGCAACTGATATCGCGCCATTGGATCATCACCGACGCCAATAACCATGTGGAAGAAGTGCGCGGCCTGGGAGTGGTCGGTCACCAGCCTTTTCTGCAGCCCGGCGAGCAGTTCGAGTACACCAGCGGCACCGCCATGAAGACGCCGCAGGGCTCGATGCACGGCGAATACTTCTGCGTGGCCGAGGACGGCGAGCAGTTCGACGTGCGTATTCCGGAGTTCGTGCTGTCGCTGCCGCGTACCTTGCATTGAACCCTGCGCACGCCATCCCTGGCTGAACCAAGGATTTTTTACTGCTTGCCGCTGTCTTCGGTAGGGTCCGCCTGCGCCTGGCGCTCGTCGTGCCCCCGGCGGCCGGAGAACATGGTCCACCAGACGATGAACACCAGCAGCAGCAGGGCGCCGCAGGCTTCCAAGATCAACCACAACATATGAATTAGTCTCCGATGTCATTGAACCGTTTGCCGAGCAACAACTTTATCAAGCGCCTTAGTGTAACCATATCGACCGTCTCGGTCGCCGTCCTGCTGGCAGCCTGCCAGACAACGCCGCCTTCGTCGAGCGGTACCACCACCGCAGGCGCCCCCGCGCCTACCAAGCCCGGCACGCCACCGGGCCCGACCATGCGCGCGACCAGCTTCGCGCAACTGCCCGGCTGGAACCGCGACGACCTGCGCGAAGCCTGGCCGGCGCTGCAATCGTCCTGTTCGGTGATGATCCGCAAGCCCGAATGGCGCGCTGCCTGTGGCGCGGCCCAGCAGGTCAACGCGGCCGATGCGGGCCTGCTGCGTGCCTACTTCGAAACCTATTACACGCCGTACCAGTTATTCAACGCCGATGGCAGCGACAGCGGCCTGGTGACCGGTTACTACGAGCCCTTGCTCAAGGGTTCGCGCCGTCGTGGCGGGCCCTACCAGACGCCGTTGTACCAGGCGCCGGACGACCTGCTGACGATCGACATGGCGTCGGCCTATCCGGAATTGAAGAACCTGCGCCTGCGCGGCAAGATCGCGGGACGCAAGGTGGTGCCTTACCCCAGCCGGGCCGAGCTGATGCAGTCCAATGCGCTGGCCGGCAGCGAGCTGGTGTGGGTGGACGATCCGGTCGAGGCCTTCTTCCTGCAGGTGCAGGGTTCGGGCCGGGTCTACCTGCCCGAGACGCGGGAAACCATCCGCATGGCCTACGCCGACCAGAATGGCCGACCCTACAAGTCGATCGGGCGCTACCTGGTGGACAAGGGTGAAATGGAGTTATCGCAAGCCTCGGCGCAGAACATCAAGGCCTGGGTCAAGGCCAATCCGGCGCGCAAGGAAGAATTGCTCAATAGCAATCCAAGCTATGTGTTCTTCAAGGAAGAAAAACTGCCGGATCCGTCCAAGGGGCCCAAGGGCGCGCAGGGCATCGCCTTGACCCCGCAGCGTTCGATCGCCGTCGACCCGCAGCATGTGCCGCTGGGCGCGCCGGTGTTCTTGTCCACCACCTTGCCCAACAGCGAAAGGCCGCTGCAGCGACTGGTGGTGGCGCAGGACACGGGCGGGGCCATTCGTGGCGTCGTGCGGGCCGATTACTTCTGGGGCTTTGGTGACGAGGCTGAAGACATGGCCGGCGCGATGAAGCAACGCGGCGCCATGTGGATATTGTTGCCCAAGGGGATGAATGTGCCGGCCGCGGCCGGTAATTAGCCGTTCGTGCGCTTTCGCCCGGCGTTGGCATTGCTGCAGGTAAAACGCCTGGTCCCCTCACGGGAGCCAGGCGTTTTTGCCGCGTGGTCGTGCCCAGTCAGCGCAACACCAGCACCGGGATGGTCGAATTGGCCAATACCTTCTGGGTCTTGCTGCCGAGGAACATGCGCGAGATGCCGCTGCGCCCGTGCGAGGCCATGAAGATCACATCGCAGCCGTAGTTCTTGGCGGCAGTGATGATTTCTTCGTCCGGCGAAAAGGAAAGCACGGTAGCGGTCTGGCAGGGTACCCCGGCCGCTGCGGCCGCATCGCTGATCTTCTTGACGTGCTGTTCGGCCAGCGTGCGCACGTTTTCTTCGTACAGGCTGGGATCGATGGCCATCGAGCTTTCGGCCAGCGGTGAAAAGGGGTAGGGTTCGGCCACCGAAATGCCGATGATGCTGGCGCCACAATTGCGGGCGTAGTCCACGGCGGTGGCGATGGCCTTGTCCGAGCGGTCTGAGCCGTCCGTGGGTACCAGGATAGTCTTGAACATGAGAGCCTCCTTATATATAGGGGAAGAGCTGCTTCCACTATATGCTGTGACTGGCTTGCCCGCATGGAATTCCAGTCACGCGTTGCGCCAAGTCAGATTTCTTGATTATTCTGATGCCCGGCGCACTGTTATTGCAGCTTTACCTATAAGGAGACTCCATGACCTATCAACATATCCTGGTGGAAGTCCAGGGCCGGGTGGGGGTGATCCGCCTGCACCGCCCCAAGGCACTCAACGCACTCGACGACACGCTGATGACCGAGCTGGGCCAGGCGTTGCTGGCATTCGACGCCGACGACCAGATCGGCTGCATGATCGTCACCGGTAGCGAAAAGGCGTTTGCCGCCGGCGCCGACATCGTCGCCATGGCCGACTTGACCTATATGGATGTCTTCAACGGCGAGTTCATTACCCGTAACTGGGAAACCATCCGTCGCGTGCGCAAGCCCGTGATTGCAGCGGTGGCCGGCTTTGCCCTGGGTGGCGGCTGTGAATTGGCCATGATGTGCGATTTCATCATCGCCGCAGACAATGCCCGCTTTGGACAGCCCGAGATCAAGATCGGGATCGTGCCCGGGGCCGGCGGCACCCAGCGCCTGCCGCGCGCGGTGTCCAAGGCCAAGGCCATGGACCTGGCACTGACCGCGCGCATGATGGACGCCCAGGAAGCCGAGCGGGCAGGGCTGGTCTCGCGCGTGGTGCCGGCCGATAGATTGATGGAAGAAGCGCTGGCTGCCGCCAACACCATCTGCGACATGCCGCGCCAGGTCGCCATGATGGTCAAGGACTCGGTCAATCGCGCCTTCGAGTCGACCCTGACGGACGGACTTAAATATGAGAGGGCGCTGTTCTATAGCTGCTTCGCCACCGAAGACCAGAAAGAGGGCATGAAGGCGTTCATCGAGAAGCGCGCGCCGACCTTCAGGAACGGCTGATCGAAGCATCCCTGTCTGCGGTAATGGCCTGGTCGAATGCCCGCCCCGCAAGGGGCGGGCATTTAGTCTTTCTGGGGTTTGCCGCGAGGTGCAATCCTGTAACGCAAGCTGGCCGCGGGTTTGCGCTGATCCTTCAGGACCCGGAAGGGGCCGTCATAAATTATTTTTCAGTTTGGTTCAAAAAGTACTTGCGCCGGAATGGGGCCATTGCTATAGTTCGCCCCCTGCTGAAGCAACGCAGAAAGCGGAGTGAAGAACGAAGCGAAAGTTGCGGGCTGAAGCGGGTGGGGAAGTGACGGTTTTGAATGATTTGTCCAGGCGAGCATCAAGCAGCGCCAAGATAAAAAGTTTAAAGAAAAGCGAAAAAAGTAGTTGACGCGATT
>NZ_AKJA01000141.1 GCF_000282575.1 Herbaspirillum sp. YR522 | reverse complement strand
CGTCCGGATCACACGCTCGACCATGCCGTTCTGCTGCGGGCAATGCGGGGTAATGAACTCTTGTTCGAGCCCGTAACTCCGAACCAAGGCCGTGTAGTTACGGCTGGTGAAGACCAGGCCGTTGTCGGAACGGAGCAGGAACGGTACGGTGACTCGGCCCAATGAGCCGTAGCGCGTAATCAAGGCTTGTTCCAATGCTGATTCTGCCGTCTTCGACTTGCCTGAACGCGACAGATGCCAGCCAAGCAATTCACGCGTATGGCAGTCGATCACCAGTGCCAAGACAGCCCAGCCATCGCGTCCAGCCCAGATACGGCACAGGTCTGTCGCCCAACGCTGATCCGGAGCCGTTGCGACCGACGGCAGGGCTTTTACCCTTGCCGGAATCCGATGGGCCGCTTTTTAACCTGCCAACCCCTGAGCTGGAAGATCCGTTGCACAGTGTTCGAGGCCTCGTGCGGTCCCGGCGTGTTCATGGCCAGCCATGTTGCGGCGCGCCAGAAGCCGCGCCGTACAGCCGTCGCGGGCCTGCTATATAATGAACCGGTCTGCCCAAAGCACGGCTCAAGAGGTTGTCCGCCGGGCGCGCGAAGGGCCTTTATTCCCATGGCCCGCATCCCATTTCCCGCAACCTTTTCCTACTGCTAGCATCATGCCCGCATACCGTTCCAAAACTTCCACCGCCGGTCGCAACATGGCAGGTGCGCGCTCCTTGTGGCGCGCCACTGGCATGAAAGATGAAGATTTCTCCAAGCCCATCATTGCGGTCGTCAATTCATTCACCCAGTTCGTGCCCGGCCACGTCCACCTGAAGGACCTGGGCCAGCTGGTGGCGCGCGAGATCGAGGCCGCCGGCGGCGTGGCCAAGGAATTCAACACCATCGCCGTCGACGATGGCATCGCCATGGGCCACGACGGCATGCTGTACTCGCTGCCCAGCCGCGACATCATCGCCGACTCGGTCGAGTACATGGTCAATGCCCACTGCGCCGACGCCATGGTGTGCATCTCCAACTGCGACAAGATCACCCCCGGCATGCTGATGGCCGCCATGCGCCTGAACATTCCGGTGATCTTCGTCTCGGGTGGTCCGATGGAAGCCGGCAAGACGCGCCTGGCCAACCCGGTGACCAAGGCCATCGAATTCAAGAAGCTGGATCTGGTGGACGCCATGGTGATCGCCGCCGACAAGTCGTACTCGGACGCCGAGGTGGCCGAAGTCGAACGCTCGGCCTGTCCCACCTGCGGTTCGTGCTCGGGCATGTTCACCGCCAACTCGATGAACTGCCTGACCGAGGCACTGGGCCTGTCGCTGCCCGGCAACGGCACGGTGGTGGCCACCCACGCCGACCGCGAACAGCTGTTCAAGCGCGCCGGGCGTCGCATCGTCGAACTTTCACGCCAATACTATGAGCAGGACGACGAGCGCGTCCTGCCCCGTTCGGTCGGCTTCAAGGCGTTCGAAAACGCCATGACGCTGGACATCGCCATGGGCGGCTCGACCAACACCATCCTGCACTTGCTGGCCATCGCCAGCGAGGCCGAGATCGATTTCGGCATGGACGACATCGACCGCATCTCGCGCGATGTGCCCCAGCTGTGCAAGGTGGCGCCCAACACCAACAAGTACCACATCGAAGACGTGCACCGCGCCGGTGGCATCATGGCCATCCTGGGCGAACTCGACCGGGCCGGCAAGTTGCATACCGACGTGCCGACGGTGCACACGCCATCGCTCAAGGAAGCCCTCGAACAGTGGGATATCACCCTGAGCCGGGACGAAGCGGTGCGTCACTTCTACCTGGCCGGTCCGGCCGGTATCCCGACCCAGACCGCGTTCAGCCAGAACACCCGCTGGCCCAGCCTGGACCTGGACCGCGCCCAGGGCTGCATCCGCTCCTACGAGCATGCCTTCTCCAAGGAAGGTGGCCTGGCGGTGCTGACCGGCAACATCGCCCTCGACGGTTGCGTGGTCAAGACCGCCGGCGTGGACGAGAGCATCCTGGTGTTCGAAGGCAATGCCCATGTGACCGAATCGCAGGACGAGGCGGTGCAGAACATCCTCGACGACAAGGTCAAGGCGGGCGATGTGGTGATCGTGCGCTACGAAGGTCCCAAGGGCGGTCCGGGCATGCAGGAAATGCTCTATCCGACCAGCTACATCAAGTCCAAGGGACTGGGCAAGTCGTGCGCGTTGCTGACCGATGGCCGCTTCTCGGGCGGCACCTCGGGCCTGTCGATCGGTCACTGCTCGCCGGAAGCGGCGGCCGGTGGCGCCATCGGCCTGGTGCGCGATGGCGATCGCATCCGCATCGACATTCCCAACCGCAGCATCAATGTGCTGGTGTCGGACGAAGAACTGGCACGTCGCCGCCAGGAGCAGAACGCCGCCGGCTGGAAGCCGGCCAAGGTGCGTCCGCGCAAGGTGTCGGCCGCGCTCAAGGCCTATGCCAAGCTGGTCATGTCGGCCGACAAGGGCGCCGTGCGCGACCTGTCGCTGCTGGACGATTGATGCAGTGCCGGGTGGCTTGCCACCCGGGGTGTTGTGTTACCGGCAAGCCGCTCATGGAGCGGCTTGTTTTTTTTGGGTCTGCCTGGGGTCCGGCTGTCACGGATCCTGCCCCCCAAGCCGCTACAGCGCCATGCGCTTGACCTTGTGGAACAGCCGGTTGAAATAGATCAGGCTGTCCTTTTCTTCCGAGACGCGCACGTCGGACAGTTCCACGAACATCACCGAGTGCGAGCCGACATCCTTGAATTCCTTGATGCGTCCCTGCAGCTTGACCAGCGCCCCGGCCAGCACCGGCTGGCCCAGTTCACCGGGCTGCTCCCAGATATCCCAGCCGAAACGCTCCTGCATCGGCACCTTGGTGGCGCCCGAGAAATGCATCGCCAGTTGTTCGTGTTCGTCGGCCAGCACGTTGACGCACAGGTGGCCATTCTTCTGGAATACCTCGTGCATGGCGCTGCCGCGATTGAGGCACACCAGCACCGTGGGGGGCGAATCGGTGACCGAACAGACGGCACTGGCGGTGATGCCGCACTGTCCGCCCGGACCATTGGTGGTGATGATCGACACGGCCGCTGGCAGGTGCGCCATGGCGTTGCGAAACTCGACCTGTTCGCGGCTCAGTGGCGCGCGTGGGGTGGCATTGGGGTTAGGGGCAATCCCTGACTTGCTGGCGAGGCCATTGGCACTCATGCTGGGCTCCTGGTTGCACGCCGGTGATGCACGGCGCTACTGATGTCACCAGATTAAGGCAAGGCCAGATCGCCCACAATGCGTGCCGCATGCCCCCGCAGCGGGGGGATTCCCGTATTTCGCCTAGGTATAAATACCTAGATGCGGCGCACACAAGGCACGCGTCGATGCGCCCCGCTGCGCCCAATTTGCCGCATCGGCATGCAATTGCCGGCATCGTGCGGCGCACCACGGCCCATCGTGCCAGCCGGCAATGCTCTTTCGCCGACGGCACGATTGCCTTAAATTACGCCATCGGCGCGGGCCTGCTTTTTGCTATACATCAAGGCAGTCCCCGGCCACTTGTGACAGCGCATGACGGTGCGCCGCGAGGACCGTATCACGCTGGCCATGCCAGCCAACTTTCTGACGGGATGAACATGGATTCGAATTCGCCTGTGGTCTACATCGTCGACGACGATGAAGCCGTTCGTACTTCGCTGGCGTGGTTGCTGACATCGGTCAACATTCGCACCGAATGCTTCGAGGGACCGGAAGCCTTCCTGAAGGCCTTCGATCCCGACAGCCTGTCATGCCTGATCCTGGACGTGCGCATGCCCGAGGTCAGCGGCTTCCAGTTGCAAGAGCGCCTCAACGAAATCGGCGCCGGGATTCCGGTGATCTTCGTGTCCGGCCACGGCGATATCCCGATGTCGGTGCGGGCGCTGCAGAACGGAGCGGTGGATTTCTTCGAGAAGCCCTACAACTCCCAGCAGATGCTCGAACGCATCCAGCTCACGCTCAAGAACGTGGCCGGCAACATGCAGGCACGCCAGCGACGCATGCAACTCAAGAGCCGGCTCACGACGCTGACCGCGCGCGAGCGCCAGATACTGGACAAGGTCATCCTGGGGTTGTCGAGCAAGGTGATCGCGCGCGAACTCGACATCAGCGTCAAGACGGTCGACGTGCACCGCGCCAGTATCAAGGACAAGCTGGGCTGCCAGAGCACGGCCTCGCTGGTGCGCGACGTGCTGCTGGATTTCGGACCGGAATTCCTCAAGGCGGCCTGAGCCGCCACCTTCACCACAAGGCCAGCTGGCTGTCGTCGAGGTGGCGTCGATGCTGCGCCCGTCGGCGCGGATCGACCAGCTCGCCGGCATCGCGGCCTTCGGTGGCGATGCCCTCGATGGCCAGCAACAACTTCTTGGCATGCAGGCCGCCGGCAAACCCGGTCAATTCGCCACGCGCGCCGATGACCCGATGGCAGGGCGCGATGATGGAGATCGGATTGCGGCCATTGGCCGCCCCCACCGCGCGTACCGCCTTCTCGTTGCCGAGCTGGCGGGCGATCTCGAGGTAGGTGCGGGTCTGGCCATACGGGATCTGCAGTAACGCCGCCCATACCTTCTTCTGGAAATCGGTCCCCGCGAAGTCCAGCGGCAGATCGAAAGCGGTGCGCCGGCCCGCAAAATAGTCGTCGAGCTGCCGCTGGGCCAGCAGCAGTACCGGTCGCTGCGGATCGTCCAGCAACGTGCCCAACGGCACCCGGGTAGCGCGATCGTCTTGCCACAACACGGCGCACAGGGCGTCGCCCCGCGCCACCAGCGTCAACTGGCCGACCGGCGATGCGATGCGTTTGCATGCGTGCTGCATGAGTGACTTCCCTGGATGACCGAAGCGACAGATTCTATCGCTTTTTGCGCCGGGCTTGCGACGTCCCCGCGCGGGGCACACCATTGGCCGCCCGTTGCATGCACGGCGGCGATGGCCACCATCGGGAACAGGGATGGATCGGGCGCCGCCTGTGCGCTTGGCCAAGCATCGCCCGCATGGGGCTCAGAGTGTCAGGGCCGACTGACCGCCATCGGTGAGGGCATCGTAGCAGCGGGTGCAGACGCGGCAGAAAAGGTGGGAACGCTTGACATGACGGTGTCGCAATACCAGCTGCAACGCGACCCCGGAACAATGCGGGCAAGCCTCGCGCATCGGCCCGACCGGCACCACGTCGGGTGCCAGCCACCCCTGTTCGGTCATGACGCCATCGACCACTTCGCAGGGATCGAGCTCGACCAGTGCCAGCAACAGCGGCTGGTGCCGATGCTCTACCGAGCTGGCCCGGCGCACCGCGTCGAAGGTCGAAAAGGGTGCGGGTGGCGGCGCGGAAGGCCTGGCCTCCGGATACCGATGTGCGATGCTCATGGATGTCTCCTTCGATGAGTAAGGCTTGCGTGACCAACAGGGCAGGGGGCTGCCAGAATGACAACCCGGGTGTCGCCTCGCATGGGGCGCGATCGGGGCGGCGACGCGACGAGCATTTACTGTAGTCGGCAAGGCGCCGGACTTCAATGGCGGGAACGCAAGAAATTTTGAATCGGCATCCACGGTAGAACTACAATCTCCCCATGACCACATTGAATGACATCGAGGCAGCCGCGCGCCGGTTGCAAGGCCAGATCCTGGAGACACCGTGCGTGGAGTCCCGCACCCTGTCGCAGATCGTCGGCGCCCAGGTTTTCCTGAAATTCGAGAACCTGCAGTTCACCGCGTCCTTCAAGGAGCGCGGCGCCTGCAACAAGATGGTCGACATCGCCAATGCCGGGGACGGCCGCGGCGTGGTCGCCATGTCGGCCGGCAACCATGCCCAGGGCGTGGCCTACCATGCGCAACGGCTGGGGCTGGCGGCCACCATCGTCATGCCCCGCTTCACGCCGGGCGTGAAGATCGAACGCACCCGTGGCTTCGGCGCCAATGTCGTGCTGCACGGCGACACGCTGGAAGCGGCCCGCATCCACGCCTATGAACTGGCGGCGTCGCAGAACCTGATCTTCGTGCATCCCTACGACGATGAGGCCATCATCGCCGGCCAGGGCACGGTGGCGCTGGAAATGCTCGAGGCGGTGCCGCAGCTCGATACGCTGGTGGTGGCCATCGGCGGCGGCGGCCTGTTGGCGGGCATGGCCGTGGCCGCGCGCGCGATCAAGCCCGAAATCGAGATCGTCGGCGTGCAGACGCGGCGCTTTCCCACCATGTTCAACGCCATCAAGGGTACCGAGCACCCGGTCGGCACCAGTACCATCGCCGAGGGCATCGCGGTCGGTACCGCCGGCACCCTCACGCGCGCCATCATCGCGCGCGAGGCCGATGAACTGTTGCTGGTCGACGAGGGCGACATCGAGCAGGCGGTCCTGATGCTGCTGGAAATCGAGAAGACCCTGGTCGAAGGCGCAGGCGCGGCCGGCCTGGCGGCGCTGGTACGCTATCCCGACCGGTTCCGGGGCAAGCGGGTGGGACTGGTGCTGTCGGGTGGCAATATCGATCCACTGTTGTTGACGGCCATCATCGAGCGCGGCATGGTGCGCGCCGGACGGCTGGCGCGGGTCAAGGTCAGCTCGCGCGATGTGCCGGGCACCCTGGCCAGGATCACCGGCATCGTGGCCGAGGCCGGCGCCAACATCGACGAGGTCCACCACCAGCGCGCCTTCACGCTGCTGGCGGCGCAGAACGTGGACATCGAACTGGTGCTGCAGACCCGCGGTCGACCTCACCTGGCGCTGGTATTGCAGGCGCTGCGCACGGCCGGGTTCGAGGCAGAGGAATTGCAGTGAAAGATCCGCTCATTGGCAAAGACACCACACTTTGGCGCCGATGGATTGGCAATTTCGCCTTTTATTTGGCAGATGGACAATAATCCAGATAACTTTGTCGCCTCGGCGCTCGAATTGCGCCATCCTTCCATGCGGAAATTGCTGCGTCGCACTATACTAGGCTTCATTTCCGCGCGGAAATTTCGTCGCCGGCCTGCGTAGTGAAGGCGACCCGGGGGAGCGCCAGCCAGACCGCCAAGCTGCGTACTCGCCGGAGCAATCGATTCAACAACCCAGGAAGACTGCGTTGGCCACGACAGGTCGAGCGCCGATTTCCGATCCGACCACAACGACATGAGTGCCACGCCACCGGACTCCGCCGAATCCGCCTTGCCGCATCCCGTGCGGCTGCGTACATTGATCGACGAGATCAGCCAGCTTACGCTGCATGTGCAAGAACTCAGCCGCATGGCTGAAGAAGCCCGCGAGCTCTACGAGCGCGGCGTGCTGCCGGCCCCGCCCGACCCGCGCGAGCTAGTCGACCAGGTAGAAAACTATCGCCAGCAGCTCGAGGCGGCCATCGTGCATATCTTCGAACAGGTGTTCGGGCCCCGCACCGATACCATCGAGCGCCAGATGAGCATGCGGCTGATTGCCGAGATCGGCCCGGAAGCCTTTGTCCAGAAGGTGCTGTGGGGCGAGGAAATCAGCGATATCGCGCTGACCATCGCGCTGGAGCGGATGATCCCTTCACTGGAGCAACTGGTCGAGCGATATCCCTCGGCCTTCCTGTCGCAGGCCAACTCGCTGCTCAACCAGTTCAAGGCCGGCTGAGCGGTCAGCGCCCGCTCGCCAGTTGGCGCTGCAGATGCGCCGCGAAGCGCGTCGCCGCGATCGATTGCCGATGGTAGGCCAGCGACAACTGGGCGCGCGGGGCCGGTTCTTCGATCTCGATGTAGCGCACCTGCTCCAGTTGCACCTGCTCGATCGCCTCGGGCACGATGGAAATACCCAGGCCGGCCGCCACCAGGTTGATCGCCGAGGTCAGTTGCGGTGCCGACTGGATGACTTGCGGGTCGAAACCTGCAGCCTGGCAGGCGCTGAAGATGCCGTCGTAGAGCGCCGAGCCTTTGCCGCGCGGGACCATGATGAATTTCTCGCCGGCCAGGTCGATCAGGCGCAAGCGCTTGCGCCTGGCCAGCCGGTGCGAGCGGGGCAGCGCCACCTTGAGCCGTTCGGCCGGCAGTTCGACCACCCCCAGCTCTTCCGAGGCAATGCTGACGATCCGTACGAAGGCGGCGTCGAGCTGGGCGCCGGCGATGTCGGCCAGCAGTTGCTCGGTGATGCCTTCGCTCAAGGAGATCTCCAGGGCGGGATGTTGCTGGCGAAATTGCTGGATCGAATGCGATACCAGGCGGTGAAACACCGCCGACGACGTGAATCCCATGCGTAGCACCCCGACCTCGCCGGAAGCGGCCTGGCGCGCCACGCGCAAGGCGCGCTCGGCGTCGTCCACGGCCTGCCGGGCATGCGGCAGGAAGGCCCGACCGACCTCACTCAGCTCGACCCCGTGCGAGGTACGCTTGAACAGGGGCGAACCGATTTCCTGCTCCAGCGCCTTGACCTGCATGGAGAGCGGCGGCTGACCGATGCCGACTTGCTCGGCAGCACGCGTGAAGCTCTGGTGAGCGGCAACGGCGAGGAAATAACGCAGGTGGCGAAGTTCCATGATATCTGTTTTGTATATGCAGCTTGGCTCTTATATATATTGGACAATATAACGGTTTTCTTCCAGACTGGGCAGATTCGAATCCTCGCGGCCCCGGCCGCACTGCCGCACCGATGACCTCCCTTTCCGACCGCGCCGATGCCGTGCGTTCCGGCGCGCCTACCCCGCAACGCAATAGCGCCTTGCGCGGCTCTGCGGCCTATCGTCGCATCACCGTCGCGTTGTTCTGTTCCGGCTTTGCCACTTTCTCGCTGCTGTATTGCGTGCAGCCGCTGTTGCCCGAGTTCGCCCGCGAATTCGGTGTCGGTGCGGCCGGCGCGTCGCTGGCGCTGTCGCTGTCGACCGCGTTGCTGGCGGTGTCCATTGCGGTGGCCGGCATGGTGTCGGAACGCTATGGGCGGCGCGAGCTGATGTTCGCCTCGATGGCGGTGGCCGCCGGTTGCAACCTGCTCACCGCAGTGGCGCCCTCGTGGCACATGATCCTGGCCGCGCGCGCGCTCGAAGGGCTGGCGCTGGGTGGCGTGCCGGCCGTGGCGATGGCTTACCTGTCCGAAGAGATCGACGCCAGCGGCCTGGGCTTTTCGATGGGCCTGTACGTGGCCGGCAATGCCTTCGGCGGCATGATGGGCCGCGTGGCCATGAGCGTGCTGTCCGAAGCATTCGGCTGGCGCCACGCGATGCTGGCCATCGGTGTGCTGGACCTGTTGCTGGCCGCTGCCTTCATCTTCCTGCTGCCACGCTCGCGCAATTTCGTGCGCAGCGCCGGCATGCGGCTAGGCGACCACCTGGCCATATGGAAAGCGCACCTGGCCCACCCGCGCCTGCGGCAGGTATTCGCCATCGGCGGCCTGGCCATGGGCATCTTCGCCACCTCGTACAACTATGCCGGCTTTCGCCTGATGGGTGCGCCGTTCTCGCTCTCGCCCACCTTGAGCGGCCTGATCTTCAGCGCATATGTGTTCGGCATCTTCGCCTCGTCCTGGGCCGGGGCGCTGGCCGACCGCTTCGGCCGGCCGCCCCTGGTGGCCTCGGGCATTGCGATCTCATGCGTGGGGCTGCTGCTGACATGCGCCTCGCTGCTGCCCTTGGTGATCGCCGGCATCGTGTTCATCACGATCGGCTTCTTCACCGCCCATTCGGCCGCCAGCAGCTGGGTCGGCCGCCTGGCGCAACACGGGCGCGGTCATGCCGCGTCGCTGTACCTGCTGGCGTACTATCTCGGCGGCAGCATCCTGGGTTCGGTCGGCGGCTGGTTCTGGGAGCACGCCGGCTGGTACGCGGTGACCGCCTTCATGCTGGTGCAAGCCGCATTGGCCGCGTGGCTGGCACGACGACTGTGGCGCAGCATGCCGGGTGCCTGACGCGGCGCATGCCGGCAGTGGTCGATGGTGGTCATAGCTCGTGGTGATCGTCGTCGGCCCGCAACGTGCCGGAGTCGACGACGGCGGTAGACGCGCTGCACAGGTTGAGCAACGATGAAGACAGGCCGGCGGCCTGGTAGAACTGCTTGGCCGGCGTGAGCAGGGTCTTCGAGCCAAACTCACCGCCGGCGGCGACGGCCCCCAGCAGCGCCGATGCGCAGGCGGTCGAGGCGCCGATGATGTCCGACCCCTGCGCACGCTCGGCTTGTTGCGACAAGGTCGCGATCTTGGCCGCCTCGGCCAGCACCAGGTAGATATTGCCGGCCACGTCGATGAGCTGCATCACCTTGGAAGCACGCGCGCCCGGCATGCGTGCGACCAGTGGCCGCATGTCCTGGCGCCAGGTCCAGCGCGTCCTTGGCGTTCGCACCACCAACTCTGTCAGGCCGCCAGCGAGATAATTGAAGCCCATGCCCAATCCCACCACGGGTGCGGTGACAAGGATGAACCGAGCCGCTCCCTCGGCCTCAGGCTGGCATGCGAAGGCAGCCACCTGCTGGGCCGACCAGCCGGCGGCCTTGATTATCTGGAAGTACATCGTGGCAAAGCGTTGGGTAGGCGAGCCCGGTTCATTGATCTGCCACTTGCTGACCACCGTTCCGAGGTCACCGATGAAGATCAGCAGCGCGCCCGTGAAGTTGACCACCGAGACCAAACGGCAATTGATCGGCTCGACCGGGTCCCTCACGTTACGGCGAAGGCGATGCGCCGTGCCGGCAGGCGCGGTCCGCTGCAATTGCTGGGTCGACAGGTGATCGAACAGCACCACGTCGCGCTTGGTGGCATCGACCGATGATGTATGCGCAGTCGATGGCACTGCCGTCTTGCGGTGCTGGTAGGCAAGCAGCACCGCATCGCGACCGCCGTGGCCGGCCAGCACGGCGCTTAGGAGGTCGAGCACGCCGCTGCGGCGAGAGCGGGCATGCGGGCGACGCAATTCATGCAGCAGGCGGTCGCGCCACAGCGGATCGTCGTCGAACAGCCTTTCGTCGCGTCGCGCCACCAGTGTCAACTTGAGCCGTTGCACCCGTTCGGGAGAACCCTTGAAATGCTCGAGACCGGTCTGGCGCAGGGCGTCATCGCCGACCGACTCGCCAGCGACGAGCTCGAGGGCGGCATCGATGCACGCCTCGTCGCGTGCCAGCGACGCTTCCACATCCGGATCGGTGGTCGACATCTGCAGGAAACGGTACAGGCCCGCCAACCCGGCATAGAACTCGTCGCTGTGCTCGCGTTGCCAGGCCATGTCGACATACATGCCCACCAACCGCTCGCTCATCGAGGATGTGTCGCCCGCCGCGACCAGCTTGCGCCATTCGGCGTCCGACACGCCATCGAAGACGTGCGACAGCGAAAACACCAGCAACTGCGCCAGCACCGCGCTGGCGGTGCGGCGCTCGTCGGCCGCGGCGCCCTTGGTGGCACCGGCGCCGGCCAGTTCGGCCTGTTGTCGTGCCTCCAGCGCACCGCTGAGCACCGCCGCACGCTGCAGTAACGTGACGTCGGCGCGCTCGACCACCGCATTGCCGTACTGCACCACCAACTCCATGGTATCGGCGCCGAACGGCGCGCCGCGGCGCAGGCGGTCGTCCCAGTCGAGCAGATGATCGATATAGGCATCATGCAACCTGCTGATCGCCGCCGCGCCGGCCTGCCAGCCATTGCGGTCCAGCTTTACGCCGGGCGTACAACCGAATATCACCATGCCGCCGTCGCGGTTGTCCCGCACGGCGCCGGTGATGTAACCGGTCGACCCCAGCACCATGTCGCTCACGCCGTAGCGCGGCAACAGCTCGGGTGTCAATTCGAGCCGCAAGGACAGGTTGGCCGTGGCTTGGTCCAGGGGCGTACTGCACAGCAGTTGCAGCCGACCCGGGCCGATTTGCACGATGACGAATTTCTGTGTCTTGCCCGACGCATAGAGCAGCACATCGCGCGCGACGGGAGGCAAGACGATTTCGTCGTCCAGTACCGGACTGACCAGGATGATGACCTTGGTCTCGTCTGCCAGGTCCTCGACGAACTGCTTGCGACCCACCGCGCGCAGTTGCACGGTCAGCGAGCCACACAGCGGATGGCCGCTTTCCTGCGGGCCGATCTGGACGGCGATGGTGTCCTCGTCGTCACGGCCGTATTGCAGGAAGGTGCGGCCGTCGATGGTGATGGAGGCCCTGGGCAACAGGTGCTCCAGCAGCTCGGGATCGGCCTCGATGCGGGCACCAGCGTCCGGGCGCAATGCCGCCAGGTCGATCGTGACCGTGCCACGCAGGCCGCCAGGCAGCAGCAGCAACCCGCCCGCCCCGCTCATGCTTACCGTCCGTCGGTCGAACCGTGACTGGGGCATCAGCGCAAAACAGGCATTGTCCTTGATCTCGATCCTTTGCCGGTCAACCGCGAACTGCGAGAACGACTGGGCACTGCCCATCTCCCTGAGCAGGCTGTTGATGTGCCGATCAAAGGCATGGCGCTGCGCGACGACCGTGCCTTCCACGCTCATCTCGTGGTGCGTACGCTGCCACGAACGCCGTGCGGCATCGTAGGTCCACGGTCCCCAGATCCGGTAGCTGCGCGCCCAGCGTGCGCCATCGCCGGTACCGTCGACCTGGCCGCGCTGCTCCAGCGGTAGCGAGCCATCGGCCAGCAACGTGGCATCGATGGCAAACAGGCCTGCCACCTCCGATGCGGGCAGGTTGGCATCGATCAGGTAGCGCACCCCCCGCAGGCCGCAACCGGCAGGCACGCAATTGCGCCTCACGGCTGCGGTGTCGATCCTGCTGCCGGCGCCCAGCACGATCGGCTCGGCGCCGCCGATGCATGCCATCCACGGCTGCAGCGCCTGCACCATCAGCGCCGGCCGGGCCGAATCGGGATCGTCGCTGACCAGCGCCGGGCCGATCCAGCCCAGGCGCTGCCGCAGCTGGGCTGCGGTAGCGCCGGCCAGGCTATCGCCAAAACGGCTGCCGGATTCGATCACTTCACCGCCAGCACGCCGCATGGCGCGTCCGAGAAAAGCATGCATGGCGACGTAATCGGCATCGTCTTCCAGTACCGGCTGCGACAGCCAGCGCAGCAATTGCGTGAACGGCGGCGAGGTTTCCTGCCATCGACGATGAGCCTGCAGGATTCGTTCGAGCATCTCTTCGAAGCCGTGATGCGAAGCTTGACCCGCGGGTTCCTGGTGACTGGCATCGGTCCAGAACACGGCGCCGATGTCGTCGGCCTCGCCATGGTCGTCCCAGTAGTCCATGGCGCTGATGAGTACCTCCCGGGCCAATGCCATACTGGACGACTCGGCGGCATTATCGAGCAGCTCGGCAATGTCGAGACCGCGCAGCGGCGCCTGGCTGGCGGGCGAACGGCGGTAATAACCGAGCACGCGGTCCTTGACCAGCGCAGGAAAAGCGCGCCAGTAACCGGCCGCATTGCGGCGCCGCTCGGCACCCCAGTCGACGACCCGCGGCGCAGCCCGTGCATCGGCGTAGAGCGACCTGAATGCGCTCCATTTGTCGTCGGCGGCCTGCTTGAGGGAGTCGAGCACTCGCCGCACCCGGGGCGCGACAGGACCGGCGAAGGTAAAGCGGCAGCCGATACGCCGGCCGGTATCGAACAAGGTATAGACCTCCCAGCCCAGCTGAGCGCCTGCGCTCTTGCTGATGTCGATCGAGGGTAGCGGGCCGGCCTGGCCGAGGAAATCGGACTGGCCCGGCAAGATCACCAGCCAGCGCTGGTCGCTGCCGACGCTGTCGGGCGGTGCCGGGTCGAAGCGCACCGTGGCGCCGGCCGGAATGGCCTGCATCTGCACGATATCGCCCGGATGGTCCAGCACCAGCGTCGCCGGGCGCTGCAACAGCGACAGGTCGATCGGCTGGTCGCGCGCGGCATGGCGGTCCAGGCGCAGCTCGGCGCGTCCGGTATCGGCCACCAGTGAGGCCCACTGCCGGCTCCCCGGCGGGACCGCTTCGCCGGGCCCGGCGGCCGGGTCGTCGGCCATCTCGCCACCACCGTCGCCATCGCCGCTGCCGCACACGTCGGCGGCACAGTGCGACAAGGCGGCGATCACCACCTCCGGCGCGTCGTGCGCCTGGCGACGTCGTCGTACGATATCGGCATGCGTGGCCGCCAGTCGTTCCCGCACCTGGCGCGCCGGCATGCCGCGCAACTTCTCCGGTGCGGGCGACGGCTTGTCGTCGGCCCGCGCCAGCGACGCCGCCAGGCATTCACGGGTGGCAACCGACAACGCCGGATTGCCACCCACCTGCTCGGCGTGCAGCCAGTGCCCGAGATCGGCTCGTACGTGCTGCCAGGCGACATGGCGCTCGCGCACCAGGCCGCGTGCCTGGATGAACTCGCGCCAGCCACCCGTGGCGGCCATGGCCTGCGCCATCTCGGCCAGCCAGAACGAAAAGGGGATCAGCTCGACTTCCCGCCGCGCCGGCCATAGATCGAGCGCCGATACCAGCATGTCGGTGGCCAGCGCCACCCGTTCGGGCTCGGTGCCGCTCTTGAGTTCGCGCACCACATCGAGTTCGATCGCCTTGATCCCCTGGCGCGCCGTAAACCCGGCCAGCACGCGACGACGTACCTCGTCGGACAGGTCGCTCCACAGGCGCGCCATGGTCGCCCTGTGTGCTGGCGGGCTGGCCGTCAGCGGCGCGTCGGCATGCATCAGCAGGTGCAGGGTCTGCACGGTGGCGGCCTGCTTGGCCTGGGCCGCGCGCTGCAGCACATCGAGTACCTGCAGCGCCGGGCAGGCCACCCCGGGGGCGAACACGAAGCGCACCGTGGCGCCGCGACCGATGTCGGTGACGGTATAGGTGAGCGCGCCGGTGCTGCTGTCGATGGCCTGCTGCACGTCGATGGTCGGCAGGCTGCCATGGGTATCGACCAGCGTGGTGGCGCTGGGTAGCAATATCAGGTTGCGCTGGTCGTCGGCGGCGTCGGCAGCGGCCAAGGCTGAAAAATGGACGGTCAGGTCGGCAGGCACGGCACGCATCTCGACCGCATCGCGGGGATGGTCGAGCGTGATACTGGCCGAACGGGTCAGCAAGGAGAGGGCCAGCGGCTTGTCACGCAATACCTGGCCATCCATCGGCGCCAGCACATTGGTATCGCCCTTGACGAATGCCGCCCACAGTTCGCTGGCGCGCACTGCAGGTGCCGGCCCGGGCTTACCCTTGTCGGCATGCCGGCCATATCCTGGCGCGTCGACCATCAGCCGGCTGCCGCCCAGGCGACGCCAGGTGGCGCAGGACGGCACGATCACCGGCAGCAATTGCGCCAGTGGCTCATCCCAGCTACCCGGGGAGCGGATATAGCGCTCGATGTAACGCTCCGCGGACAGCCCGGTACGCTTGCGCCGGTTCTGCCACCAGATGCGCAGCAGGCCCGAATTGAGCCGTGGCAACAGGGTATCGGCCACATCGTTGCGCAACGCCTGGATATCGTGGCTGGCCACTTCGTCGCCGCGGGTCTGGCCCAGCCCGAGCAGCACCGCGCGGTAGAAACTGTCGCCGTCGTCGCCGGCCGGTTTCATGCGCTCGCCGACTTGCACGGCGTAGCCACGACCACGACGTTCCACTATCACATCCACGGTAGGCTCGGGCGGGGCCTGCCTGCCACCGCCGGTCGGACCGGAAGCGCCGCGTGTGCGTGGCATCGACCTCGATCTGGCTGGCCGGTCGGCTGCACCGCGGCCGTCCCTATCTATGCTGGCATTGTGCTGGGTTGGAACGATGGGCTCATCGCGTGCATCATCAGACATCCTGACACCTCCATTGAGACGTTTTTTAGGGAGGACAGGTTAAGGCAGCACCCAATACGAGACCGTAGATTTTTGTCGAGAATATTTTGTGATTCTGGGCACGATGCGCAGGTACTAACCCCGCTCCAGGAGCCCGCTTCACAGCTTTCGCAGCCTACGCGTAAAGTGCGGCAGCCGGACGCCATCGGCGTCACGCAAGCAGCCGATCAGGGCCGTGTCCATCCATGTGATCGGGCGCTGCGCACAAGTGCTCTGTCTATGTAGCCGATAGACCAACGACGTTGACCAGCATGCGTGGTCGGAGAAAAGGGTGGGTGCACATGGCTGCTCCCTGCGCCAGGCAAAGTCACAAGGTTAAGGCAGCATGTCTCACGCTGTTTTCGCATTAACTGGAAATGACGCGGCATTGAGCAAGTGACTTTTTCGTCAACCGACGCGCCGTGTCTGCGACCGTCCCCTGCGGGCCACGGCGCGCTCCGGCCGCTACAGTGTCAACTCACCGATTCCGGTGGTATCCGGCCGATAGCGACCAATAGATAGCAGATAGCCGAAGGGGGCGGATTGATCCGCCCCCTTCGGCTAATATCGCTGGCCGCCAACGGGCATCGAGCCGGCCCGGGTTGACCGGGCAAGCCAGGCCCGACGCATCAAGGCGTCTTGTCGGTCTTGGTCGCTGGCGTATTTGCCAGCTGCTCGTTACGGGCGGCGCGCGACTCCTTGCGCTCTTGCTTCAATTGTTGCTTGGCGGCTTTCTTGTCGGCCTTGTACTCGCTCTTGGCCGACTTCTTCTGGTCCTTGTATTCGGCCTTGGCATCGGCATCGGCCTGGCGCTTCTGCACGAACGGATCGTTGGATGGCGTGCCGGTGGTGGTCGCTGGCGCGCTTTGGGCCATGGCGCCTGCAGTCATGCCCAGGAACAAGGTCGAGATGAGGATGTGACGTGCTTTCATATTATTTATCTCCTATTTGTGTCGGATCGGTCGGATCGGACAGGTGAACTTAATGCAATGAATCTGCAAGCTCACTATAGGCATAGCCGCGCTTGGGCAATGTCGGACAAGCCCTTATTTTGTGCTTCGCCAATGACGCAAAAAGCCGCGCTTTGCTGCCGCAGCGTAATTTGAGGGCATTGTCTGTCGGACAACGCCCGTCGTCATCGATCGTTTTCTGTATCATTTCGCGCTTGGCATGGCTATTGCAGCTGTCCATTGCACCATGCGGCACATCGCATTCGTACCAAGGAAAACACTCCAGATGACTTCCCCCAACGCAGCAATCGCAGCCGAACCCGATATCCCCCTGGCGCAGCGCCTGTTCGAAAGGATGCGCCAGGACAGCGCTCGACTCAATGGCGACGCCCCCGGTATCACGCGTGATACCTATGGCGCCGGCGAGCAGGGCGCACACGCGCTGATGCGCCAGGCCGCGCAGGACATGGGGCTGGAAATCGCCACCGATGCGGCGCTCAATCTCTACCTGACCTTGCCCGGGCGGGATCGCACCGCCCCCGTCGTCATGACCGGGTCGCACCTCGATTCGGTGCCGCGCGGCGGCAACTACGATGGCGCCGCCGGGGTGGTGGCCGGACTATCGATCATCGCCGGATGGATCGCAGCGGGCCTGCAACCGCAATGCGACGTCACCGTGATGGGCATCCGCGCCGAGGAAAGCGCCTGGTTCCCGCTCTCGTATATCGGCAGCAAATCGGCCTTCGGCCTGCTGCCGCCGGAGGCACTCGATATCCTGCGCCTCGATACCAGGCGCAGCCTGCGCGCGCACCTGCATGAATGCGGCGGCCGCCCAGACGACATCGCGACCACGCCCGCCTATCTGGATGCGGCACGCATCGCCTGCTTCCTCGAACTGCATATCGAACAAGGACCGGTGCTGGTGGAGGCAGGCCAGCAACTCGGGGTGGTCACCGGCATCTGCGGCAGCCTGCGCTATCGCCATGCCCGGGTGCTGGGCGAATATGCCCACTCCGGTGCCACCCCACGCAGCCATCGACGCGACGCCGTCGTGGCGCTGGCCGAAGTCGTCGCCCAATTGCAGCAGGATTGGGCCGCGATGGAGCAGCAAGGCCATGAGCTGACCTTGACCTTCGGCCAGGTATTCACCGACGCCGGCCAGGCCGATATCAGCAAGGTCGCCGGCCTGGTGAGTTTTGGTGTGGATATCCGGTCGCGCAGCAATGACAGCCTGCAAGGCATGGAACGTCATCTGCTGGCTGCGGTGTCGGCGGCCGAGCAACGCCACGGCGTGCGCTTTGCCCTGGGTGAGCGCAGCGGCAGCCAGCCAGCGCAGATGGACGCGGCGTTGCAGGAGCAGCTGCAAGCCAGCGCGCAGCGCCTGGGGTCGTCGCAGCGCCGACTTCCCAGCGGGGCCGGACATGATTCGGCGTTGTTTGCCAACCAGGGCATTGCGACCGGCATGTTGTTCGTGCGCAATGCCAACGGTAGCCACAATCCCGACGAGGCCATGGCGCTGGATGACTTCGCCGCCGGCACCCGGGTGCTGGCGCAGGTGATGGCCATGCGCGCCGGGCTTGCGCCCTGACGTCAGTCGCCTCGACACTGCTGCCGCGCAGCAGTGTTGCTTTTGCGCGCAGGCCACTGCACAGCTCTTCACTGTCTCGACAAAAGCCAGTACCCTGAACCAGCAGCCGGATATGCCAGGTGCGACACCAGGCGACGGCGACGACCAATAATAATCAATAACAATAATCCCGGGACCCGACAGGCCACGCCTGTCATCTGATCGTCGAGACACTCATGAGATTTCTTTCCAACCTGCGGATCGCCAACCGCCTCACGCTTGGTTTCGCCCTGGTGCTGCTGCTGGCCATCCTGTCGACCTCGATGTCACTGCTCGACGCCCGACGCAACGCCGACGCCACACGCCAGATGATGGAGGTGCCGCTGGCCAAGGAGCGCCTGGTGGCCGACTGGTTCGTCTTGACCTATTCGGCCGTGGTGCGCACGTCGATGATCGCGCGCAGCAGCGACGCCGCGCTATCGAACACCTTCAAGGAAGACATCGACGAAAGCGTCAGGAAGGGCAGCGCCGTGATCAAGAAGATCGAACCGCTGCTGCAATCGGCGCAAGAGAAGGCGCTGATGGCGGCCATCCTGGAGGCGCGCAAGAAATACCAGGCGGCCAAGGAACTGGTCATGGACACACGCAAGACCGGCGACGCGGCGGCCTCCGAGAAGGCCTACAAGGAAGTCTTCGATCCGGCCGCCAAGGCCTATGGTGCGCAAGTCAACGGCTTGCTGGCCATGCAGCGCCAGTCGATCGACGCCATGGCCGCCGAGATCGACCGCAGCAGCGCGCGCAGCATGCAATTGATGATCGTACTGGGAATCCTGCTGGTGACCATCGGCGCGGTGGCCGTGATCATCATCGGGCGCAGCATCACCACCCCGCTCAAGCGGGCGCTGCAAGTGGCGCAGCAGGTCGCCGCAGGCGACCTGTCGGGCCGTATCGATCCCAAGGGACGCGACGAGATCGCCGACCTGATGCGCGCATTGGCCGAGATGAACGGCGCGCTGCGGCTGATCGTGGGCGAAGTGCAGAGCGGCACCAATTCGATCTCCAGCGCCGCCGGTGAGATTGCCTCGGGCAACTTCGACCTGTCCACCCGTACCGAGCAGCAGGCCGGCTCGCTGGAAGAAACCGCCGCCTCCATCGAGCAGCTCACTTCCACCGTGCGCCAGAACGCCGAGAATGCGCAACAGGCGAACCAGCTCGCGCAGGATGCCTCGAACGTGGCCGTCAAGGGCAGCGGCGTGGTGTCACGGGTGGTACAGACCATGGGCTCCATCAACGACTCGTCCAGGAAGATCGTCGATATCATCGGTGTGATCGACGGCATCGCGTTCCAGACCAACATCCTGGCCTTGAATGCAGCCGTGGAAGCGGCGCGCGCGGGCGAACAGGGCCGTGGCTTTGCGGTAGTGGCCTCGGAAGTGCGCTCGCTGGCCCAGCGCTCGGCCTCGGCCGCCAAGGAGATCAAGGCCCTGATCGATGCTTCGGTGGAGAAGGTCGATGCCGGCAGCCAGCTGGTGGACCAGGCTGGCGCGACCATGAACGAAGTGGTGCAGAGCATCCGTCGCGTGACCGACATCATGGGCGAGATCTCGGTGGCCAGCCGCGAACAGAGCGCCGGCATCGACCAGATCAGCCGCGCCGTGACCGAGATCGATGACGCCACCCAGCAGAATGCGGCGCTGGTCGAACAGGCCACCGCGACGTCCGACCTGCTGCGCGCGCAGGCCGAGAAACTGGCGCAGGCCGGGCGCAAGTTCCAGCTCGAGCAGGCGCCGTTTCAGGCTGCCCGATAATGGCCGCGGGTCTGCGCAAGGCTGCCTAGCCAGCCTTGCCAGAACTGCTGCGACGCCCGATGGAAGCGTTGGCCATAGCGGTCGGCGTCGGCACGCAGGCCCGACAGGCTGATGTTGCGGGTATGGGCTATCTCGTGGGCGTGGCCGATCAGCCAGCGCTCTGCCATGCGCACATCGAATTCCGGGTGGAATTGCAGCGCCAATCCGTGCCGTCCCCAGGCGAAGGCCTGGTTCGGATAGCGGTCGCTGCAGGCCAGGTGGCGCGCGCCGGTCGGAAGATCGAAGGTGTCGCCGTGCCACTGCAGGACCCGCATGTCGGCACACATCAGTTGTGCCATCCAGGGTACCTCGTCGGCATGCGCGCCTGGCTGCAGGCAGGCCCATCCGATTTCCTTGCCGGCCGTGCCCGGATACACCCGCGCATGCAAGGCCGCCGCCATCAGCTGCGCGCCCAGGCAGATCCCCAGGGTAGGCAGGTCTTCCAGCAGGCGTGCGCGCAGCCAGGCAATCTCGGCCCGCAGGTACGGGTAGCGCTCTAGCTCGTACACCGCGATCGGACCGCCCAGCACCACCACCAGATCGGCGTCCAGCGGCGAGCAGTCGGTCAGCGAATCCACCCCGATATCGAGGTAATCGACGCGATAGCCGTGCTGGGCCAGCAGCGGCGCCAGCTGGCCCAGGTCTTCAAAGGCCACATGGCGTAACGCAAGAGCGGTTTTCATGAGAAACAAGGATCCGGGATGGGTGTCGGCAACAATCGCTATATCTTAGCGTATACAACGAAACGCCGAACGGCTTGATCAAATCCATTGAACGACTTCATTGGATTTGCATATCGCAACGATAGTATCTACTGCGGGACATGCCTTCGAATTGCTCGGCGGGTTGGCTGGCAGCGCTCCGAAAATCGGCCGCATCCCTTTACGGACGGGGTTTTCCGGCTGGGCAGCTCAAGCCTGAGGAGCATTCAAGAATTGATGACAAGGCAACTGCATATCTACGAAAAAACTGATTGTTCTGGTTTTGGGAATTATGTATTCCGGTTTGGCTCCTTTTTCTCGATCGCGTGGATCCCTAAACTTGGTTCCACGATGAAAGCAAACAGCGACTGATCCACCAACCACCGGGCCAGGCTAGCTTGCACATCATTTCTCTCACAAGGAACGATCATGAACACCAAGAACATTGCAAAGAACCTTTTCGCCGGCATCCTGTTGAGCAGCGCCGTGGGCGCCGCGATGGCCGAAGCGCCTTATCCAGCCGAAACCGAATTCCAGTCGACCAAGTCGCGTAGCGAAGTCATCGCCGAGTTGCAGCAGGCCCGTGCCAACGGTGAGATCCTGGTCACCGACCGTTACCCTGCCGACAAGCCTGCGGTGTCCACCGTGACCCGCGCCGAAGTGGTCGCCGAATTGAAGCAAGCCCGCGCCAATGGCGAAATCCTGGTCAGCGACCAGTATCCGGCCGACAAGCCTTTCCACTCGACCCTGACCCGTCAACAGGTCAAGGACGAACTGCAACAGGCACGCTCGGAAGGCCGTGTCGTGAGCAACCAGCAAAACAGCGCGCTGTAATACGCATGTGCTGACCGCTTGAACGCCCGACGCCACGAGCGTCGGCGCTGGCAGGTACCGGTGACCCCGGCCTTGCCTCGATCTCCCCTGACGGGCCCCGCGAAAGCAACGTCTCTCCCTCGTTGCAAGTAGTCGGGCCCGTCTTCTATCGAGGCGCTACTGGCGCGGTGGGCCATCGATGATGGTATCGAGCGCGTCGGCGTTGTTGCCCATCGGCTCGAGCTCTGCCCGCAGGCGGGGCAAGGCGCCGGGATAATGCCGCGCGATGAAGCCGATCATGTGTTCGCGGATCTGGCAACGCAGGTCGAAGGCGCTGCCCGAATCGACGGCCGACACCAGCAGCCGGATCTGCATGCTGCGTTCGCTGGCATCGGTGACGTGCATCACGCATACCCGCTTGTCCCACAGCGGCAGGGTGCGCAGCACCCGCTCGAATTCGGCGCGGATCTCCTGCGCCGGCACCGAAAAATCCAGCCACAGGAATACCGTGCCCAGGATGGTGGCCGAGGTGTGGGTCCAGTTCTCGAACGGGTTTTCGATGAACCACTGGAGCGGTACGATCATGCGCCGCTCATCCCAGATCTTGACCACCACGAAGGTGCCGGTGATTTCTTCGACCCGCCCCCATTCACCCTTGACGATCAATACGTCGTCGATACGGATCGGTTGCGAGAACGCAATCTGCAGGCCCGCGAAGAAGTTGCCCAGTACCGGCTTGGCGGCAATACCGGCGACGATGCCGGCCACGCCGGCCGAGGCCAGCAGGCTGGCGCCGAACTGGCGCGCGCCCGGCAGTGTCAGCAGCACGAACGACAGGCCCAGCAGGGCGATGATGAAGTAGGCGCTGCGCGACAGCACACGGGTCTGCGTCAGGATGCGACGAGCCCGCAGATTGTCGGCCACGTCGTAGGGGTTGAGCTTGATGACGGTGACGCTGACCGACTTCACACAGCGCATCAAAAACCAGGTCAGGGCCAGCACCAGCGCCACCGAGGTCAGGTACGACACGCTGGTCAGCCCGGGCGTGTTGTCAGGCGCGCCGGTCAGCACCAGTCGCAGCATGAACAGGATCAGGCAGGTGCGACCCGAGTTGTAGGCCACCTCGGTGGCGGTCATGGTGAACGGGTGGCCGCGCGCCAGGCGCCGCACCAGCATGGTGCCCATGCGATGGAGCAACACCGCCAGTGCAATGGCCACCAGCGACACGCCGATGACGATCAGGCCGGAGCGCAGCGGCCCCTCGTTCATTTTGTAGAGAAAATCCAGATCCATGTCTTCCTTGTCGTGATTGTCGTTTCAATAACGACATCGCCCGTGGCGCGATGACGCGTGGTCCGGGGTTCGAGCAGGCAAGCGAGGTTTTGTTTCACTCGTCCCGGATCGCCGCCTGTGGATAAAGTGAGGTGGCCAGCAGGCAAAGGGTTTCCACGGCATCGGCGGTTGCCAGTTGAATCGGCGCCGGCCGCGCTTGCAGTACCGCTGCCAGGCCCCGGTGAGCCGCCCGGTCACCCGCATCGGCGCAAGCCGCGAACGCCACCGCCAGCTCGCCCAGCCACCGCTCCAGCAGGGGCGCGGGCGGCTGCGGATGTAGCCACAGGTGACTGGCGGCGGCCGCCAAGCGGCGCGACAGCGCCACCGCCATGCGCGCCGCTGCCCGTTGCTCGCCGTCCAGGCTGCCCTCGCGCGCCAGCCGCTGCAACATCAACCCGGCCTCGACATTGGCCACGCAGGCATCGCGACGACATGCGTGCATCGCGACGCTGTCGCCTGGTCCCTGTACGGCCTGGCGCAGACAGGCGATATTGAGATCGACCATGCGTCCCAGCTGCGCGCGCAGGTCGACCCGCTGCCGGCGTGGCCAGAACAGGTAGCTGGCGACCAGCGCCACCAGGGCGCCGATGACGTTGTTTCCCGCGCGCAGCATGGCATTGGTCAACTGCTGGGCCGGATCGCTGCCGACATCGGCCACCAGCACGAACACCGGCGTGAGAAAGGTGGCGTAGAGGCCGTAGCTGACCGGGCGCAGGGCCATGGTCAATACCGTCAGCGGAAACACCAGCAGCGCCAGCGCCAGGGGCGAATGGACGAACAGCGACAGCAGCACTGCCAGCGCGCCGCCGACCACGCTGCCGATGGCGCGCTCGACGCTACGCGACCAACTGTCGGCGATGGTCGGTTGCATCACCAGCATGGTGGCCATGGTGGCCCAATAACCGAAAGGCAGTTCCAGCAGATGCACCAGCACATAGGTAGCGCCAGCGGCGGCGGCGCAACGCCAGCCGTGCTGCCATTCGTCCGAACCGGCCTCGGCGTGCAGCAGCGCCCGGCGTGCCAGGCTCCATAACCGGGCCAGCCAGGTGCGCACGCCGCCCGGCTGCGCACCGCCGCCGCGCGCGGCCCGCTTCAGGTCGACCGGATCGGCCACTGCGCTTTCGGCCAACGGCGCCTGCGCCAGTTGCAGACGGTGGCTGGTGACTGCCGGCAGGCGTGCCACCAGTTGCCGCAGGCGCATCATCACGCGGGCATCAGCGGCCGGCGACGGCTTGGCTCCGGTCGGCCCGGCGACGTCGCGTTGCATGGCCCGCATCAATTGCGCCATCGCCTCCAGGATACGCGCCGTGCGCCGACGCGCCGGCGGCGCCTGGTAATGCGACAGCCGCAGGTCGGCCAGCACGGTGAGGCAATCGAGCAACTCGCCGGCCCGTGCCAGTCGCACCAGCAGGTTTTCGTACAGGCGTCGCGACGCGGTGCGCTCGATGGCGACCTCGCCCAACACCCGACGCGCGGACTCCAGGTCGATGCGGGCATGACGCCGCGACTGGGCCGCCAGTTCGGCGCCATGGGCCAGCTGCGCCGGGTCGCTTCCATCCTCACCGTCGGCGGCGATCACGGCCAGCTCGGCCAGGGCGCCATATACGCGCGCCACCGCCAGGCGCGCCGCGGCAAACGGATGGATACGCCAGGCCGTCAGCCCCAGCAGCGTGGCCCAGGCACAACCGCAGAAATAGATCAGCACATGGCTGTGCGAGAACGGCAGCAACACCGGTGGCGCGTCAGCCATGATGGCCGAGACCCCGGCGGCGAGCATCATCACCAGCCCGACCGCGGCGCCATAGATACGCGAAAAGCCGGCCACGCCGGCGCATGCCATGATCGCCAGCAATCCGGCCTCGACGCTCTTGCCCGCCACGCTGGCCGCTAATACGCCACCCAGTGTCGAGATCACCGCAAACCCGCCCATCGACAGCAGGCGCGCCCGATTGGACCCGGCACTGTCGGCCAGGCAGGTCAGGAAGGCCCCCATGGCGGCCCATGAAAACAGCGGATTGCCCAGCCACTCGCCGAGCAACAGCATGACGCTGGCGCCGCAGGCGGCCCGCAGGCCCTCGGACAGGTTGGCATGGCGGAGCGGAAAACGCACCCGCCAGCGTTGCAGCGACAGGCGCACAAGGGTTCGCAGCAACGCCAGGGCGTCCTGCAGCAAGGCAAGGGGAGAGGTCAATAGCGGCGGCGGCATGCTATAAGGGGCGCAGGGTCGCTGGGGGCGACCGGGGTTCAATCGCCGCAGTATAGTCAGCCTGCATCATGCCCGGTATGACTTAAGTTCGCCCTATCGAGTCGCGCACTGCATGGACATCAGGCTTGGCGCGGGCCGCCCGCGAACAGCTCGGCGCTGACCGCCATCCAGGCCCGGGCCGCATGCGACAGGTAGCCACCCCGGGTCACATAGGCCACCTGCCATTGCACTTCCGGCTCGGTCAGGCGCACCGCCTGCAACTGGTCGGTAGCGATGCGATGGATGAAGGGCTCGGGCAGCAGCGCGGTGCCCATGCCGCCCAGGGCCATGGCCACCAGCCAGTCCCACTGCCCGCTCTGGGCAACCACTTGCGGCGCGATGCCGATTTCGCGAAAACTGCCCCGCAAGCTGCGGGTGAGGCCGAATTCGTTATTGAGCATGACCAGCGGCATGCCGTCGAGCTGGCGGCAACGCAGCGTACTGCGTGCCTTCTGGAAGCTGCCGGCCTGCGCCACCGCCCAGATCGGATAACGCGCCACCGGCATCACCTCCAGCGCCAGCGCCGGATCGACCGGCAGCACCGTCATGCCGATCTCCAGTTCGCCGCTGGCCACCCGCTGCTCGATCTGCGGGCCGGTGTCTTCCTTCAGTTTCAGCGCGATATCGGGGTGGCGCTCGCGAAAGGCCTTCAATACCGGCGTACAGAGAATGTTGATCATCGGCGGGATGCCGATGTCCAGGTGCCCCAGCCGTTGCGCCTGGGTGTCGCGTATTTCTGCATGCAAGCGCTGCATCGCCGCCAGGATCTGCTGCCCCTGCTCATATACCAGGCGCCCGGTATCGGTCAGTTGCAGGCTGCGGCTATCGCGGATGAGCAAGGGCGCATCGAGTTCATGCTCCAGCTGTCGGACCATCTTGCTGACGGTCGACTGGGTGACGTGAAGCGCCTCGGCGGCACGGCTGAAACCGTTCAGGCGTACCGTTTCGGTGAAGTAGCGCAGGGCGCGGATATCCACGGTTGCAGGCTTTCGAAAGAAGAACTTGAGGCAGGTCAAGGCATGGAGATTCCGACTGGAATCGGGGAATTTAAATCATACAGTGCATGAAGCGCGACTTCTATACTGGCCTCACAAGAACAATGAAAGAAGTCCGTCATGCCAGTGCTGGCAAGGCGCATTTCGACTTTCCCATAAGCCCACGAGCAGGAGCAAGAATGAACAGCCAGCGTATCGGCCAGCCCGCACTGGCGGCCAGGATCATGTCGGCCGACGCCGCCGCACTATTGTTTGCCGATGGCATGACGGTGGGCCTGTCGGGTTTTACCCGCGCCGGGGATGCCAAGGCCATACCGCGTGCGTTGGCCGCGCGCGCCGCCCGCGACCCGCTGTCGCTGACGGTCATCACCGGCGCCTCGCTGGGCAACGACAGCGACGGCATGATGGCCAAGGCAGGGCTGCTGGCGCGACGCCTGCCTTTCCAGGTCGACGCCACCCTGCGCGCCAGGATCAATGCCGGCGAAGTGATGTTCATCGACCAGCACCTGTCGGAAACCGTCGAGCAGTTGCGCAACGGCACGCCATCGCGCATCGACATCGCCGTCATCGAGGCCGCCGCCATCACCGAGGAGGGCATCGTGCCCACCATGTCGGTGGGTAATTCGGCCAGTTTCGTGGAGCAGGCGCGCATGATCATCATCGAACTCAATACCAGCGTACCGATAGCCCTGGAGGGGCTGCACGACATCTACCTGCCCGGCCAGCGCCCGCAGCGCGAGCCGATTCCCCTGACCGCGCCGGCGCAGCGCATCGGGCGCACCACGATTGCCTTCGACCCGGCCAAGGTGGCCGCCATCGTCCTCACCGAGACCCCGGACAGCCCCTCCTCGGTATTGCCACCCGACGACGACACGCGCGCCATCGCCGGCCATGTCATCGGGTTCCTGGAGGGCGAGGTCGAGAGTGGTCGCCTGCCGCCTACCCTGGCGCCACTGCAGGCTGGCATCGGCACCATCGCCAATGCCGTCCTGCACGGCCTGACCGACTCCCCGTTCCACGGTCTGAGCATGTATTCGGAGGTATTGCAGGACAGCGCCATCGACCTGCTCGACTCGGGCCAGCTGGCGTTCGCGTCGGCCTCGTCGATCACGCTGTCGCAGGCGAAGTACGAGCATTTCATGCGTCATCTGGAGCGTTACCGCGACAAGCTGGTGCTGCGTCCGCAGGAAATCAGCAACCACCCGGAGCTGGTGCGCAGGCTGGGCATCATCGGGCTCAACACGGCGCTCGAATTCGACATCTACGGCAACGTCAATTCGACCCACATAGGCGGCACCCACATGATGAACGGCATCGGCGGTTCGGGCGACTTCGCCCGCAATGGCCAGCTCTCGATCTTCGTGTCGAAGTCGACCGCCAAGCAGGGGGCCATCTCCAGCGTGGTGCCGATGGTCTCGCATGTGGACCACAGCGAGCACGACGTCGACGTGCTGGTCACCGAGTGGGGCCTGGCCGATTTGCGCGGCCTGGCGCCGCGCGAGCGTGCCGCGCGGGTGATCGAGCATTGCTGCCACCCCGACTACCGGGCGCAACTGCGTGACTACTTCGAGCGCGCGTGCCGCGCCGGGGGACATACGCCGCACCTGCTGGGCGAGGCATTCTCCTGGCATCAGCACCATGCGCGGGCGGGTACCATGCGCCTGGAGCGCTGAGCCTGGCCTGTCCGATCCACGGTGGGTGATGCCGGCCAGGGCCCCGTCAGCCCGGCTGCCGCCTGATACGCTGCACCGCTTCCCAACCCACCGCGCCGCGCACCGCAGCCGGCATCGCCTCCTTCATCGTATCGATGAAATGGCGCAGGCGTGCCGGGTAGAAACTCGCGTATGGATAGAGCAGCGACACCGGCAGGGGGTCGACCTGCCATTGCGGCAGCAACTGCAACAGTCGACCTGCGGCGACATCGTCGGCCAGCACCCAGGATGAGCCCACCGCCACGCCCAGCCCCTCGACGGCGATACTACGCAGGGCGTACAAGCTGTCGGTGACCAGTTGCGGCCGAAACGCCACGTGGCGCTGCTCACCGGTGCCGGCATGGGTGAGGGTGATTTCGCGCCGGTAGAAGGCCGGGATGGCCACCCACGGCAAGGCGGCCAGGTCCGACGGGTGCTGCGGCAACGGGCGACCCTGCATCAGCGAGGGCGCCACCACGATCATGCGCGGCACCTCGGCCAGGTGGATCGCCACCACCGACGGGTCATGTACTTCACCGACCTGGATCGCACAATCGAGCCCCTGCGAGATGAAATCGGCCGCCCGGTCATGCAGCAGCCACTCCACCGTGATACGCGGGTGCTGGCGCATGAAATCGGCCAACGGCCCGATCAACTGGGCTTGCCCGAACGCGTGCGGTACCGCCACCCGCAAGGTCCCTTCGGCCTGCAGCCGCGACCCGCGCAGGTCGCTCTCGAATTCATCCCACCCGGCCAGCAGGTCCTTGGCGCGCTCGTAGCAACGCTCGCCATCCTCGGTCATCTTCATGGCATGCGTGGAGCGTTGCAGCAGGCGCACGCCCAGCGAGCGTTCCAGCGCCTGCAGCCGACGGCTGATGGTCGGCTGGGTCGACCCCAGTTGCAGCGCCGCCGCCGACAGGCTACCGGCCTCGACGATGCGCACGAAGGTCTGCATGAGCTCGATACGGTCCACCAGGCCTGCCGACGGTGACCCCGCGGGAACGGGTTTTCTTGGTTTGGTCATACGCCTAACGTATAACAATTCTGCTCATGGCGCTACTACCGCATGGCTGCGGGGGCGCGCAGAATCCGTCTCACCGCTGGCCCTGCCGTACTTTCGTGGCCGGTATCGAATCGAACCACAACAGGGGTTTCACCATGAATAGCATTCCCAAGACGCATATTGCCGCAGCCAAGGTCGCTGCTGCCTCGGCGCAATCGTCCCACCACGGCCTGTCGACGCCACTCATCGGCCTGCTGGCCACCGGTGCCGGCCTGGCCGTGGCGTCGTTGTATTACTCGCAACCGATGCTGGGTGTGCTGGCCGACGATATCGGCGCCACCGAACGCATGGTCGGCATGGTGCCGATGTCGACCCAGCTGGGTTACGCCCTGGGCATCCTGCTGCTGGCACCGCTGGGCGACCGCTACGATCGGCGCCGCATCATCCTGGTCAAGGCCGCGATCCTGACCGTCGCCCTGCTGCTGGCTGGCGCCGCCTCGGGCGTGGCCACGCTGCTGGCGGCCAGCCTGGCCATCGGCCTTACCGCCACCATGGCGCAAGACATCGTTCCGGCCGCCGCCACGTTGGCACCGGAGCAACATCGCGGCCGTATCGTCGGCACCGTGATGACCGGCTTGCTGCTGGGTATCCTGTTGTCGCGTGTGGTCAGCGGCTTTGTCGCCGAGCACTTCGGCTGGCGTGCCATGTTCGTCGGTGCCGCCGCCAGCATTGCCCTGGTCGGCCTGGCCGCATGGCGCGGCCTGCCGCGTTTCCACCCGACCACGCACCTGTCGTACGGCGCGCTGCTGGGTTCGCTGGCGACCCTGTTCAAGAAGCATGGCGCCCTGCGCCGCGCCGCCCTGGCCCAGGGACTGCTGTCGATCGGCTTCTCGGCCTTTTGGTCGACCCTGGCGGTGATGCTGCATGGTGCGCCTTTCCACCTCGGCAGCGCCGCCGCCGGCGCCTTCGGCCTGGCCGGTGCCGCCGGTGCCCTGGCCGCGCCGCTGGCCGGTCGCATCAGCGACAGGAAGGGCCCTGAACTGGTGACCCGCCTGGGTGTCGGCCTGGCCACCGTGTCGTTCGCTGCGATGGCGCTGTCGCCATGGTTCTCCCGAGACGGCCAACTGGTCCTGATCGCACTGGCCGCCATCGGCTTCGACCTCGGTGTACAGGCCACCCTGGTGGCGCACCAGACCATCGTCTACAGCATCGAACCAGGCGCTCGCAGTCGCCTCAACGCCATCCTGTTCGTGGGCATGTTCGTCGGCATGGCCGCCGGTGCTGCACTGGGCAGCCTGATGCTGGCGCAATGGGGCTGGATCGGCGTGGTTGGCCTGGCGACCGCCACTGCGGTGCTGGCACTGGGCGTACGCTTGTGGCCGGCGGCTGCCAAGGCCCGATAAAGCGGGCCGGTCGGCGACCAGCGGCACTGGCGGGGCAACCCGCCA
>NZ_AKJA01000140.1 GCF_000282575.1 Herbaspirillum sp. YR522 | reverse complement strand
TGCCATGGATCAAAGCCAACAAACTGGTCGACCAGACCAAGAACTGATCGACCAGCTTTATCGATCGACCGGTAGCATCATGACAGGACGCGCTTGCAAGCGCGCCCTGGCTGTAAAAAACACTGCACCCGACCTCGTCAAGGCGACGGAAGCGGGTTGAAAAAAGACGCTTTCGAGCGTCTTTTTTCATGCCCGCTTACTTTTGTTGCAATTCGGAAAAGAACCATTTGCAAACCTCAAGCGTCGAACGGTCCGGTATCGTGGCAGTTTCGCGGTACCAGAGTACGCGAAAATCGTACCCGTCAAACAAGTCAAACAGAGGATCGAATGAAGACAACACACAAGCTGGTGCTGGGCGCTGCGATGGCCGCCGCCTGTATCACGGCGCACGCGCAGGGCGTGCAGACCAACGGCAGCATGGTGGTGGTGCCGGCCACCGGCGAATTGACCGTGCCCAATGACCAGGCCAACGTTACCCTGCAAGTCGAGGAACAGGACAAGGACAAGACCGTTGCCGCTTCGCGCGTGAACCAGAAGATGAAGCAAGGCATCGAATTGCTGCGCAGGCAGGATCCGCAGGCGGTGTTGAAGAGCTATGGCTATTACACCTACGCGGTCTACGCCGAGCCGCAGGCCATCACGCCGCAGGTGCCGCGCGCCCCGGCCAAGGCGCGTCCGGTAGTGGGTTGGCGCGTTGGCCAGTACCTTGAATTGACCACCCAGAACCTCAGTGCGTTGCCCAAGACGGTCTCGGCCGCGCAAAGCCTGCTCAATCTCAACGGCCTGCAATTCGGCTTGAGCTCCGCAGCCGGCAAGAAGCTCGATGCCGCACTGTTCGACGCTACCTACAAGAACCTGGAAGAACGCATCGGCTTCATCGCCGGCTCGATGCGCCGCTCCACCAACGACGCCGTGCTCGAGACACTGGACTTCGAGGGCTCGGGCAACTACGCCAATGCCGAACGCCCCATGCCCAAGACCGCCATGATGATGCGCTCCGACATGGCTGCCGCGGAAGCGCCCAGCGTGGCCGAACCCAGCTTCGAGCCGGGCGAGTCGACCGTCAGCATGCGCCTGGTGGGCAAGGTGCGCTTCAAGTAAAGCAACGGCCGCCTGGCGGGCAAGACTAAAGAGGTCTATATAATCGGCTTCTTTTAGTCTTTGCTGCATACCCGGCAGGCCATGAACAAACTCATCCATCAATTCGTTCGCATCAACCGGCTGGGCTTGCTGCTGCTGGCGGCAGGCCTGGCACCCGCTTACGCCCAGGCCGATATCTGCGCCGATCTGCGTGCCATCCAGGCCCAGTCCGGTAACCATTTCGACGGCTGGAAGAAGGATCAGGTAGAAGAGGGCGCGCGTCGCCAGTTCAGCTCTTCCTTCCTGCTCGATGGCGCCAGCAGTTGTGTCATCGGCGGCAATTCCACCCACTATTCCTGCGTCTGGCAATTGGCCTCGCCCACCGAGCTGCGGCGCGCCTATGCGCGCATGGTCGAGCAGGTCAAGGCCTGCCCGGCCTTGAGCAAGGACCTGCCTGCCATCCTCAATGAGCAGCCCCAGGAGCGTACCCAGGGCGGGCTGCGCCAGAGCATGGAGATCACCGGTTTCGATTTCGCCGATGCCGAGGTCACGGTGCTGGTGGGGCGGCTGGAAGTCAGCGGCGGCACCCCTGCCCAGTCCAGCAACCAGCTGCGGTTTTCATTTGCCCGATCGGGCGCCGCCGCGCGTTGAGCCAACCTGGCGCAAAATGCGGTTAAAACCGCGCCGCTTCGCCCTGGATGCAGTGCGCGGCGTTACATTTGGCAAGGGCTCGACTAGAATAGGCACGCTTTTACTTTTGAAATTATTGCGATCATCGGAGCGACATTGAACAATAACCATTATCCCCACCCCATCATCGCCCGCGAAGGCTGGCCGTTCCTGACCATCGCCGTGGTAGTGGCATTGCTGACCAGCGCATTGTGGGGCGCGTGGTCCATACCGTTCTGGATCATCGCGCTGTTCGTATTGCAGTTCTTCCGCGATCCTCCACGCGTCATCCCGCAGCAGGCCAATGCGGTGCTGTCGCCGGCCGATGGTCGTATCGTCGTGGTGGCGCGTGCCCATGACCCGTACACCGACCGTGAAGCGCTCAAGATCAGTGTGTTCATGAACGTGTTCAACGTCCACTCCAATCGCTCGCCGGTCGACGGCAGGATCGAGACAGTGCAGTATTTCCCCGGCAAGTTCGTCAATGCCGACCTCGACAAGGCGTCGCTGGAGAACGAGCGCAATGCCCTGGCCATTACTACCACCAGCGGTCACAGCGTGACTTGCGTACAAGTGGCCGGACTGATTGCCCGCCGCATCCTGTGCTACGTCAAGGCTGGCGACAACCTGGCACGTGGCCAGCGCTACGGGTTCATCCGGTTCGGCTCGCGGGTCGACGTCTATCTGCCCCTGACTGCCGTGCCCAAGGTGACGGTAGGCGAAAAAGTGTCGGCTACAGAAACCATTCTGGCCGAACTCTGATCACACTCCTGTCGATACGCCGCAGCCGGCGTATCGACTGCCGGGCTCGGCGCCTAAGGTCGAGCTTTCTTTTGCACTTACCAACAATAAACATCGATGGCAACTTTCCGACGACGTAAAGCCAAGGGCGGCATTCCTCTACCGAAGTCCCTGCGCGGGCCGAAGCCGTATGCCGCGCAACTGGATCCGTCGGGCGAGGGGCCGGTACGTCGTCGCCGCGCACGCGGCATCTACCTGCTGCCCAACGCCTTCACCACCGCCGCGTTGTTCTGCGGCTTCTATGCCATCGTCATGGCGATGAACCTGAAGTTCGACTATGCCTCCATCGCCATCTTCGTGGCCATGGTGCTCGACAGCCTGGACGGACGCGTAGCCCGCATGACCAATACGCAGAGCGAATTCGGCGCCCAGTACGACAGCCTGTCGGACATGGTCTCCTTCGGCGCCGCGCCGGCGCTGGTGGTCTACGAATGGTCCTTGCGCGGCATGGGCAAGCTCGGGTGGCTGGCCGCCTTCGTCTATTGCGTGGGTGGCGCCTTGCGCCTGGCGCGCTTCAATACCAACATCGCCGTGGTCGACAAGCGCTATTTCCAGGGCTTGCCCAGCCCGGCGGCGGCGGCCATGGTGGCCGGCTTCGTGTGGCTGATGGATGACCTGCGTTTTGCCGGCACCGACCTCAGCTGGGCGGCCTGGGTCATTACCCTGTACGCCGGTATTACCATGGTGACCAACGTGCCATTCTATAGTTTCAAGGATGTCAATTTCCGCAAGCCCATGCCCTTCATCGCGGCCTTGATCGTGGTGCTGCTGCTGGTCGCCATTTCAAGCGATCCGTCCAAGGTACTGTTCGGCCTGTTCGTGCTGTATGGCCTGTCGGGCTATGGCGTGTATGTCTGGCGCCGCATCAAGGGGCGTCCGGTGAGCCTGGTGCAGACCAGTGACGAGCACGCCGACGACGGCCACTGAAACCTTGCCAGCCGTCAATGCAGCTACCCCGAACGCCCGCCTACGCGGGCGTTTTTCATGGTGCATCGTAGTACTTGCTTACACTTTGCAACGGCGGCTCAGCTTGCCCATGCCGGTTTGGTTTTCTAACCTTCTCTCCAAGACAGATCATCTTCGGGAGTCTTCATCATGGCAATCGATACCAGTAACAACATCAATAACCTGACCGCTGCCTACTTGAACGCCAGCGCCGTCAATACGGCACTTACCATCAACAGTGGCGTGGCCAACAACGCCGCGCTCAATGTCAACCAGAGTGCCGTGCAACGTGCCACCGAGCTGGCTGCGGATGCTTCCGTGGTGGTATCGCTGTCCAATTCCAACCTGCTCGACCAGACCTCACCGCTGACCTACAACGCCGCAGGGCTGCTCAATACGGCCGTGGCCATCAATACCGCCACCAGCGTGGCGCAGGCCATTGCCGCAGCCAATGACGCGGCCGAGTTGCGGGCGGCCGAGCAGGCACAGCTGCAAAGCGATGATGCCGCCGACACCACCCTGACGGCAGACCAGTCGGCCGACCTGTTCTACGCGGGTGTGCTCTCGGGACTGGCCACGGCACCGGCCACGGCCGGGCTTTACGCTACCAACGGTAACTTCAACGGTATCGACACCGCCTATGCGGCGCAGTTGGCCCAGGTCTTGCAGGCCAACCCCGACTTGGCCGATACCATAACCAGTGAAATTGCCGCCCAGGGCGTCACCGGCGCATTGCTGTCGGTCACGGCCTAGGTCCGGATAGGGGGGAGGGAGTCCGCAGGGGGATAGGCGATCAGTTGCGCCAGTGAATCCAGTAATGCCTGGTCAGTGGCGCAGCGTTCGCTGATGCGGTGGTCGACGCCGGGTAGATCGACGATGCGGCAGTGTCGTGACGCCCGCGCGTGGTCCCGTACCAGTTCGACGATTTCCGACGGGATGATGGCATCATGTTCGCCCCGTACCAGCGTCAGGCGACCGGTGTAGGTCGCCAGCAAAGGCAGTACGGCGGCATCGCGCCAACTCTGATGGCGCCGCAAGGCCGCGCTGAAGGCGGGGCCGAACGGCAACGCAAACGCTGCCGCGTCATAGATGGCGCCCACCAGCGTCACCACATGCGTGATGCGGTTCTGTGGCCGGCAGGCCAGCCGCAGCGCAATCTCGCCACCCATGCTGACTCCCACCACGGTACGCGGTCCGACGGTGGCATGATCCAGCAGGGCTTGCGCCTGCTCCAGTCTTTTTGCCAGCGACCCTGCTCGATGCGCGGTGCTCAGCCCGTGGCCGGAGAAGTCCAGTGCGGCGCTGGCGCAGCCCAGTTCGAGCAGCCTGTTGCGCAACGGGCGCTGGCGCTCGCGCGAACTCTGGCCCGCGCCGTGCAACACCAGCGTACGCACTGGTGACGTACCCATGACATCGCAGGCGATACGCTCTTGACCTGCCGCAAGCCAGAAGCTGGTCGATGCCATCCCGTTTCAGCTCCCTGCGAGGCGCCGCTCCTGCCCGGGCGCGCTGTAGAACGCGCGCTTGGCCTCATACATCAAGCCGTCGGCGCGCTGCAGTACCGCGTCGAGACGCTCGCCCGGTACGGCGGTCGCGGCCCCCATCGACAGGCTCATTGCCACGCCCGAATAGAACTGGTTATTGAGGTCGATCAATTGCCGTATCTGCTCGATGAGCGCATGCGCGCCACGTTCGTCGGTGCCCGGCAGCAGGATCGCGAACTCGTCGCCACCGGCGCGCGCCACGCTGGCCGGGCGTTCCACCGCCTTGGCCAGTACCTCGCCCACGCGCCGCAGCAAGGCGTCGCCGGCAGCGTGGCCGCGCTCGTCATTGACCAGCTTGAGGCCATTGAGGTCGGCCACGATGACGCTGATCGGAAACGGTCCCTTGCGCTCCAGGCGGTTCAGCTCGTCGACCATGAAGGCGCGATTGTGCAACTTGGTCAGTTCGTCGTGCTTGCCCAGGAATTCGAGATAGGCTTCGGCCTTCTTGCGCGCGGTGATATCGGTCAGCGCCACCAGCACCAGCCCCCAGCTATCCTCGTGTCCGGGAAACACCGAGAACTGCAGGTGGACGTTGATGGCTTCGCCGGTGAGCGAATAGTTGATCACCTCGCGCTGGTGCAGGAGGTTGCCATTCCATAACTCGATCAACTGCTGGCTGAAGTGCGGCCGCATGTCGTCGCGAAACACATCCGACAGGCGCGACAGCAGCGCCGGCTTGTCCTCGGCACCGAACATCGACAGCGTCTGCAGGTTGACGTCGATGACGCGGATCTCCTGCATGCAGCGCTCGACGAACTCGGGATGGACGTCGATGAAGGTGCGGAAATCGGTAATGCCGATGCGATGCAGGTCGTCGAACAGGCGCTTGACCTGGCTGAAGTCCTCCACCCACAGCGAGATGGGAGAATATTCGAACAGGCCGCGCGCATAGTTCTCGCTGCGCGACAGTTTCTTGCGTGCGGTCTCGCGTTCGGTCACGTTCTCGATGGCCAGCAGGATATAGTCCCAGCTCTGTTCGCTGCCGGGCATGATGCGCCCACTCAGCTGGATATCGATGCGGCGCCCGCCGAGCGTGTAGTTGACGGTATAACTGGAAAAATCGAGCCCGCCGTTCCACAACTGGACCAGCTCATCGATGAAGGTGTCGAGCATGTCGTCCCGAAACACCTGGTCGAGGTTGGCCACCAGGTGCTCGCGATCGGTGGCTTCGTACAATGCCAGCGTACGTTGGTTGACCGCCACAACCTTGATCTGCTGGGCACACTGCTTGGCGCGGCGCGTGTCTTGTCGCAGCCAGGCCCCGAGGTCGGACACACCCTCGCTGCGCCATTGGTCGAACAGCCGCTTCATGCCGCTGTAGTCTTCTTTCCAGAGAGAAATCGGGGCCAGATCGAAGCTTTCGTCCCGGCTGTCTGGCCCTTGCTGCAGGGCGGGGTGGCGCGCAATATCGTTTGGCATAACACATGCATGATGATTGGATAGGCAAGTGTAATGGTTTTACGATTGACTTAAACCGCTTGCTTGCGCGTACGAAAACTTTTTATCCAATTTTACTGATGCCGGACAGGTCCTTGCTGCGGTAGGCGCTGCGTATCCATGCAGCGAACTGGCGGGCTGCCCGTGCCAGTCGGGTGGTCCAATGACGCCGGGCCGGTGCCAGGCACAGCAGTTCGCCGCCGCCGGTCGCGCTGATCTGCGCCCAGCCGCCCTGCTCCAGCCGCAGCGACTGGCCGTCGTCCAGGCGCTGGCATTGCTGCAGCAATTGGCCTGCGATCCAGCGGGCGCTGCCCACCGTCAGGGCGGGGCCGTTGGACACCAGCGTAACGCCGGCCGGTAACCAGATGCGCAGGGTCTGGCCGGGGCTCAGGTGCAGGCTGCGAAGGGAGGCGGTGGCGCCGGGAGGCAGTGGGCAGGGCATGGGTTTCTCCATCGATGTCGATGCTGCCAGTCTAGGATTGCGGGCGGTGGGCGCACAGGCACAAGGGCACGGATAAGCGCGCACAACAGAAGGCTTTCTTCGAATCTGTTATCGTTGGTTTTCGAATACTCTGTATCTGTTCTGGTTTTTCCGGCCGGAACAAGATGTCTCATGGATACCAGCCTGCTTGTCCCAGACCCCGCCCCCGCCGCGCCGTGTCGTGCCGTTGCCGATGCGCCACCCCCGGCGGCCGCCCGCACTCCCCTGTATCGGCGCTTGGCCGATCATTACCAGGAAGCCATCGACGCCGGTACCCTGGCCGTGGGCGACCGCATGCCCTCGGTGCGCGACCTGATGCGCCAACACCAGGTCAGCCTGTCGACCGCGTTGCAAAGCCTGCGTCATATGGAGCAGGCGGGCTGGCTCGAGGCTCGGCCACGGTCCGGCTATTTCGTGCGGCAGCCCAAGCGCTCGGTGATCCGGCCGGTGCAGGAGCCCAGCAGCCTGCTGGCGCTGGACCCGGCGCAATATGTCGGTATCCACGAAAAGGTGTCGCAGTACATCGCGCTGCGCCAGAAGTCGGCACCCCCCATCGATTTGTCCGGCATGACCTGTGCGCCCGAACTCTATGCGGTCGACACGCTGCGCCAGGCAGCCATGCGTGCCCTGCGCGAGCGCCCGGAGCTGCTCACCAGTGCCATGCCGCATAACGGCAACATGGCGTTTCGGCATGCCGTGGCACGCCGTGCGCTCAATGCCGGCATGCGCATCAGTGCCGACGAAGTGGTGGTCACGCACGGCTGTATCGAAGCACTCAACCTGGCCTTGCGGGCCGTGGCCGGGCCGGGAGACACCATCGCGGTCGAGTCGCCCACCTATTTCGGCTTGCTGCAGGCGCTCGAGAACCTGGGCATGCGCGCGCTCGAGATACCGACCAGCCCGCATACCGGCATCTCGGTTGAGGCGCTGGAGCTGGCGGTGCGTACCTACGGCAATATCAAGGCGGTGGTGGTGGTGCCCAATCTGCAGAATCCGCTCGGCTGCATCATGCCCGAGGCGAACAAGGATGCGCTGGTCGCCCTGTGCGACCAGCTCAGGCTGCCGCTGATCGAAGACGACGCCTATACCGAGCTGGCCGATGGCAATGTCGCGCCGTCATCGCTCAAGAGCCGCGATCGCAGCGGCAACGTCATCTATTGCGCCTCGCTCAACAAGGTGTTGGCGCCCGGCATGCGCTTGGGGTGGATGAATGGCGGTCGCTGGCATGAGCGGGTCGGCATGCTCAAGTTCGCCCACACGCGCGCCAACGAAGAATGGACGCAGGTCACGGCTGCCGGCTTCATCGCCAGCCCGGCCTATGATCGCCACTTGCGTCGCCTGCGGGAAGTGCTGCGCGAACAGCGCGAGCGCATGGCCGAATCGATCGCCGCGTATTTTCCGGAGGGCTCGCGCATGAATGTGCCCAAGGGAGGGGTGGGCATGTGGGTGGAGCTGCCGCAGCAGATTTCGTCGCAGCGCCTGTTCGAGCTGGCGCTGGGCGAGGGCGTGGGCGTCTCACCGGGGACGATTTTTTCGAATTCGGATCGTTACGGGCATTTCTTGCGTATTTGCTGCGGTCACCCTTTCACGCGCGAGCTGGACCAGGCCTTGCGCAAGCTGGGGCGCATCGGCCAGCAATTGCTCGATGAACCCGGCCGATAACCGTTGGCGCCTCGTCCGGCGGCTGGCCGCGCGAGGCGCACGGCGGCTCAATTGATGAAGCGGCCATCGATACGGGTGGTGCGGTGCGCCATGTCGCCGTCCATCCGTATCTGCACGATCTGGTCCTCGATGGTGCGATAGCCGCTGGTCGAATAGGGCGCCACGAAGATGCTGTCGGCCACCCTGACCAGCGTTTCCCAGCCGTTGTCTTGCATCAGCGCATCGTAGTCCGGATTGTGCAGGCGGTTGTCGCCGAACGATACGCACCGCAGGCCGCGGACATCTATTTCGTAGAGCCAGTAATAGCGCCGATCGCGCGAGGACACCTCGATGGCGCGTTGCGCCGCCTCGGGGGTCAGAAAGGCATCCATCACCTCGCCGTCGAGCGCCTGTCGACCCGCCGCAAACCGGTATTGAGACGGAAATCCATGCACTTCCGGGTCGCGCCGGTAGGCGCCGTGCGGGTTGGAGCGCGGTGTCACGTACATGTAGCGATAGAGCGTGCCGAAGTTGCTGCTTTCGAGAAAGCCGCGCTCGTTGGGCTCGCGCCAATCGGTCTGCGTCGCCGCCGACGCGACGCGCCTTGCCGGTGCCGCCGGCGTTGCCTGCTCGCGGGCATCCTGGCGCAAGCGGTCGATGCTGGCAAGTAGGCGGTGCCGTATCGACCTTGCCCACTGCCCGGCACGCTGGCGGCCGCGCTGGCAGGCCTGGATCAGGTCGTCGCCGATGGCGCGCCGCTGGCGACTGCGCTCGCCGACGCAGCCCGGTTCGGGCTCTCGCACGCGCGTGAAGGCCTGGTTTGCCGACGAGAAGTCGGCCAGCCAGCACTGCTCTTGTGCCGCCGAGGATGCCTGCGCCCGGTACAGGTAGCGCAGTTTTTCGCGCTCGGCCTCGCACCCGGCTGCAATCTGGTGCCGGAACACGTTGCCGCTCACATGCTGCGGAAGATAGGCGATGCGGCGGTTGTACATGCCTTCCCGGATATCGGCCAACCATTGGTCCACACCCTGGTAGGTGACGCCGTCGCGGCGGTTGTAGACGGAGAAATGATGTGCCAGCTCGCGCAGGCCGTCGCCGCTGCGGGTCATCTCGACGATGGCCGCGCGCATGGCGTCGAGATCCGGATATTCGCAGACCGGCCGTGCGCTGCCCGGCATGATCAGCACCACGTGACCGTCGGCCGCTCGCAGCCAGCTCATGTCGCTGGATTGATAGGTGTTGATGTCGAACACGAAGGCCTGCGTGCCTTGCGTGCCCAGCGTCGGGTCGGGGTGCCCGGCCGCCTCGCACAACATGGCCAGGGCGCGGTCCGACAGCAATGCCTGCCCGCGGGCGTCGGGCTGTCCCAGCAAGGTCCTGAAGTCGCCCTTGTAGGCCATGCTGGCGCAGGCGATACGGTCGTTGTAGCCGCCCTTGGCCAGATCGACCAGCCATTGGTCGACGCCCTGGTAGAACACGCCGTCGCTGCGGTTGTAGGACGAGAAATGCCGCGCCATCTCCTGGCGACCGGCATCGTCGCACAGCATTTTCTGGATGTCGTCGCGCATCGCCTCCAGCGACGGGTATTGGCGGATGTGACGTTCGTTGCCTGGCATCAGCAGCACCACGTTGCCGTCGCTTGCGCGCAGCCATGCCATGTCGTCGGCCGCATAGCCATTGATGTCGAAGGCGTAGGTGCGGGTGCCGTAGTCGCGCAGGTCGGGGTCGCGATTGCCGGCGGCTTCGGCCAGCATGCCCAGTGCCTGGTCGGACAGTTGCAGGCGCGCGGCGGCGCTCTCGGTGATGCCCAATGCCCGCGCGCGCTCGTCGGCGCGGCGGTGGGACAGGGCAAATTGCAGGATGTCGGCTTCGGCCGCCGCCTGCATGGGCTCGGCGTTGCGCGCCCAGAATGCCTCCAGCCGCGCCAGGTAGGCGCTCTGGAGGGCAGGGTTGCGTATGTCCTGGCCGGCGCCCCGGGCCTGATCCTGCAGATCGGGAAACAGCGATCCCATCAGTTGTCCCGCCTCCAGCCGCAATGTGGCAAGTTCCCCGGTGGCCGCGCCCAGCGACGGTTTGCGCACCGTCGTGGTCGCCGGCGCAGGCTGCGGAGGCGGGGCGAGGGCGACCAGGCTGTCGCCGACGATGGCGCTGCGTCGGGCATGCGCCGTGTTGACGGTGACGTGGCGCATGGCCGGTGCCGCCGTCTTGCGCTCGATGAGCGGTTGGGCTGCGGTGCCAAGGGAATGAATCATGTTGCCTCCGGAGTAGTAAGGACACGACAAAATGTCACTTCATCGAAGTCGCATTGTGATCGCCACACCGGTGCTGGATCAGACCCTCTCTTCAAGAATGAAACGAAGAATGAAAGAAATTCGATTCCCTCGATGAGGTGGGAAAAGATCATCTTTCGATTCCCGGTGCCAGCGGCGATTGGCGATTGGCGACCGGCGACTGGGTCCGGGCATGCCGTGCTGCCAGGCGAGAGCGGGCGGGGAAGGGGAGCGGGGAAGGTGAACGGGGGCACCGGTGCATCACGGACGACATGTCGTCATCCGTGCCGGGCACCGGCGCTGGCGCGGCGCCCGCCTAGCCTGGCAGCGCCGCCTCGACCTGCGGGCGCCGTGGTATCGGTTCGACCGCGCCATAGCCGGTGGTCGACAGGGCGGCTGCCACGTTGGCGTAGCGGGCCGCGCTGAAGGGATCGCGTCCGGCCACCAGCTCGGCGATGAAGGCGCCGCCGAAGCAGTCGCCGGCGCCGGTGGCGTCCAGCGCTTGCACCGGGTGGGGCGCAACCAGCCGTCGTTGCTCGGGGGTCGCCACATAGCAGCCTTCATGCCCCAGCTTGAAGGCCACCAGCTTGATGCCGTAGGACAGCAGGCGGTCGACGATGGCGTCGCGCTCGTCGAGTCCGGTCAGTGTCGACACGTCTTCCCAGCTCGGCAGGCAGATATCGCACAGCTTGAAGGCCTCGATCAGCTTTTCGCGAGCGCGTTCGAGCGGCCACAGGCGCAGTCGCAAGTTGGTGTCGAGCGAGGTCAGCACGCCATGGGCCCGGGCATGGGCCATCGCCGCCAGGCCGCTGTCGCAGGCGCTCTCGCTGATGGCCAGGCTGATGCCCGACAGGTGCAGCACGCGGGCCTGCTCGATGGCCGCCAGCGGCAGGCTGGCCGGCGTGTAGCGGCTGGCCGCCGAGCCCGCGCGCAGGTAATGGAAGTGATGTCCGGCGTCGTCGTGGGTGACGAAGTAGATGCCGGTGGCCACGCCTGCGCTGAGCTCGACGTGGCCGATATCGACCCCTTCTTGCTGCCACAGCGCCAGCAGGTTGCGGCCGAAATGGTCGTCGCCGACGGCGCTGATGTAGGCGGTGTCGGCGCCCTGGCGGGCGGCGGCGATACAGAAGTTGGAGGTGTCGCCGCCAAAGCCCTCAAGGTAATTGCGTCGTTGCTGGATGCTTTGGTTGAATTCGACCATGGCTTCGCCAAAGGCCAGGATGGTATTGCGCATGAAGGACTCTGCTCAGAAAAAGGTCTGGACGACGTCGACGACATCGAATTGCGGATCGAGCACCGGCAGGTGGCGCCATTTGTCGAAGGTCAGGCAAGGGTGCGAGATGTCGAAGGCCAGCATGTCGCCGACGCGGATGTCATCGCCGGCGTTGATCCTGAGGTAGGCATGCTGGTCCATCATGCCGGTCACTTCCCAATGGGCCGGGGTGGGCGCGGGGGCACTGTCGACGCCCGGACGGAAACGCGACACCGGCAGCGGCAGGCCGGCGTCGAAGGCGGCATCGCGCTTGCCCAGCGCAATGATGGCCTTGTCGGGTTCGGGAATCGATTGCACGTAGGCCCACAATTGCAGCGCCGGTTGCAGCTGGCTGCGCATCTGGTGCGCGACCGGGTTGCGCACCTGGATCTGGGACTGGGCGGCGCGGTAGATGCCCACGTCATGGGTCAGGTAGCAGCCCGGACGCAGCACCACATCCAGTGGCACGCCGATGTCGGCACGGGCGAATTCCTCGGCCACCACGTCGTACCAGGCCGATCCGGCGCCGGTCAGCACCGCCGGGCCGCGCGCGATGCGCTTGGCCAGCAGGCCCTGTTGCGCCAGCGCCGTGGCACAGGCCACGGCGCGTTGCAGGAACTGCCGAATCTCGGCTTCTTCCTTGAGTACGCCTTCGTACACCTCCACGCCGGCCAGCGCGATGCTGTCCCAGCGCTTGATGGCCTCGATCACGGCGGCCTGCTGCGCGGCGTCGCGCACGCCGGTGCGTCCTCCCACCGGGCCCAGTTCCAGCAGCACGTCGAGGGTCTGGCCGCGCTCGCCGAAGAAGCGACCCAGTTGGTCAACCAGGTCGGCCGAGTCGACCAGGCAGAAGAATTCGAAATCGGGGTCGGCCAGCAGGTCGGAAATGATCGCCATGTTGCGCTTGCCGACCAGCTGGTTGGCCATGATCACCCGCCGCACGCCGTGCTGGTAACCTGCCAGTGTCTGGTGCGCGGTAGCCAGGGTAATGCCCCAGGCGCCGGTGTCGAGCTGGCGCTTGAACAGTTTCGGGGCCATGGTGGTCTTGCCGTGTGGCGCCAGCTTCACCTGGTAGCGACCGACGAACTCTTGCATCCAGGCAAGGTTGTGCTGCAGCTTCTGGTCGTACAGAACCGCCGCCGGCAGGCTGATGTCTTCATTGAGCAGGTTCCACTTCAGCGTGCTCGCCTGGTCCGGTGCCAGCGCGCCTGGCAGGCGGCCCAGGCCCTTGTTGACAGGGTCGATGATGCCGGTTTGATAAGCAATTTGGTAGTTTGTATCATTCATCGCAAAAAATGTCCTGAAGTGGTCTGTCAAAATTGGATTGACGTAATAATAGCCTTGAATTTACTATGTTTGCGGCGTGTTAGTAAATAACATAAATTATTTGGGTGATTCGGTTCGGGTCGCCTCAACCTCCACGACAAGCCCCGGGCATGGCGCAGACCTTCGACATCGTATCCCGCATCACAGAGCGCAGCAGCCAGTTGCGGCTGGCCGAGCAGAAAGTGGCGCAGGCCATCCTCGGCGACCTGGCCGGTGCGGCCAGCGCCAGCATCGGCGAGCTCGCCGCCAATGCCGGCGTGTCGGTGGCCAGCGTGACGCGCTTTGCCAAGGCCATGGGTTGTCGCGACGTGCGCGAGTTCAAGTTCCTGCTGGCCCAGGCGGTGGCGGTGGGGCAGCGCTTCTTCGATGGCGCCAAGCGCGCACCGGATGCGCACCCGCCGGAACTGGCCGACGTCGTCTGCAACGATATCCATGCCGTGCTCGACCTGAACCGGGCACTGCTCAATGCCGACATGCTGCTGGCGGCCGCCGGCCTGCTGGCCGAGGCGCGCATGATCTACTGCTTCGGCATGGGGGGCGGGTCGACCATGATGTCCGACGAGGCGCGCTATCGATTGGTGCGCCTGGGGCGCCCGGTGGCCACCTATCACGACGCCGTGTTGCAGAAGATGGTGGCCGCCACGCTCGACAAGAAGGACGTGGTGCTGGCCTTCTCGACCACCGGCAACGTCCCCGAACTGCTGGCCAGCTGCGAAGTGGCCCGCGAATACGGCGTCAAGCTGATCGCCATCACCGCGCTGGGCTCGCCCCTGGCGGGGCTGGCCGATGTGCTGCTGCCCATCAAGACGGTCGAGACCGACCTGATCTTCAAGCCCTCGTCATCGCGCTACGCGATGATGATGACCCTCGACATGCTGGTGCTGGAACTGGCCCTGCTGCAGAAGGACAGCAGCCAGGAACGCCTGCGCCGGCTCAAGTACGTACTCGACACACATCGCGGCGGTGGCGATCGCCACCAGCCGCTGGGAGACTGACATGAGCATCGACCATACCAATGCCTCGCCGCGGACCTGCGACACGCTGATCCTCAACGCGCTCATCATCGACGGTTCTGGAACCGGTTCCATTGCCGCCGATGTGGCCCTCGGCGGCGGTCGCATCGTCGCCATCGGCAGCCTGGCCGACTGGCATGCGGAGCAAGTGCTGGACGCCGCCGGCCGGGTGCTGGCACCGGGATTCATCGACGTCCACACGCACGACGACACCAACGTCATCCGCACCCCCGAGATGTTCCCCAAGCTGTCCCAGGGAGTCACCACGGTGGTCGTGGGCAACTGCGGCATCAGCGCCGCGCCGGTCACCCTCAAGGGCGACCCGCCCGACCCGATGAACCTGCTGGGCAAGTCCGAGGCATTCGGCTACCCGACCTTTGCCAGCTATGTCGCGGCCGTCAACGACGCGCGCCCGGCCATCAACGTGGCCGCGCTGGTGGGACACACCGCCTTGCGCCAGAACCACATGGACCGCCTCGATCGCGCCGCCAGCGCCGACGAGATCGCCGCCATGCGCGAGCAGCTGCGCGAGGCGCTGCAGCAGGGCGCGCTGGGCCTGTCGACCGGACTGGCCTACGGCAATGCCATCAATGCCCCCACCGATGAAGTGCTGGCGCTGGCCGAGCCGCTGGCGGAGTTCGGCGGCCTGTATGCGACCCACCTGCGCAGCGAGTTCGCCGATATCCTCGAAGCGATGGACGAGGCCTTCCGCATCGGTCGCGGCGCCCGCGTGCCGGTGGTGATCTCGCACCTGAAATGCGCCGGTGTGGAGAACTGGGGCCGCAGCAGCGAGGTGCTGCAGGCGCTGGAGTTGGCGGGGCGTCACCAGCATGTCGGTTGCGACTGCTATCCCTATACCGCCAGTTCCTCTACGCTGGACCTCAAGCAGGTCACCGACACCTACGACATCCAGGTCACCTGGTCCGAGCCGCACCCCGAGATGGGCGGCAAGATGCTCAAGCAGGTGGCCGCCGAATGGCAGCTCGACCTGCATGCGGCGGCCGCGCGGCTGATGCCGGCCGGCGCCGTCTATCACTGCATGTCGGACGACGACGTCAATCGCATCCTGTCGCATCCGGCGACGGTGGTCGGCTCCGACGGCCTGCCCAACGATCCCTTGCCGCATCCCCGCCTGTGGGGCGCCTTCCCGCGTGTGCTCGGCTATTACAGCCGCGAGCAGAAGCTGTTCTCGCTGGCGGTGGCGGTGCACAAGATGACCGGCCTGTCGGCCCAGCGTTTCGGCCTGCATGAGCGCGGCCTGGTGCGGGTCGGCTACTGGGCCGACCTGGTGCTGTTCGATCCCGAGACGGTGCGCGACGCCGCCAGCTTTACCGACCCGATGCAGCCGGCGCATGGCATCGAGGCGGTCTGGGTCAATGGCCAGCTGACCTATCGTGGCGAGCACAAGCAAGCCACCGGCCAGCGCGCCGGGCGTTTTTTGGCACGCCGGCCGGTGGCGGCGACGGAATGATTTTCAATCGAAGCGCATCGCGCATCATTTTCAAGCAAAGGAGCAGTCATGAGTATTGAACGATTTGGCGTCGAAGGCGGCAGCGGCACGGGTGGCCAGCATTTGCCATTTGCACGCGCAGTGGCCGCCGACGGCTGGTTGTACGTATCGGGCCAGGTGGCGATGGAAAACGGCGAAGTGATCGATGGCGGCATCGTGGCGCAATCGCACAAGGCGATCCAGAACGTGCTGGCGATCCTCAAGGAAGCCGGCTACGGTCCCGAGCACGTGGTGCGCTGTGGCGTCTGGCTCGATGACGCACGCGACTTCCAGTCCTTCAACAAGGTGTTCAAGGAATACTTCGGCGCCAATCCGCCGGCGCGCGCCTGCGTGGTGTCGAGCATGGTGGTCGATTGCAAGGTCGAGGTCGACTGCGTGGCCTTCAAGCGCCAAGTGGCGCGGTAACGGATGCATTTGCATACGTCGGTGCAGCACGGGAGCTAAAACCCGGCGCGCCGGCGGGTGATTTTTAACCTTCGGATGGGAGAGCAAGATGGAGGCTGTACAGGGTAGTGCGCTACTGATCTATGCATTGGTGGCGGTGATCGCATTGATCGTGCTGATTGCGAAATTCAAGTTGAACCCGTTCATCGTATTGATCGTGGTGTCGCTGGTGCTGGGCCTGGCCGTAGGCATGCCGATGGGCAATATCGTCAAGGCCTTCGAGACCGGGGTCGGTGGCGCGCTGGGCCACATCGCGCTGGTGGTGGGCCTGGGTACCATGCTGGGCAAGATGATGGCCGAGTCGGGCGGTGCCGAGCGCATCGCCAACACCATGATCAAGGCCTTCGGCGAAAAGAACGTGCACTGGGCCATGATGACGGTGGCCTTCATCGTCGGCCTGCCGGTGTTCTTCGAAGTCGGTTTCGTGCTGCTGGTGCCGATCGCCTTCAACATCGCCAAGCGCACCGGGACCAATATGGTGCTGGTGGGTATTCCGATGGTGGCCGGCCTGTCGGTGGTGCATGGGCTGATCCCGCCGCACCCGGCGGCGCTGCTGGCGGTGACGGCCTATAACGCCGACATCGGCCACACCATCATGTACGCACTGATCGTCGGTATCCCCACGGCCATCATTGCCGGTCCGATCTTCGGCAAGCTGGTGTCGAAGGTGGTGATCCCCAACCCGGACAATCCGCTCATCGAGCAATTCGTCGACGCCAAGAAGGAAAAGCGCGAACTGCCGGGCTTCGGCATTACGCTGTTCACCATCCTGTTGCCGGTGGCGCTGATGTTGATCGGCAGCTGGGCCGACGTGTTCTTCACCCCCAAGACCTTCGCCAACGATTTCCTGCGCCTGATCGGTAATTCCGTCATCGCGTTGTTGATCGCCACCCTGGTCAGCTTCTGGACTTTCGGCCGGGCCCGCGGTTTCGGCGCCGAGCAGATCCTGAAATTCACCAACGAATGCCTGGCACCGATTGCCAGCATCACCCTGGTGGTGGGCGCGGGTGCCGGTTTCGGTCGCATCCTGATGGATGGCGGCGTATCGAAGGCCATCGTCGGCATCGCCACCGACGCGCACCTGTCGCCGCTGCTGCTGGGCTGGTTCGTGGCCGCGCTGATCCGCGTGGCAACCGGTTCGGCCACGGTGGCCATGACCACCGCCTGCGGTATCGTCGCGCCGATCGTCTCCACCGTGGGTGGCGTGCGTCCGGAACTGATGGTGCTGGCCACCGGCGCCGGTTCGTTGATCCTGTCGCACGTCAATGACGGCGGTTTCTGGCTGGTCAAGGAATACTTCAACATGACCGTGCCGCAGACCTTCAAGACCTGGACCGTGATGGAAACGCTGATCTCGGTGCTGGCATTGCTGTTCACATTGGGATTGGCAACGGTGGTCTGATCGCTGTTGTCCTGCTCGCGAAAAGGCCGTCCGGTTCGCACCGGACGGCCTTTTTTCAATGATCAGGCCAAGGGCTAGAAGCGCATGCGCGAATCGTCATAGCGGGGATCGGGGCCGTTCTCGACCTTCTGCACGATGCCGGCATCGGTGAAGTACACCGTCATCTGCGAATTCCACACGCCGCTTTCCTTGAAGCCGTAGTTCCACGCTTCGTACGGAATGCGGGCGTAGCGGGTGACCTCGGTCGGGCGTCCGACGCGGTTGAGCACGTCCTGCTTGGTGTCGACGTTGGGCCGGATGGCGTGGAAGTTCTCCACCGTCCATACCTGCTGGTATGACACCAGGCGGTGGTCGGGACCGATGCGCGCCATGTACTGGTACTGGCCGAAGGCGCCCGCCCCGTACTCGAACAGGCGCGTATTGCCATCCTGATAAACATTGCTGGGCGCGCCCAGGCGGGTCAGTACCTCTTGTTCTGATTGCCCCGGGGTGACCGGCGGCTGCAACAGCGAGGCGCAGCCAGCCAGGCCGAGCACGGCGGCGGCCGCCAGCAGGCGGGCGCAAAGGCGTGAAATGGGTTGTCGCATGGTCATCTTTTCCTGGTCGGCCGGTGGTTTGTTGTCGGCCGGCAATCCTGGCCATCGAACATCATCGGCATTGTCTCTAAGTATTTGAATGAATGGGATTTTGCTATATACTGCGCGTCTGGTCGAATTTGACCGGATTCATTTTTTTTGTTCACGGTATGCGCGGCCGGCAATCGGATTGCCACCACAGCTGCATAAGCTGCGTAAGAGCTACGTATACCGCCTGTGAAAGGTAAATTAGCATGTCCATCGAAAAAGCAGCCAAGGCTGCCATTATCTCCGAAAACGCACGCGCCACTAACGACACCGGTTCTCCGGAAGTGCAAGTCGCGCTGCTGACCGCCCGTATCAACGACCTGAACGGTCACTTCAAGGCACACAGCAAGGATCACCACTCGCGTCGCGGCCTGATCAAGATGGTCAACCGTCGCAAGAGCCTGCTGTCCTACCTGAAGGGCAAGGATGCCGATCGTTACCGCGCGCTGATCGAAAAGCTCGGCCTGCGTAAGTAATTTGATTTTGCGACTGACTCCGTTTCGCGGATCATAGCCACAATGCCTGCGTCACTCGTTGACGCGGGCATTTTGTTTTTTGCGATTCCGTTATTGTCCCGTTATCGTTCGGTTTTACGTTTTTGTCTCATCGTGGCGCAGCATGGCCACGTTCGTCGTAAGCCGCTGGCAGGATTGTCGGCGGCTGTGGTGAGGTGAACGACAGCGCCTGAAAATCTGTCGGCAAAAGGAGCCCGCGCACCGTGAACACAGTCGGGGCCGGCTCCATAAAAGAAAGGAAATACCGTGTTTAATAAAGTCACCAAGACCTTCCAGTACGGCCAGCACCAAGTCACGCTGGAAACCGGCGAGATCGCCCGCCAGGCCTCCGGCGCCGTGGTGGTGTCGATCGAAGATACCGTCATCCTGGCCACCGTGGTGGCCCGCAAGGAAGCCAAGCCAGGCCAGGACTTCTTCCCCCTGACCGTCGACTACATCGAAAAGACCTATGCCGCCGGCCGCATTCCCGGTGGTTTCTTCAAGCGCGAGGGCAAGCCCTCCGAGAAGGAAACCCTGACATCGCGCCTGATCGATCGTCCGATCCGCCCGCTGTTCCCCGAAGGCTACCTCAACGAAGTGCAAGTGATCGTGCACGTGTTGTCGGTCAACCCCGAGATCGATCCTGACATCGCCGCCATGATCGGTTCGTCGGCCGCGCTGTCGCTGGCCGGCATTCCGTTCAGCGGCCCGGTGGGCGCCGCGCGCGTGGGCTATATCGATGGCCAGTACGTGCTCAACCCGACCTCGACCCAGCTGAAGTCGTCGCAGCTGAACCTGGTAGTGGCAGGTACCGAATCGGCCGTGCTGATGGTCGAGTCCGAAGCCGACCAGCTGTCCGAGGAAGTGATGCTGGGCGCGGTGGTGTTCGGCCACGAACAATCGAAGGCGGTCATCGACGCCATCCACGAACTGGTGCGCGACGGTGGCAAGCCGGAAGTGCAATGGGCGCCGCCGGCCAAGAACGATGCGCTCATCGCACGCGTGTCGCAACTGGCCGAAGGCCCGTTGCGCGCAGCCTACCAGACCAAGGACAAGCAAGCCCGTACCGAAAAGCTCAAGGCCGTCACCAGCCAGGTCAACGAAGCGCTGGTGGCCGATGCCGCCGACGTCGACCTGTCCGATGTGAGCACCATCCTGTTCGACCTGGAAGCCAAGATCGTGCGCTCGCAGATCCTGGAAGGCGAACCGCGTATCGACGGTCGCGACACCCGCACCGTGCGTCCGATCTCGATCCGTACCGGCGTGCTGCCGCGTACCCACGGTTCGGCCCTGTTCACCCGTGGCGAAACCCAGGCACTGGTGGTCGCGACCCTGGGCACCGCGCGTGACGAGCAGAAGATCGACGGCCTGCTGGGCGAGTACACCGATCGCTTCATGCTGCACTACAACATGCCTCCGTTCGCCACCGGCGAAACCGGCCGCGTCGGTACCCCGAAGCGCCGCGAGATCGGCCACGGCCGCCTGGCCAAGCGCGCTTTGCTGGCTGCGCTGCCGGCCGCTGACGAGTTCAGCTACTCGGTGCGCCTGGTGTCCGAAATCACCGAATCGAACGGTTCGTCGTCGATGGCATCGGTGTGCGGCGGCTGCCTGGCGTTGATGGATGCCGGCGTGCCGATGAAGTCGCACGTGGCCGGTATCGCCATGGGCCTGATCAAGGAAGGCAACAAGTTCGCCGTGCTGACCGACATCCTGGGCGACGAAGATCACCTGGGCGACATGGACTTCAAGGTGGCCGGTACTGCCGAAGGCATCACCGCGCTGCAGATGGACATCAAGATCCAGGGCATCACCAAGGAAATCATGCAGGTGGCGCTGGAGCAGGCCAAGGAAGGCCGTCACCACATCCTGGGCAAGATGGCCGAAGCCGTGCCTGCCGGTACCGGCGAGCTGTCCGACTTCGCGCCGCGCCTGATCACCATCAAGATCAACCCCGAGAAGATCCGCGACGTGATCGGCAAGGGCGGCGCCGTGATCCGTGCGCTGACCGAAGAAACCGGCACCCAGATCGACATCAGCGACGAAGGCGTGGTCACCATCGCCTCGGTCGATGCCACCGCCGGCCAGGAAGCCAAGCGTCGCATCGAAGAACTGACCGCTTCGGTCGAAGTGGGCAAGATCTACGAAGGCACCGTCCTGAAGCTGCTGGACTTCGGCGCCATCGTCCAGGTGTTGCCGGGCAAGGATGGTCTGCTGCACATCAGCCAGATCGCCAACGAGCGCGTCAACGCCGTGGCCGACTATCTCAAGGAAGGCCAGCAAGTACGCGTGAAGGTCCTCGAGACCGACGACCGTGGCCGCCTGAAGCTGTCGATGAAGGCCGCCCAGGGTGAAGACTCGCCAGAGTCCGCTACCCAGGCCCAGTAATACCAGCGTCGCCGGGCTGGTCCCGGTGGTGGCAGTGAAAAAATCCCCCGTGGTCGTGAGGCCGCGGGGGATTTTTCATTGGACCGCGGCGATGGCGGCCGGCGGGGGTGTGACAAAGTGGCCAAGTGCTTTCGAACCAAATATGTGAGAACCTGTCCGTCTGCATTGAGGCAGGTCAAGCTTGCCTCGCCGGTGGTCCTGGGAAAACCGCGACCGGTCGGTGCAGTCCGAATAGAGAGTAGGGGACAGCGTCGCCATGGCCGCCAGGCCGGGTGACATAAAAACAGTTTACTTTTGAAAGGAAGCCCATGCCCCACGTCGTCATCATCGGCTGTGGTTTCGGTGGTCTCGCTGCGGCCCGCGAGTTGGCCGATGCGGATGTCCGCATCACCATGATCGATCGTACCAACCACCACCTGTTCCAGCCGCTGCTGTACCAGGTTGCCACCGCCGGCCTGTCCGCGCCCGCCATCAGCGCACCGATTCGCGACATCCTGTCGGACCAGCGCAACGTGACCACGCTCATGGCCGATGTCACCGCCATCGATGTCGATGCGCGCGCCGTGTCGCTCGAGGATGGCAGCCGTATCGACTACGACCACCTGATCGTGGCCGCCGGCTCTACCCACAGTTACTTCGGTCGTGACGATTGGGCCCGACTGGCACCCGGCCTGAAGACCCTGGCCGATGCCTTCGAGATTCGTCGTCGCGTGCTGATGGCCTTTGAATACGCCGAGCGCGAGAGCGACGATCGCCGCCGCCAGGAGTGGCTGACCTTTACCGTGATCGGCGGCGGTGCCACCGGCGTCGAGATGGCCGGTACCCTGGTGGAGATCGCACGCCACACGTTGCGCGGCGAATTCCGTCGCATCGACCCGCAGTCGGCGCGGGTGGTGCTGATCGAAGGGTCCGACCGGATCCTCGGCGCCTATCCGGCCGACCTGTCCGAAAAGGCGCGCGAGCAATTGCAGGCCCTGGGCGTGGATGTGCGCACCGGCAGCCGCGTGGTGCATATCGACGAGCAATGCGTGCGCTACACCAACTTCGACGGCGAGCAATCGCTGGCCTCGCGCACCGTGGTCTGGTCGGCCGGGGTGGCCGCCTCGCCACTGGGCAAGTCGCTGGGGGTCGAGACCGACCGGGCCGGGCGGGTCCCGGTCTCGCCCGAGCTCAACATTGCCGGGCACGACAACGTGTATGTGATCGGCGACCTGGCCGCCGCCCAGTCCGACGGCAAGCCGGTGCCGGGGGTGTCGCCCGCGGCCAAGCAGATGGGGCGCATCGCCGGACGCAACATCAAGAACCGGATCGCCAACCGTGCGCTGGAAAGCTTCGTCTATCGCGACTACGGCTCACTGGCCACGATCGGGCGCCGCGCCGCCATTGCGATGGTCGGAAAGTTCAAGTTCTCGGGGTTTTCGGCATGGCTGTTCTGGCTGTTCGTGCACGTGTACTTCCTGATCGGTTTTCGCAACCGCATCATCGTCATGAGCGACTGGGCCTGGGCCTATTTCACCTTCAAGCGCAGCGCCCGGGTGATCCCGGCCACCATGCACCTGCCGGCCAGCCACGATCCCGACCGGCCCGGCTGACCGGTCGCCCATGAAAAAAGCGCCTTGTACCCACTGCGGGTGCAAGGCGCTTTTTGCTGATGCGGCCGCGTTCAGTTTTCCAGCGCCAGCAGGGCAAAGCTGGCCAGCCAGTGGCCGCCGCTGTAGTGGCTGCCGACCACATGGTCGATCGAGGCCAGGATATGGCGCTCGATTGCCTGGCCGATGGCCTGCCTTGCCCCATGGTCGGCAGGCAGGTGCTGCAGGATATGCTTCATGCACCAGGCGCGGCTGAGGTTGAGGCCGTCGAGGTGGGCGATCTTGGGATCGGTGCGATCGCTCACGGTAGCCGGCTGCATCAATTGCGACACCTCGGCGATGCGCGGCAGGTAGCGGTCGAACCACACCGGGAAGGCGCCCTCGGGCAGCGCCTTGCTCATCAGCAGCGCCTCGGTCAGTGCTCCCGAGATGTACTCGTCGCCGCCCGGCTCGTAGTGGGCCGGATAGTCGGTGTCGTTACGGTAGAAGCGCTGTGCGGCGCCGACGATGGCCGTTTCCAGTTCGCCATCCTGTACGTGCCGCGCATAGTCCAGCGACAGCGCCAGCGCGAAGGCCGTGTTGTAGTGCGTGCCGACCCGGATCGGATAGCCCAGCTTGGACAGGTAATCGAGCAGTCGGCGCCGGATCTCGACACTCAGCGGCTGCATCGCGGCGCGCCATTGTGCCGCGCGCGGGTGCGCCGACTGCGCCAGCTCCTGGTCCAGCGCCAGGATCCAGCCAAAGCCGTAGGGGCGTTCGAACGGGCCGCGATTGGGGGCGCGGAAATAGTCGGTCTCGCGCTCCATCAGCTCGGGCGTGAAGTGCTCGTCGAAGATGGCGCCGATGTCGGCGCCGGCCGGCAGGTCCGGATAAAGGCGCAGGCAGCGCAACAGCAGCCAGTAGCCGTGCACCGCCGAATGCCAGTCGTAGCAACCGTAGAACACCGGATGCAGCGCGCGCGGCGAGCGTACGTCCTGCTCGTCGTTGAGCAGGTGCATGATGTGGTTGGGATATTCATGACGCAGGTAGGCCAGCGGCATGCGTGCGAAGGCTTCGGCCTGTTCGATGTCGAGTTGCATGGGGAGGATTCCTTGAAACGGACGCGACCGCCACCGGGCGGCCGCGCAATGGGACTGAGGGATCAGCGGAAGGCGATGAAGTACATCAGCAGCACATTTACGGCCAGCAGGGTGACGGCGGTCGGGATCTGCACCTTGATCACCTGGTACTTGTTCTTCAACTCCAGCAACGCCGCCGGGACGATGTTGTAGTTGGCCGCCATCGGTGTCATGAGCGTACCGCAATAACCCGAGTACATGCCGATGGCCACCAGCGGTGCCGGATCGGCGTGGTGCCCCAGGATCAGGAACGGCAGCGCGATGCCGGCGCTCATGACCGGGAAGGCGGCAAAGGCGTTGCCCATCACCATGGTAAACAGCGCCATGCCCACGCAGTAGATCACCACCACCAGGAAACGATTGTCCGGGTTGACGAACAGGCTCACCACCTGCTGCACCGAGTTGCCGGTCTTGGCAGCCACGAACACGCCGCCCAGCATGGCCAGCATCAGCGGCAGGATCGCCGCCCAGCCGATCGAATCGACCAGCCGGCGCGATTGGCGCACGGCCTGCAGCGGCGTGCCGCGGGTCAGCACCCAGCCGGCGATGAGGGCGGTGATACAGGCCACGCACAGCGCCGCCAGCGTCAGCTGCTTCTGGTCGAGCAGGAACATGCCGCCCACCGAGACGCCCTTGAGCAGCACGGTACAGGCCACCGTCACCACCGGGATCAGCACGGCCGGGAAGAACAGCCAGTTGCCCAGTCGCCTGGCGCTGGCCACGCGTTCGTCATGGCTGGTGGTGGCATAGGTGCCGGCCGACAGCAGGCCGGCGCCGGCGATGAGCGAAATGATGATGACGGTGGCGCCGATGATGCGGTAGGCCAGCGACTTGCCGAGCGACTCCACCAGCAGGTCGCCGAACAGGAACACCGCGCCGAACAGGAACCAGAACAGCGCCGTGGTGTAGCGCTTGGGGTTGCCGCGGTCGCGCAGTGTCATGCCCACCAGCAGCATGACGATGATGCCGATCAGGTAGTAGATGCGGTTGATGGAAATGAGCGTGGTCATGCCGTCACTTTCGAAGAATTGGATTGGGAGGCTTTCCAGGCGTTGACGTCGCGCAGGATCGAGGCGTCCAGGCGGGTCAGGCGGAACATGTGGATCACCAGCGCTGCCAGTGCGGTGGGAATGGCCCACAGGCCGATATGCAGCGGCTCGATATTGCTGATGCCGTTTTCCTTCAGGAAGGCATCCATCAGCAGCACGGCACCGAAGGCGATGAAGATGTCTTCGCCGAAGAACACCGCGATGTTGTCGCAGGCCGCGGCGTGGGCCTTGATCTTGTCGCGGATGGTCTGCGGCAGGTCTTCGCCATAGGCGTTCACGGCTGCGCCTTCGGCCATCGGTGCCAGCAGCGGACGTACCGTCTGCGCCTGTCCACCGAGGTAGATCAGGCCCAGCGCGGCGGTGCCTTCGCGCACGATGAAATAGAGCATCAGGATGCGCGCCGAGGTGGCGCTGGCGATGCTCGAGATCCAGGCCTGCGCCCGTTCCTTCAAGCCATAGTGTTCCAGCAGGCCGATGATCGGCAGGATCAGCAGGAAGGTCGCCAGCGAACGGCTGTTGACGAACTTCTCGCCGAAGGTTTCCAGCAGCATGCCGAAGTCCATGCCGACGGCCAGGCCGGTCGACAGTCCGGCTACCGTGACCACCAGCAGTGGGTTGAAACGTAACGCAAAGCCGGCCACGACGATCGGTATCCCGATCAGTGGCAGCAAGGTCGTGCTATCCATGAAAATCTCCCTTGAGATGAAAGGCAAAAAACTGATGGCGATTGCAAGGCCCGTGCCAGTGCAGCGTCTTTGGCACCAGGCTTGCCCGGCCGGAACCGAGCGCGCATGGCGCTGCCAACGACACCTTCGAAGCCTCGTTTTTTTCTACGGAAAGTGCTTGTTGCGACTACGAAAAACTCGTTGCTATGCGGCGGCGCGAACGGCGATGCCTTCGGCGTGCAGTCGTGCACGAATCTGGCGCGCGAAGCTCAGTGCGTGCGGTCCATCTCCGTGCAGGCAGACCGTCTGCGCATTGACGCTCACGATGCTGCCGTCGATCGCCACTACCTGTTTTTTCTGGATCATCGACAGCGTCTGCGCGATGGCATCTTCGTCGTTGTCGATCAGCGCGCCGGGCTTGGTGCGGGCGACCAGGCTGCCATCGGCTTCATAGGCGCGGTCGGCAAAGACTTCTTCCACGGTGTTCAGGTCGGCATGGCGCGCCGCCGCGATCAGCTCGCTGCCGGCCAGGCCGACCACGCTCAGTTCGGCATCGAAGGTGCGCACCGCGGCGCAGATGGCGCTGGCCAATACCGCATCGCGGGCAGCCTGGTTGTAGAGTGCACCGTGCGGCTTGACGTGGCGCAGGCGGCCACCCTCGGCCCGTACGATGGCGTCCAGCGCGCCCAGCTGGTACAGCATGCCGGCGATGATTTCCTCGGGGGGCAATTGCATGGCGCTGCGGCCGAAATTCTCCCGGTCCGGAAAGCTGGGATGGGCGCCGATGGCGACGTGATTCTGGATCGCCCAGCGCACGCTGCGCCGCATGGTGCTGGCATCGCCCGCATGCCAGCCACAGGCGATGTTGGCCGAGCTGACCAGGGTCAGCAATTGTTCGTCGGTGTCGCAGCCTTCGCCGAGATCGGCGTTGAGGTCGATATGCATGGCGTCTCCTTATTTTCGGTATTGCGTGGCACGCGACCAGTCGAGCGCGGCGACGGCGTCGCCGATGGCCTCGAGATAGCGTTGCTGTTCGTTCCACGCCTCGAAGGCGTCGGACAAGGTACATGGCTGCAGGCGCAGGGTAGCGTTCAATGGCGCCTGCGCCAGCTTCCACAGGTCGGCGCTGATCACCATGCCGATCTTGGGATAACCGCCGGTGGTCTGGGCGTCACCCATGAGGATGATCGGCTGGCCCGAGGGCGGTACCTGGATGGTGCCCGGCACCACGCCGTGCGAGAGCATGTCGCGGCTGTGCCGCCGCTTCAGTTCGGCGCCTTCCAGGCGATAGCCCATGCGATTGCTGTTGGGGGTGACGCGCCAGGTGCTGGCCCATATCGCTTCGCGTGCGGCGCCGGTGAACTGCTCGAATTCGGGGCCGGGCAGGGTGCGCAGCGTAACGTGCCGGCTGCTGTCGTCGCGACTGGCCGCCAGGCCGCTCCAGCGCGGCGAGCGCACCCCGAAGGCCGGCCCGGTGACGCGGTGCTGCACCGGGCCCACGGCCAGGCGATCGCCCTTGCGCAGGGGGCGTCCCTGATGGCCGCCGAAGCAGGCCTTCAGGTCGGTGCTGCGCGAACCCAGTACCGATGGCACATCGATGCCACCGGCCACGGCCAGGTAGGTGCGCATGCTGAGCTGCGGCGGCTGGCCTGCGCCTTGCGGCGCGGCGATGCCCAGCTTGAAGACCTGCCCGGCGCGCACCGGCAGGCTCCAGCAGGCACCGATGGGTCGGTCGTCGAGCGTGGCGCCGGTGTCGTCGCCGCCGAGGGCGATACGGGTGTCATGGCTGAACCGGATCTCGCAGGCGCCCATCGTGATTTCGATGCCGGCGCAATCGGGCGCATTGCCCACCAGCAGGTTGGCGCTGCGCATGGCCAGCGTATTGAGCGCGCCGCCGGGGTGGATGCCGAGCTGGCGATGGCCGGGGCGACCCAGGTCCTGTACCGAGGCCAGCACGCCAGGATGGATGATCTCGATCATAGGGCCACCCGTTCGACGGTAAAGCGCACCCGGTCGCCGGGCCGCAGCAGGGTAGGCGGATCCTGCTTCGGGTCGAACAGCGGCAGCGCGGTGCGGCCCAGCAATTGCCAGCCGCCCGGCGAAGCCATCGGATAGATGCCGGTCTGCTCGCCACCGATGCCCACCGAACCCGCCGGAATCGACACGCGCGGCTCGGCGCGCCGCGGCGTGGCCAGTTCCGGCGCCAGTCCGCCCATGTAGGCAAAGCCCGGCATGAAGCCGATGAAGTACACCAGGTAGTCGCCGCCACTATGGCGCGCAATCAATTCCTCGGCAGACAGGCCGGTGTGACGCGCCACGTCGAGCAGGTCGGGGCCGTCCTGGCCGCCATAGACCACCGGGATGTCCACCGTGCGCCCTTCGGCGTGGTCCGCCTTCAACCCGGGCCACGACTTTTCGATGCGCAAGGCAAGCTCGCTCATGTCGGCCGCAGGGCGCTTGAGGATCAGCGTCAGGTTGTTCATGCCGGGTACCAGCTCGGCCACCTCGGGCCAGTCCTGGGCCAGTCGGGCCAGGCTCCAGATGCGCTGCTGTTGCGACAGCGTCGCCGGTGCCGGCAGGCTGCACAGCAGCGCACTGTCTCCCAGCGGATGAACCTGAGGTTGCTGCATGTCTCACCTTGTCGATTCGTTTCAGGCAAATAGCCGGATTACCCATCTTTTTTTGGGGATATTACAGTTCGATGAAAATATAAACAATATGTCGATAAATTATTTATTTGCTGCTGCGATATAGTGTTGTCATTTCGTCGACCCTTCGCTGGAATTGTCCATGACCCATTCGACCCCGCAGGCCGTCACGCCTGCAGCACCGGCTGCCGCTGCGGACGCGGCACGACCGACCAAGATCGTTTCCTCGCAGCACCTGGTCTCGGAACGTAGTGCCGAGCTATCCGAGCTGGAATATGCGTTGATGATGGCCAGCCATGCGTTCAATCGCTGGATGGTGCGCTGCATGGCCGCTGCCGGTGCCAAGGATATGACCCCCATCGAAGTGTCGCTGTTGCACCACGTCAACCATCGTGACCGCAAGAAGAAGCTGGCCGACATCTGCTTCGTGCTCAATGTGGAAGACACGCATGTGGTCACCTATGCGCTCAAGAAGCTGGTCAAGGCGGGTTATGTCGCCAGTGAAAAGGCCGGCAAGGAACTGCTCTTCTCGACCACTGCCGAAGGCCAGGCACTGTGCATGAAATACCGGGAAGTGCGTGAGCGTTGCCTGATCGACGTGCAAGTCGAAAGCGGCATCGCCAACCAGGCCATCGGCGAGGCCGCGCAGTTGCTGCGCAACGCCTCCGGCCTGTATGACACGGCCGCACGGGCGGCGGCGTCTTTGTAAGTCGGCTCAATCAATAAAGGATAGAACATGCGCGCAATCGAAATCAAGCAAGCTGGCGGCCCCGAAGTGCTGGTGCCGTGCGAGCGTCCGCTGCCGGTCTTGAAGCCCGGCGAAGTGCTGATCAAGGTGCAGGCCGCCGGCGTGAACCGGCCGGACGTGTTCCAGCGCCTGGGTCAGTATCCGGTGCCACCCGGCGCCTCCGACCTGCCGGGCCTGGAGGTGGCCGGCGAGATCGTCGACGGCGAACTGGGCGATAGCGGCTTGAAGCACGGCGACCTGGTCTGTGCCCTGGTACAGGGCGGGGGTTATGCCGAGTATTGCGCCGCGCCGCTGGCGCAATGCCTGCCGGCGCCGCGCGGCTTGACTGCCTTGCAGGCGGCGGCGCTGCCGGAAAACTATTTCACGGTCTGGAGCAATGTGTTCGACCGTGGTCGCCTGAGCCAGGGCGAGAGCCTGCTGGTGCAGGGTGGATCCTCCGGGATCGGGGTGACCGCGATCCAGATCGCCAGCGCGCTCGGTCACCGGGTGTTCGCCACCGCCGGCAGCGATGACAAGTGCCGTGCCTGTGAAGCGCTGGGCGCCGAGCGCGGCATCAACTACAAGACCGAGGACTTCGAGGCCGTGGTCAAGGAGCTCACCGGCGGCGCCGGCGTCGATGTCATCCTCGACATGGTCGGCGGCGACTACCTGCCGCGCGAGATCAAGTCGCTGGCCGACGACGGGCGGCTGGTATTCATTGCCCAGCTCGGCGGCAACCGCGGCGAGCTCGACATGGGGCAGGTGATGCGTCGTCGCCTGACCATCACCGGCTCGACCCTGCGCCCGCGGCCGGTGGCGTTCAAGGCGGCCATTGCCGCGCAATTGCGCCAGCAGGTATGGCCGCTGCTGGAGCAGGGGCGCATCAAGCCGGTGATCCACCAGGTATTCCCGCTGGAGCAGGCGGCCCAGGCGCACACCATGATGGAAGGCAGCAGCCACATCGGCAAGTTGATGCTGCAGTTATAAGTATTTGCGTGGTTTGACCGTTTGGATGCCAACCGGCTACAATACGAGGTTATCCAAATTCAAACCAACCTCGTTAAAAGACTGACTCATGCGGCGCAAACTTGTAGCGGGCAACTGGAAGATGAACGGCAGCCTGGCTGCCAACGCGGCCTTGGTCGCCGGTATCAGGCAAGGCTTGCCGGTCGACGCCTGCGACGTTGCCGTGTGCGTGCCGGCGCCTTATCTGGCGCAGGTGCAGGGCGAGGTGGCCGGCTCGGTGGTGGCGCTCGGTGCGCAGGATATCTCGGCCCATGCGTCGGGTGCCTACACCGGCGAGGTGTCGGCCGCCATGCTGGCCGAATTCGCGTGCCACTACGTCATCGTCGGTCACTCCGAGCGGCGCGCCTATCACGGCGAGTCCGACGCGGCGGTGGCGGCCAAGACGGTGGCGGCATTGCAGGCCGGGCTGGTGCCGGTGGTGTGCGTGGGCGAGACGCTGGAGCAGCGCGAAGCCGGGCAGACCAAGGAAATCGTGGGTGGCCAGCTCGACGTCGTGCTGGATGCCTTGGGTGGCGAGGATGCCGCGCGCATCGTGCTGGCCTACGAGCCGGTGTGGGCGATCGGTACCGGCAAGACCGCCACGCCCGACATGGCGCAGGAAGTGCATGCCATGCTGCGTGCGCGCCTGGGCGCCAAGAGTGCCGAGGCCGCGGCCAAGGTGCGCATCCTGTACGGCGGCAGCATGAAGCCCGACAATGCGGCGCAATTGCTGGCCATGGAAGATATCGATGGTGGCTTGATCGGTGGTGCGGCATTGAAGGCGGCTGATTTCCTGGTCATCGTCGAGGCGGCATCCGGAGTGGTTCTGTAAAGGGTTTGTCAGCCGGCGCTTGCATAATGGCGATGGCAGGCAGTTGAAACATCAAGAGTGGATTTGTTGAAATGAATACTTTGTTTTTGGCAGTGGTGGTAGTGCAGATCGTGTCGGCCCTGGCTATCATCGGCCTGGTCCTGTTGCAACATGGCAAGGGTGCCGACATGGGTGCGGCGTTCGGCTCGGGCGCCTCGGGCAGCCTGTTCGGCGCCACCGGTTCCTCCAACTTCCTGTCCAAGTCGACGGCGGTGGCGGCAGGCGTGTTTTTCGTTGCCACGCTGGCGTTGACCTTCCTCGGCAACCATCATGCGTCGGGTGGCGGTGGCAGCGTGATGGATAACCTGCCTGCGGCTACCGTGCCGGCACCGGCGGCCCCCGCCGCGGCCACCGCACCGGCAGAAGTTGCCAAGCCTGGCGACCAGTCCAGCCAGATTCCGAAATGATCTTTTGCAGAATCTGGAACAATGGATAAATAAAGCTATAAGAATCCCTGTTTTCGACAGATTGTGCATTGAATAAAAGTAACAAAAGAAGGTACAATTGCAGTCTCAGGCCGACGTGGTGAAATTGGTAGACACGCTATCTTGAGGGGGTAGTGGCGAAAGCTGTACGAGTTCGAGTCTCGTCGTCGGCACCATGAATGAAAGAAACGAAAAGCCAGCAAAGGACTTGCGCCTGAGCTGGCTTTTTGTCGAGGAAGTTTCTGGTTGATATTGAGAATCATTCCCACCGATTAAACCAAAGTAAAAACGGACAATCGTGAACCTCGAAAATTATTTCCCTGTACTTTTGTTTATCTTGGTCGGTATCGGCGTCGGCATCGCGCCCCAGTTGCTGGGTCGCCTGTTGGGTCCGCACAAGCCGGACGACGCGAAGACCTCTCCTTACGAGTGTGGTTTCGAAGCGTTCGAAGACGCGCGCATGAAGTTCGATGTGCGCTATTACCTGATCGCTATTCTGTTCATTTTGTTCGACCTGGAAACCGCGTTCTTCTTCCCGTGGGGTGTGTCCATGCGTGAGCTTGGCTGGCCCGGTTTTATCACGATGCTGGTGTTCATCGCTGAATTTGCCGTCGGGTTTTGGTACATCTGGAAAAAGGGTGCCCTGGATTGGGAGTAAGCCATGTCTATTGAAGGCGTATTGAATGAGGGGTTTGTTACCACCTCGCTGGATAAGGTAATCAACTGGACCCGCACCGGCTCGTTGTGGCCCATGACCTTCGGCCTGGCCTGCTGTGCGGTCGAGATGATGCACGTGGGCGCTTCGCGTTACGACCTGGACCGTTTCGGTGCGGTGTTTCGTCCGTCGCCCCGCCAGTCCGACCTGATGATCGTGGCCGGCACCCTGTGCAACAAGATGGCGCCGGCATTGCGCAAGGTCTACGACCAGATGCCCGAGCCACGCTGGGTCATCTCGATGGGGTCCTGCGCCAATGGCGGTGGCTACTATCACTATTCCTATTCGGTGGTGCGCGGTTGCGACCGCATCGTCCCGGTCGACGTCTACGTCCCGGGCTGCCCGCCGACCGCTGAAGCGCTGCTGTACGGCGTGATCCAGCTGCAGAACAAGATCAAGCGTACCAATACCATCGCGCGCTAAAGAGGGCAGTAATGACGACAAAATTGGAAACTCTCGAAGCCGCACTGCGCAATGCGCTGGGAGGGTACCTGCAGAACCTGACGGTGGCGCTGGGCGAGGTCACCGTGGTGGTCAAGGCCGCCGACTACCTGTCCGCCATGCGCGTGCTGCGCGATCATGCCGATACCCGTTTCGAGCAGCTGCAGGACCTGGCCGGCGTCGATTACTCGACCTACGGCGATGGCGTCTGGGAAGGCCCGCGCTTTGCCGTGGTGTCGCACCTGCTGTCGATCTCGCACAACTGGCGCGTTCGGGTGCGCGTGTTTGCCCCGGACGACGACCTGCCTATCGTGGCCTCCGTCGATGGCATCTGGAATTCGGCCGGCTGGTACGAGCGCGAAGCGTTCGACTTCTACGGCATCCTGTTCGATGGCCACAACGACCTGCGCCGCATCCTGACCGATTATGGCTTCATCGGCCACCCGTTCCGCAAGGACTTCCCGATCTCGGGCTATGTCGAGATGCGTTACGACCCCGAGCAGAAGCGCGTCATCTACCAACCCGTGACGATCGAGCCGCGCGAAATCACGCCGCGCGTCATTCGTGAAGAAAACTACGGGATCAAATAATGGCTGAGATCAAAAACTACACGCTCAACTTCGGTCCCCAGCACCCGGCAGCGCACGGCGTGCTGCGCCTGGTGCTGGAGCTCGACGGCGAAGTCATCCAGCGTGCCGACCCGCACATCGGCCTGCTGCATCGTGGCACCGAGAAGCTGGCCGAGCAGAAGACCTTCCTGCAGTCGGTGCCCTACATGGACCGCCTGGACTACGTCTCGATGATGAGCAACGAGCATGGCTACGTGCTGGCCATCGAGCGCCTGCTGGGTCTCGAAGTGCCGCTGCGCGCGCAGTACATCCGCGTCATGTTCGACGAGATCACGCGCTTGCTGAACCACCTCATGTGGATCGGCGCGCACGCCCTCGACGTCGGCGCCATGGGCGTGCTGCTGTATGCCTTCCGCGAGCGCGAGGACCTGTTCGACTGCTACGAAGCCGTGTCCGGCGCGCGCATGCACGCCGCCTACTATCGCCCCGGCGGCGTCTACCGCGACCTGCCCGACAGCATGCCGCAGTACAAGGCATCGGTGGTGCGCAACGAGCGCGCCATCCGCGAATTGAACGAGAACCGCCAGGGGTCGCTGCTGGACTTCATCGAAGACTTCACCAATCGTTTCCCGACCTATGTCGACGAATACGAGACCCTGCTGACTGACAACCGTATCTGGAAGCAACGCCTGGTCGGCATCGGCGTGGTGTCGCCGGAGCGCGCCTTGCAGATGGGCTTCTCGGGTCCGATGCTGCGTGGTTCGGGCGTCGAATGGGACCTGCGCAAGAAGCAGCCCTACGAAGTCTACGACCTGCTCGATTTCGATATCCCGGTGGGCAAGAACGGCGACAGCTACGACCGCTACCTGGTGCGCGTGGCCGAGATGCGCCAGTCCAACCGCATCATCAAGCAATGCGTCGAATGGCTGCGCAACAATCCCGGCCCGGTCATCACCGACAACCACAAGATCGCGCCTCCGAAGCGGACTGAAATGAAGTCCAACATGGAAGACCTGATCCACCACTTCAAGCTGTTTACCGAAGGCTTCCGCGTGCCGCCAGGCGAAGCGTATGCCGCGGTCGAGCACCCGAAGGGCGAGTTCGGCATCTACCTGGTCTCGGATGGCGCCAACAAGCCCTACCGCCTCAAGATTCGTGCTCCCGGCTTTGCCCACCTGCAAGCCTTGAACGAAATGGCCAAGGGTCACATGATTGCCGATGCGGTCACCATCATCGGAACGCAGGACATCGTGTTTGGTGAGATCGACCGTTGATGTCGAGTAACGGATGGGCCTCGCGGAGGGCCGTCCGGGTTTGGGGAATATCCAATAACACCGCGCAGCTCAATGCGCATGGATGGCCAACGATATGTTGTTAAGTCAAGAAGCTCTGAAGAAAATTGATCGCGAACTCGCGAAGTATCCGGGCGACCAGCGCCAGTCTGCGGTCATGTCCGCGCTGCGCATCGCCCAGGTTGAACATGGCTGGCTGCCCGCCGAGCTGCAGCAGGAGATTGCCGACTACATCGGCATGCCGGCCGTGGCCGTGCAGGAGGTCGCGACCTTCTACAACATGTTCAATACCAGCCCGGTCGGCAAGCACAAGATCACGGTCTGCACCAACCTTCCATGCCTGCTGTCGGGTGGCGAGCGTGCGGCACACCATCTCAAGCACAAGCTGGGGGTGAACTATCGCGAGACCACCGAGGATGGCCAGTTCACCTTGATGGAAGGCGAGTGCATGGGCGCCTGTGGCGATGCACCTGTCATGCTGGTCAACAACCATCGCATGTGCAGCTGGATGTCGGACGAAAAGATCGACGCGCTGCTGGAGGAACTGAAGAAATGACCTGCCTGCACGATCGCCACATCAAGCCGCTGATCCTCGCCGATCTCAATGGCGAGAACTGGCACCTCGAGGATTACGTCAAGCGCGGCGGCTACGAGTCGCTCAAGCGCATCCTCAACGACAACATCACGCCCGAACAGGTCATCGCCGAACTCAAGGCGTCCGGCCTGCGCGGCCGGGGCGGTGCGGGTTTCCCGACCGGCCTGAAGTGGAGCTTCATGCCACGCCAGTTCCCGGGGCAGAAATACCTCGTCTGCAACACCGACGAAGGCGAACCGGGTACCTTCAAGGACCGCGACATCATTCGCTACAACCCGCACGCGCTGATCGAAGGCATGATCATCGGCGGCTACGCAATGGGCATCACGGTCGGCTACAACTACATTCACGGCGAGATCTTCTCGGCCTACGAGGTGTTCGAAGAGGCGCTGGAAGAAGCCCGTGCGGCCGGCTTCCTGGGTGACAACATCCTGGGCACCGGCTTCAGCTTCCAGCTGCACGCCCACCATGGTTACGGCGCCTACATCTGCGGCGAGGAAACCGCGCTGCTGGAGTCGCTCGAAGGCAAGAAGGGCCAGCCACGCTTCAAGCCGCCTTTCCCGGCCAGCTTCGGCCTGTACGGCAAGCCCACCACCATCAACAACACCGAGACCTTCGCGGCCGTGCCGTTCATCTTCAAGGTCGGCGCGCAAGCGTATGCCGAGATGGGCAAGCCGAACAACGGCGGCACCAAGATCTTCTCGATCTCGGGCGACGTCGAGCGTCCCGGCAACTACGAGATCCCGCTGGGTACGCCGTTCTCGACCCTGCTGGAACTGGCCGGTGGCATGCGTGGCGGCAAGAAGATCAAGGCCGTGATCCCGGGTGGGTCGTCGGCGCCGGTGATTCGCGGCGACGTGATGATGGAAACCACGATGGACTACGACGCCATCGCCAAGGCCGGCTCGATGCTGGGTTCGGGCGCGGTGATCGTGATGGACGAGACGCGCTGCATGGTCAAGTCGCTGTTGCGGCTGTCGTACTTCTACTTCGAGGAATCGTGCGGCCAGTGCACCCCGTGCCGCGAAGGCACCGGCTGGATGTACCGCATGGTCGAACGGATCGAAAGCGGCCACGGCAAGCTGGAAGACCTGGACGTGCTCAATTCGGTGGCCGACAACATCCAGGGGCGTACCATCTGCGCCCTCGGTGACGCCGCAGCGATGCCGGTACGCGCGTTCATCAAGAATTTCCGCGAAGAGTTCGAATACCACATCGAGCATAAACACTGCCTGGTTCCGGCTTACCTCTGAGCCGGGGCAGGGGATGAGCGGCGGCAGGTGCCGGCGGTCATCATTGAAAGAATATTTAGCTTGGGCAAACAGCCATGGTTGAAATCGAAATAGACGGCAAGAAGGTTGAAGTGCAGGAAGGCAGCATGGTCATGGACGCTGCCAACAGGCTCGGCACGTACATCCCTCACTTCTGCTATCACAAGAAACTGTCCATCGCGGCCAATTGCCGCATGTGCCTGGTCGACGTCGAAAAGGCGCCGAAGCCGCTGCCTGCCTGCGCCACGCCGGTGACCGCCGGCATGATCGTGCGCACCGGTAGCGACAAGGCGATCAAGGCCCAGAAGGGCGTGATGGAATTCCTCCTGATCAATCACCCGCTGGATTGCCCGATCTGCGACCAGGGCGGCGAATGCCAGTTGCAGGACCTGGCGGTCGGCTACGGTGGATCGACCTCGCGCTACGAGGAAGAAAAGCGCTTGGTGGAACCGAAGAACGTCGGTCCGCTGATCTCGATGAAGGAAATGAACCGCTGCATCCACTGCACCCGTTGCGTGCGCTTTGGCCAGGAAGTGGCCGGCGTGATGGAACTGGGCATGCTGGGCCGCGGCGAGCATTCCGAGATCACCACTTTCGTGGGCAAGACGGTCGACTCCGAACTGTCGGGCAACATGATCGACCTGTGCCCGGTGGGCGCCTTGACCTCCAAGCCGTTCCGCTACAGCGCCCGCACCTGGGAACTGTCGCGTCGCAAGTCGGTGAGCCCGCACGACAGCGTCGGCGCCAACCTGACGGTGCAGGTCAAGAACGGCCGCGTCATGCGCGTGCTGCCGCTGGAGAACGACGACGTCAACGAATGCTGGATCTCGGACAAGGACCGCTTCTCGTATGAAGCGCTGGGCAGCGAAGAGCGCCTGACCAAGCCGATGTTGAAGCAGGACGGCAAGTGGCAGGAAGTCGATTGGCAGACCGCCCTCGAATACGTCGCCCACGGGCTGCGCAACATCCGTCACGAACATGGCGCCGATTCGATCGCCGCGCTGGGTACGCCATACTCGACGCTGGAAGAACTGAACCTGCTGCAGAAGCTGGTGCGCGGTGTCGGCTCCGACAACGTCGATTTCCGCCTGCGCCAGTCCGACTTCGCCCTGGATGGCCAGGTCAAGCCATGGCTGGGCATGTCGATCAACGAATTCGCCGAACTGGACCGCGTGTTCGTGATCGGCTCGTTCCTGCGCAAGGATCACCCGCTGCTGACCGCCCGCCTGCGCCAATCGGCCAAGAACGGCGCCAAGGTCAGCGTGTTGCACGCCACCGACGACGACCTGCTGCTGCCGCTGGCCAGCAAGATCGTGGCCGCACCCTCGGCCTGGCTGGCCGCGCTGGCCGAAGTGGCCGTGGCGG